>NZ_BLPF01000002.1:1320793-1981189 GCF_011764425.1 Phytohabitans houttuyneae
GTACCTGGCCTACATGCTCGCCGCGGTCGTGGCGGTCTTGGTCGCCGGGGTGATCCGGTGAACGCGTGGGTGTCGGCCATCGCGCAGGTGGTGCTCGTCGCGGCTGCGGCGCCGTTGGTGATCGGCCTGATGCGCGGTGTGCGGGCGCGGTTGGAAGGCCGCGCCGGCGGCCGCCTGGTGCAGCCGTGGCGGGACCTGCGCAAGCAGCTGCGCAAGGAGCCGGTTATCCCGGCCGACGCCGGCATTTTCTTCATCGCCGCCCCGCTGGTGCTGGTGGCCACCAGCGTGCTGGTCGCCGGCGTCGCACCTTTTCTGTCCACGGTCGGTCCGCTGCCGGGGGTGGCCGACCTCGTCGTGGTGGTCGGGCTGCTGCTGCTCGGCGCGGCGGCGCTCGCACTGGCCGGGCTGGACACCGGCACCGCGTTCGGTGGGATGGGCGCCAGCCGGGAGGTGACCATCGCGGCGCTGGTCGAGCCGACCGCGCTGTTGGCGGTGTTCGCGCTCTCCACACGGGTCGGTTCCACCGACCTTGGTCGGATCGTCGCGGCCGGTGCCACCGACCCGGCACTGGTGTTCACCCCGGCCAGCGCCCTTGCCGCCGCCGCCTTGGGGGTCGCCGCACTCGCCGAGGCCGGGCGGCTGCCAGTGGACAACCCCGCCACGCACCTGGAGCTGACCATGGTGCACGAGGCCATGGTGCTCGAGTACGCCGGCCGGGACCTGGCCCTGGTGGAGTGGGCGGCGGCGATGCGGCTGAGCATCCTGCTCGGTCTGCTGGCCAACCTGTTCATCCCGTGGGGCGTGGCCACCAACCCGCGGCCGGCCGCCCTCGCCCTGGCCGCGGGGGTGTTCGTGGTCAAGGTGGCCGGCCTGGCCGCCCTGGTGGCGGCCGGCGAGGTGTTCGTGGCCAAGCTTCGGCTGTTTCGAGTACCGGAGCTGCTGGCCGGCTCGTTCGTGCTGGGCCTGCTTGCCGTGATCGCCTCGTCCGTGCTGGCCTGACCTCCGGGAGCCTGCCATGACCGACCAGCTGCTCAACCTCGCTTGTGGACTGTTCCTGCTCACCGCCATCGGTGTGCTCTGGCGCCGGGAACTGGCGGCGCTGATCACGCTGCTGACCGTCCAGGGGGCGGCCCTGACCGGTATCGCGGTGCTGTTCGCGGTCGACCACCGGCACCCGGAGGCGTTCGTGGTGGCGGCCATGGTCGGGGTCCTCAAGGTCGGTGTCCTGCCGTGGCTGCTGCGCCGGGTGCTGGCCCGGGTCCCCGAAGCCAGAGAAACCGCCCCACTGGTCAACGTCGCGGCGTCCCTGCTGGCCGCGGCGGCGCTGACCCTGCTGGCCTACGCGGCGGCGCGGCCACTGGTCAACCTGGCGCCGTCACCGACCGCCCGGGCCGCGCCGGTCGGCCTCGCCGTGGTGCTGATCGGATTCCTTCTCGCGGCCACCCGCCGCCGGGCCATCTCCCAGATCGTCGGCCTGCTGCTGATCGACAACGGTGTGGCAGCGGTCGCGTTCCTGGCCACCGGCGGGGTTCCGCTGGTCGTCGAGCTAGGGGTGTCGGCGGACCTGCTGCTGGCGGTGCTGGTGCTGCAGGTGCTCACCGCGCGGCTGCGGGCCGTGTTCGGGCGTACCGACCTGGACGACCTACGAGGGTTGCGCGACTGATGACAGAGGCACTCGACGTGTTCGCGCTGCACCTTCCGCTGGCCGCGCCGCTGGCCGCCGCCGCGGTCGCCGCGCTGCGCGGCCGGGCCGTGGCCGCCTGGGCCGGGGTGGCCGCTGCCGTGGGCATCCTCGCCGCCGCCGTGTGGCTCGCCCGCACTGTCCATGCTGGACAGCAGGTCGGCTACGGGTTGCTGCGCGCGGACGCGCTGACCGCGTTCATGCTCATCGTCATCGGTGCGGTCGCCGCCATCGCCTGCTGGGCCGGAGTGCACCACCTGGCCGCCGAGGCCGCCGCCGGCGCCGCCACAGCGGGCACCGCGCGCCGCTACCTGATCCTGGTCCAGCTGTTCCTGGCCGCGATGAGCCTGGCGGTCCTGGCCGACAACCTGGGCCTGCTGTGGGTGGCGGTGGAGGCCACCACCATCGTCACCGCGTTCCTGGTCGGTCACCGGCGCAGCCGGGCCAGCGTGGAGGCCGCCTGGAAGTACGTGGTGCTGTGCTCGATCGGCATCGCGGTGGCGTTCCTGGGTACCGTCTGCGTGTACGCCGCCGCGGTCGCTGCCGGCGGCCACGGCGCCGCCGCCCTCGACTGGACCTACCTGACCGGCCACGCCGCCGGCCTCGACGCGGACCTGATCCGGCTCGCCACCGGCCTGGTGCTGGTCGGCTTCGGCACCAAGGCCGGCCTGGCCCCGATGCACGCCTGGCTGCCCGACGCGCACAGCCAGGCACCCGCCCCGGTCTCGGCGCTCATGTCGGGGGTTCTGCTGTCGGTCGCGTTCTACGCGATCTGGCGGTACAAGGCGATCACCGACAGCGTCATCGGCCCCGGCTACACCCGCACCCTGCTGCTGGTCGCCGCCCTGGCCTCGATCGCCGCCGCCGCGCTCCTGCTGATCAGCCAGCGCGACTACAAACGGATGCTGGCCTACTCCTCGATCGAGCACATGGGACTTGTCGCCCTCGGCACCGCCACGGGCAGCCGCCTGGCGATCACCGCCGTCCTGGTGCACGTGCTCGGCCACGGCCTGAGCAAGGCCGTCGCCTTCTGCGGCGCCGGTCAACTGCTGCGCCTGTCCGGCAGCAGCCGCATCGCCGCCGTCCGCGGGCTCTCCGCCCGCCGGCCAGCCCTCGCCGTCGTCTTCGGGTTGGCGCTGCTGGCGTTGCTCGGCCTTCCCCCGTTCAGCCTCTTCGCCTCCGAACTCGGCATCGCCCGGGCCGGCCTGGCCGCCGGCCAGGGCTGGGCCGTCGCCGCCACGTTCGCGCTCGTCCTGGTCGCCTTCGCGGCTATCGTCCGGCACAGCACCGGCATCCTGCTCGGCCCACCTGACCCGGCCACCCAGGAGCCGGCCACTCAGGAGCCGGCCACCGCGCCCACGCTCGCGGCCCGGCCGGCAGCGATCGTGCCGCTCGCCGTCGGCCTGGCCGCCGCAGCCGCCCTCGGCATCAGCCTCGGGCCGCTAAACGAGCTCCTGCAAACCGCCACCGACATCATCGTGCAGGACAGGTAAGCAATGACCGAGGCACACCCCATCCCACCGGCCACAGCCGTCGAGGTCAGCGCCGGCGAACTGGCCGAGCGGGCCGGCCACCTGCTGGCCGGCGGCGCCCGGCTCGCGCTGGTCGCCGCCCACCAGGACCCGGACACCATCCGGATCGTGTACCTGTTCACCTCCGGACCCCCCGACCAGCGCACCGAGCTGCACCTGCGCACCGCACCGGACCGCCCGGCCGTACCGAGCCTGGCCGCCGTATCTTTCCCGGCCGGGCGTTTCGAACGCGAGATGCACGACCTGTACGGCGTCCAACCGGACAACCACCCACTGCCACGCCGGCTGGTCCGCCACCCCCACTGGCCCGCCGGCTGGTACCCGATGCGCGCCGACGCCGGGCCCCGACCGCCCCTGGCCGAGTCCGAACCGTTCCCGTTCGTCACCGTGCAAGGCGCCGGCGTCTACGAGATCCCGGTCGGACCGGTACACGCCGGACTGATCGAACCGGGCCACTTCCGGTTCTCCGTGGTTGGCGAAACCATCCTCAAACTCAAGGCCCGCCTCTGGTACGTCCACAAGGGAATCGAGAAACTGTTCGAAGGGCAGACCGTATACTCGCGTGTCGCGCTCGCCGAGCGGATCAGCGGCGACACCTCCGCCGGGCACGCCCTCGCCTACAGCCTGGCTGTCGAAGACGCCCTGGCCGTCGCCGTCCCCGCCCGCGTGCAACGCGCCCGGGCCGCCCTGCTCGAACTGGAACGGCTGCACAACCACGTCGCCGACCTCGGCGCCATCTGCAACGACGTCGGCTACGGCATCGCGCACGCACACACCCAACGCATCCGTGAACGACTGCTCCGCCTCAACCAGGCCACCACCGGACACCGCCTGCTGCGCGGCGGCATCTTCCCCGGCGGCGTACACCTGCGCACCGTCCCCGACCCGGCCACCGTGCACGCCGTCGCCGACGACATCGCCGAGATCGTCGCGATCGCGCTCAACCAGACCGTGGTCCGGGACCGGCTCACCGGCACCGCCGTGCTCGGCCTCCGGCAAGCCGCCGACATCGGCTGCCTCGGCTACGTCGCCCGCGCCAGCGGCATGCCCTTCGACGCCCGCACAGCCCACCCGCACACCCACCTGGACAACCTCAGCACCCCAGTCCACCAGGACGGCGACGTACTGGCCCGCTTCCTGGTCCGGGCGGACGAGATCCGCGCCTCAGCCGCGCTGCTCGCCGGGCTGCTGCCAACCCTCACACCCGGCCCGACCACCGCCGGCCCACAGCCACGACATGACCGACCTACCTCGGGAGTCGGGATCGTCGAAGGCTGGCGCGGCACCATCACCCACCGCGTCGAGATACGACCCGACGGCACCCTCGCCCGCGCGAAGATCGTCGACCCCTCGTTTTTCAACTGGCCGGCGTTGCCGGTCGCCCTCGCCGACACGATCGTTCCGGACTTCCCGCTGACTAACAAGAGCTTCAACCTCTCCTACGCCGGCAACGACCTATGACCACACCCCGCGCCAGCGACCCTCACTGCCGGTTCGCCGAGCCAGCCCGGCGGGCGGCCTGGCACACCTACCTCACGCTCACCTGCGACCTGCTACCGGCCCTGGACAGCGACCCAGCCGACACCGGCCGGACCGGTGCCTGCCTCACCCAGGTGATCTCCCGGATCCTGATCTGGGCGCCGGCTTGGGGTCCACCGGGCGCGGTACTGGCCGCCGCCACCTATACCGCGCAGCGGCTGCACCGCGACGGCGACCACCTGCACCTCGCCCGGCTGCTTCGCGTGCTGGCCAGACGACTGTTCAGCCTCTCCAGCGGACGCACCGGACGGCCCCGCCCACGGCCGACCTGAACCAGCGGTGCGGGGTGGTCAAAGACCGCTACGACCACAGCCACGCCGCGCGACTCATGGCCATCGCCAAGTCCGCCTTCCCAGGACTACGCCGTCAACGCCCCGGCGTCCGGGTGGCTGCTTGGGTGGGCGTACCGGCCGGTTCGGCTCATCGGGCACCACGCAGGCCCGATCACCAGATCGGCAGAACGGGGTCGGGCGTGGCCGGTAACCTCCGCATGGGCGGTAACAGTGAGGGCGGGCAAGCCCGGCTCGATGATTCGCTGCTGCGCCGTAAGGTCGAACGCGCCGCGATGACAGTGGTCCACCGGTGGCTTGTCAGCCAAGGACCGGTCGCCGCAGTATCAGGGACTCACTCTCTGCCGCGATCCGCTTGTTGCGGAGAGTGGTAGGTCGAGTCCCGGACATTGGTAGGGGTCGGTTGAGATGCATGGCCGCTGCGGCGCTGTAGCCAGCTGATGACACTGGCTCCGGCCCGTGGGCAGGACTCATCTGCGGCTGTCTCGCAGGGCGGGCGGAGGGCAACTCTTGACGGCGGCTGCGATCTGTAGGGCGGCCTGGGCGGGCGTGAGGTGTGCGGTGTCGATGACGACATCGGCCTCGTTGTGTAGCCACGTGCGGGCTGCCTCGGCGTAAGGCTCAAGGTGTTTTAGGCGGAACGGTGAGGGGATGGGGTGTTCTGCCTCGATGCGCCGACGGAGGGTGTCTTGGTCAGCGTGGAGGACGAAGTGCCTGACCGGGATGGTGTGGTGGGCCAGCCCGGTGCTGATTTCGCACCAGTACTGCTCGACCAGGACCGTCATGGGCATCACCAGGGTGCCGCCGGTGTAGTCGAGTACCCGGCGGGCGGTCTCGACGACGAGTTGCCGCCACGGCGGCCAGTGTTGGAAGTTGTCCGTCTCGGGCAGCCCTGGCGTGATGTCCATGAGTGTCTCGCCGACCTTCTCGGCGTCGAAGATGCGTGAATCCGGGATTAGTTGCCGCACGAGTGCACTGGTTGTTGTCTTGCCTGCACCGTGGGTGCCATTGATCCATACGATCACGGGACCCGATGGTAGCGCTGCGTGGGCTACGGAAGGCGGCGTGGCAGACGCCGGAACGGGTTCGTTGAGTCGGCGGCCAGCGCCGCGGCGAGCGTCCGGGTCTTCTCGTCGCTGTCTCGCTGGCCGCGCGAAAATGTGGGCAGGGCGGACGGCCCGCGAGCCGCTACCCGGGCCGAGGTTTGGCGACATGATCGTCCGCTCTCTCATCGAGGTCGGCGCTGACCGCGACCGCTGGTGCTGGGGCGTTACCGTGGTGCCGCGTTGACCTCAGGCGATCGGGAGGCTTCAGGGTGGCGACTGTGGATCAGATCCTGGCCTCTGTTGCCGAACGGCTGCGTGGCCGGCCCGTACCTGATGATCTGCGGCGGCTCGCGGCGATCCAGGCCGAGCGGCCCGCGGACGCCGGGCGGTCGCGGGATCCGCTGCTGCACACCGGGACGGTGATCTTCGAACCGGGTGAGTCCCACGCCCTGCTCGATCACAGCTACCTCAACGACAACGATCGCGCGGACCCCGACATCATGGCCAACATCGCCGCGATCGATACCGTGCTCCCACATGCGGCGTGGATCGGCACACTGGTGGACGGCGACGTGGTCGGCTACTGGCTGCACCCCGACGAACCGGTCGGCGAGCCACCGCTGGTCGTCACATTCAGCACCGAGGGCGAGTTCGACATCCAGCCCGGCGAATCGCTTGTGGAGGCGGTGATCTACCACTACGCCGGATATGAGGACGACCGGTTCGCCGCGGTCGCGGACCTGTATGAGGCGCACGGGCTGCCGATAACCGCGCGGCGAGCGGACGACCTGCTCTACCGTCGGGCGGTCGTCAACCCGGGCGTGCTGCACAGCAAGCGGTACGAGCAGGAGTGCGCGGCCCGCGGCCTGAGCTAGCCAGGCCAGGGGTGTGCCAGGACTGTGGACATTCGCCGCCAAGGGATTCGAATCGGGACTCGCGCCCATCCCCGGCGACACAGACGTCGACGTCTCGTTCGTCACCACCAGCGAGTCGGCGCGCCGTCGTGGTCTGGCTACGACTGTGCTGCGGCAGACACTCGCTGGCGCTACAGCCCGCGGGTTCGTCACCGCAAGCCTCCAGTCAACCGCGATGGGTACCGACACGCTGAGCACAACCATCCGGACATGCCGATGAGAGAATGCTCTACCAAATCAACAGGTAGGAAGCCGCGACTTCGACTAGCACGTTAAGCCCGAGGCTAGCTGCGATCGACAGCAGCAGCCACATGAATCTCCGGCGGCTCCTACCCCGGTAGGCCTGGACCAAAGCAGATGTCTCCGAGCTTACGTAAAGTACCTTGATGATCAATCTACGTCGACGTTTCCGTGGCACGCTTAGTCTCCCACGCTAGGTAGACGAAAGAGTTGCGTCTAGCGAACATCGCGAGGCGCACGTCTCTAAAGATTCGCGATCCTCCCTAGTGCCTGCTCCACGGTTTCATTCAGGCTGCCGTCTTGTGGCCTGATGATTCCGATCAGCAGTGCCGCAGCCATAGTGCCCATCAAGCGCCGCGTTTCTCGATCGTCAAAGACCCTCTCGTTGTCTAGGAGCGCACGGAGCGAGATGCCTTCGACGGCTCCTACGACCATAGTGACCATATGCTCAACGGTGATGCCGGGACGGAGCTCTAGCTGCCGCGCCCCGATCATCTCCTCAAAGACTGCGGCCCACGTGCGCTCCACCTCACGATAGTTGTCAGTCATCGCCTGCCGGATAACGTCGTCCCCTTCTGCCGTCGCGGCTGCCAACAGCTGTAGGCGAAATCGTGGTCGTTCGACGCTGTCCTCGACGTGTGCGGCGGTGATTGCGTGAATGGCTTCTATCAAGTGTGGACCGGAGACCAGATCTTCGACGTAGGCCGCGAGCTCTCCGGCGTAGAGACCGGCATAGCGTTGAGACCAAAGTCCGAACCGGAGTAGGTCGGCGATATAGTGTGGCTGCGATTGCCAAGTGGCCCGTAGGGTGGAGGTAGTACCCTGCCTAATAAATGGTTCCGGGTTTCGGGTTATCTCGTCCGCCACGGCCCTCTGGGAAAGCAGCTTGAGGAGCGGGCGCTCAGGATTGTCAGCGTCGTCGCACTTGAACGCTTCCTCGCCTTGGCCGAGGTGCCGCTCCAGCAGTCGCATCCCAGCCGCAAGATACGAGGCTGTCACGGGATCGTTCGCCAACCGGCGACGGCCCACCTCGGTTCGACGGGCAAGGCCGTGCAGCACGGGAGACAGGTCCAGGTTATATGGATATGGCAACGTGTCCTTGAGTCCCATGGCACCAGTGTGGACTGTCACATCATTGGGCGGGTAGTGCGCAGCTGCGCACTACTGCATGTGAAGTAGTCTCATGTCACTGCTTGCCGGGGCGAGGCGCAGCGGCTGCGAGGTTCTCGCGGTCTCAATTCAGTTCCGTGCCGCCAAGACAGGCTGAAATCAGCGCCGTTGGTAGTAGCGTCGCCACAGGCCGCAAGTACAAAATAACGTCGATCATGCCGTGATTGTTGTCCAACCGAATTCCCGCCTCAGCGGACAACTATCGTGCAGCCATCCCGCGGTGCTGTTCCAAGATCAGATGCACGTAGCCGCTGAGAACGCGCGAGCCGCTGGCGTCCCGTTGTCACACGGTAGGTGGTGAGGTGTCGTGGTCTGACAAGATCGCCATTCGGGTGGCCGGCCGAGCATGTGAACACCGAGAATCGCCGGATCTGTTTGTGACGGAGCCTCACGAGTGGTGGTGCGCGGTGCTGGTGGTGGTCATCCGGGTCCGGCGGCCTCTCCTCCAGCGGGCATCCGTCGACCTGGGAAACGGGTCAGCGGCCGTCGGTGGCCAGGACGACGAGGAACTGGCCGCCGCCAGAATTGACGCTCGCGGTCACCGGCAGTCCGCGTACCAGCCGGTAGAACCGGTCGACCAGCCTCCGCCGTCTCCTGGCCGTCTTTTCCTGGTTGGACAGCCGGCGACCAGTTCGCGGCCGCCCCTGCGTTCGAGGCGTTCGGCAACGGTGATCAGGAGCGCGAGTCCGAGTTCGGTGGCCAGCCCTTGGTAGCCGCGGCCGCTGCAACACGCCCTTGCTGAGCACGCCGTCGACGATGACTGTGTCGTCCGGCCGACCGTGGACTTGATGAAGGGGAACTTGCGGTTGCGGCGTGAGGTCGCCGAGCTGCGCCACCCGCGTGCCCGGCGCAGCGCCACATGCGCTTGGCCAAAGACGTTCCTCCCGGCCGTGCATGTACTGCTGCGTCGACCGCCGGTCCGCGTGACCGAGGATCGCCATGGTGTCACCCTCGTTGGCCAGCCTCGTCCCCACGCCCTGGAACATGAAGCGCCCGCTCCCTTCTGGGCGGGCGCTTGGGCATGTTCAGGGCAAGTTCAGTAGCCCCGCGGGCTGACGTCCAGCACCACTGCGGTCAGCTTCGCGTTGGAGGTTGCCGTGCTGATGATTTCCTCCTCCTCGACGTACGACTGGTCGCCGGTCAGCTCGAACGTGTTCTGCAGCGGGTCCTCCCCGCCAAGGACCTCGTACGTGACCTCGTAGGTCTTCGACGGGTCGAGGGTCTTGTCGAACGACGCGGATGCCGCCACCTGGATTCGGAAGACGATGTTGCAGCCGGCGCTGCCGAAGCACTCCTTCTTCAGCACCTTGATGCTCAGCTTGAAGTCCGACTTCGTCGGTTCGTCGTAGGCTGGCTGCTGGTTTACCACGTCCTCGGCTCCGGCCGGCTTGCAGACGACGGCGCCGGTGCTGGCGTCCACGCCGTAGCCGGCGCAGCTGGAGCTCGGCGACGGAGCCTGGGCGGCGGGCGCCGTGTTCGGTTTCTCCTTGTCGCTGCTCACCAGTAGAGCCGCGCCGGCGCCGAGGCCGCCAGCCAGCAGCACGGCGGCGGCGATGCCGACGAAGAGGCCGACGCGGCTCTTCGTCGGCGGCTGCGCCGGTTGCGGCATCAGGTTGGACAGCGCGTATGGCTCGGCCGATCCGGGCGAGACCGGCGGCTCGGGTGGGGTCGTCATGGCAAGGCTCCGCGGTGGGGTGGGGATCACCGGACCGTACGCGCGCCGGTCAGGCGAGCGCTGTCGGATCTTGGCCAGGAGGCCGGTGTCGCAGCCAGCCTCGTCAAGAAGTATCGCGACGTTGGAGGTGTCGTCGGCCTGACGGAGGTGGGTAATGCAGTCGGTTGGGTCGGAGGGCTGGTACGTGACGGCGGCTGCTATGGCACCTGCGGACAGGGCGGCGATGACAGCGTCGCCGATCAGGATGCGCTTCACCGGCGGGCCTCGACGGTGCCCCGCGCGGCGGTGAGCTGTTCGGCGAGGTTGTCGGTTTGCGCCTGCACGCCGGCGGTGCCGAGCGGCACCATGCGGGTGTGTGCCCAGCTGGCGGCGGCGACCATGATCTCCGGCCCGGCGCCCGGGTCTTGGATGAGCATGGCAAACCAAGATCACGTGCAATGGTCTGCCGAGACGAACCCCACTATGGCCTGCCCCGCCCAGCCAACGCAGCCTTGATCGACTCACACATAGCCGATGTGCGAGCACCTGATCTTGCTGATCAGCCGGTGCGTAGTTCGGGCCACCCTGACCGGGGTGGCAGGCGCACCCTTTATGGCCACTCGGTCAGCGGCGCCGCCAGAGCGCGGGCGTGATCTGGTGCTCGGTCCGGAAACGTCGGATGAAGTAACTGGCGTCGGGAAAGCCGACCCGGTGGGCGATCGCCGCCACCGTCAGGTCAGTCTCGGTCAGCAACCGACGGGCCTCCTGCATCCGCCGCTCGGTGAGCCACTGCTGCACGGTTCGGCCGGTCCGGCGGCGTACCGAGGTGGTCAGGTGCCCCGGGGTCAGCGCCAGTTCGTCGGCCACATCGGCCAGCGAGATCGGCTCGGCGAACCGGTGCTCGATCACGTCGAACACCGCGGCCAGCAGCGGCTCGTCGGCCGCGCGCAGTTCATCGGCGACGTCACCGGCCAGCCGGGCCGCCGCGACCAGCACCAGCATCAGGTGTGCGAGCGACGCCTCCGACCATCCGGTTCCACGGGTCTGCAACTCGCCGTCGAGTGCGCTGATCCGCTCCACCCAGCCGGGCCGCTGCTCCCGTGGGACCCGCAGCCGCTGCGTCCGGTCGGCGCCGCAGGCGAACGGGAACAGCAGCGGGTGGGCTCGCCACGAGTACGCCCCGCCGCGGATCACATCGGCCGGGAAGAACACCACCCATCCGTCCTCGATGATTCGGTCGGCCGGCTGCGGAAACGACAGCACCTGGCCTGGCGCAATCACAAACAGATCGCCGTCGACCACGGTCCATGCGCGGTCGTCGATCAGGAAGCTGCCGCCGGCGCGATGTGCGTACAGCAGGACCAGGAAGTCGTGCGCATGCGTCTGCGGGCCGGGTAGCGGCTGCGGCGTCACCGGCCGGTCGGACAGCCGGGTCACCGCCACCGGCGGGATGCCGGGTAACCGGCGGAACACCGCGACTGGCACGCCGCCGGTGGTCCGCCGGGCCATCCGAGTCGGCCGTGCGTGCGCCGGAGCATCTGAAGAATGTCCTATCCCTGCCACGTATCCGGCGATGTCCACGCTCTGCTTGGGCACAACACTGAGAGTACGACCGAAGTTCGTCTGATCACTACTGCGGGAGGCTGTCATGACCGGAGCCGTACGGCCGTTCATCCCGGCGATGGGCCGGCACTGGATGCTGTTCCTCTACGACCCGTTCACCCGGGCGGCCGGCATCTCCAAGGTGCACGGGCAGCTACTCGATCGCGCCGGCGTTCAGCCCGGCCACCGGGTGCTGGAAGTCGGCTGCGGACCCGGCGACCTGCTCATGCAGCTCGGCCGCCGAGTACCGGAAGCCGACCTGATGGGGATCGACCCCGACCCGGCCGCGCTGCGCAAGGCCCGCCGCAAGGCCGCCCGCCGCGGCCTGACGGTGCAGTTCATGCTCGCGTACGCTGACGAGCTGCCGCTGCCGGACGACAGCCTCGACCGAGTGCTGTCCTCCTACATGCTTCACCACCTCGACCAGGAGCCACAGGTGGCGGCGATGCGCGAGATCCGCCGGATCCTGCGCCCCGGTGGCGAGCTGCACCTGCTCGACGCGGACGGGACACCACGCCCGGGCACGCGAGGCCACCAGCACCCGCGGCTGGCCGGACACACCCCGGAACGGATCCAGGCGGTCATGCGCCAAGGCGGACTGACCGAGGTCTCCCAGACCGGCCACGGCAGCCGCCGGATCGCCGGGCACTACTCCTTCTTCCGCGCAGTCGCCTGAGACAGCGGGCGCCTTGGCAGGCCAGGACGGTCTGCAAGTCCAAGACCCTCCACGACCCGCAGCACACCTTCGCGACGACGGCGCCTTCCATGTGAACACCACCAATGACCAGCGGATCCAGATGTTCGCCACACTCGTCTGTACATTTCCGCACACGACCCGGCGTCACCGCGCTCCGGCTCCGGTGGACATCCGCTTCTAGCCGAGATGAGGGCGCTGCCGAAGGTCTTATGAGCTGTTGTCTTGCTGGGAGATTCGCTGGATCGCCTTGACGTAGCGGTCGGTAGCGTACTCCTGGATCGTGCGGGTGAATTTTCCGCCACCTCGTGCGAGCAACGTCGCGGGTCGGCTGAAGGCACGGATGTGGAGATTGACCTCGCCCGTACTCGCCCTCGTCATCAGGAAGGCCTCCTCGCCTTGTTCCGGGTGGCCGGGCAGGGTGCCATAGGCAAAACCTCGACGATCGGCCTCATCGACGACGTAGACCACCCGGCACGGAATCATGAGCCGCAGTGGACCCCAGCCGGCTCGAAGCACGACGACGACTCCCCGAGCCGCTCTCGCACCGCTACTGGTTACAACGAGCCCAGCGCCACGGTGCATCCTCCAGCCGAACAGCCCGTCAAACGGCACGCTCGAACACGACGCGGCCAGCGCCTACCCTCACGTCACGGCGTACGTGACCGTAGCCCGCGGGTAAGGGGTGGTTACGCGTGGGGCCCACCTCTTGGTACGTCAAAGCGGCCAGAGCCAGGTCAGCGAACGAACGTCCGCTCCTGCGCCACACCCGATCACCGTACCCACCCGGCAGGACGCCGCCGATCACCGAGGCCAGCATCGCGTCCACCGCCGCACGGTCACCGGTCCCTACCGCCACCCGCTCATGCCGAATACAGTGCGTCGATGTTGACGTCCCAACCGCGCCAATCAGGCGTCATGAATCTGCACGCAATCGGTACCCAGGGCAATCAATCATTCCACCCGGCTCGCTCCCCCGCATGCGTGCCTCCTATTAGCGCGCCGACGGCAAGCTTCACAGGTTTTGATCATGCGCTTAGAGTCATCAGCACCAGTCCGGCTACTAGTACGAGCCCCGGAAGCAGCAGCCAGAATCGGTGTGCGCTGCCCAGTAGCCGACGACTCGAGCGATAGAGAGGGGTCGCCTCGTGACGGCTGTCTGCGCTAGCTATCAGCTTCGCGAGTGTACTGTCGCTGCCGTCAAAGAATCGACTGTCTAGCTCGTTGCGCAAATCTATCGCACGTCGGTAATTCCGTTGGTATAGCTCCGTGTATATGCCGACGAAGGCCAGCCCGAATAGGCCGATCAACGCGACCATTAGGCACAGCGGGCGTTCGGACGCTCGAACGTTGCCGTCCGAGATGATGACCGCCACCAAGGCCGACGCGATGATGAAGATGTAGTTGACCGCGCTAGAACGCAGTGTCTCTGCGTGTCGCGAATGGGCACGCACATCGGAGTAGACGCCCCAGAGCAGGTCCTTCTGCATCTTGATCTTGTCAGACATCTCGTCGGCCATCAATACTCCCCGAACGTTGAACGCAGCGCGACCCTGAGGTGTTTGGTTCTGACCGATAGGTTATGGTGTTCTGCTGAACGGGCCAAGCCGTGACCTGGCGAGCAACCACTGGGGCTGGAGGCGCGATGGGGCTTGACGATGTCGATCTCTGGCGGCAGGCATTGCCACCCGAGTTGTTCCCGCTGATGGAGCGATGGGCACAAACTCTCCCAGGGACGCTAGGTCTGCACGGGCGATTCACCGGTGGACGCGGCCGCACACCGGTACTCTTGGTCGAGTGGCCGGAAACCGATCGCCACAAAAGACTGGTATGCCTAAAGACCTTTCGCGGGACGGAACGTATCAAAGCTTTCCGAACTGCGTACTCCGACGTGCCCACGGAGTTTCGGATGCACCTCGTCGAGTATCTCGACGAGTACCCGCTCGGTCATGACTGGACGGCTGTCACTCTGGGTATCGCCGGCGGTGACCTCGGAACGTTCCGTCCGCTGACCGACATCCGGAAGGAAGAGCGATTTGGGGATGTTCTTGAAAGCATCGTTAGATCGATGGACGGGCTGAATCCGGAGTTCGAGATCGAGAGGATCACTACCGGGGCTTTCTTGACGCGTCTGCTGGGCGACCGGCAGTCCACCATCCGCGACCGGCTGACCAGGTTGAACGTTGACGCCCGCCTACTACCACTCGTCCTCCTTGACGATCAGCGATTAGCCGCGCACCAGTTGGCGTCTGTACTGGTGGGACGAGTACATGGCGACCTCAACGAGGGCAACATCGTGCTTCCGACAAAGCCGCGGCTCGAGCCCGACCGGTTCATCTTGCTTGATGCCGATCACTACGCGACGGACGGAATAGTCGCGTACGACGCAATGCACCTGCTCGTTGCAATCGCGGTCAACTCGATAGTGGACGCCCGGCTCGGTGCAGCTGGCAGGGATGATATTATACAAATCATCGTCAACCCGGATGCACTGCCGACGACCTCCTCGCCCTTGGTGACCGAGTTCCAGCGCATCAGCCAAGCGGTCCACCGTGGATGCGACGCGCGCCCATTAATTCGCGGCTATGGGCACTACTGGCGGCATCAAAAACTGCTAGCCCTGGTGGCCATCGGGCTTATCCACACCTCCCGCGACCTGCCTGGCGATGATCCTGACGCAGCTCGGCAATGGTGCCTCGCCCTTGCGACAGAGGCAGCAAAGGTGTACCTCGCGACGATCGGGCAACATCACTGGTATGTTCCAACGACACAGTCGGTTACGGGTCCGGCACCTGCAGCAGAGCAGGTGCGGCGAAAGAGAGCGCTTCGCCAGGAGGCATTCGACGCTGTCGTGTCGAACCAAATGCAGGGAGTCTTGCGGACGAGACTGGCTCGCGTTCGCCGCGCAGGGAAGTCCGGGCTCCAGTCGATGTCAAGGCTTACGCGTGCGGCCATCATCATGGTCATTGTGGCGCTTGTTGGAACCATCGCTGTCTACGCGTTCCAGAATCGGTCACCCGGAATCGATACACTTGACCTTGTTTACGTCATGCGACCGTTTAACCAGCCGTACCAGGTAACCATCAAACAAGCAGACGGAAAAACTCACAGAATCCAGGCGAAAGGGCCCGTCAAACTAGCGGAGCGCATCCCGTCCGGCTGGGTTATTGGCACTGCCACTACAGATGTCCGAACTGGTTCGCAGGGCGAGGAACCCACGCGCATCGTGATGCTATCGAACGACGGCACCGAGCGAGAACTCATCACCACCACGTTGGGTGGCCAACCCGTCATCAACAGAGCCGCCACTCGGATATTGATTCACAACGCCGAAAAGGGTACATACGATGTCTATGACCTGCCAGGCGGGTCGCATTTAGGAGAGGCCCGGTCCGACGAGTATTTCGGCGCCGGATTCGCCGGCAATGCAGTGATCATGGCGAGACACGGCGCTCAACCGACATGGTATGACGTTTGGGTACCCGAGGCCGGGCCGTTTGACCTGGTTGCTCAGTCGGAGAAGTTCAACGGGTTCGTGGGAAGTTTGCCAGGAGGTCGGGCTCTATTCACACAAGATGACTGCCTGCTCGACGTAAAGCCGCTCGAATCCATGCGGATCCTGAGGCGAATGTGCAAACTGGGCGATCTCAATCCAGCCACTACCAGCTTCCGGCTCAGCTCAGACGGCCGATGGCTGATTGGCGCCATAAGGCCTCTCACTCAAGGCGGTCAGAATCATCTCATAGTTGCTCGCGTCGAGGATCTCTTAAAGAACGCCACCGTCGCCGGTGAACTGCCTTTGACGCAGGGCTTCACAGAAACCATCTTCTTAGGTCCTGGTCTGGTCCTCTTCAAGACTGAAAATGACTTCACGGCTTGTGTTCTTGACAAGCGGGTTTGCGAGCGTCAGGAGCTTCCCATGCTCGATGGACAAAGCCCGTTTATTGTAAGAGGTAGCACCACGACGTTTGACCCAGACGACGGGATCCCCAGCATACGAAGCAGCCAGAGTTCGGCACCACGGCAGCCGTCTACTCCTGTCCCAAGCGCCGGAGGTGGCGGCGGCCATGCCGTCGGTTGACCGGGGGACGAGTGGCACCTTATGCGGACTGATCATCCGCTGGCCGCGTTCGACTGCGTGCGGTCGCGGATCGACGGCCAGCCTGGGCACGAGTCGGACATCGGCTGTGCCGCGGAGCGCCTCGCGCGAGGCTTGTGGGAGAAGATTACGCGTCAGCTCGGTTGTGCTACGCCCCGCCCTTGTCCCGGCGTAATGACCAATGTGATCTCGAGCTCCTTGGCCGCCGGATCTGGGCGCTGTATGGAGGACCAGGGGCGCCCGGCTCGGGATCGCAAGCAGGGCGCCAACAAAGTCGTGGGATGCTTTCAAGCCGTGCCGGATACAGCAAACGCGTCCGCGCCGCCGGTCCCCTAATCGCATCGGATCAACAGCAAATGCTGGAAACATGCGTTATTATCAAAATACAGGTCCCGGTACTGATGAGCTTACTATTGCTGATGTTTCGCAGATGGATACGGTGTTCGCGGCACATTGCTGAGCGGCAACGGCACAGAACTTGAGAGTACCTGCAACGGCCGAGGCTCTGGCACCTATAACTACATCCTCTGCGATCTCGCCAGGGATAAAGGACTATGTCATGAAGGCATGTCTCGTTGACGGCGAGTCAGACAGATTTCCAGTAGAGTGCGCAGGCAAAGTCGTCACTGGCTAAGAGCGGCAGAGCCCTTAGTGCCGGGTCGCACTGCTAAGTCGTCCGTAATTGGGCAACGCATGGCGGCGACGCCTTCGCCGCCTGCGGTGATGTTCCTAGCCGCCGACGCGGCCGGGCACATCACTCTTCCAGGCATCACGCCAATTCAATACACGGTCCTCCATTGCCTCAGTGATGGCCTCCAGGCCGACGGGTAGAGTCAGCCGTGTTGAGGCGCGCTGGATCAGCTCGATGGCTGCGTCCGTAGCGGCCCGCATAGTGCTCGGCGAGGGGACGGGCTTGCAGTCGTCGGATCACGCGTCGGTGGGCGCGGTGTCAAAGACTGGTACGACCAGCGAGCGCAGGCTGCTCGGCACGCTGGAACCGTTCGATCGCCGCCTCCCGGCGGTGGTATGGGACCGGCTTGCGCTTGGTGTGGTCGTGGTTGGCGGAGGTGACCGCTCAGACGATCGTGACACCGGCCCCTGGGGAGTCGGTGCAGGTAGTCTGCCTGGAACCGGGTCAGCAGGTGATGCCGCCCGGGGAAGGGCACGTACCGTGCCGGCAGGTCGATCATTACCACCCATGCGCTGCGCTGCCGATTTGCGACTCATGATCGTACTGGCGCTCCTGGAGCGAGTCGCCTGAATGGGTGAGCGTCACAAACCTCAGCGGACGGCATCATGAGCGGGATGCGGCTGTGAGACCAGGATCGGAGTGAGGGTGCGAGGCCGGTTTAAGCAGATCGTCAAGGACCTCCGGCATCGCCGTTTCATCGATCTTTACGCCACGACGCTTGTCGCGTTCGTCTTCGCCGCTTTGCTGCTGGTGGGCGCCGACCTCCCGGAGACTGTGCGGTGGTCGTTGCTATTCGCAGGGCTGGGGTTCCTGCTGTTGCGTGTGGCATTCGCCAACCATCGTGAGGAACGGTTCCTGGACCGCAGCGACTACGACCGCAACCCGATCACGGGCGACCTGCGCGCCGCGAAAGACGTGTGGATCTTCGCTCCGGTGGCGTCGAACTTCCTGACCGAGGAACGCTGCGACATCCTCCGGCAGGGCCCGCTGGCGAAGGGCGACGGCACGGTGCGGATCGTAGTGCTCAAGCAGTTCGACCCCGACGACCCGATCTCCGAGCAGCTCGACGCGTTGTTGGACTACCCGGTGCAGACGGCTGCGGACTCGCTGCGCGAGACCCGGGCTCGGCTGGCGTCCATGGCACAGTGGACGGTGACCGGCACGTTCGCGTTCGGCGAGATCCCATTCAACCCCGGCTTCAGCATCGTCGCGGTCAACCCGCACTCGGCCGGCGGATACGCCAACGTCGAGTTCCACGGCTTCCGCAACGACGCCATCCGGTCACGCATGCACATCCACCTCACCCGCGACGACGGACCTTGGTACACATACTGGCTGGACCAGTTCGAGGCCATCTGGCGCTCGGCCCGCGCCGAGGCGACATGACGGCGGCCCTGCCTCAGGTCGGCGCCGCTAGCGAGCTGTTCGTGTTCGCCGGGGCCGGGGCGTCCTACGCCCCGCCAGCAGCGCTGCCGCTGTTCGACCCGATGCGAAACGCCATCCTCCGCGAGCTTGGCCTCGACGACTACCTGGACGAGGAGCAGCCCGAGCTCGTCCGGATCACCGAGGGCCTCGCGCCGGAACCGTTCATGCTCGCCCTGCGCGATAGCGGCGTCGACGTGCAGGACTGGTTGTCCCGGACGCTGCGGATGGACGAGCCCGCGCCGCCGAGGCCCAACGCGGTGCACGTGGCGTTGGCGCAACTGGCCGCCGCGGGTGCGGCGGTGTGGACGGTCAACTTCGACACCCTCATCGAGGAAGCCGGCCACGGCCTTCGTGCGGTGGCTTGGCCCTCGGACGCCGCCAGCACTGGGGAGATCTACAAGCCGCACGGCTCCCTGCCCGGCCAACTGATCGTCACCGCCGATGGCGTTCTGGCCGGTCTTCGGGCGGACTGGCGTCAGGCGCTGGCCGAGGCGGTCCGGGGGCGGGTAGTGGTGTTCATCGGTTACAGCGGCCGTGACTTCGACTTTCAGCCGCTGTGGGACGAGCTGCTGGACGAGGCGAAACACGTCGTCTGGTTCGACCTCCCGAACCGGGACGAGGTGGACCGCCGGCGCCGGCTACTGCGCCGCTGTGTGGCGCGTAACGCACTGACGCTGGCCCAGTCCGGTACCGGCTCGGACCCGTCCCGTGACTTCGTCGCCTGGTGCCAGGCAAACGGTCTCGCCACCGTCCCCAAGCCCCTACTGGACCAGCTGGTCCAGGAACGACCGCGGCGGCCGTTCCCCGGGCTGGGCGTCGACCATTTACCGGCGGAAGCGGCGATCCGGGGTGTTCTCGGCGACTGGCGTGGGGCAGTCCGGGTCAACCTGCGTCGGCTCTGGCGGGAGCCAGGCCGGCGGGCCACGGTCGGCCAGCTGATCGCGCTGATCGTCAACAACGGTGGCCGGTGGCTACCGGTGCCGCTCTGGGTGGCTGCGAAGGTCCCGCTCGTACCCGCACGGTGGCGGAACGGCGCCGAGCGGAAACGCCTCACCGCCCACTCCCGGCTCGGCAGCCATCACAAGGTGCTGCGCGGTACAGGTCGGATCGACGATCAGACCGTGTCGACGTTGCTCATCCTGCGAGCGATGTCGATGCGGATCACCGGCAACCTGGACGAAGCCGCCGACATCGCGGCCGAAGCTCACCGGCGAGCTGTCTGGGAGGTCCACGAGGTACGCGTCGCGCACGCCGCCTTCCAACGCGCGCAGGCGCTGCTGTGGGCCGAACGCCTGGAGGAATGCCGCCAATGCTTGGACGAAGACCTGCGGCCCGCGGCGGGGATCGCGGCCGCACGCTGGGTCGCCTGGGCCGATTTCGTCGAGGGCGGCATCGCGCTGCACGAGGGGAAACCTGCCGAGGCGGCCCGGTACTACGAGCTGAGCGAACTGCGCTTCCGCGGCGAGGGCTCGATGGACGGCGTTGTCAGCGTGCAGACCGCGAAGCTGGCGCTGGTCCGGATGACAGATCCGGTAGGGTTCCGGACCGCGCTGGCCACGTTGGACGGCAGCATGAAGTCCACGTCCGCGCAGGACACGTACTTCACCCGCGGGCACCGCTTCACCGACGAGGCTGTCCTCATCGAGCGAGCGGAGTATGCCCGGGTGCACGCGCATGACCTCGACCTGGCCTCTCGGTGGTACGGGGAGGTGGCCCGGTCCCGCTTTCCGCTGCAACGGGCCCTCGGACTGCTCGGGACCGGACTGGTGGCCGTGGAACGGGACGACGACCGTGCCGCGCTCACCGAGGCTCGGGAGCTGGCGGGCCAGATCGGTGCGCGCCTCGTCCACGCGCACGCCACCGCCGCGGTCAGCCTGCCCGGCGGCAGCCAGCCGCAGGAGGTGTTCTTCTGCTGACCACAGCGGTCTTCACCGGAGCCGGGATCAGCGGTGACGAGCCAGCGGGTCTCCCGCGCGGGTTCGGCCTGCGCGACGACGTGCTGGAGACCATGTTCGAGGCGGCCCGAGACGAGTTGGGCACACTCGTCTCGGGCGAGCAGCTGGAGCGGATCCGCGGCGAGTCGTACAAGCTGGAGGTTGTACTTGGTCGCCTCTGGGGAACGATCGGCCCGGCCGCCCTCGACTGCATCTTCGCGCTGCATGTCAGCGTCCCCAACGAGGCGCACATGCTCGCCGCCCTACACCTGCTTCGCGGCGGAACACACGTCACCGTCAACTTCGACATAGGTATCGAACTCGCATACGACCTGATCTGCGGCCGTACCGATCTCCCGGCTGCCGCGCCCCGCGAATACCACGACGCCCTGCCCGCCTGGCGGGCGCTCGCCCCGAGCGGCTCGCCGGACCTGCTCACCGTGTCCAGCCACGACGAGTTCGCCGCCTGGCTGCGTTCCGGCCGTCGCGCCGCACTGCTCAAGGTGCACGGCGGCCTCGACCGGCGGCAGACCTCGCTAGCCGACGTGGTCGTGGTGGACATCGAAGAGATGGCCCAGCTCACCGCCGAACGCGCCGCTGCCGTCGAAGGGCTCGGCACGGCCGACCGGCTGCTCATCACCGGCTACTCCGGCGGCGACCCCGACGTGTACGGCCCGCTCCTGGCTGCAGCCGCACGGACATCTGCCACTTGGTGCTGTCTGAGTTTGCCCGCAGCATCCACCGTCCCAGCGGACGCTTGCGACAGGGGCATTGACCTGGTGCAGGGAGCGCCGGACGGCCTGGCCGTCACCGCGCTCCGGCAGATCCTGGGCACTCCCGCACTGCCGTCCTGGCCCTCAATCGGACTCGGCGGTGACCGCTACGCGGACCTCTTCGCCGGCTGGCGACAGCGATTGCGCGCAGCACACCCAGCCGAGCTCATCGCACAATCTTGGGCGTGGCTGATTGCCGACCTCGGCGACCTAGACACCGCCGAGGCGATGCTCGCCGCGCTGCCCGAGACGCCGGGCGCACGGCTACGACACGCCGAGATCCTGTACAACCGTGCCCGCGGCGACGATCGCGACCGTGCCGGAACAATATTCGGGGAGATGGCGACACATGCGGGGGATGAAGCGACGCGGCTGCATTGCCTGCTACGGCTCGGCGACCTCGCGCGCGGACGAGCGGCCCGCCAGAGCCGAGGCACGCGAGTCGTACGGGATCTCGCGGAGGCCTACGCTCGCCCTATCCAGGTTTTGATCGCCACCCGCAACGGACGCCAGCTGCCAGAGGAAGCAGGCGATGCCTACCGGGCGTTGCAGCAGACCTCACTACGCCTCTTCGAACAGCTGACTTTAGTCATGCCTAGAGCGTCCTGGCCGCCCCTCGGTACGCTCTGCCAACTCGCCGCCAAGCTGGGCGAACGCGCCACGCAGCGGGCGCGCAACGGCAACCGGCTCATGTTGATCCGCCACCACCGAGCCACGCTGTTGGCGCTGAACGCCCTGCTGCGTGGCCACCCAGCACCCGAGCACCTCCGCTCGGACATCCGCGCGTTACGGGATACATACCGCGCCGCCGACGACCTTCAAGGCGCGGGCAACTGCACGGCCACCCTCGCCGTCCTGGCCTGTGCGGACAGCGATCCGGTGGCGGCTCGCGCACTGACCGACGAGGCCCTCACCGAGTACACTGCCGGCCGCCCCGACGGCCGTCCGCTGCCGTCCGCAGAGTTGATGATAGGCGTCGTGACCCGCCTCGTCGAAAAGTCGGACCGTGCCGATGGCTGATTGCTTATGAGGTCGAACCACGCCGGCATACATGGACATGCGTGCCGACAGTAACAGCCAGAGGAGGAAAGCATCCGCCTGACAACGGCGTCGTCACCGGTCGAGATCCAACACGATAGGCTGTGCCTCGATGTGGTTCCGCAATGTCAATTTCCCGACCGGTCTGATTCACGCTCATCGGACCGGAGACCTGGTTCTCTTCGTGGGAGCGGGCGCGTCTATCGATCCGCCAGCAGGCCTGCCCAACTTCGTAGAGATGACGGGGAAGATCGCCGCCGACGCTCGTATCGGCCTAACGGATGAGCAGCTTACGGTTCCGGAACGTGCGCTCGACTGGATCAAGGACCAGGACGTCGACGTTCATCACATGATCAGAACCATGATTGACCGCCCGGATTCACAGCCGAATCAGCTCCACCGGGCACTTGGCAGGCTCGCCACCGCCCAGACGCCGGCACGCATCGTGACCACGAACTACGACCCGCACATGTCATCGACACTTCGTGACGTCGGCACAGGGGTGGCGACGTACTACGCGCCGGCGCTGCCGGTGGGAGACGACTTTGACGGCATCGTCTACCTGCATGGGGCGGTGTCGCAAGACCCACGGTGGATGGTCGCGACCGAAGCCGACTTTGGACGGGCGTACCTCACCGCCGCCTGGGCAGCGCGGTTCGTCGAACGAATGTTCGCGAAGTACACGGTGCTATTCGTTGGTTACAGCCACAACGACACCGTTATGCGCATGGTGGCACGCGCCCTAGGGGGCAAGGGCAAGAAGCGATACGCCTTGACATTCGAGCCGGACAGCGAGGTCTGGCAGACCTACGGTGTGGTGCCCGTCGAGTACAAGGTGGTCGATGATTCACACGCTGCCTTGGCGGAAGCCATCGATGCGTGGGCAGCGTGGGCTTCGATGGGCCTACATGACCACCGCAAACGCGTAGGGCAACTAGTGGCGAACAGGCCGACACGCCCGGCCAACGATGCAGCCCTCGCGCCCTGGCCAGCCCTGGTTCCAGAGGACGTTTCGTATCTGGAAGACGTGGTCGCGGACGCGGACCGAGTCCGATTCTTCACGGAGCTGGCTGACGGGCTGGAATGGTTGTCCTGGGCAGCCGGTCGACTTCAGTTTCGCTCGATGTTCGACCCAACTGCTCCTGACGACGCTTGTACGCGACGCCTCGCTGACTGGTTCGTCGAGCGCTTCGTGATGAGCGAGGCCCTAACCACGGATGCGTTACGGGTAACTCACAGCAGTGGCGGCCGGCTCGCCCCCATGCTCTGCAACGTCCTCGGGCTACACCTCCACAGAGGTCCGGTGCCACGCCCACCGTGGTTGGGACCGTGGCTGACGCTACTTATCGAGCACTCCGGCGAAGAGCACACAGATTGGCTTGAGCAAGCCCTACTCAAGTCGCGTCTGCCAGAAGATCGTGAGGCAGCGCTGCTGTTGTTCGACACGCTGACCGAGCCGCGACTGCGGCAACGTTCTCTCCTTTGGGGCGGTGAGCCCTCGTTCGAGGTGAACATGCGTGGGTCGGCGGACGACCTGGCAGAGGCTTGGTCAACCGTGTTCCGCCCGGCGTTGGGAGATGTGGCCGCGGCGGTACTTGTGATCGCCGAGCGGCAGCTGCGTCGGATGTTCTCGCAACTTCAGGTAGCACGTTCGGCGGAGCCCGGCTGGGATCCGGTCTCGTTCGGCCGATACGCCATCGAGCAGGACCCGGGTGACAGATACCGGGAACCGGTGGACGCCATCATCGACGCCGCCCGAGACTGTATCGACGAGTTGCTGCGATCGGGCGCCCCGGCCGGGCCTGGATACCTGGACAGCTGGGCGGCGTCGGACATTCCGATCCTGCGCCGGCTTGCACTGCACGGCTGGAAGGTCCGTTCTGACGTTCCCGCTTCGGGCAAGCTTGCCTGGCTACGCGAACGGGGATGGCTGTTCGAGCATCAACTGCGTCCTGAGGTGTTCGGCCTGATCCGAGTCGCCTTGCCGGACGCGTCGACCGCGGAAGCCGACGCACTTGTCGCGGCCACGACGACGTTGCCCCTTGAGGGCCAGGACGCCGAGCACATCGCCTACATCCGCTATAACGCGTTGACCTGGATAACCCGTTGGGCGCCGGAGCTCCACTCGGCCCGGACCGCGTTGGCGGCCGTGAAGGCGGAGTATCCGCATTTCGAGCCACGCAACGACCCTGATCTTCTCCGCTCCAGAGTCGAGGTCCGCGTCCGGGCTGACCAGCCACCAATGACCACGGATGAGCTTCACACGCGTATCGGATCCGATGCACCTGGGGCGATCGCTGAACTTCGCCGGTACGAAGGCGTGGACTTCGCCTTCGATCGCACAAGCTGGAGCGACGCGCTCGGAGTTCTCACCGCGACGGTTAACGCGAACCCACAGGATGGCTTCACGGTCCTCGACGCTGTCGGCGATGGATCGACCGATCTAGTTAGTAGTGTGATCAATGGCTGGTCTTCAGCCGCCCTTGCCCTGTCGCTGCAGTGGCCATACTCGATCGTCTCCACAACATCGAGCTCGCCGGCCTGTCAGACAGCGTCGCTCGCCTGCTCATCGGTGGCCTCGGCGAGCACCCCAATGCAACCAAGTGGCATCTGTTACCCGAAGCGCGATCCCTAGCCGAACACCTGTGGACGGCACTGCCCGTGGCGCCTGACGCGAACGGGGAGCGTGACTGGCTGACACGGGCGATCAATCGGCCGGCAGGACATCTCGCGGAATTCTGGATTCGGGCGGTCTCCGCTGATTGGACCGCGGCTGGCGACTCTTGGGCGGGGCTGCCGCCGCACCTACGCCGCCCCCTTGAGCGCGTCCTTGCCGGCACCGACACCAATACTTGGCTCGCCCAGGTGATGTTCGCCAACCACCTGGCCTTCTTCTTCGCCGCCGACCAAGCTTGGTGCGAGGCGCATCTTCTCCCGCTGATGGACTGGACAACGGACCAGGACCGAGCCGTGCGGTGTTGGCAAGGCTACCTCTACAGCGGTCGGGTCGGCCCGCTATTCGAAGCGGGCTTACGCGACGGCTATCTCCACGCTGTCGATCGCGCTGATCAACTTCCGGAAGAACTCCGCCGCGCTTTGAGTGACCACCTTGCCGTCATCGCACTCCACGGCGCCTCACACCCAATGACCTGGGTCGAGGATTTCACGCGGCGAGCTTCGGAACAACAGCGGGTAGAATGGATGAGCCAGATCGCCTACATCCTGGACGGGCTAGATGCTCCAGCAGTCGAGCAGCAATGGCAGCGCTGGATCGCCCAATACTGGAACCAGCGTGCCAACAGCAGACCGCTCCGGCTCACCAAGGACGAGGCATCTGTCATGGCGACGTGGGCCACCCTACTGACCGTGTCCTTCGCCGACGGAGTCGCCCTCGCCACCGCGCACCCAGCCGCGTTGACGAAACGGCGATCCCTCGAAGACTGGACAGAAGAACGAATAGCCAAGAATCCCAGGCTGTTCGCCAAGCTTCTCGCCCACCTACTCCGAAATACCGAGCAACCCATCTGGGACAATGTGGCACGAGTTACATCGGTAATCCGGGATCAGGCCGAGCCCGCAGACCTCGTAGTCATACGAAATGAAGCGCTCCGGCTAGGCATCCGCGGCGCCGAGGACTGGTAATGACACGCAGCCCTCGGCTGCGCGATACGCCAAGCACGTCGCTATGATTTCCCTCGACAGATCGAATTGTTTGACATGACTTGGTGGGCGGGCTTCTGGCGTGCGGAACCCGTGCGTCCACCGACACCGGTGTAGCTGTTCTTCGAGTATGGGTGAGACGATTCGCCGATTTCCGGCGTGCGATCTTGGCGTACTGATCTGCCGCGATCCGGGCGCTTCTCCCTTAAGGGCTGACTGATGGGGGAAGCGTCCGGCCACTGAGGGTTGCCATGGCTGGCCGGACGGCCGTTGCGGTCTCGCTCAGTCCTCCATCTCGTAGGGGAACGTCTGCCATACGCCACCCGCATGGTCGCGTTTTGTTGGGTGTCCGACGTCCAGTTGAGCGACTACGGCGAGTGATGGATCGTCCCGCACAAGGTGATCATCGCGTCGACGATCGCGGCGGTGTGGCGCAGCGTGGGCGGCTTGCAGTTCTTGGTCGCGAGGGTCACGCAGGCAGCGGCGGCGGGCAGACATTTGGCCAGTAGGACCGAGACGGCGTCCGGGGTGTGGCCCGTCGGTGGGTGACCCATGCTGCAGTAGCCGGGCGGTGGGTTGGGTCAGTGGGGTGCAGCGCTGTTTGCGGCCCTTGCCGGTGCAGCGCAGGCGGGCGCCGGTGCCGAGGATGGCGTCGCCGCAGGTCAGTGCGAGGAGTTCGGACACCCGTAGTCCGGTCTGCGCCGCGATGAGCAGCAGCAGGTGATTGCGGCGGCCCAACGAGGGTGGATCGGTCCGGGACGGCCAGGAGCGCGTTGGTCTCCTCACGGGTCAGGAAATCACACATCGGTGCGGTCGCGGCTTTGGACCGGATGGCCAGGATGCGTTGAATGAGCATGGTGTGTTCGGGACAGCGCAGGGCGGCGTAGCGGAGCAGTGAGTGGATCGCGGCCAGTCGGCGTCCGGGAGCCTCCAGTACGACGTGGCGATCCCGCCGAGGATCGCTTCTGGATAGAGCACGAGTACGAGGGGCTACAGAGATTGAATGGTCAGGGTTAAATCTTGGTTGGTTCGGCGTGTCGTCGTGACGGTGGCCCGGTCGGCGGCGTATCTGGTTCGGGTGCGTTATCCCGATGGTGGTGGGCTGACGGCTGAGGGCCGTGCCCGGCGTGAGGCGGTCCGTTTGCGGGCGGCGGCGTTGTTCGCTTCGAACGTTCCGGTCGCGGAGATCGCCAGGCGGTTGCGGGTGTCGCACAACGCGGTCTACGTGTGGCGGCGACGGTGGGTGGCTAGCGGTGAGGCAGGCTTGGCGTCGAAGGGCCCGTCGGGCAGCGATTGCCGGCTATCGGACGCGCAGCTGGATGCGCTTGCGGCGGCGTTGGACGAGGGTCCGGCCGCGCACGGCTACGTCGAGGATCAGCGGTGGACGTTGGCTCGGGTCGCGGATCTGATCGCTCGGCTGTTCCGGCAGCGCTACACCCTGCGCGGGGTGTCGTTGTTGTTGCACCGCATGGGTTTCAGCCCGCAAATGCCGAAGTATCGGCCGGTCGAACAGGACGAGGAGGCGATCGCGACCTGGCGGCGAGAGGTGTGGACCCAGGCAAAATAGTGGCGGCCGAGCGTGGGGCGTGGATCTGCTTCGAGGACGAAGCTGGTCACACGCTTAGGCCGCCCAAGGCCCGAACCTGGGCGCGGCGTGGCCGGACACCGATAATTCCGGTGTCTGGTAAGGGATCCGGCCGTATTTCGGTAGCCGGCCTGCTCTGCGTCAAGCCCGGCCAACGCCCACGCCTGCTCTACCGGATCAAGGTCCATCGTCGGCGCAAAGGCGAACGGCGCAGCTTCGCCGAAACCGACTACATCGCACTGCTCGACGCAGCTCACCAGCATTTGAAGGCGCCGATCGTGGTCATCTGGGACAACCTCAACACCCACATCAGCGCCGTCATGCGCGAACTGGCCGCAGCGCGGGACTGGCTCCACGTGGTCCAGCTACCCGCCTACGCCCCGGAACTCAACCCGACCGAGGGCGTCTGGTCCCACGTCAAACGCAGCCTCGGCAACCTCGCCGCGACCGGCGTGGACCACCTCGCCGCCGTGGTGCGCAACCGGCTCAAACGCATCCAGTACCGGCCCGATCTACTGACCAGCTTCCTCGATCGCACCGGCCTCAACCTCGACCCCGAACCACCGTAACCCCGACCATTCAACCTCTGTAGCTGCTGATCAGCAGGAAGCATCATCAAGCCCACGATCACGAACGCTGTCGATGCCCTGGTGGCTGCGGTGTGCCGAATCAGCCGGACGGTTCCTCCGCTCACACGAACAGCCGCGCGACACGCGACCAAACGGAAAATTTCGTATAATATACCTTCTTATGACGCAACCTGATATCAGCGGCATTCTTGGGCGCGGTCGCGAGCTCCTGACCTCCGAAAACTTGGACGACTCCCGGATCGATATGGCAGCCCAGCAGTCCATCGCCAGGCTGAGCCAAGGCGAGACTGAACAGCAAATCTGTGCCCTAGCCCTGCTTTCCGGTGTCAAAGCGGAGAGCCACGGTCTTGCAGGGATCTTCGGCGATGACTCGACGGCGGCGGCGGATATCGCGGCGCAGTTGGGAACGGACGCCTCTGGGCTGATTCCTTCGCAGGCCGACGTAACGCTTGTCACACCGCCAGACAGTTCTATTCCTACCGTTGTATTCCGTAGCGAGGCACGGGACGACACGTCACGCCTTGACTCCGCGTTCACTACGTTGATCGGCGAATCGGGAAACATGCTCAGCGACCGGGTCGACCTTTCAGCCGCCGGAGACCCGGCAACGCCGTGGTTGTGCATGTGGGTCTGTGCTATGTGCGCACTAGCAATCCGGGCTGGGAACCCGGGCGCTCCGGTCTGCGCAGCGTGTCTGACCTGCGTGGCCGGAAGCAGTTGACCCCACCCACGCAGCGGGCCTTGTTGCGTCGGGCGTTGCGTGATCCAGGAAAGACCGTCGGGATATTGCGATACGCGTAGCGGCGGAACCCATTGGATGACCGCACTGTAGCGTGACTTGGTTCTCGTGCATGCGGTCCATCGGCCGCTGTTCCCGCCGGAGCTTAATTGGGTCCTTCGTCAAGTGCTGCCCGTTCTGTGGATCTAGATGTGGAAGGGTGCCTTGTCGGGTGGCCGGAGGGAGTCTCGCCCTCCGGCTTCGACAGATCCCGGGCGTGAACCTCTCGATTCACCGGGATCTCGTCACCCTGGTCACCAGGCGGGTGGTGAGTGAGAGGCCTATTCCCAGTGCGCGAACAGGCCTTGCCGCTTCGTGACCGCGCGCTGGAGACCGGCGAGCCGTCCCCAGGGCTACCGGCCGCACGTGACCGACGCCGGTGCCCTCGACTGGACGCCCGCGTAGCGTCGCCGACGGTGTCCACGCTCACGCAGAAACAGTCGCCGCCCCAGCTCCGCGCGCCCCCGATCGCGACTACCACCGCCATGATCAGGCATTCTCATCTGCCGTTGGTGGGGCGTGGATGGCTTCCGGGAGTGGGCGGCGGTTGGCAGGCTGTGGGGGTGGATCGGCGGTTGCTTCTTGAGGACGACCTGACGCGGTCGGCGGTGGTGGCCAACTCGGCGATGAACCGGGGGCGGCAGCTGGCTGGGGTCAACAGCTATACGCGTGAGCTCGGGTTCAACCCGCTGGACCAGGTCCGCTCCGCGGCCGGGCGGGGCCGGCATGGTGGCTGGCTCTACCTGTGCTGCGGCACCGGCCGTGCACTGTTGCAGGCGGCGCGTTCGATGCGCGGCGAGCGGGTCGCCTTGGTCGGTG
Organism: Phytohabitans houttuyneae; assembly: GCF_011764425.1. Classification (NCBI taxonomy): domain Bacteria; kingdom Bacillati; phylum Actinomycetota; class Actinomycetes; order Micromonosporales; family Micromonosporaceae; genus Phytohabitans; species Phytohabitans houttuyneae. The sequence goes on from NZ_BLPF01000002.1 coordinate 1,350,548, forward strand.
TCGACCTGGTCGACTACTTCGATCCGATCGACGATGTCGACCTTCCGGTGAAGCTGGTGTGCGCGTCGGTGACGAGCTGGGTGCCGGCGCGGCGGTTCGACCTGATCACCTGCGTGCATGGTCTGCACTACATCGGCGACAAGCTCGCCGTGCTAACGCGTGCGGCGAGCTGGCTGACCGATGACGGTCTGCTCGTCGCCGACCTTGACCTGACCAGCATTCGGCTGCCCGACGGACGGCCGGCCGGACGTGCCCTGGCCGGAGCGCTGCGCCAGGCCGGCTTCCGGTACGACGCGCGTCGGCGCCGGATCACCAGCGAGGGCCGGCGCGAGGTCAGTCTGCCCTACGACTACCTCGGCGCCGACGACAAAGCCGGCCCCAACTACACCAACCAGCCCGCAGTGCACTCGTACTACCAGCCGCGGTAGTCACCTACGCCAGACCAGGGTGATCACAACAGCTCCACGCACTGTCTTGCCGATGTGATCGCATTCGATCACCCCAAATTTATCGGACGGCACTGTCAGGTCGTTGACTTCCGATTTCGTGTCGCGCAGTTGGTCAAGTCGGATGGCTTGAAGCATTAGCCCTCGCGTGGCGGGCTTTATCTGTCACTCGGTCGTTCGGCCTGTGTTCGATAGCCTGGCGACAGGGTTTGCCTTGTTCGTCGTGGTGTCGGCGGCGACGGTGCCTGGTTCGGACATCAATCCCGCAGTGGCTGCGACTACGAGGCGGCGTATAGATCTGGATGTCGCTGAGGCGACAAGGGCGATACCGACACCAGTAAGAACGGGTAACAAAGGGACGTGCACGTGCGTCATTCGTTCGAGTTGTGCGCCGGCGTATGCCAGAGGCGTGGCCCAGCCAAGCACGACGAAGCCGTACACCGTCATACCTCCGGCTATGGAGACCAGCTGCAATGTCAGCAGGCCGGGTCGGCGACGTCGGAGCCATACGGCGGCTGCGAGAAAGACTGCACCGTCAGCGGACATGAGCACCCACCCTGCCAGGAAGGTCTGCCGGTTAACGGCCACCAGAACCACGTTGACCGCACCGACGCACGCGAACAACCATCCCGATCGGGGCAGCGTATCGCGCGCGCCAACGCTACAGAGGTGAGCTGCGGTTAAACCCATCAACATCGCGACCAGGGTGGCCGCCAAGGCTCCACCCGGACGAAGGTTTGCCGAGTCCGCAGGTAAAGAGCCAGCCGCAAACAGCACCGGAACCGGTGTCAGCAGCAGGAGGCTCGGCACCGCGGCATGCGCCAGCCGTGAGCGAGTGGCGCCGGCGACGAGACCGGCCAAGGTAATAAGCAACCCCGCGATCACCGCAACCGCCACTCCGGGATATCCGGTGGTTGCGCTGAACAGGTTGAAGAACATACCTCCGGCGGCAGTGCCGAGCATAAATGCTGCACCGATCCGATACCTGGCTGGGATCACGAGGATGTTTCGGTTGGCTCCGTCCGTGGTTGCCACGGGGCTATTATGGGAGACCGCCAGGTTCGGGAACCATACGCCGCTGACCGACATCGCCTTCAACTGTCGGCTAACCGACAGTTGACCGCCGACTGCGCGCGGGCCAGAGGTTGGAATCCATCGGAGTCATGCTCGGCGCGCCTATAAGTATTCGGTGCGAGTCACCTTTCACCAGCGCGAGGCCGCATCGTTGGCGCATTATCGCACGGTGGACATCCCGAGCCGGGTGCGGCAGCAGGGTCAGGCCGCCGACCGTGCGCTGTGTCGCTCCGGCGGCCGTCACGCTCGTGGCCAACGCCCTGAGCCGGTCGCGTCCTGAACTGCCGATGACAGTGCGTCGGAATATGGGCTGAAGTTCACTCGAGGATTGACCATGTGGTTCGTAAACTGGTACAAGGATTATTCATGTTAAGATCGCGCTTAATATCGACGCGACGGCTGTGACGACAGTGCCGGCGAGGCCAATTAGTGCCAGGTATACAGCGGTTCGGTGACTCTGTGGCGAGGGAGTCTCGGTCATGGCGGAGACCGTACAACACAAAGGGCCAGGTCAGGTGCCTAAACCGCCGCACTTACGGCCCGGCCCGACCGCCTCTTCACAGCCCGATCGGACCGCCTTTTGCGGATGCTTTGAAGAGGCATGGCGTGATGTCAGAAAAGCTAGCAGCGAAGTTGTAGCCTTCAAAGACTTGCTGAGTGACAGGTGTCATCTAGCAAGGTGGCAAACCGTTTCGGCGCCTTGTGCGCCGCGGCGGTCGTGGCGGACCCGGAAAGGTGGGGAAATTCGAGCACAGCCCAGTGGCGGCGTGCTCGGACTGCCTCGCCGCGATCGCGCTCCGCGCTCGCTCGTTCCCTGAGGAAGACCCTGACGGCGCGGCTTACATCTACCGTGGCGCGGACGAGCCCCCGCACGTCGGCGACTGAGTGCTTCTCGGCTGCTGATGCATCATCGGCGCCGCAGCAGCCGCCCCGCTACTCGCTCAGTCCCGTGGAGCAAGCCGACCAACGGACACCACAACGAGCGATGGCACTGGGCGCCGGAGGCCAGGGACTTCCTCACCGGCGGTTGCGAGTAGCTGCGACGGCAGATTCCCGCAAGAGCGGTTGGTCGTCACTCAGTGCGCTCGACGACGGCACTTCCTCCGGCTGGGCTGCGTTCTCGTGGCTCTCTCTTTTTGCGGTATCGCGCCAAACGAGTGCGACGCCAAGGTGGTTGTTGCCCTGCTTGGGCTGACTGGTCACGTCTTCAGCACGAGCGGGACCCGAAACGTGAGTGCGGCCGGTGAGCGGGGCCGCCCGCCGAGCAGAGAGGGCACCTACAGTGGACGGTGACGACACACCCGCAGAGCAGCCGCCCGGCCGTGACCTCGACACGGTCGAACTGCCCACCGTGGTCATGGAGTTCTCGCCAGTATCAGCGGCGTGTATTTGGCGACTGTGTCGGTGCCAACGACGGCGGTCGCGGCAGTAGCGGCGGTGTTACTTGCCGGCGTCGGGCTCGTCGTCAACCGGTCGACGGACCGGTACTCCCAAGCCAGTTGTCACGGCAAGGCCCGGTTGCAGACCGTGTTTTACGACAGCCGAAGACGACTGGAGGACGCCTCGTGGTTGGCACGGACAAGCACGTGCGGCGGGGAATGTCGACGGAGGCGAGATCCGCCAGCGCCGCCGACCCGGGACGCGACGCGTTGGCCAGTTGCGGGTGCGGTTGCGGCCTGCCGCGCATTCGTATCATCGCCTAACGACCGTACCTGTTGTTCGTTCACGCGCGGCTTCGGTGGCGGGCCGGCGACGAGGTGATCTTGGCGTCCGGATCTGCCGCGGACATCGTGCTCAGGAGCGTCGCGTCCGGCGGTCTCCTCGCGCACTGTGTGACCTTGGGAAACGGCGGTCGGCAATCCGATCCATCAGAACAGGCGGCAGATCCGCGTCGTGATTGAGGTCGAGCTCGCTGTGCGACACGTTGTTACGCCGCCGTCGCGGCCTGCCAACGGCCGCGCAACGTAATCCATCTATCCTTCCGTACCGGCCAACCCCGCCGTTGCCCAGGCGCAGGCGCCGCCCACCCCGTTACGCCCAACGACAGGGAGGTACAGCATGACCATCTTCGACACCATCGGCGGTGCCCCCGCCGTCCAGGCCGCAGTCGACGACTTCTACGTCCGCGTGCTCGCGGACACCGCCCTGGCGCCAGTGTTCGCCAGCACAGACCTGAACCGGCTCAAGGCGCACCAACGTGCATTCATCGCCGCCGCCATCGGCGGTCCCCAACCGTACGCAGGCCGGGACATGGCGACGGCGCACGCCGGACTGGGCATCACCGACGCCCAATTCGACACCGTCGTCGGCCACCTCGTGGATACCCTCACCGGCCTGGGCGTTCCCGGCGACACGATCGCCCAGATCGGCGCCACCCTCGCGCCGCTGCGCACCGACATCGTCACGGCGGAGACGAAGGTCGCCTAACTCAGCGACCCGTAGCCCGGAACGCCTCCTCCAGAAAGCCACGCGCCGCGCCTCGCGGTGACCTGGCGTCAACACCGAGGGCGCCCCAAGGTCGGGGATAGCCGCAAGAGGTTTGAGGGCGGCCTGTACTTGCTCGCCTCACCGGTGCTCGCCCAAGATCGGTTGCGCGGACAAGCGACCGCGCTAGTCACCGAAGGTGACGGCAGGTACCGCTCGCCAGCGTCCGGTCATGCCGAGATGAGTGAGTCGCCCGAGAAGGCGCATCATGCCAGTCCGCGTGGGAAATTCGTTGCCAAACACCTCGTCGCCCTCCGGCAGGTCAGGTCTGAAGGGACCGACTGTCGGCTCCCGGACAGAAAGCAACGTCTCGTGGCGCTTTTGTCCTATAACAATCGCGGGATACGCTGCTTAACGTATCAGCACCGAGAAAGCTTCGTGACCTCAAGCTCCTGGAGCCCCGGAGGGAATATGCCACCAGAAGAGGGTTCGCTGCGGCAATATGACCCTCTACGCTTCCTGGAGGATGGACTTAAGTTCGTCTTCTCATGGGTAGCTCTAATGCCTATAGCTGTCATTGTTAGTGGCAAAATTGTCGGGACCAGCCTAAAGATGCCTCGGCAAACCAAACAGATGTTTCGGATTCCCGTGCCGCGAATTCTCAACTTAGAAGCGCGTGGCGACGAGGTGGTTTTTGGCTTTGCTGCCTTCTTCTTGAACTTTATGGCCATTGCGCTTCCGGCGGGCAGACCTGCTTATAACATGTTCGTAGACCGCTTCGGAGTCGACCCAGGGCAATTCAACTCACTCTGTATCTTGAGTTCGTTCGCGGCGGTATGCACGTCGATCTTGTTTGTCGCCGCGCTAAGATTTTCGGGCCGGCTTCGCTCCGCCACCGATGGCACGCTCCGCGAGCATGCGAGAATGATCAACGAGATTGCTTCCTCCGAATCTAACCCGGAGCAAGGAAAATGACACCTTCATCAGACGAGCCCGGGAAGGACAAGGGCAGGAGTATCGCAATCCTGTCTGGTAAGGGAGGGAGCGGAAAGACGCTTGTAGCGGCCGTTGCTGCGTCCGCATTTGCGGCAGCCAGTTGGCCCAATGGATCGGTTGGGCCTGTCGTGCTGGTGGACGCCGATGCGGGAACCTCTGGGCTCTCTTATTACCTCGGAATGAAGTACGTTCACAACATCGGGGACGGTCTTGCCGAGGTGGCTGCTGACTCCTTAGATGGCGACTCACATGTTCGCGACGCCTGGTCGTCTCTGCGTCCCTTGAGAGACATCGAACTCGTGACGTCAACGTCACAGGAAGAGGTTCTCTTCCTTCCAATGGGCGATAACGCTCTCCTTATGCGAACGATGAATCCGCAACAATTACCCCCCATTATTCGCGACGTGGTGGCCTCGATAGCCAGCCGTGCCGGACGACTCATTGTCGATTGTCGAGGTGGCATAGACGATGAATCGTTGGCGGTGTGCGAAGCTGTCGACGACATTGTCCTAGTTGTAGAACCTGACACCACATCTGTTCAGGCCACCAAACACCTAAGTGACGTGCTCTCAGAGAAGAAGCTTGCCCATAAGCTTCGAGGGTTCATCGTTAATAAGGCTATGGAGAATCCGACAATCGTTGGTCGGAACGGTTCTGGACTATTTCGTACTCGGTATTTGTCCGCCGTTCCGTTTGATCTCGACGCCAACAGGGCATTTCTCGTTGGTGAGCTTCCGATGGCTACCTCGTTGTTTGTGACTCATGTAGTGTATGGATTATCGAGGTTGTACCCCGAACTGCCCAAGCCACCGAGATCTACTATATGGTCTCCGGAGGATTTTGACCGACTTGCGCTCTTGACTCCCGAATCGGCGCGGGGAGGTGTAATCTCGGGAATGGCCATTATAACTCTCGGAATTGCGTTCGCGGTGAACACGTTTGCTGTCGGCCACCTGACGGCGTCTTTGACATATGGCTTCTTCGCGTTTTTGGCTCTATTTGGGATTATTGGAAGTCTTGAGCCAACGCGAAGGCTCTTGGGTCGTGCATTGGCAGGCAGTAGGCGACGCACAACGAGGCGCATTCGCCGACTATGATTTGGTAACAGCACAAGGTCGCAAGTGTCGGAGTCCATCGGTCGTCGCTCTTACTTATCTGCCGCGATCCGCTCGTGGTTGAGTGTGCTGCCGGTGTGTGTTGCGTTGTGGTGTCCGGTCGTGGGACGAGTGGGGGATGCTATCGGTGGTTGGGAGTGGTGTGCCGATAGGGCTGTGTCTGCAGGTGGCTGGAGGGTGGGATTGCCCGTGTCGGGCTGCATCTGTCTATGCGCGGTCGGTTTGAAGGGGAGGTCTGCGCCTTGACCGCTATTGACCTGTTCGGCTGTGCTCGGTACCGCGACCTTGATGGCGACCGCGCCGTAAGGGCGCTGCCGGCCTTCTGCGGACCGCCGCCGCGGGTCACCCGCTGAGGCTGGCGGGGCCCGGCTCCTGGTGGGTCTGTCGAGAGCCGCTGACAGCCGGACGGGTGCCGCAGAGGATGAAGGCATGTCGGAGTCGGAGTCGGAGTTGGCATCGCGGTTGCGGGACGACCTGCGGCACCGGTTGCGGCCGATGTCGGGTCGAGGTCCCGGTTCGGTCACCCCGCTCGAGTTGTTTTACGACCTCATCTATGTGATTGCCTTCGCGGTGGCGGCGGACGAACTCGCGCACGCGGTCATCGAGGGCGAGGTCGGTGCTGGCCTGGGGGCGTATGTCTTCGCGATCTTCGGTGTGACGTGGGCCTGGCTGAACTTCACCTGGTTCAGTTCGGCTTACGGCAACGATGATGCGCTCTTTCGGGTAGCGACAGTCGTGCAGATGGTCGGCGTCGTCATCTTCACCTTCGGGCTGCCGGTGAGCTTCGCCGACACTGCGCACGGGGGCAGCCCGAACAACGTGCTCCTCGTCGTGGGGTACATCATCATGCGGTTGCCGCTAGTCGCGTTGTGGCTGCGGGCCGCGCGGGAAGACCGCGACCATCGGCGAACCTCGACCGCCTACGCCGTGGCGATCACCGTCGCCCAGGTCGGATGGGCGCTCACGACGCTACCCGGGCTACCGACGGGCGCCACAATCGCGGCCCTGGTCGTGCTCGCGGCCGCGGAGCTGGTCGCACCGGCCGTCATCGAGGGCCGGCTCGGCAGGGCACCCTGGAGCGCGGGCCATGTCGCCGAGCGGTTTGGCCTGCTCACCCTCATCACCCTGGGCGAGGTAGTCGCGGCCACGGTCGCCGCCGTCGGCGTGCTGGTGCGCGACACCGGATGGTCTGTCGCCGCGATCGTGATCGCCGCGTCGGGGCTGGTCATCGCCGCTGGACTCTGGTGGGCGTATTACCTCGTTCCCGCACGCACGATCCTGACCCGGTCGCCCGCGCGGATCTTTCCCTGGAGATACGCTCACCTGCCGTTGTTCGGCGCGATCGCTGCCGTCGGCGCCGGCCTTCGCGTCGCCGCGGACGGTGTAGAGCAACAGCTGCTCTCCCTGCTGCAGATCACGCTCGCCCTGGCCATACCGGTCGCGATCGTCATCATCCTGATCTTCCTGCTCTGGAGCCTGCTGGTGGGCGCCTTCGATCTCACACACCTGCCGCTGTTCGTGTGCACACTCGTTCCCATCGCCGCCGCGATCGTCATCGCCGTCGTCGTGGATCCCCACACCCCTATCGACCTCGCCGAGGATGCCGACCTCGCCGCGCTGTTCACGGTCATCGCCCTGGTATCGGTCGCGTGTGTCGTCGAGGTCGTCGGACACGAGAAGGTCGGCTACTCGCACACGCTGCGCGCCGTGACGCGAAATCTCCAGCCATCGCCTGCCGACAGCGCGGCTCAGCCGTCACCGGGACCGAGCACACCCCGTAACCCCTCGCCGGGGGCAACCCCTGCGCCGGCAGCGAGATCACCACATCCGCGACGCCGTCAGCCACTGGCCCCACAGCCGATCAAGCTGGGCATCCGACGCTCGGTCATGCCGATGACAGCGCATCCGATCTGCCAAGGGCGGTGCCGCTTCATTGCAATCTGAGCCGCCCTCGCGAAAGCGACTAGCCTGCCAAGGCATGGGCTATTCGTCTAGGCCAGACGTGACGAAAGCAATGATCCCTATGGTAACGCCGGACCCAGTTCCGGCAAGGAGCCCGATCGCCATGCTGTACAGGGTCGTCTCATGGCGTGCAGAGTAGTCATAGCCGAAGACCCATGAATCGATCAGTGCCATGGGAGCGAGGAGAAACACCGAACCAAGCAGGCAGAACACGGCCGAGTTAAATTGTGACGGCATAAAGAACCAGCGGCCGATCCGGCTGTTGGGGTCACCAAACCGACTGACGACTCCACTCATGGCACCTAGCGTGGTTGAAATGATAACCACAAATGCCCGCCCGCAGCGCGTACGTTTGGCCGCCGTCTTGCCTGAACGCGTCGATCGGCTTTTGTGATTATTTGCTATGCGCTCCAGCAACATCCACCAAAGAACCACGAAGGGCATTATTATCGCTCCCAGAAACCTCGGGCGGCCATTCCTTCAAAAGGACAGAAAAGGAAGGAGATTAATTGCCCCAAGAACGAGGGCGACGGGAACGGCGAGACCAACCGCGAAGAGCCCAACAATGATTACCACCAGCGAAACTATCAACCCAAGCACCAGGAACGGAGCGGTCGTGAGCGCCGCAGTGATGGCGCGCGGAATTGAGATGCTCGCGCTAAGCGCCAGTGCGACGAGACTTAAATAGAGCGAAAGGATGATACACGCCAGGGCGGCCCGTTCCCATTGGCTTCCTCGGGATCCACCACGGACTACGATCAGAACACCCGCCGTCGCGCCGACGCATCCACCGAGCGTCGTCAAAACCTTCTCCCGCTCGATCATGCCTGGTCCAATTGATCAACTGACGCCACTCGTCCAGAGAAGCAGTGCATCCTATGTCGTTGATGGATGAGTCGAAGATCTGACAGGGAATCAAAAGATGACCGGAGACTCGTTCCTCGACCGCGAGCCAGCACCGAACCCCAACTTCTGCACACCCGCTCGCTGACGATCTAGGCAAGCGTCAAGTGATCGCTAGTCTGGCGCGCACGATGCCTGCGCGCGCCGAGAGGTGCGATAGACGCTGAATTGCGGCGCAGCACTGGCTGCGTCCGGCATGGCGGTGCTCGCCATGGTGCCGACGTCGGGTGCACGGGTGACGCTGCAGACCGGCCTCGGTTACCGCGGCCGCCGATGGCAGCGCCGTAGGCATCCTGAGCGCCAGCTGGGTCAAGTCGTCCGTTCCCGCCCGCGAAGGTAGGAAGGCTTGGCCGGCTGGCTGTCGACCACACTGGGCGAGATCGGCGCCGCGCTCGGCATCCCGCTGCTGGACATGACAGCGCGTGGTGTACCGGCTCGGCAATGAGTGCGGGAAGGCCGGTACAACACCGAGATCCTCACGAGGACGGGCCGCCGCTTGGCAGGGTTCGGCTGCCTTGAAGAGATGGAGGGCATAGCCCGGCTTGCACGAGCCGATCGTCGCGTCTACGCCCGGGAACCACGTCGGCGGCAGGCGGCCGTCGTCTGCGCCAGTTCGATCTCGATCAGCGTGGAGCGACCATCCGCTACGTGAAGACATCCGGTCATGCCGATGAGTGCGCAATCCGATCTTTGTCGGTACGGGCGGCTGATCGACCGGCGTCCGCTGCACATCGTCGGCAATTTGTGCGATCAATCGACCTACCATCAGGCATTCGGACTAGCCCATTCGTGATGGTGGCAGCCATGTTGTCACCGTGCTTTGTCGGATTCTTGCTCGTGTAGGTCAGGGGGCGTAGGAGAAGCTGGTGGCAGCCGTTGGCCACCTCGTAGGCACATAGGAGGTGCGCTGGAGCTTGCTCTCGGCCCGGTCACTGATCTGGAGCGAGGCCCAGAGCCGCGCTACGGTCTTCCTGACCGTGCTGTCGGCCTCGATCATTGCGCTGGCTTTGCTGGCCGACGCCACCGGCTTTGGCACCCAGACCGCCACGCTGGCGCTGGTGCTGCTGCCGGTGGTGTTCCTGCTGGGCATCGCCGCCTACGTCCGCCTGGTGCATCTTAATGCCGAGGAGTTCCAGCTGGTGCAGGCGATGAACCGGCTCCGGCGCGCGTACCTGACCCTGGAGCCCGGCCTGGAGCGCTATCTGACTACAAGCCAATACGACGACGAGCAGGGCGTGTTCGCCACCTACATGGTGAATCGCCCCAGCCAGAAGTCGATGTGGGTGCACTTCCTGATCAACACCCCGAACATCGTCGCGACGGTGGACGCGGCGCTTGCTGCGGCCATCGTCGTGCTCGGCCTGCGGGCCGTCGAGGCCCCTCGGTCCGTGGCGGTGGTGTGTGGGGCAGCAGCGTTCCTACTTCTCTGGACGACGCTGTTCCTGCTGCAGCGGCAGACCCTGCGTCCGTTCCGTGACCAGACACCAAGGTTCCCCACCCCACCGGACCGGCCCTGAGTAACTCGGCGGTCCGTCAGGTCACGCAGGCCTGAAGGACCTCACCCGTGTCATCGAACGGCCGTGACCGAGACCGTCACGTTCTCGCCCTCGCCGACGTCGCCCTCGAAGCCGACCGAGCCGGCGTTCTCAGAGCCGAGCTCCGCCCCTGAAGGCCCCCGTCGGCGACAGATTCAATGCGACGCAGCGTCGAATGTCGCCAGCTACACCTGCCCCGCCCCGGCGGCCCGCACGACAGCACCGACCGCCTCCACCAACCGGCCGACCTAACCGAGATCGTGCGCCTCTACGGGATCCGACACTGGATCGAACAAAGCTACAAACAGATCAAAGACGAACTCGGCTGGGCCGACGCAAAGTCCGCTCCGACACCGCGATCCGCCGCCATCAAACCCTCGTCAACTGCGCCTTCTCGTACTGCTGGGACACCTGGTTCGACGACCAGCCCACAAACGACACCCCGGAGCCGGACCTACCCGCCGACCCCGCAGAGGGGGCCCACACCACCGAAACCACCCTCCTGGCCCAAAGCCCTACGCAAAGTCCGTAGCTGGCTCGCACTCTGGGCTCACACTACGACGGACCTGGACGGCATGGTCCACCCAACCACCATCCCCGCAACTGCAAGCACTCCTCAACGCCGTCGCCAACGGACACACACACTAAACCTGCACATCCCACCCTAAAATCAACAAAATATCGCTAGCCGACCGCCGGGCGCGCCGGTTCCAAGCCGTGGCGGCCTAGGGTGATACCCGGCCCGGCGTGCGGTGAGGGGAAGATGGCGATGAGCGGCACGGATGAGCTGGCGGTACCTGCGGTGGTGGCCAGCCCGGCCCGGCCGGGTCCGCCTGCCGGGCGCGTGGGGCGGTGGCTGCTGGCGCACCGGGTGGCGCCGGCTGGGCCGGAGGCGCCGGAGTCGCACGCCAAGCCGCACTCCTGGTGGAAGGTGATGTGCCTGACCGGCGTGGACTACTTCTCCACGCTCGCGTACCTGCCGGGCATCGCCGCCCTCGCCGCCGGGTCGCTGTCGCCGCTGGCCACCCTGTTGATAGTGGCGTTGACGCTGCTGGGCATGCTGCCGATGTACCGGCGGGTGGCCAAGGAGAGCCCGCACGGGCAGGGCTCGGTGGCGATGCTGGAGCACCTGCTGCCGTTCTGGCGGGGCAAGCTCTTCGTGCTGGTGCTGCTCGGTTTCGTCGCCACCTCGTGGATCATCACGATCACGCTGTCGGCTGCCGACGCCTCGGTACACATGCTGGAAAACCCGCTCCTGCCGGACGCGCTGCACGGCCACGCGGTGCCGATCACGGTCGTGCTCCTGCTGGTACTCGGCGGAGTGTTCCTGCTCGGCTTCAGCGAGGCGGTGAGCCTCGCGATCCCGCTGGTCGCCGCGTTTCTCGCGCTCAACGCCGTGGTGGTCGTGGTCGGCTTGGTGGAGGTGTTCACCACCGGCGGCGCGTTCTCCGGCTGGACCGACGCGCTGAGCGCCGAGCACGGCGGCGGGCTCACCGACGTGCTCTGGCCGGCGGTGGTCGCGTTTCCGTTGCTGGTGCTCGGCCTGTCCGGCTTCGAGACCGGGGTGAGCATGATGCCGCTGGTCGCCGCCGACGGCGCGGACGCCGAGGCGCGTCTGCGGTCGCGGATCCGCAACACCCGTAAGCTGCTCACCACCGCCGCGCTGATCATGTCGGTGTACCTGGTGACGACCAGCTTCGTCACCACCGTGCTGATCCCGGCGCAGGAGTTCGAGGAGGGCGGCGCGGCCAACGGCCGCGCGCTGGCCTACCTCGCCCACGAGCACCTCGGCGGGGGCTTCGGCGGGGTGTACGACGTCAGCACGATTCTGATCCTCTGGTTCGCCGGGGCCTCCGCGATGGCCGGCCTGATCAACATCGTTCCCCGCTACCTGCCCTCGTACGGCATGGCGCCGGAGTGGGGGCGTGCGGTGCGGCCGGTCGTGCTCGTGTACACCGCGATCAGCGTCGTGATCACCATCGCCTTCGGCGCGGACGTCAACGCCCAGGCCGGCGCCTACGCCACCGGCATCCTCGCGATGATGGTCTCCGGCGCGGTCGCGGTGACCATCTCCGCGCTGCGGCGCCGGCAGCGCGCGGCCACCGCCGGGTTCACGGTCCTCACGCTCGTGCTGCTGTACGCCCTCGGCGAGAACATCCGCGAGAAGCCCGACGGCATCATGATCTCGGGGCTCTTCGTCGCCGGCATCATCGCCGTCTCGCTCATCTCCCGGGTCTCGCGGACCACGGAACTGCGGGCCGAGCGGATCGAGTTCGATGCGACCGCTCGCCGGTTCGTCACCGACTCGCTGACCCACGACGGCCGGCTCAACCTCATCGCGAACCGGCGGCAGGGCGGCGACAAGGCCGAGTACGACGCGAAGGAGCAGGAGCAGCGGGCGCTCAACCCGGTGCCCGGCCGGGCCGACGTGCTGTTCCTGGAGATCGAGGTGATCGACCCGTCCGCCTTCTCCGACGTGCTCACCGTGCGCGGCGTCGAGGTCGCCGGCCACCGCATCCTGCGCGCCGGCAGCCCGGCCGCCCCCAACGCGATCGCCGCGATCCTGCTCGCCCTGCGCGACGCGACCGGCGAGCTCCCCCGCTGCTACTTCCAGTGGTCCGAGGGCAGCCCGTTGGCCCACCTGCTCCGGTACCTGCTGCTCGGGCGGGGCGACACCCCGCCGGTGGTCCGCGAGATCCTGCGCAAGAGCGAACCGGACCCGGACCGCCGTCCCCGCATCCACGTCGGCGGCTAACGCGGACCTTAACCCGAGGTTCGCCTGGCCCTGACACGATCAGGTCCCACGGGCGCGCGAGGGGTGAGCCGAACGGAGTTCGCCTGATCACTGCGGGCGGGATCGAGGACCGGCTCGTTACCGACCTGCCCGCCCTTCTCAGCGACGGGAATACCTGGTGTGGGTCGACACACCGAGCTGCGACCCGACCGCGGCGAAGGTGCTGTCGGACGTGTTCGGCTTCCACCCGATGGCGGTGGCGGACTGCGGCGAGCGCAACCGGGTGCCGAAGGTGCACGCCTACACGGACCACGTCTTCGTGGTGCTGCACGCGCCGGAACGCGGCGACCGTGGCCATGTGCACTACCTGGAGCTAGACCAGTTCGTGGGGCAGAACTACGCGGTCACCGCCCACGGCCCGCTCAACACTGCGGTCGCGCCGCAGGCGGCGCTGGGGGACCGGCGCGGTGCTGGCCCGGATCCAGTCGGGGCGGCTGCGCCCGCGCACCCCCTTCGACCTCTCGCACGCGATCGCCTCCGCGCTGACCCACAACCAAGAGGCGTACATCGAGGCAGTCACCACCGACGTGTGGCAGCTGGAGCAGCGCGTCACCGGCGGCAACGTCGAAGCCCTCCTGAGGCGACCAGCGTCAAGACCGCGTCAATATTCGCCGCCGGCTCGTCGCGGTCGCGCTCGTGCGCGGCTTCGCCCGCAAGCGGACCAACCAGCTGGGCAACCTCTGGGTCGACCTAACCCGGATCACGATCCGCATCTTGCTGCCCATCTGCGCGCTGGCCACGATCGTGCTGATCATCGGCGGGGCGGTGCAGAACCTGTCCAGCGGCGCCCAAGTCACCACGCTTGGCGGCGCATCACCGGCGGTCCGGTCGCTCCCAGGAGGCCATCAAGGAGCTGGGCACAAACGGCGGCGGCTTCGACAACGTCAACTCCGCGCACCCGTTCGAGAACCCCACGTCGTGGACGAGCTGGATCCAGATCTTCCTGCTGCTGGTGATCCCGTTCAGCCTGCGCCGGGTGTTCGGGCGCATGGTGGGCCAAAACCGGCAGGGCTACGCGATCGTCGCGGCCATGGGCATCCTGGCGATCGCCAGCGTGGCACTGAACAACGCGTTCGAGCTCGGCCACGATGGCACCGTGCCGCAGGCGGTCGCCGCAGCCATGGAAAGCGAGGACGTCCGGTTCGGCGTTGCCAACTCGGCCACCTTCGCCGCCGCGACCACACTCACCTCGACCGGCGCGGTCAACTCCTTCAACGACTCGTACACCTCGCTCGGCGGCATGATGCCGATGATCAACATGATGCTCGGCGAGGTCGCGCCCGGCGGCGCCGGCCTGTACGGCACCCTCGTCCTGGCGGTGATCACGGTGTTCGTGGCTGGGCTCATGGTCGGCCGCACGGGCAGTCACAGATGCCGACAGGCGCCAATGAATGGCCGCGAGCCCAATAGAGTCCTCCCGGACGGGTTGGCCGATTCAACACGCCGCCGCACTGGACCTCGCGGACCTGTTCCAGACCACGAGGCAGGGCACCAGCAGGTAGGCATCTCGCTAACCACGGCCGGTTCGTTCTCTGGGACGGCGGCGGCCCGCTGATATGGGTCGGTCCGGTGCCATCGGGCGAGACCTGGCTGCCTCCAGCCATTCTGAGCGCCTTGGTCGTCAGGCATCATGCTTGTTATGGACCGATATGGATGAAAGGCGCCCAGACGCTAGGTCTGTAAGGATCCCGGTCGCGCTGCCGCCGTACGGAGTGGTGAAGCGCCTCGGCCGACTGTCCTGGCCGCAGGTCACCCCGTGAGACCAGGCGCGCATACACGTCCTCGGCGACATTTGCTGCGGCCGTGTCCCAGACGGACCAGAGCGTCGCGATCACGTGACGCCGGCCCGCGTACTGAAGGGCAGCAGCGACGGTGATCATCTCGTCGGCGACGCGTGTGCCGCCCATGGCCGTCTTGCAGGCAGACAGGAACGCGAACTCACCCTGGCTCCCGCCGGCGGTCAGGTCCGCCACGGTGAGTCTTCCGTCGTACAGCACCAGGCCGCCGCGGGATGGGCTGGTGGGTTCCTGGCTGCCGTGACAACTCAAATGTGCCCAGGTGTGGCTGCCAAGCGCGTCCTGTACCGCGTGAACTGTCGCCGCCGGTCCTTCCAGCAGCGTCAACCGTTCGGCGGGGAAGACCGTCGCGAGCAGGTCACGCTCGCGATCGACATTGGGCAATTGTGGTTGACCGGGCGTACGGCCCAGCGCCACGACGAGCAACTTCTCGTTGGGCCTTTGCGGCGCCGCTGGCGGCTGGCTGTCGTCGATCAGGGCGCGGGCAAGCGCCCGCACCGTCGTTGTGTAGGACGACACGACCCGGTCGAGGACGGCCCGGCCCGGCGCCTTGTCGTTCGGGTCGTGGTATCCGGCGGCGTGCAACGGCAACATGGCCAACGGGCCAGTCGGGCACCACCATATCCTCGGCCACGGCTGAGCCGGGGCCGGGCAGCGATCGTGGCCGAGGGCGCGAAGGACTGGATCGGCGACAGCTTCCCACAGCCATTCCAGGACCGAACTGATCGCCCGCTCAAGAGTGAGGCGGGCGGCCACCTGGCCGGCGCGGACGGAATCAACATCCCGAAGCGCATGCAGAAAGGCGTTGGTCCGGTCGACAGCGTCCGCATGAGTGAGATCCGGCAGTTCGACGACATCGGTGCCGGTGGTGGTCACCAGCAGGGCGTCGCAGCGCCACGAACTGCAGTTGACAATGACAATTGGTCCCGACGTCGCGGCTTGGCGCAGTTCTCCGATCGTGGTCTCGTGCGGCGAGTCGTTGTCCGACCCGATGCCGAGCTGGGCAACGAGGACATCCCACTGCTGCGCGGCCGCCATCTGCCGGTCAACCGCCTCTCCCGGCCGGACCAGCGCGTATAGCGCCTCGAGGAGCTTCATCGACTCAGGAATGTTCTCGTGCAGGTAGGACTCGGCGCCGGGAAGCGACCGATAGTGCTCGACCTGGTGGACTATGGCATTCAGATGGCTGTTGAGGCTGTTGCCCTTCGCATCGACGACGGTGGTATTACGGGGCAGCGTCGGGTTGGCGAGCTGATCGAGTTCGGTGCGCAGCTCGGCGAGCCTGCCGGCCAGCTCCGGCCGGGCGCTGACCTTCGATGGTGTGGTCTGGCTGGCCAGTAGGTGGAACCACAGCACGCCGCGGCCTCGCTCCAGGATCTCGACTGCCCGGTCGGGGAATCCCGCGGCCACGGTACAGGCTGCGGCAGTACTGGCCAGTCCGTGGTATTCCGCGAGCAGCCGTTCCCTACTCGCCCAGCTCGCGCCGGGCCAAGCCAGCAGCGGGAGAAGCCGTACCGCCGCCGCGTACCCTTCGGCCGCATCCTGCCACCGGCCCAGCAACGCGGCCGAGTCGCCCCACTTCTCGGCGATGCGTATGCGGCGCGACGCCGCGGCGTTCCGATCCGCGGCAGCCTCGCGCCACAAACCGAAAGCTGTCGACATGTCAGCCGGGTCCCGGGCTCGCTCGAAGCGGGCCTGCAAAGCAAGCCCGAGATTGAACTGCGTCGCTGCCCGTTCAGAGTGGCCGGCGGACGTCGCTTCGACCGCGGCGCGGCCCACGCGTATCGCCTCGTCGAGATCGGCGTCGGCACCAACGCGTCGATACCTCTCCCGGAGGGCCAGCCCGAGGCTGGACAGCAACTCCGCCCGCTTCGCCTGGCCGGGAGCGCTCATGTCCAGAGCGGCGCGGCCCACAGTGATGGCCTCATCAAGGTCTGAAAGATCCTCGAACCGGTCGAACCTGGCCTGCAACGCGAGTCCGAGATTGGACAACATGCCCGCTCGGTCCGGGTCGTCCGGGGCCTCGACCTCGACGGCAGCTCGATCCACCGCGATAGCCTCGTTGAGGTCGGCGACGTTCCCGTGGTCACCATCTCGCTCGAACCGCACCAGCAGGGCGGTGCCAAGGTTAGCAAGCCTCTTTGCTCGATGAGGATCGTCGGCGGGCGTGACCTCGACGGACATCCGAGCCATCCGGATTGCCTCACCGATGTCGGCGAGGTCGCCGACCCGCTCGTACCGTACACGGAGCGAATTGCTGAGATTGGACAGGCAAAGACCGCGATCGTCGTGATCGGCGGCCATATTTCTGAGCGCCTCGCGTTGCGCGGCGATGGCACCGTTGAGGTCAGCGAGGTTGCCGGTCCGTTCGGACCTGATCTGCAGCGCGACGCCAAGTAGGCACAGCCGGCCGACCCGGTCAGGGTGCTCCTGGTGAAGGAGGTCTATGGCATGGTCGAGAGCGGGCGGATCGTCGAGCGTCCGCAAGCGTCGCACGATCATCGCTGCCCGTTGATGGTGGTCGGGTACCCGTCGTGGGTTCACCTGGGCAAGCTCGACAAACAGGTGCTCGGCGGTTCGCAGGGCCGTGGCGTTCGCGCCGGCGGGTAGGGCCAGGAAACGGCACCAGTGCAGCCACGCCACAGCGAAAAGCACTTCCTCCCGTACGCGGCCCTCCGAACTGCGCTGAGCCGCTAGCCACAGGTCATCGGCCTGGGTCACCGCCTCCTCAGCCACGACCGCCGCCGGGTCGTGCTGTTGCACATACGCGAAGATCCGGGCGCGCACCGCTGCCAGCAACTCATCGACCATCGGACTCCCAATCAACAAAGGAGGTGACAATGAAATACCCGACTCGTCATGTGAAACGCCAAGCGCGATGGCTACCGTATCGTGGGCAACCCACCAAGGTTTGGAGCGGCGTGAAGAATCGAGATCTCGGGGTCCTGTTCGATCGAGATGCCGACGAACGCGACGCGGTGCGGCTGAGTGTGCCAGCCAGCACGGACGTCGCGATCGTGGCCGAGGTGGTGGAGAAGATCTTCGCGGCCGAACCTGGCATCGACCGGGCGGCGTTGTACGTCGATGGCCAGTTGGCCGGCGTCATGAGTCGCCATCGGCTGGCCGAACTGGTCGAAGGATCGTTCCGCGGCATAGGCGATGCAGACGGGGCTACCCTGCCAGGCGTTTCAAGCCGATACCAGGTCATACGATTCCAATGCCGAACGTGCGGCGCGGAGGAACGACGGATCCACGTCGATCCGAGGTCTGCACCGAACTGTTCGTCAGGGCACGGTGCCATGGTGTTGCTGCCGTGAAACTGGACACACCGGCCAAGGCGGCCTTCGACACATTTGGCGGCAGATTTCTTCTCGTCGGGTATCTGCCGACCTACGCCGGTGTCCTGTCCATCCTGATCCTTTTCTGGGCGGGAGCCCCAGGGAAGCTGAACTTCTCCCAGGCTTGGCATACCGCCGTCCAGCTTGGTCTCGGCGAGCTGCTGCTGGTCGTTCTGGCGGTGATGCTAACCGCAGCGGTGCTTCAGCCGCTGCATCTGAGGATGATCCGAGTACTCGAAGGCGATTGGCCAACGTGGGCCGGATGGTTGGCGCGGCTTTGCACCCGACGCCAACGGCGGTGCCATGCCCGGCTGGCCCGGGCGGCAATGGCTCCGCCCAACGGCGCGACCGACACCGACATACAGCGCGCTGGGCAGGCCGGTGCGCTGCTGGTAGCGCGGTTCCCACCATCGCGGCTACGCCCCACGGCCTTGGGTAACGCGCTCGCCGCGATGGAGGCCAGAGCCGGCGCCGAGTACGGCTGGGACGCCACAGTAGCCTGGCCCCGGCTCTACCCAGTACTCGGCCCGCAGGCACGAACGCTGGTCGACGACCGACGCAACACCCTCGACCTGACGGCACGCCTGACCGTCACGGCAACCGTCTTGGCGGTGGTCACAGCCGGGCTTCTCGCGCAGTCACGATGGTGGGTACTCCTGGCTTTGGCCCCGCTCGCGTTGGCCGTTCTGGCATACCGATCGGCCGTGCAGGCCGCCATCGCATACGGCGAGACGGTGGGAGCTGCGTTCGATCTGCATCGCTTCGATCTGCTTGAGCATCTACACCTGCCGCTTCCCGCCGATCAGGCAGCCGAGCAAGCGGCCAACGAGAAGCTGTGTCTAATGTGGCGGCAGGGAGCGCCCACCAACCTCGTGTACCGCCACCAACCAATCAACGAATCTGGCTGATCCCCAACATCATTGCGGACCGCCAGGCCGGCACCCTACCGGCCCCGGCCACGAGCCCGCGATGCCTGCCCGAAGCAGTCCGTCCTTTCACCGCTTCGGGAGGCGAGGGCGCACACCGTTCAGCACAGCCTGCCCGGCACCCTGACACGATCCGGCACGCGGTCGGCATTCGCCCAGATCTCTCGGACAGCGGTAAGTGGGCAGCCAGCGACGTGGCCGGCCACCGCAAACACGGTCACGTCGCCCTACCAACGCACGCATCTGGCCGAATAGAGTGAACACTCGATAGGCGGCTCCCGCTCCCGTGGGCCGGTTGCGGCGCGCGGGGCCAAGCGGTGAGGAGTGTCGGTTCGGCTTGGGCCAGTTCGGGTTGGAATGGCGCGTTTCCCGGACCGGCCTGGATCGGTCGGGCCGGGATACCAAGTCACCCGCAGGTGGTACACGAACAGCACCCGCCCGGCCTGAACGCTGCCAGAACCGACTTTGCGCGATTGACTCGCTGCAGCAGTGAGACCGGCGCCGTTGGGGCCTAGCCCGGGTGAGGAACCCTTGGCTCCGGGGACCAGGTCAAGCAGCGGCACATCAATGCGGGCTGACGACCTCGGTGCGGATCTAGCCCAGTTCGTCGAACGGCTACTTGTGCACGACGGAGATGTTTCCGCCAGACTGTGACGCGCCTAGCACGGTCGTGCCGCGTGGGACGCGGACCTTTACTTCTCTGTGAAACGCTAACGGCCGGAGGTCGACGCGGTCGATGCTGTCGCTGGTGTATTCGATCGAAGAGATGTGTGTGTCCTGCAATGCTGTCAGGTCTGGCGCCTCGGCCTTGACGTTTAGGCGCAGGTTGTCCAGCGCCGGCAGTTGAGCTATCGGGCTGAGGTCGAGTGGTGCCAGGATCTCCAGGGTCAGGTGGGTCAGCTGTGCGAGGTTGGCTACCGGGAGTTCCGTCAGGTCGTGGGCGCCGATGAGCTCAAGCTTTTTCAGGGCCGGCCAGTCGCAGGTCAGGCGGCAGAAGGCGGCGGCGTCGAGCCCGAGCTCGGCGAGGGGAAGGCCCGCGATGCTCTGTTCGTTCCATACGCGGGTGAAGGCCCTGAACTCGGTGAGCCTTGGCATGGAGGCGAGGGGCGCGAGATCAATGGGTACCTCGGTGCGCGACACGGTCAGCGAAACCAAGGGCTGGCCGGCGAGGGGGTGAAGGGTGCGGGGGTCCTCCACCGAGAGTCTTCGCAGGTTCGGCAGCCCGTGTACGAAGGTTAGGTCGACGTCAGGGATCCTGGCGAGCCGCAAGTCGGTCAGCCGGCCGAGATGATGGAGGGCGTCCACCTGTCGGGGGTCGGTGATCTGGACCGCGCCGCCGATCAGGGGAGATTCGCGCAGCACGTTGAAGGCGTACTCGTGCGGATCGAAGTGCTGCCATGCGCGCAGCAGCGCGTCGACCACTTTGGGGCGGGAGTCAGCGGCGAAAGTCGCCAACAACGGTAGCGCCGCGGGATCCGTCGTCTGCACCGCTGCCGAGATCGTGAGGGCGACCTCGGTCTCCGTTTGCGGCGTCGCGTCCATCAGCAGATCGAGCGCGAACGGTCCAGCGCGGCTGAGAGCGAGCGCGGCGGCGGCGCTGCGTGGCGGTATGAGGGACTTTGCGGCGGCTCGGATGGCCTTCGCCAGGGCGGGCGGTTGCTCGGCGGACGTCTCGAGGCAGCCGAGTGCGACCAAGCGAAGTATGTCTCGGTCCTTGGGGGACGTGTCGTGCTTGTCGCTTCGTCGTAACAGGTCTTGCAGCAGGATGCCCCGGCCCGTGGGAGAGGCGTGACCCGCTGCCATCACCACGACCTCGTGCCACTGCGGCAGGTGGGCGTTTGCTGCCAGAACGCCGTAGTCGGCCTCGACGGTGGCTTGTTGACCGGCGAGGTACTCCTGAAAGGATCGATGGATGAAGTCCATCCGTCCTTCCACCTGCTCGCGGACCAGCCCGCTACGTTCGAGTAGTACCTGGTAGACGATTTCTGGGCTCGCCTTCACCTGCGGCATCGCCGCCAGCTTCGCTTCCAGCATCGCGATGACGTAGTCGCGATCCGCGTCGGACCATTCGTTGCGAATTAACCGGTACGCCAGGTCGCGCAGCAACAGCGTCTTGTCGGTCCTGCTCAACACGATCGACGGCGCGATGCCGTGCTCGTGGTCGCGGCGTTCCAGCAGCATGTGCAGGGCCACTTCGTAGAGTTCCATGCGATTGGCCGGCAGTTGCCCACGCCGGTCCTGGTGCAGCGCGCACAGCAATGCGCACAACAGTGGAGAGCCGGCGAGCTGGCGCAGGTGACGATGCTTGTCCAGCGCACCGAGAAGATGGTTCTCGTACGTGGTGGCTCGCTGGCGATCCTGGTCGGTGCGGGATGCGCTCCGCATGGCTTCGTGCCACCGGTGGATGAACTCCGGTATCTGGTACCGGGTCATCGGCTCCAGTTCCGCGACGGTGAAGTCGTCGTTGTCCAGCCAGTCTTCCGGCGCCGCCGCGGGACGTGAGGTGAGGACGTAGCGTGCGTCGGGAAACGAGCTCGTGAGCTGCGCGAGCCACTCCCGCATGTCCTGGCGACGCTTTTCGGGTAGCTCGTCCAGCCCGTCGACCAGGATGACCGCGCGGCCCGATCGCAGCTGCGCCTGCACCCATCCAGCGGGCATGTCGTCGACGATATGCCGGCCGACCTCGCGAAGGAACGCCTCAGGGGCCGGCAGGTCCGTGTCGATGTACCGCCGCAGGGGGACGAAGAACGGCACCGTCCCGTTCCACCCGGGCATCTGGAGGGGAAACCCGCTTCGTGCGCTCTGTACGGCGATCCACTGAAGGAGGGTGGTCTTCCCGGTGCCGGCCTGCCCCCGGATGAACAGGCGGCGGGAGCTGCCGAGCACCTCCTCTACGGGTCTCGGAGTACCGAGGGAGTCCCTTTGCAAGCCGCTGCGCTTCGACGCCGCGGCTACGGTCAAACTCAGGTACGCGACAGAGAGGGTGTAGCGCCGGCTGGCCTCGGAAAGCGTCGCGCCGAAGAACTCGACGCGATCGAGGCGATTGGCGACCAGCTGGCGGTAGTCGCGTTCGAAGTCGTCGACGCCACGCCGATCCGGCAGCAGAGCCAGGACGGTACTGAGCTCGTTCAAGATCTGGCGGTCGCGGCGAAGGAGTTCGGCGAGCCCCGCGACGCCGCTGCTGGGCAGCGTGCGTGCCACCTCGATGACGTAGGCGCAGCATTCCCTGAGCAGCAAGTTGTACAGATTGACGGCGCCCTCCGCCAATCCGGCCCTCCGCGCCCGGTCGGCATCCTGCGAACGCAGGTACCGGTCCAAGTAGCCCGCATCAAGATCCTGTCTAAACAGGTCGTCGTCGGTCAGCCGCGCGTTCTGCACCGTCTCCCGGACCGCCTCGACAGCGGCCACCTGCTCGTTAAGCGAAAGGTCGCGAAACTCGAGCACCACAAGCGGCTGCACCCGGTCGGCCACGATGTCCGCCGCCTCATCCCAGGCGCGGATGAAACGGCGCTGCTCACGGACACTGGTCAGGCGCTCAGCCACCAGGTCGATCGCATTGGAAGAAAGATCGGACGCTACTTTGTGATCACCGAACCACACACCACATGCGGCCTTTGCGACAGCCTTTCCCAGCGCGAGCGCGGCTATCTCCAGACCGGACACCAGACAAGAATGTCATGCCAACGCCGGCCAGTGCAGCCGCTGATTCAGCCCTTGTACCGCGTGCGTCCCTTAGGGGTGTCCTAGATGGATAGTGGTCCCGGCTCCGGCATGATTCACGTTTCGTGGTGGAGGAGATGATCCATACCTGGGCGCCTGGGCATCCGGCCGCGAGGGACGTTTCCGATGGTTCGATGCCTGAAGGACCTGGCGACCGAGGACGAGATCCAAGTCTTGGCGGCGGAGGCGCCCCGATGACCGAAGACCAGCGCGCCAGGTTGGCCGGCTCCCACGCCTAGACCGGCGTCGACGCCGCGCCGGCCAAGCGCCTCCCACAGATGTCGAGAAAGATCGTGGTTGGGGGTCAGCCATACATGATCGATCGGTAACCGGTATGCCGAGAGCATTGTGGCTGGTCAGGCTCGGGCGGAGGGCCGCGCGAAGAAGGCGAATGCGGCTTGGTGGCGGTTCAGCCTCGGCGTAACGAGTTCGTTGTGCAGCGTTTGGGCGACTCGTTCAGCGCGAGCGCGTCGAGGTAGATGTAGACGTCGGCGCGGGGCTTGTCGAGCCTTGCCCACCGGCCCTCGACGCAGTGGACTGTCACCGGTGTGCCTGGGCCGATTATTATGTCGATCTTCCGGGATTCTGTGGTGGGGCGGGCGCGTAGGTTCCACGTCGTGCCGGGGCGGACCGTCCCGTCGACCGTCCCTGTGCCGGACCGGTCCACGCTCGACCAAATGAGCACGCCACCGAGCACCAGCAACGTACAAGCTAGGAACACGGCAAGCCGGCGCAGCCACCGGTTGGGCGGGGAGGCGGGTCCGTTTCCTGCCAGTCCTGCTCCGAGCGGGCCGGGGCGTGCTGCTCAACGTCGATCTTCGGACGTGGGTCCGGGGAACCCACGACGAGGCCATACCGTAGCCCTGCCCCGCGATGGCTGGCTTTTCCAGGTCGGCCGCGTACCGGCGGGCCAACTGCCGCCAACGCCGGTGCGCGTCGCCCGCCGGTGCCTGGGATCCGAGCCGCTCGGCGAGGTCGCCCAACGCGGTCCGCAGCCGTCCAACCTCCGTCCGCGTCGCCCCGTGCTCCCACGCGCCGAGCCAGAACGCGAACCCGGGGAACTGGCCGGCCAGCTCGGTCACGTACCGGTTGTACCGGCGCACCGCCGCCTTTGGAGTGGCTTCGGTCAGCTGGGTTGACAGTCGTGCCTGCTCCGTCTCGGTCAAGTGGTCCCACACCGCCAGACCGGTCAGAAACAGTTGCGTGCGACGCGCCAACGTGGTGTAGAACCCGACGAGTTCGACTGCGAACTCGTCCACGGGCACCTGCACCCGCGGCAGCGCATTGGCCCGAACGGCCGGAGGAACGACGGCCATGAGCAGGACGCGTTTGCGGTGGAAGGGCCATCGGCATGCGACTTGGTCGATCTGGCCCAGCAGGCAGGCTGTGTACGACGTGACCGAGTGGTGTGTCAGTGAAGACTTCGCGGTGCTCGTCGACATGCTGCAGCCGACGCTCGACGAGATCGAGGCGGTGGGCGCACAGGGCGGCGTGATGACCGGCTTCACCGACCTGGACCGCCTGCTCAACGGCCTGCCCGCCGGCCGGCTGGTGATCGTTGCCGGCCGTCCCGGTCTGGGCAAGTCGACCGTTTCGATGGACCTTGCCAGAAACTCTGCTATCCGCCGCAACTGTGCCAGTGCGATCTTCTCGCTGGAACTGAGCAAGGTCGAGATCGTCGTGCGACTTCTCTCGGCCGAGGCGCGGGTGCCGCTGCACGTGCTCCGCTCCGGCAGCTGTCCGATGGCGACTGGACGTAACTGGCCCGCCGAATGGGGTGAGCAGCTGGCCTTCGGCGACCTGGTCCGGATGCTGTTCCAGGCTTCCGGCTTCCGCCTTTAGGTGCAGCAGACCCCCGTTTTGACATTGATCTGCGCTACTGTCCAGGTCCCGGCAGCCAACCGCAGGCGGGTATCCAGGATATTTCCTCCGAAGCTCGCAGGCTTTCGTCAGGGGTCGATCACCACGGTGATCGTGAGGCCGCCGGTCGTCCGCGGCTCGGCCAACACCGCACCACCGTGCACCGCCGCGATCGACGCGACGATCGGCAGACCCAGACCGAAGCCGTCGGTGCCGGTGCGGTCGTGCAGCCGCTGGAATGGCTCGAACAGCGTGCCGATGGCGTCGGGAGGCACCACTGGCCCGGTATTCGCCACCATGATCCGAACCTGGCCGTCCACTGTAGACGTGCTGAGCCACACGTCGCCGTCCGGAACGTTGTACCGGACGGCGTTGTCGACGAGGTTCGTGATCAGGCGCTCCATGAGCATCACGTCACCGGCGACCATCGCGGGGCCGAGCTGGGCGTGCAGCCGCCGGTCCCGCGGCTGGGTGGCGTCGAGCACGTCTTCGGCCACCGTGGCCACGTCGACCGGTTCGTGCACCACGAGCCCGCGATCATTGCGGGCGAGCGTCAGCAGGGCGTTGATCAGCCGCTCCGCGTGGATCACCGCGCCGCGTACGTCATGGGCCATGCGGCGGAGCTCGTCCACTGTCGCTGACGGCTTGGCCAGCACCACATCGAGCGTGGTGCGCATGACGGTCAGCGGCGTCCGTAGCTCGTGCCCGGCGTTGGCGATGAACCGCCGGTGGCTGTCGAACGCGGCCTCCAGTCGGGTCAGCATCGCGTCGAACGTATCGGCCAGCTCGCGCAGCTCGTCGCGTGGACCGCCCAACGCCACCCGGGCCGACAGGTTGCGTTCGGAGGCGGTGCGCGCGGCCTCCGTGATCGCGTGTACCGGTCGCAGTACCCGGCCAGCCATGATCCACGCCACGAGCGCGGCGAGCAGGATGACGGCGGCCAGCGTCAGCAGGGAGTACTGCACCAGATGTCCAAGGGTTGCCTCGCGCTGGCTCTGGGCGCCGAGCACGACACTGTCGCGGATCGCCTTGCGACACTTGTCCTGGGTGAGCGCGTCGGCCGCGACTCCCTGGCACACCGCCACGAAGTCGGCGGCGTTCGTCATCCGGATCACTGACTGATCGGAGTTCTGAATGCGGGCCACCAGGGCGTAGCTGATCACGATCACGATCGCCCCACAGGCCGCTGACAGCCCGGTGTAGAGCAGGGTGAGCCGTACCCGCAGGGTGAGCCGTGGGCCGCTCATATCCGGTACCCCGCCCCGACCACCGTCTCTATCATCGGCGGTTCACCAAGCTTGCGCCGCAGCCGGGTCATGGTCACCGACACGACGTTGCTGAACGGGTCGGCGTTCGCGTCCCACACCCGCTCCAGCAGCTCCTCGGCACTGACCACCTGCCCGTCGGCAGCGACGATCAGTTCGAGCACGCCGAACTCCTTGCGGGTCAACGACAGCGGGCGAGTACCGCGGCTCGCCCGGTGCCGGGCCCGGTCCACGACCAGGTCACCGCGGCGCAGTATCGGCGGCCCGACCGGCGCTCGCCGGCCCAGCGCCCGCACCCGCGCCACCAGCTCGGCGAAGGCGAACGGCTTACCGAGGTAGTCGTCCGCACCGAGTTCGAGCCCGTCGACCCGCTCGTCAATGCCGGCGGCGGCGGTCAGCATCAGGATGCGGGCGCCCTGTCCGGCGAGGTGCCGGCACACCTGGTCGCCATGGACGACTGGCAGGTCCCGGTCGAGCACGATCACGTCGTACGTCGTGATCGCGGCGGCGTTCAGCGCCGCCGAGCCGTCGTGGACCACGTCCACCGCCAGGCCGGCGTCGCGCAGCCCTTCGGCGATCCGTCCGGCCAGCACGACATGGTCCTCAGCCACCAACACCCGCATGGGGTCATTGTGCGTCGGCCGGGATGACATCCGGCCTACATTCGGCGTAGCGCCCGTGTCATGGCCTCCTGCGTAGAACTTCTCGCCATGAGACGACTGATCGCGGTACCTATCGTGTTGCTCGCGTTGCTGTTCGGGACGACGGCGTGCAAGGACTCCTCGAACGCGCAGCCGTCGGCCGCGCCCAGTGGCCAGCTCCCCGGGGATCCCGTCGCGTTCGCCCGGTGTATGCGCGAGCACGGCTGGGACATGGCCGACCCCGCTCCCGGTGCGGAGCTGCCCCCGGGCGACAAGAACAATCCGGCTTACAAATCTGCGGAGCAGGCATGTGGGTACCTGCTCAAACCCGGTGACGAGCAAGACACCGGACCGAGCGCCGAGGAGCTGGAGCAGTTGCGCGCGTTCGCGGTGTGCATGCGCGAGCACGGCGTACAGGTCACCGATCCGGACGCGACCGGCAACATGGAGGCTGACGGAACCCGTGAGGGGCTCGTGACCACGCCCGCGTACCAGGCTTGCAAATCGAAGCTGCCCAATGGCTGGGGCGAAGGGAAGGAGAAGTGAACCGCCTGTGGCGAGCCGGGCGGGTGACCGGCGGGGTCGTCCTGGTGGCCGCCGCGGTGGCTGGCGCCGCCATCGGTTTCGGAGGTGGGCCGCAGCCGGACACCAGCGGCGCCGCACCGGTGGCCAAGACCACCTCAGTGACGCGTACGACGCTGACCCAGACCCGGCCGGTCAACGGCGTCCTCGACTACGGCAACCCGGAGACGGTCACTGGGCATCGGGAGGGTGTCGTCACCTGGCTGCCCGCGCCCGGCACGGTGATCCGGCGCGGCCAGGCGGTGTACAAAGTGGACAACCGGCCGGTTCCGTTGTTCCACGGTGCGCTTCCGCTGTACCGGCCGATCCAGTTCGGTGCCACCGGTGACGATGTCAAAGAGGTCGAGCAGAACCTCGCCGCGCTCGGCTACGCCGGGATGACCGTCGACAACACCTTCACCGCGGCCACGGCGACCGCCGTGCGCCGCTGGCAGGAGAGCCTCGGCTATCCGGAGACGGGTGTCGTGTCACCGACCGACGTCGTGCTCACGGCGGCCGAGATGCGTGTCACCGCGGTTAGCGCCCACCTGGGTGACGCGGCCGGCAACGCCATCCTGACCTACACCGGTACCACCCGGCAGGTGCGCATCGCCCTCGATGTGAACCTGCAGAGCCTCGCCAAGGTGGGCGCCACCGCGCCGGTCACCCTCCCGAACAGCAAGACCGTGGCGGGTACGGTCGCAACTGTCGGATCGGTCGCGACGGCGTCCAACGAGTCGGGGTCCGGCGCAAACGGCGGCAACGGCAACAGTGGCGGCGGCGGCCAGAACCCGACCGCCACGATCGAGGTGACGGTGACAATCGCCGACCAGTCCGCCCTCGGCACCCTCGACCAGGCCCCGGTCTCGGTCAAGCTGGTCTCGGCCAGCGTTCAGAACGTGCTCACTGTTCCGGTCGGCGCGCTGGTGGCGCTCGACGGTGGCGGATACGGCGTGGAGGTCGTGACCGGCTCGACCCGTCGCTACGTACCCGTGCAGCTCGGTATGTTCGCCAGCGGGCGGGTACAGATCACCGGCGAGGGCATTACGGAGGGCACGCTCGTGGGGGTGGCCTCGTGATCACGCTGGACCGGGTCGAGAAGACCTACCCGGGTGGGGTGCGGGCGCTGCGCGAGGTCTCGCTGCACATCGCGGCGGGTGAGCTGGTCGGCATCGTCGGCCCGTCCGGTTCGGGCAAGTCGACGATGCTGCACCTGATCGGCGCGTTGGACCTGCCGAGCAGCGGCACCGTGGAGATCGGCGGCAGCGACCTGTCAACGCTCTCCGATCGGCAGCTGTCGGCGCTGCGCGGGCGCACCATCGGGTTCGTCTTCCAGCAGTTCCATCTCGCGGCTGGAGTGTCCGCGCTGGACAACGTCGCGGACGGCCTGCTGTACGCGGGCATACCGCTCCGGGAGCGGCGGCGGCGCGCCAAGCGGGCGCTGGGCCAGGTCGGGCTGAGCCACCGGTTGGAGCACCGCCCGCACCAGCTCTCGGGAGGCGAGAAGCAGCGGGTCGCGGTGGCCCGCGCGGTCGTCGGCGAGCCGGGCGCACTTCTGGCGGACGAGCCGACCGGTAATCTCGACTCGGAGTCGGGCACCGGCGTGATGGAGCTGCTGCGCGACCTGAACTCCTCGGGCGTCACCGTCGTCATCATCACCCACGACCGTGACCTCGCCGCCTCGCTGCCGCGCCGGGTGGAGCTGCGCGACGGGCAGGTGGTCGGATCATGACGGCCCCGTCCCGGCTGCTGCCGCGAGACATCGTCCGTACCGGCGCGGCCGGTCTGCGTACCCGCCCGCTGCGCATCGCGCTGTCCGCGCTCGGCATCGCGTTCGGCATCGCGGCCATGGTGTGCGTGGTCGGCGTCGCGAGCTCCAGCGCGGAGAGCCTCAACCGGCAGCTGGCCGCACTGGGTACGAACCTGCTGCGCGTGACGCCGGGCCAGACCCTGGCGGGCACGGCGGCGCACCTGCCGCCCGAGTCGGTCACGATGATCAGCCGGATCCCGACGGTCCTGTCGACGAGCGCGACCGGTCAGCTCCCGAACGCACACGTGTACCGCTCCGACCTGATCCCGGCGGACCAGACCGGCAACATGGTGGTGCTGGCGGCGCGGACCGACCTTCTAGCCGCCGTGGGTGCCCGGATGTACCGCGGCGCGTGGCTCAACGAGGCGACCGCCCGATACCCGGCGGTCGTGCTCGGAGCGAAGGCCGCCACCCGGCTCGGGGTGGTGACCATCGGGCTGGAAAGCCGGGTGCTGATCGGCGGGCAGTGGTTCACGGTCGTCGGGGTCCTGCGTGAGGTGCCGCTTGCCCCCGAGCTGGATCTCGCCGCCCTGATCGGCTGGCAGGTGGCGGCCGACGAGTTGGACTTCGACGGGTACCCGACGACGGTGTACACCCGCGCCCGGCAGGACGCGGTGCTCCACGTGAAGGAGGTCGTCGGGGCCACCGCCAACCCGGAACGGCCCAACGAGGTACGGGTGTCGCGCCCGTCGGACGCACTCAAGGCCCAGCGGGCGACGAATGTCACGCTGACCGCGCTGATCCTGGGCCTGGGCGCCGTCGCCCTGCTCGTCGGTGGCGTCGGCGTGGCGAACACGATGGTGATCTCGGTACTCGAACGCCGCTCGGAGATCGGCCTGCGCCGGTCGCTGGGCGCCACCCGCGGGCACATCCGGCTGCAGTTCCTGGCCGAATCACTGCTGCTGTCGACGCTGGGCGGGCTTTGTGGCGCGCTACTCGGCGTCGCCGCCACCGGCTGGTACGCGGCCTACCAGGGCTGGCCGGCGGTGGTACCACTGTGGGCCACCGCAGGTGGCGTCCTGGCCACGCTGGTCATCGGCGTGTTGGCAGGTGGATATCCGGCCTGGCGGGCCGCACGGCTCTCGCCGACAGAAGCGCTGACGGCACTCTGACGAACGCGATGGCGGTGGGCGCGTGTCCTACGCGTTGTCGCGATCTTCCTCAACCCGTACTCGTCCACAGCGTCGACGCTGTCCCACAAACCTCGTGTCGGAAAGGGGCCGGCGATGCCAGCGCCAGCGGCACGGCGGCGACCAGCGCGACCATCGGCAGGGTGCGCATCCGGCGATCCTTCCAGTGACAGGGGCGTTCGAGGTCACCGGTCGATACGAGCGGCGGCCCGGCGCTCTCGCCATCGGCTGACCACAGCGCCCGCTAGGACGCCGGTCCACAGGGCGGTCAGCCAGATCGCCAGGCCGGTGGTGTAGTCGCGGTCCTGCAGGCCGGGGTTGGGTGGGGCCGGGTGCGGCCGCCAGACCAGTGGCACGGCGATGAGCAGCAGGGTGGCGGTGATGGCGAGGCCGGCGGCGACCCAACGCCGCCAGACCCGGTCCGGCAGCACCCGGCCGAGGGCGAGGCCAGCGAGCCCGACCAGCGGCGCGGCGAGGGCGTCGTGCAGTACCGGGCCGGCGATCAGCCATCCGGCGGCGTACGGCAGTTGGGGCCAGAGCAGCCAGCCGCCGTACCCGGCCAGCGCGGTCCCGGCCGCGAGGAGCAGGATCCGGATGGTCCTCATCGGAGGAGCTCGAGCCGGGTGACCCATTTGGTTTGCAGGACGCCGGGCCGGCTGGGCGCGATGATCCGGCACGGGTAGCCGTGGTCCGGGCTGAGGATCTCGCCGTTGACGCCCAGCGCGAGCAGGGTGAGTGGGTCGGCGACGTGCGCCGCGGGCAGGGTGCTGGTGGCGTACAGGCCGGCCTTCTCCAGCGAGGCGACCCGTACCGGCCGGTCGGTGGGCGCGCCCACCGCGGCGAGCAGGTCCTTGACGGCTACGCCGGTCCAGGCGGCGGTGGCGCTCCAGCCTTCGACGCAGGCGATCGGCAGTGTGGCCGTGCGCTGGGGCAGGGCGGCCAGGTCGGCCAGGGAGAGCGCGTGGGTGGCGCCGGGCCAGGAGATTTCCAGCCGCCAGTCGTTGGGCACCCGGATGCCGGCGGCCGCGGCGGTGCGGTTGACCGGTATTCCCTGTGGGCCGCCGTTGGAGCGCCAGGCCAGCGCGGACACCCGGCGGAGCCAGGGCACGGTGACGCCGGCGGTGGCGAGCACGGCGACGGTGGACGCGGCCCAGGCGGTGCGTAGGAACGCCCGCCGGTCGGGGTCCGGGCGTTCAGCGAACGCGGACCGCGTGACTGGGAGCTTGACCGCGATGTGGACGGCCAGGGCACCGACCGCGACCCAGGCCACCGCGTAGTGGGTTTCGATGAAGAAGAACCGCCAAGGGTACGACTGAGCGACGTTGAACAGGCCGGAGACGAGTTCGAAGAACGCGGCGCAGAGCAGGATGAGGATCGACAGCCGTTCGGCCGTGTGGGTGGCCACGAGGGCCGGTGGGCGGCGGGGTGGGCGGATGAACAGGCGTGGGTAGACGCTCCACAGCTTGGCCAACAGCAGCGGGATGGCGGCGATACCGGACAGCACGTGCACGCCCTGGGTGATCCGGTAGAGGCTCACCGGCCGGGTCGGCCAACTGAACCAGGCCGGGGGGTGCTGGGCGTAGTGGCTTGCCAGGCCGGTCAGGAAGCACAGCCCGAACGCGACACCGAGCCACAGCCCGAGTCGCGCGGAAACGGTCGGGGTGTGCGCCGGCGAGTGGAAGGCCTCCGGCCGGGGCAGCGAAGCCTTCATGGTCGCTGCAGTTCGGCGAACCAGCGCTGTTCCCGCGCGAAGACCGCGCGGACGGTGAGCCCGGCGGTGGCGGCGATCCGGTGGATAGCCGCCACGCCCAGCCGTGCCCAGGGGAAGGCCGGGCTGTTGCGGGGTGGCCGGTCGTCGTGGCCGTAGGCGAGGTGGGCGTGTCCGCGCCACAGGCCCGCGTCGGGGGCCTCCAGCTCGACCAGGACCGTTCCACCCGGCCGCAGCAGGGTGGCGCAGCGGCACAGCAGCGCGTGCGGGTCGCCGCCGATGCCGATGTTGCCGTCCATCAACAGCACGTGCGACCACCGTCCCTGGCCCGGCAGCGGGGCGAACACGTCCCGGCGCAGCGCCGGCCCACCCCGGCCGCGGGTCAAGGCGACCGCCGCGGCGGCGGTGTCGATCCCCAGGCAGATCACGCCGCGAGCGGCCAGGTCGGCGGTGAGCCGGCCGGGGCCGCAGCCGACGTCGATGGTCGGGCCGCCGCATCGGTCGACGATGTCCCGGGCGGCTGGCTCCGGGTTGTCGTGCCAGCGCCGCACCGGCAAGTGGGTGCGTTGCCCGTCGGTGCCGTCCAACCAGCACGGGCTGGCCACGTCGGGCGCGGCGTGCGCGCCGTCGAAGCCGGCATCGACCTCGTCGACGGCGGCGGCGAACCGGCTGCCCGGCAGCTCACCGGCAACGGCGGTCGCCGTGTCCCAGGTGTCCACATCGGATAGTGTGGGTAGGTCGGCCACGCGTAGGCCCTGCGCCGCCAGCGCCAGGCGGGTGAGGCGCCCGGTGTCCGGTGTGGACATCGGGACGTCGCGCAGGACCGCGGCGTGGCGCGGGTCCCGTAACCCGAGCGCCCACCAGCCGCCGTCGTCGGCGGGCCCGAGGACCGCGTCGGCGACGGCCAGCCGGCGCAGCGAGGCGCCGAGCAGGTGCGGCGTGACCTGCGGGGTGTCCATGCCGATCTGGAGCACCGGCTGGCCGGGCAGCAGCTTGGCCGCGTCGAGGTGGGCTTGGGTGAGCCGTTCGCCGAACCCGTCGCCGTGCTGCCCGAGCATCGCCCAGCCGGCCAGTGCGGCGTTGATCTCGGCGGCCCGCTCGGCGTCGGCGAGCCGGCCCGCGTACGCCAGGACTGGCACGGTGGCCGGGGTGGCCCGCACCGCGGCGAGGGTGTCGAGCAGCGCCGCGGCGGCCACCGCCGCGGCCTGGTCAGGCGTGGCGGGCGGGCACAACCGGGTCTTCGCCAGCCCGGCCACCGGCGCCTTCGCCACGACCAGCAGGATCCCGGTCATCGCAGCACCCCTGCCATGTCCCGGGCGGCCCGCAGGGTGCCGCGCACCGACCCGGAGACCTTCGACCTCGTCCCGGCGGCCCGGGGGCGGTAGGCGACCGGCAGCTCGACGATCCGCCAGCCGGCCGCGCCGGCGCGCAACAGCAGCTCCAGCGGGTAGCCGAACGCCCGGTCCGCGACGCCCAGCTCCAGCAGAGCGATACGCCGGACTGCCCGCGCCGGGGCGATGTCGTGCACCAGCACGCCCCGGCGACGCAGCAGCGCGGCAAGCAGCGCGTTGCCGGCCCGGGCATGCCACGGCCAGACGCCCGAACCGGTCGGCACTCGGCGGCCCGCGGCGAGGTCGGCGTCGCCGGAGCGGACCGGTGCCGCCAGCGCGGCGAGCTCGTCCGGGTCGAGCGAGCCGTCGGCGTCCAGGAAGCACACCACGTCGGCGGTGGCCGCCTCCAGGCCGGTGTGCACGGCGGCGCCATACCCCCGCCGCGGCTCGTGCACCACATACGCCCCGCATGCCGCCGCCACCCGCGGGGAGCCGTCGGTGGAGCCGTTGTCCACAACGATCGCCCGGAACCCGGCCGGCAAGGCAGCCAGCACACCAGGCAGCGCCGCTGCCTCGTCCAGGCATGGCAGAACCACATCAACATGCGCGTCCATACCCGCACCGTAGGACCGCTCGCGGCGGCCGAAGGCCGCATCGTGCCTTACGAATCCCTTACCGCGGCGTGGTTCTTACGAACTGCTGACGGCTTCCTCGCGCCGGTATCTTCCCGGGGGCCGGCGGCGTAGCGTCGGCGGCCATCATGCTCACCGACCTCCCATCACCACGGCAGTCCTCGGCGCGCGGCCGGCGCGCGGACCTCACCGTCCTCGGCGTCGAGGCCGCGCTCGTACTGGCCGCGTTCGCCGTCGGGGCGCTGCTCAACGCTCGCGGTGTGCGCCTGTGGGCCGAAGCCGCACCAATCTTCGGCGCGTGGCGCCCCCACGTCGGCTGGGGCACCCCCGCGGCCATCGCCGTCGCGGCCGCAGTCGTGTGGAGAGGCGTGGGCTGGGCCCGCGACGCGCCGTGGGGACGGCTGCTCGCCGCCAGCTACCTGGCGGCGGTCGCCTGGGCGCTGTCACTAGCCCTTGTGGACGGCTGGTCGAAAGGGCTGGCAACTCGGCTAACCCCCGAGGCCGAATACCTCAACGAGGTGCCGAGGGTCACCGACATCTCCGCCATGCTGTCCGGGTTCGCCGACAAGATCGTCCAAACCGACGCCGGCGTCTGGTCCACGCACACGGCCGGACATCCACCGGGCGCGCTGCTGATCTTCGTGTGGCTGGACCGGATCGGGCTCGGCGGCGGCGGGCCGGCGGCCCTGGCCTGCGTCCTGGCCGGTGCCACCGTCGCTGTCTCCGTGCCGCTCGCGCTGCGCTCGCTCGGCGACCAGGCCGCCGCCCGCGCCGCCCTGCCGTTTCTCGTGCTGCTGCCCGGCGCGGTGTGGGTGGGCGCCTCCGCCGACGGCATATTCGCCGCCGTGGTCGCTGCCGGCCTGGCGTTGCTGGCGGCGCGGCGGTGGTGGCTCGCCCTGGCCGGCGGGACGGTTTTGGGTTTCGCGCTCTACTTGTCGTACGGCTTCGTCCTGGTCGGCGTGCTCGCGCTGGCCGTGATTGCGCTGCGCCAGCGAGACCGCCTCGCGGTACTTCTTTGCGGCGCGGCCGGCGTCGCGGGCGTCGCCGCCGTGTTCACGGCCGCCGGCTTCTGGTGGCCGCAGGGATACCGGCTCGTCGTCGAGCGCTACTACCAGGGCTGGGCCGCGGACCGCCCGTACGCGTACTGGGTGTGGGCCAACCTGGCCAGTCTCGTTCTAGCGGCCGGACCGGTGCTGCTGCCGGCACTACGAAGCACCGTGCTGGCCGCCCGGCGATACCGCACCGCCTCGATAGTGCTACCGCTGGCCGCCGCCCTGGCAGTGCTGGTGGCTGACCTGTCCGGGCTCAGCAAGGCCGAGGTCGAACGGATCTGGCTGCCGTTCACCGTCTGGCTGGTCGTCGCGACCGCCCGGCTACCGGAGGCGGACCGGCGGGCCTGGCTGGCCGCCCAAGCGGCCACCGCCCTGGCGGTCAACCATCTACTGTGGACATGGTGGTGATCGATGCCGGCTCCCGCAAGGGATCCGTGGCGAACGCCGTGACACCCTCGACGAACCCGACCCGGGCCTCGAAGCCCAACACGTCGGCCGCGCGCTGAGGCGAAGCCACCACGTGCCGCACGTCCGCCGCACGGGCACCACCGACCACGATCGGCGCCGGACCACCCATCGCCGCCGCGAGGACCTCCGCGAGGTCGCCGACCGTGTGCGGTTCGCCAGAGCACACGTTCACGGCCGCGAACCCGGACGTAGGCTCAGGACCGGTCAACGCGAGCAGGTTGGCGCGGGCCACATCGGTGACGTGCACGAAATCGCGGCGCTGCCGACCATCCTCCAACACCCGCGGCGCGTGCCCACGAGCCAGTGCCGACCGGAAGATCGAGGCCACACCGGCGTACGGGGTATCGCGCGGCATCCGCGGCCCGTACACGTTGTGGTAACGCAACGCCCACACGCTGCCGCCGGTCTGCCGCGCCCACGCCGCAGCCAGATGCTCCTGCGCCACCTTCGTCGCGGCATAGACGCTGCGCGGCTCCAACGGCGCGGTCTCCGGCACCAGCGCCGGCGCGAGGGCGGCGCCGCAGTCTGGACAGCGTGGATCGAAAAGGCCAGCGGCCAGGTCGGCCTCACGGCGAGACGCTGGCCGCACCAACCCGTGCTCAGGGCAGATGTACCGGCCCTCGCCGTAAACGACCATCGAACTCGCCAGGACCAGCCGCCGCACCCCCGCGGTATGCATCGCCGCGAGCAGCACCGCGGTGCCGTAGTCATTGTGGCTGGCATACTCTGGCGCGTCCGACGGGTCCAGCCCATGACCCACCATCGCGGCCTGGTGGCACACCGCGTCCACGCCCTCCAGCAGCCCCACCAGCCGGGCACCGTCGCGGACGTCACCGCCGACAAGGGCATGGCGCGCGCACCAGTCCGGCGCGGCAGCGCCGTGCGCCTGCGGCAGCAAGGCATCCAGCACCACCACCTCGTGGCCCTCGTCGACGAGCAGGTCCGCCACGTGCGAGCCGACGAAACCGGCACCGCCTGTGATCAATGTCCGCACACCGTCACCGTACGGAGATCACGGTCACACCGAAACGTTCAAGGGCGGACCGTAAGCGCCTCACAATACTTTCCGAACCACCGGCTTTGATTGCAGGCGTGATCCGCCTGGCTGCCGGTTTACGGCGTAGGTGGCGGTGGGTCGTAGACCACGGGTGCGTAGTGCTGCGGTGTGCCGCAGTAACTGGCCCCGGTGCCGCGCAGCGGTGATCGGCATACCTGCACGGTGGCCCGGCTGATGCTGGATGTCGTCGAGCTGGATCCGAGAGTGAAACCCAAGCTGACGATCGCGTTGTCGGCCCTGGCTTCCGCGCGCGCTGTTGTGCCGTTGCTGAGGTATGCCACGAAGGTCGCCACCGAGTAGTAGCCGTCGTCACGGCACAGGAAGCCCCATTCGTCTGGCAGTGGATGGTCGACCAGCGTGCCGCGGACGTCGAGGGTGATCGGCCGGATCGGGGTGGTTGTGCTGTATCGCCAGATCAGGCTGCCTTGGGTGGTGCCGTATCGGCAGTTGTCGCCCGAGTCGGCTCGGAACGGGAACACGGCGTTCGCGCGTGCCGCCGTGGACGACGCCAGCAGGCCGCTGATGACCGCGATGACGATCACGAATGCACGCCGCAGCCTAGTCATCGCTCGCTCCTCTTCGATGGATTCACGTCAAAATCCCGGCTGCGGGGACGGCGGCACCGACAGAGCGGTGGTGACCGTGCCACGCGACGACGGGGCAGACCGCGGCGTGCCGTCGGTAAAGCGGACGATCGCGTGAAATGTGTACGTCGTCCCGGGCCGGAGCCCAGTGAGCTCGACGGCTGTGGTCGACGGGCCGGTACTCGCCCGGATCTGCATCGGCTGGGTCGGGGTCGCCGCCGGTACGAGCAGGTCGTAGCCGGCGATGCGATCGGCGCTGACCGCCGGCGGTCGCCAGGAGACCGTCGCGGTGGTAGAGGTGACCGTGGCGGCGCCCGGCGGGCCGGGCACGAGCTCGTACGGCAGCGTCGTGACGTTCACCGGAGCCGATGCGGGGCCGCGGACGCCCGTGGTGTCGCGGGCCCGCACGTACAGCTGATACGCGGTGGCCGGGCGCAGGCCGCCGACCTGGACGAAGACCCAGGAGCTGGTCGTGGTGGTGACCAGCCGGCCCGGGTAGGTCGTGCCCGGTTGGCGGGTGTAGACCTCGTAGGCGGCGATCGGGTTGGTGCCGGCGGTGGCGTTGAACCAGGCGAGGTCGACGGTGGTGGCGGAGAGCAGCTGCGTGCCGGCGATGTGTGGGGCGGCGGGCGGGGAAACCGGCTCGCTCGCCGCGGCCGGCGCCGGGGCGGAGGCCACCAGCGCCAGGATCGCAGACACGAGCACGACCTGTGTTGGGCGGAACATGCCAGCATGCTGCCTTTTCCAGTGACGACTGTCAATGGATAGGACGTGTCGCCATGCCCGGGGGTTACGGATGTAAGCCGGCACGCCATGGCTTGACCGCGCGACCCGTGCAAGCGGCGCTGGAGGCCGGCGACCGGGTCGCCACCACCGTACGCGACCGGTTCACCGCCGAACGAGGACGGGCGACCACACCCGCACCAGCCCGCTGATCCGGTGACTGGCCCGGCCTGCGTGCCCTCGGCCCGGGGGGCGCGGGCAGGGCCGCCAGCCCAGCCCGGGACCGGCTGGGGTCACAGGGACCAGATGTATCCTGGCGGCCGCGCGACCGGCACGGTACGAGGCCCGTATCCCCGTCGACGAGGTCCGCACCGCCGCCGTCATCGCCAAGGTCCTTGCCGAGCGGTCCGGCGGGCTCGCCGTCCGCCGCGGCACCGTTTCGGCGCAGTCGACGCCGGACCGCGGTGCGGGAGTCACCGTCCGCGGTAACTCGCTCGGGCGGTGGCCCGCCCGGTCGGCCAGCCCGACTCGGTCCCGCGTTTTCCAGCGACCGCCGGCGGGTTTCCTCCGGCCCGCGTACCGATCAGCCGCAACGGAAACGACGCCTCCCTTAGCGCAAATCGCTTCACCTGGATCCTCGCCAAGCGATGCCGCGCCGCCACAGAGCCCCAGTGATCGTGCGTGACGGCCCTCCAGCCTGTGTCAGGGACCTTGGACCCACCGTTCCGGGCCAACCGCTCCTGCCCGCCCCGCTCGAATGCGGCGCACCCTTCGGGGCGTGTCCACAACCACGAACCACGCGTCCTCCAACCACCGGACGACCAGCGCGCTGGTATGGCGCGAACTCGCCAAGGCGTCGTTCGCGGTCCTCAGCCACGTCACGCCGGCGGGCCAGCCCCGCTCGAGCGGCGTTGTGTACC
Source organism: Phytohabitans houttuyneae (assembly GCF_011764425.1). NCBI lineage: Bacteria > Bacillati > Actinomycetota > Actinomycetes > Micromonosporales > Micromonosporaceae > Phytohabitans > Phytohabitans houttuyneae. The sequence goes on from NZ_BLPF01000002.1 coordinate 1,389,319, forward strand.
GCATGATCGACCGGCGGATGTTCGTCGCCGTTGCCGACGACAGTTGGAAGGCCCGGCATATCGCCGCCAATGGTCAGGTGGCGGTGACCGTCCCGGTGCGCCGCGGCGGGGTCATGGCGCTCCTGCTGCCGATCCCGCCGGCGACCATCAGCTTCCGCGCTTCGGCGGTCGTGCACCCGGCAGGCCCGCTGGAAAGCGGCCCGCTGGCCGAGATGCTGGTATCCATGCTGCCCACCGAGCGGCAGACGTCGAGCCGCGTTATCGAGATCACTCCCGAGGGCCTGTTTGTGACCTACGGCCTCGGCGTCTCCCTGATGCAGATGCGCGTCCCGGCCTTGGCCCGTGCCCGCGTGCCGGTGGCCTAGAACCCTCATGGCCCCGGTGTGGCCGGTCTTCGTCGTTTACCACCTCATGAAGTTCCTGGCGGTCTAGACGCCTCCCGTCACCAAAGGAATCCCGATGAACGACAGACGCAACCTGGCCGCCAGGCTCGGCGGTTGGAGCGTGCGGCACCGCAAGACCGCCATCCTCGGCTGGCTGCTGCTGGTCGTGGCCCTGACCGTCCTCGGCACCGCCGTTGGCCAACAACAGATGACCATGGACGAGTACGCGGAAGGCGACTCCGCCCGGGCCATGCAGGTCCTGGACGAGGCGGGAATCGAGCAGCCCGCCAGCGAGATGGTCCTCGTACACAGCGAGACCGCGACCGCTGACACGACGCAGTTCCGCGCGGCCGTGGACGATCTTGTGTCCGGCTTGCAGGCCACCGGACTGACCACCGATCTTCGCGAGCCGTACGCGACCGGCCTAATCTCGCGCGACCGCCACAGCGCGCTTGTGCAGTTCGCCGTAACGGGCGCGATGGAGACCGCGTACGAACGGGTGCAGCCGGTGCTGGACGCGGTGAACTCCGTCAGGGCCGCCCACCCCGAGCTGACCATCGACCAGTTCGGCGAGGCCAGCGCCAACAAGTGGTTCAACGACACGATCCTCAAAGACTTCCACCGCGCCGAATGGACGGCGATCCCCCTGGCGTTGGGCATCCTGCTCGTCGCCTTCGGCGCGCTACTGGCCGCGGTGCTTCCGGTCGGGCTGGCGATGACCGCGTTCCTCGCCGCGAACGGCCTGCTCGCCCTCGTCAGCCAACGCGTACACGTGGACAACTCGGCCAGCTCGGTGATGCTGCTGGTGGGCCTGGCCGTCGGCGTCGACTACTGCCTGTTCTACCTGCGCCGGGAGCGTGAGGAGCGCGCGAACGGGCACGACGCGGCTACCTCGTTACGCATCGCCGCCGCGACGTCCGGGCGGTCGGTGCTGATCTCCGGCCTGACTGTCGTCGTGGCGATGTCGGGCATGTTCCTGTCCGGCATGCTGCTGTTCGACGGGTTCGCGCTGGCCACCATCATGGTGGTGCTCGTGGCCATCACCGGCTCGGTGACCGTCCTGCCCGCGTTGCTCTCGCTGCTCGGCGACCGGGTCGACTTCGGCCGCATCCCCGGCCTGGCCCGGTTGCGGCGCCCGCAGGGTGGCAGCCGGGTTTGGGGCGCGGTGCTTGACCGGGTACTCGCCCGTCCCGGCCTGTCCGCGCTGGCGTCCGGGGCGTTCCTGCTCCTGCTGGCCGTGCCCGTGCTGGGCATGCACACGGAGCGGCTGAGCCTGGACAAGCAGCTGCCCGCCGACTCCGCGATCGTCCAGTCGTACGACCACATCGTCGAGGCGTTTCCCGGGGGTCCCAGCCCGGCCAGGGTGGTGGTGCAGGCCGACGACATCCAGGCGCCGCAGGTCCGCCAGGCGGTGACCGGCTTCACCGCCGCGGCCATGCGCACCGGGCTGGTCAACGAACCCATCCAGGTCACCACGCACGCAGCGCAGAACGTCATCGAGATCGAGGTCCCCTTGGCGGGCAACGGAACGGACAGCACATCGCGACGCGCGCTGGACGCGCTGCGCGACGAGGCGATACCGCAGACGTTCGGCGCCGTGCCTGACACGCAGGCGTACGTCACCGGGGAGCTGGCCTTCTCCGTCGACTTCAACGACCAGCTCCGGCGGGGCATCGTGCCGGTCTTCGTGTTCGTGCTGGGCCTGGCGTTCGTGCTGATCCTGGTGGCGTTCCGGTCGCTGACCATCGCCGTGGTCTCGGTCGGGCTGAACCTGCTATCCGTGGCCGCCTCGTTCGGGGTCATCGTGACGGTCTTCCAGCACGGCTGGGGCGCCGGGCTGGTCGGCACCGAGGGTGTCGGCGCCATCGAGTCCTGGCTGCCGCTGTTCGCGTTCGTCATCCTCTTCGGACTGTCCATGGACTACCACGTGTTCGTGGTGTCCCGCATCCGCGAGGCGCACGACAACAGGGCACCTACCCGGGAAGCCGTGTCGCACGGCATCCGTACGTCCGCGGGCGTGGTGACCAGTGCCGCGATCATCATGGTGGCGGTATTCGCTGTGCTCGCGACCCTCTCGATGCAGGTCTTCAAGCAGATGGGCGTGGGCCTCGCCGTGGCCATCCTGCTGGACGCGACCGTCGTGCGGGCGGTGCTTCTGCCCTCCGTGCTCTCACTACTCGGCGACCGCTGCTGGTACCTGCCCCGCTGGCTGTCATTCCTGTCTCGGTCCACCTCGAAGCCGGACCAGGCCGAACCCGGCCAGCCGCAGCCGAGACCACAGCAGGAAGTCGGCATGCCCGGCTAGCCGGCACAGCCGAGCCGTTCAGCCGCAGATCGGGACGGTATGGAGACTCAACGAGGTTAAGCTCACCGCGATATCCGCGGCCAGGAACTGGCAGTGGTGCCGGCTGCGGCGCCACCCGCGGTCTTCGTCGCTGACCAGGGCCGGATGCGCCTGCCGTGGAGACGACCCACTGGTCCTTGGAGTTCCACCGGAACGCGGATCCGCGGCGAAGGGCGTTCGCCGCAACTCGGCCAGTTCGTTGCGGGTGATGCCGGCGCCGGAGGGCGAGGCATCCCGGAGCGGCGAGGGTCGCGGGCGGGGGCCAACGCGGGTTCGCGCAGAAGCCGGCGGCGGGTCGGCCCGGAGGTGGGTTCGGTGGGCGGGATCCCGTTGCCGCCCCAGGTGTCTCCGGCGACGTACGCGAGGTCGCCGTCCAGCGCGATGGCGTTCAGCGCCTGGTTCGGCAGGATGTCGAGGCGTACCTCCATCGTCCCGGTCGCCGGGTCCAGGAGCGTGAGGGCGCCCTGCAGGCTGCCGTAGCGCGGGGCCGACGCGATCAGGACGAGGCCCGACGGCTCGTGGTGCACCACGTCCCAGGGCCGCTGCTGGTTGTTGCCGATCCGGCCGAAGCTGCGCACCCGACCGGTTCGGGGGTCCAGGTCGATGACCTCGCCGCTCGGGTAAAGAGCGCTGACCATCCGGTTCCGCCACGCCGCGATGTCCTTCGCCTCGCCGGCGACGGGGTACCGGCGGCTGATGCCGCGAGCGGGTTTGTGCACGGTGATCGCGAAGTGCCCGCCGACGTAGACCGAGCCGTCGGGTGCGGCGCACATCGACTGCAGGAGTTCGGGTCCGGCCGCCCGCGGGTCGTCGGCCAGGTCGTCCTGCTCCACCGTGTCGCGGCCGGGCGCGAGCGTCGACACGCGCCCACTGCCGTTGGCGGCGAAGACGGTTCCGTCGGGGAGCAGCGCCACCCCGCGTCCTTCGTCGCCTTCCGGACCTTGGGCGATCTTGACCAACCGGTCGCCGTCCCGGCGGAGGATGGATCCGGTCAGCCGTCCCAGGGCGAGCAGCCCACCGTCGTCGGTGACGGTCAGGGTGTCTACCAGGTACTCCTGGTCGGCGGGCACCTCGACGTAGCCGGAGCCGTCGCGGGCGATGTCGTGGACCCCGAAGGCGGACGCGGCGTAGACCCGGCCGCCGCCCGCGGCCAGTGCACCGAGTCCCGCGTCAAGTGGGGTGCCGGCGGGCATGACGTCGACCTTCACCCCGGTGCTGCGGTCGATCCGGACGATGTGGGAGGGGATCGTGCCTACGTACACGTAGCTCTCGTCCGCGGCGAGCAGGCGGGCGTACTGGGATCCGGGGAAAGCGCGCCCGAGGTTCGTCAGCGCTCCGGTCGCCGGTTGCAGGGACCAGACCTCTCCCCGGGGGTAGGTGCCGAAGTAGACGACGCCATCGGGTGCGGTGGTGGCGGCGAAGACGATCGTGCCGGACGGGCCAATGGTGCCGAGTCGCCTGGCGGTGCGGGTCGCCGGGTCGTACTCGACGATGTCGCCGAACGAGTAGGTGCCGATGTAGACCTTGCCGCCGGAGATGGTGCAGGCCCAGCCGCCGTCGCCCCGTTCGAGTGAGACCACGTCTGTCACGGTGCGGGACGCGATGTCGTACGTGACCACCTTCGGCGGTGTCTGCCCCCGGGTGACGAAGTATCCGGTGGTGCGGTCGACGGCCATGCCGACGATGGCCGCGCTCAGTGACGCCGGGCCGAACTGCCCCGGCTCGCGCGGGCTTGCGGCCGAGGCCGGCAGTTCGCCGAGCACGCTGCCGCCCACCGCGGACAGCGCCGCGAGTTGAATCACGTTACGTCGGCTGAGATGCGTCATGCGCCTGCTCCTCTTCGTTGGGGGACGTGTCGAAGCTGTCAGCGGCCGGCGATCGCGATGCGGACCAGGTTGCGGTCCTTGAGGCCGAACAGCGTGCGCTGGGACGGGTCCAGGGCGAGTTTGGGTTCGCCGCCGAACCACTGGCCGGCCAGTCCGTCGACGATGGTCGTGACCGTGAACGTCACCAGATCGATCTTGTAGACCGCGTTGCCGTCGGTGGTGTACGCGACCCGGCGCACGATGTGCAGGTCCGAACCGCGCGCGCCGACCTTCGTGGTCCGGGTGACGCGGCGCCGAAGCAGGTCGTACTCGAAGAGCACGCCGCTGTCGGTGATGCCGTAGATGGCCAGTGCGGTGTGTGCGAGGCCGGGGATGACCTTCGCCCCGGGCACCGGTTCGACCTGCCAGCGCAGTTGGCGGGTGCGCAGGTCGAAGGCAGCGAGCCGGGCGGTGGTGGTGACCGGCGGCAGGCCGAGCCCTTCCTGGATGTTCGTGCCGAGGTAGGCGACGCCGGCATGGCATGTCAGGGCGTAGAGGCTCTGCCGCTCGACGACGGGCCGGTAGGTGTCGAACCGGCCGGACCGCGGCGCGTAGAGAGCCAGCGTCCCATTGAGGTGACCCGGCTCTGGCTGCGTGGTCATGGCGATCAGCCCGGTCGCGTCGTCGTACGCGAGATCGCGCGGGCGGTCCTGCTGGTTGCCGGTCCTGGCCAGCAGGGTGGCGTCGGGCTCGCCCGCGCGGTGGCGGTAAAGCAGGGCCTGGGTGTAGACGCCGAGGTACGTCGCGTCGCGGACCGTTAGCGCCGTCTTGGGTTCGCCGGGTATGCCCAGCCGGGTCCGTGTGCCGGTAGCGAGGTCGTGGATGTCTGCACCGCCCTTGCCGCCGACGTAGACGCGCCGCCCGTCGCTGTGCACCGACATCGGCTCCTCGGGCGCGGCCCGGAAGCCGCGCTGCACGAGGTTGACGTAGCGCAGGGAGCGGTCGTCGGGGTCGAAGACGAAGATCGCGCCGTCCTGCACGCCGTAGACGAGGCCGTCGCGGGCGAGGAGCCGGTGGGTGGCCGCCTCGGGCTGGGCCACGCCCAGGGGTTCGACGGTTCCGCCGTCGATCGCGCAGCGGTAGAGCATGCCCGACGGCCGTGCGGCGAAGTAGACGTAGCCGTCGTGGATGAGCACCGACGTCACGTATTTCTCGCCCGTGGTCAGTACCCGGTGATCGGCCGGGTCGGCCTTGTTCAGCAGGAGCACCTCGCCGTTGGAGGAGATGCCGCCGGCCAGATGCGTGTCGGACAGCGTCATGCTGGCCACGAAGTCCCGGCCGGCGAGCGCCGCGGGAAGGATGTCGCGCCTGGTCCCGGTCGCGCGGTCGATCGCGACCAGGTGGGCGTGCGCGCCGACGCCCGCGTAGATGGTGGTCTCGTCCGCGGCGATGCTGCGCACGTAGGCCTCGCCGTCGGCCGTCACGCCCAGGTCGCGGCTTACTCCCGTCGCCGGGTCGTACTCGACGACCCGGCCGGGTTCGGAGATCGCGAGGTAGACCTTGCCGTCCGGCGAGGAGGCGAGGTTCCAGATGAAGTGGTACGGGTAGGCGCCCACCCTGTCGACCGCGCCCGTGACGGTGTCGAGGCGGTAGAGGTCGGAGCGGCTGTGGGTGCCGACGTAGACGTCGGTGCCGACCCGGCACATCGCCCACACGCCGACGCCGGTCGGGATCTCGGTGTGGGAGGTGACGGAGTCGGCGGTGAGGTCGTAGGCGCCCACGAGGTTGGGCGAGAGTCCGCGGGTGCCGGCATAGAGCACCGAGCCGACGAACTCCCCGTTACCCAGCGGGGTGGTGACGCTGGCCGGGCCGAGATCGCTGAGGGTGCCTTCGGGTTCGGTCGCGGCTTCGGCGTGGGCGGGGGCCGAAGGTAGGAGCACTGCTCCGCCAGCGAGCGCGGTGGCTTGCATGAGGTGACGGCGGGCAACCATGGACACGCCTTTCGGTCGGGACCGGAATTGCGCAGAGTCTAGTACGGCGATCGCTCGATGGGACATGTCCGAGGGTGAATTAGTCGATGACGTTGAGGATGGAACCCCAACTCCACCGTGTGCGCGGGGCATTGACGTCGGCGGCAGACCGCGCCTAGGGTCATTGCGGCCCCGCCCGATATGGCACAAGGGGCTGTGCAAGCAACAGCTCACCCAACCCCGGAGGGATCGCCCCCGGGGCCTCATCCAGATTCCGGTACTGACTGTCACGGCTTGGCCGCCGGCTCCCGGCCATCACTGGAAGAGAAGTAGGCCCATGACGAACCGCCGTACGCTGCTCCGCTCCGCCGTCGCCCTCACCGCCGCGCCGGCCCTGTCCCTCGCCTGGAACATGAACCCCGCGACCGCGAACGTCGCCGCCGGCGGCCTTGCCGCCGCCGGGGTGACCGTCGATCCCTTCGGCATCCCGCTACGCGACGTACTGCTCATCGGCGGTACCGTCGCCCCCGGCCCCACTGGAGAGCCGGTGCTCTGGTCCGCGGTGTCCGGTGAGCCGGCCCGGCTGGTCGCGATCGACCCCGCGACCGGCCAGGTCGTCTCAGCCCAGGACCTCACCGGCGCCCCCGGCTCGTACGCGGTGGCCGCCGCGCCCGACGGCACCGTCTACGTCGGCGCCTACAACACCGGTGACCTGTATCGCCGCCGACCCGGCCCGGACAGCCCGGTGGAGAACCTCGGCCGTCCACTGGCCTCCGAGACGTACATCTGGCGGATGGCCGTGGACGAGGCGGGCGTCGTCTACGGCGGCACCTTCCCCGGCGGGCGGGTCTTCGCCTACGACCCGGCCACCGGGACGACCCGCGACTACGGCCAGGTGTTCCCGGGCGTCCAGTACGTGCGCAGCCTTGCCATCGCCGCTGACAAGATCTACGCCGGCACCCAGCCGGACGCGCACCTGTTCGAGATCGACAAGGCCACCGGCGAGCGGCGCGAACTGCCGCTGCCGGACGCCCTGGGAGACGGCGCCGGCGTGACGGTCTACGACCTCAACGCCCACGACGGCCGCGTGTACGCGCGGTTCGGCTCGGCCACCAACGGCCGGCTCGGCGTGTACGACATCGCCGCACGGCGGTGGACCGACCTGATCGCCGACGTCGCCGGCCTGGACGTCTCCGCGCCGGGGCCCGGAGGCCTGGTCTACCTCACCCGAGCCGGCCGGCTCACCGGCTACCACCCGGGCAGGCGGACGTTCACCGTCACCCCGCTGGTCTTCCCCGGCCGGGTGGTCAACAACCGGGGCATCGGCTGGGTGACCCTCGCCGACCGGGACTGGCCGGGCCGGACCCTCGTCGGGCTGCTCTGGCGCGGTGACATGTTCCGCTGGAACCCGGTGACCGGTCGGGCCGACGTGGTGCAGACCAACGTGCCCGGCGCGCCGATCCCGATCGCGGCCCTGCATGTCGGCCAGACCGGCACCGTTTGGGTCGGTGGCTACCTCAACGGCGGCCTGGCCCGGGTGGACCCGGACACGGGTGTGACGAACTTCCAGCGGTTCGCCCAGGTGGAGAGTGTGCTGGAGACCGGCGACCGGGTCTGGCTCGGCGCGTACCCGGACTCCCGGCTGTACCGGTACGACGCAGCCGGGCCGTGGCACAGCCCCGAGTACTCACCCGGCCTGCCCGGCAGTGCGGACAACCCGGCCAAGATGCTCGACCTGAAGTCCGCCGACCAGGTGCGGGCCCGGGCACTGACCGACGCCGGCGACAAGGTCGCGTACGGCACCATGCCCAACACCAGCCTCGGCGGGGTGCTGGCCATCGTGGACAAGGCCACGGGCGCGTCGCGGGTGCACCGGCCGGTGGTCACCGACCAGTCGATCGTCAGCCTGACCCATGTCAACGGCTTGCTCGTCGGTGGCACCTCGATCTCCGGTGGGTACAGCGTGCCCCCGCCCACGCAGACCGATGCGATGCTGTTCGGCTGGGATGTCACCGGTGACACCAAGACGTTCGAGTTCGTGCCGGTGCCGGGTGCGACCGCGATCCCGGCGCTGGCGCTGGACCGCACGGGGCTGCTCTGGGGCCTGGCCGGTGGCCAGCTTTTCGCCGTCGACCTGGCGACCCGCTCGGTCGTCCAGCGCCTCCAGCTCGCCCCGGGCATCGCCGACAGCCGCGGAAAGCTCGGCTACGACGCCCCGCGCCACCTGCTGTACGCGCTTGTGAACGGCCAGCAGGTGGTGCAGGTCGACCTGGCCACCGGGTCCACACGGACGGTGCTCGAGCAACCGGCGGAGTTCCTCGCCGTGCACCCGGACGGCCGGCTCTTCCTCGGCGACCGCGAGCATCTGTACCGGGTCACAGTGACCGGCTGACCGCCGCGGGCCCCGGCAGCGAAGGCCGGAGCCGACCACGGGCGCACCAGCGCAGGCAAGGACTGGAGCGGGCCGGCGATCCGCGCGGTGGGATCGCCGGCCCGCCGTCGTGCGCCGGAATCCCGGGTTTACACCTGGATGCGAACCAGGTTGCGGCCACGCAGGGCGTACAGCGCCGAGCCGTCCGGTGCGGCGGTGAGCAGCGCCCCGCCGCCGTCGGCATGGCCGGTTGGTCTACTTGACCTCCGGCACCGAGCTCTGGCGCCGCGACCTGCCGACCGACGCGGTCAGCGCGCCACCCCACGGGGCGCCCCGGTCTACAACACGGCGACCGGCGTCCGTACGACCCGCGTGATCAGCCTCACCATGATCGGCGAGTGGCTGGGGCGGGCACCACGATCAGCGGCGGGGGCACCGTGCCCACCGCCGACCTGGCGACCGGCGAGAAGGCCCGCCCCGGGTTCAGCACACCGGGGCGAAGGGTACGGGCGTCGGGTTCCGTCGCTATTACGGGCCTGGTTCGATCTGGCCGGATACCTGTACGAACAGTAACGGTGTGACCTCGGTACTTCGCAGCTCTAGTATCGGCCCGGACCGTAAGTTACTGTACGGCCAACCTGACTCCCCCGGAAGGATGCGACATGCGTGTTCGCAAGAGTCTGTCGGCCGTCGTGGTGGCGCTCGTCGCCGCACTCGCGGCCACGGCTTGTGGCGATTCCGGCTCCGGTGAATCCGACAAGACCACCGTGACCATGTGGATATACCCCGTGATCGTCGACGAGGCCAAGCACCGCGCGTACTGGGACGAGACCGTGAAGGCGTTCCAGTCCGCCAACCCCAACATCGAGGTCAAGACCGAGATCTTCCCCTGGGCCAACCGGGACCAGGCACTGGCCACCGCCATCGCCGGCAAGAATGGTCCCGACGTCGTCTACCTGATCCCCGACCAGCTGCCCAAGTACGCCCGCAACATCGAGCCGGTCGACAAGTACCTCGACGACGCGGCCAAGAGCGACTACCACCCGAACGTGACGAAGTCGGTGAGCATCGACGGCAAGATGATGGGCGCGCCGATCCTCACCAGCGCCGCCACCCCGCTCTGCAACAAGAAGGTCTTCGCCGCCGTCGGCGAGACCACCTACCCCACCAGCTGGAACGACCTGCTCACCCTCGGACCGAAGTTCAAGGCCAAGGGCTACGACATCACCGCGTACCCCGGTGACTCCAAGCAGACCCTGAACCAGACCTTCTACCCGCTGCTGTGGTCGGCTGGCGGCGACGTGTTCAGCCCGGACGGCAAGTCGGTCGCCTTCAACAGCGACGCCGGGAAGAAGGCGCTGACCTTCCTGAAGCAGCTCGTTGACGGCGGCTACGTCGACAAGAGCCTGGTCACCACCGTCCCGTCGACCGAGCAGACGCGCATCGGCCAGAACAAGGTCGGCTGCGTCTGGCACGTGCCGGTGGCGGAGGCCGAGAAGCTGTGGGGCAAGGAGAACGTCCAGGCCATTCCGCACCTCAGCGACGTCAAGCAGATCGGCTACGGCACCGTCGGCTCGCTGTCGATGCTGAACGGCGCCAAGGACAAGGAGGCGGCCGGCAAGTGGATCGCCTTCGCGACCAACGCCGACAACAGCAAGACGTACGACACGGCCTCCAACTTCTTCTCCCCGCGGAAGTCCACCGGCTCGCTCTACGGCGACAACCCGGTCCTCAGCGTGCAGGAGCAGCAGGTGGCCACCAGCACCGTCGGCCCGCTGCACGAGAAGGCCCGGGACATCCAGGGCGTCCTGTCCCCGGAGATCCAGGCCGCTCTGCTCGGCAAGAAGTCGGTTGAGCAGGCGCTCGACGACGCGGCAAAGGCCGCAGCGCCCCTGCTGGGCTGATCTTGGCGCGGCTCGCGGTGGGCGTACCCTGCCCACCGCGAGCCGCCACGAAAGGGTTGTCAGATGGTTGCACTACCGGGGAGCCAGCTTCGGCGGGCACGCCGGCCGTCCGCCCGCGAGGCCGGCACGGCCCTGCTGTTCGTCCTGCCGTTCCTGCTGCTCTTCATCGTCTTCCGGTTCGGCCCGGCGATCGCCGGGGTGATCCTCGGCTTCACCGACTACACCATCGGCGCCGACACCAGCTGGACCGGCCTGGAGAACTTCCGCCGGCTCGTCGACGATCCGACCTTCTGGTCGGCGCTGCGCGTGACGGTCGTCTTCACCGCGCTGTCGGTACCCCTGTCGATGCTGGCGTCCCTCGGCATGGCGCTGCTGACCCGCCGCGCCTTCCGCGGCGCGAAGCTCTTCCGGTCCATCTTCTTCCTGCCCGTGGTGACCAGCCTGGTCCTCGCCGGGGTGGTCTTCACCTGGGTCTTCGCCGACGGCGGGCCGTGGTCGCGGGCGATGGGAGCGCTGGGTCTGCCGGCCGGCTCCTGGCTCGCCGACAGCGTGCTGGTGGTCCCGGCCCTGGTCCTGGTATCGGTCTGGTCCCGCTTCGGCTACGGCATGCTCATCCTGCTCGCCCGCCTGCACGGCATTCCGGCGGAGCTGGAGGAGGCGGCGCTGACCGATGGCGCCTCGGCCTGGCAGCGCTTCCGGTACGTCACGCTGCCGCAGCTGCGGCCCGCACTGTTCTTCGTCGCCATCATCGAGACCACCGTGTCGTTCCAGGTCTTCGACATGATCTACGTGATGACCGGCGGCGGCCCGGTGCGCTCCAGCTACAGCCTCGTGTACCTGCTCTACGACCAAGGGTTCAAGTACTTCGACCTGGGCTACGCCAGCGCGGTCGGCGTCGCTCTGTTCGTGATGACGATCGTCGTGGCGCTGATCCAGCGGCTGACCTTGGGGAGGGAAGAATGACCGACACCGTCACGCCCCCGGCCACCGCCGCTCCGGCCACCGGAACGCCTCCGCGTGACCGGCGCACCTACCGCCCCTACCGCGCCGGCCGGTCGGGAAAGGGCTGGTTGATCGGGCGTACCGCGCTGCTGCTGGCCGGTGCCGTGCTCACCCTCTTCCCCTTCTATGCGATGGTCGTGCTGTCGTTCAAGCCGGCCGGTCCGGTCACCTTTCCCGACAGCCTGCTGCCCTGGCCGTTCTCCACGGAGGCGTACGACCAGGTCATCGGCGCCAAGAGCGTGCTGCGCTGGATGGTGAACACGCTCGTCTACTCGGTGGTGTCGGTGGTCGGCGTGCTGCTGTTCGCCTCGATGGCCGGTTACGCCTTCGCCAAGAAGCGGTTCCCCGGCAAGGAGACGATGTTCTGGTCGTTCCTCGCGATGCTGATGGTGCCGTACCACGTCACGATGATTCCCACATTCATCATCATCTCCGAGCTCAACGGCGTGGACACGTACTGGGGCATGATCGTGCCGACGCTGGCCAACGCCCAGGCGGTCTTCCTCATGCGACAGTTCATCGCCTCGCTGCCCGATTCGCTGTTCGAGGCCGCCCGACTCGACGGCTGCTCCGAGTGGCGGGTCTACGTCGCGATCGTGCTGCCGCTGATCAAGCCGATCCTGGCCACGCTGGGCGTCTTCGTCTTCCTCTGGCACTGGAACGACTTCCTGTGGCCGCTCATCGTCGGACAGAGCCTCGACATGAGGACGCTCACCACCGGCATCGCCTCGCTGCAACAGGAGAACGTGCCGCTCAACATGCTGCTCGCCGGATCGGTGGTGGCGTTCGTGCCGATCTTCATGGCCTACCTCGTCGGCCAGCGCTACTTCCAGGAGGGCGTCGCCACCACGGGCATCAAGGGATGAGCGTCATCGCGGTGGCGGCCGCGCCGCACGTCCGCGAGCTGTTCCTGGACCCCGGCACAGCGGCCGCGCTGCGGCGTCTGGGCGAGGTGCGGCTGCCCGCCGACGGCGCCGACGTGGGCGACGAGGCGGTGCTCGCGCGACTGCTCGCCGACGCCGACGTCGTCGTCACCGGCTGGGGCACCGCACCGCTGACGGCCGCGGTGCTCGCCGCCGCGCCCCGGCTGCGGCTGCTCGCGCACACCGGGGCCGGCGTGAAACCGTTCGTCACGCCGGAGAGCTTCGCCCGCGGCGTCCGGGTGACCCAGGCCGGCGACGCGATGGCGTACGCGGTGGGGGAGCAGGCTCTCGCGCTGACCCTCGCCATGTTGCACCGGTTGCACCGGTTCGACCACGCGTTGCGCAGCGGGGCCGACTGGGCCAGCGCCAAGGACGCCCCGCCCCGCCGGGAGCTGCGCGGGGCGACGGTCGGGGTGGTCGGCGCGTCCCGGACCGGCCGGGCGTACCTCGGCCTGGTGCGCACGTTCGGGGCGCGGGTGCTCGTGGCCGACCCGTACCTGTCCGACGCGGAGGCCGTAGCGCTCGGCGTCGAGCGGGTCGGCCTCGAGGAGCTGCTCGCCCGCAGCCCGGTGCTGTCCCTGCACGCCCCGGTGCTGCCGGAGACGATCGGAATGATCGGGGCACCCGAACTCGCCCTGCTGCCGGACCGCGCGCTGCTGGTCAACACCGCCCGCTCGGCGCTGGTGGACGAGACCGCGCTGCTGGCAGAGCTGCGCACCGGCCGGATCGACGCCGCGCTGGACGTCTTCGACGCCGAGCCGCTGCCGGTCGACCATCCGTTCCGCCGGCTGCCGAACGTGCTGCTGACGCCCCACGAGGCCGCCGGGACGGTGGAGTCCCGGCGGCGGGCGGGCGCGATCGTGGTGGCGGAGATCGACCGGTTTCTCCGCGGGCGTCAGCTGGCCCACGAGGTACGGCCCGAGCAGCTCGCCCGGATGGGCTGACCAGGGCTGACCTGCGCTGGCGTGGCCAGAGGCGGGAGAAGTAGCCTCTGCGCTCATGCGCATCGCTCTGGCCGGCCTCGCCACCAGTCACCCCTACACCGACGCCCGCAACCTGCGCGACCACGCCGAGCTGGTGGTGTGGGAGCCGGATCCGCAGCGGCTGGCACGGTTTGAGGCCGAGCAGCCGGACGTCGCCGTGGCGCCCGACCTCGCCGCGCTGCTGGCGACCCGCCCGGACGGCGTGGTCCTCACCGTTCCCACCCCGGACGTGCCGGACGCGCTGGCCCAGGTGCTGGCCCGCGAGCTGCCCTGCTTCGTCAACAAGCCGGCCGCCGCGACCCTCGGGCAGCTCGACCGCCTGGAGCACGTCGTGCGGCGGGCACCGGAGCTGGTGCTCACCTGCTCGGTGCTGCGCTTCGCGCCGGACTTCGTCGCGTTCGAGGTGGCGCGCGAGGAGGTGCTGTCGGTCCGGGCCACGGTGCGGCACGACGTCGGTCTGTGGGCCACCGGCTACAACCCGTGGCAGGACGACCCGTCGGTCGGCGGCGGCACGCTGGTGATGATGGGACTGCACGGCGCGGAGCTGCTGGTCGCGCTGCTCGGGCCGGCGGTGCGGTTGGTCGGGGCCGCCGGCACCGTACGCCGCCACCGGGGACTGCGCTCCGAGGACACCGGGCTGCTTGCGCTGCAGTGGGACGACGGGGTTCCCGGCGTGGTCGAGGTGCTCGGGGTCAGCCAGGGCGAGGCGTACGAGGTGACCGTCCACACCGCTGGCGGCGAGCAGCGGGTGGTGGTGCGCGGCGGCGCCGACCAGCTCGGTTACCGGGCCACCGTCGAGGCGTTCCTGGGCATGGTCCGTGGCGGGCCGAGCCCGGTGCCGTGGGCGCAGACCCGGGCCGTGCTTGGCCTTCTCGCCGCGGCGCGCGTCACCGCCTGAACCAGCCGGCCGGTCGCCGGGCGACCCACCACCCCCGACACCTTGACGCTCCAAGGGTCGGAAGTTACGGTCATGACCGTTACTTCGAAAGGGTGTGGTGGCATGCGTACGGTGGCGGACCTGGAGGAGCGGCTTGCTCGCCCGCGGGACGTCCTGGTGGACGACCTGCGCAAGCTGGACGGCGACATCCTGATCCTCGGCGCGGGCGGCAAGCTGGGGCCCAGCCTGGTCCGGCTGGCGCAGCGCGGGGTCGCGGCGGCCGGCACGGGCGCGCGGGTCGTGGCCGTGTCGCGCTTCTCCGAGGCGGGCCTCGCCGGCGCGCTGCGCGACGAGGGCGCCGAGGTGGTCGAGGCGGACGTCGCCGACGACGCCGCGCTCGCCGCGCTGCCCGACGCGGCCAATGTGATCTTCCTGGTCGGCGCCAAGTTCGGCACCTCCGGCCGGGAGCACGCCACCTGGGCCACCAACGCCTACCTGCCGGGCCGGATCGCGCAGCGCTTCGCCGGCTCGCGGCTGGTGGCGCTGAGCACCGGCAACGTCTACCCGCTCGTGCCGGTCACCACCGGCGGCTGCGTCGAGCAGATCCCGGTGCAGCCGGTCGGCGAATACGCGATGTCCTGCCTGGGCCGCGAGCGCATCCTCACCCACTTCGCGCTGCGCGACGACACCCCGCTGGCCCTGATCCGGCTCAACTACGCCGTCGAGATGCGCTACGGCGTGCTCGTGGACATCGCCCGCGCGGTGCACGCCGGCGACGCGGTGGACCTCACGATGGGGCACGCCAACGTCGTCTGGCAGGGCTACGCCAACGAGGTCATCCTGCGCGCCCTGCACCACACCGCCACGCCGCCGTTCGTGTTGAACCTGACCGGGCCGGAACTGGTCTCCGTCCGCCAGGTCGCCACCGCGGTCGCCGCCCGGCTGGGCCGCGAGCCAGTGTTCACCGGCACCGAGGCACCGACGGCGCTGCTGTCGAATGCCCAGCTCTGCCACCGCCTCTTCGGCTACCCCGACGTGCCCCTCGCCGAGCTGATCGACCTGACGGCCGACTGGGTCGCCGGCGGCCAGCCCTTGCTCGGCAAGCCGACCGGGTTCCAGCACCGCGACGGCAAGTTCTAGGAGAGATCGTGTTGACGGCATCGAGCACCCGACAGGCCGCGGCCCTGGCCCGGTTCCGGCGCGGGTGCGTCATCCCCGCCCACCCGCTCGCCCTGGACGTGAACCGCAGACTCGACGAGCGCCGGCAGCGGGCCTTGACCCGCTACTACCTCGCTTCCGGTGCGGGCGGCATCGCCGTCGGCGTGCACACCACCCAGTTCGCCATCCACGACCCGAAGGTGGGCCTGCTCGCCCCGGTGCTGGAACTGGCCGCCGATACCGCGGCCGGCACGGACGCGATCCTCGTCGCCGGTGCCTGCGGGACACCGCGCAGGCGGTCGCCGAGGCGGAGTTGGCGGCCTCGCTGGGCTACCACATGGTGCTGCTGTCGCCATACGGGCCGCTTGACGAGGACGGCCTGGTCAAGCGGGCCGAGGCGGTCGGCGAAGTGCTCCCGGTCATCGGTTTCTACCTGCAGCCGGCCGTCGGCGGCCGGGAGTTGTCCCGGGACTTCTGGACCCGGCTGGCCGCGCTCGAATCGGTGGTCGGGATCAAGGTGGCGCCCTTCGACCGGTACCGCACGCTCGACGTACTGCATGGCGTCTGCGCGGCCGGCCGCAACGGTGACCTCGCCCTCTACACCGGCAACGACGACCACATCCTGGCCGACCTGGTGGCGCCGCACCGGGTCATCGTCGACAAGCGGGCGGTGGAGGTCGAGTTCGTCGGCGGGCTGCTCGGCCAGTGGGCGGTCTGGGCGCGTACGGCGGTGACCCTGCTCGACGAGGCCCGGCGGGCGCGCGCCGGTGACGACGTCGCGCTGCGCCGCCTGCTCACTCTGGACGGTCACCTGACCGACGCCAACGCGGCCATCTTCGACGCCGCGAACGGCTACCACGGTTGCATCCCCGGCATCCACGAGGTGCTGCGCCGGCAAGGCCTGCTGGCCGGCCGGTGGTGCCTGGACCCGGACGAGGAACTCTCGCCGGGTCAGCTCGCCGCGCTCGACCGGGTGCACCGGGCCTACCCGCACCTGCGCGACGACGACTTCGTCGCCGAGCACCTGGACGAGTGGCTGTCCTGACGCGTGCCGGGCGATCCGGTCAGCGTGGGCGGGGACCGGATGGCCTCAGAGGGTCAGCCGGTAGAGGGTCAGCGGGCGGCCGCTGGTGCCGGAGGCGAGGTTGCCGGCCCGCTCGGCCAGGCCGGCCAGCTCCAGCCGGTGCAGCATCCGCCGGGCGGTGCGTTGCTGTACCCGCAGGTGGTCGGCCACCTCGCGGCTGGTCAGCGGCTCTTCGCCGACCGAGGTGCGCACGTCTCGCAGCCGCAGCAGGGTCGGCACCGACAGGCCGACCCGCTGGGCGATGACCGCCAGGTTGACCTCCGACGGCCGCGGGGTGGGCGTGGTTGACTCCAGCACGATGTCGGTCTCGCCGCGCAGCGACAGCACGGCCGTGGTCGGACCGACCCGGCGCGCCCGGCTCAGCGCCCGCCGGGCCAGGTTTTCCGCCTCGGCGGCGCTGCGTCCCAGACCGAAGCCGATCTGCACGGTCTCGTGCCGGTCGGCGATGCGCCGCAGCATCGGCAGCGCGGTGAACCCGCTGGTGGCGTCGTGCAGCGGGCCGCGGGTGGTGACGATCAGGTACGTGTCGGGGGCGAACCGGGCCAGCGTCCCGCCGAGCGC
Source organism: Phytohabitans houttuyneae (assembly GCF_011764425.1). Lineage (NCBI taxonomy): Bacteria > Bacillati > Actinomycetota > Actinomycetes > Micromonosporales > Micromonosporaceae > Phytohabitans > Phytohabitans houttuyneae. Next base: position 1,406,684 of record NZ_BLPF01000002.1, read on the forward strand.
GGCCACCTCCTTGAGCAGCCCGTCGTCGCCGTCGGAGAGGTTTGCCAGCCCGAGCGCGATCTGGGCGTCCTCCTGGGCCTGGCTGCCGACCTGCAGCAGCAGTTGGCGCAGCGCGGTGCGTACCGAGTGGTTCGACGGGGCCAGGCGCAGCGCCGCCATCTCGTGGCGCAGCACCTCGTACACCGAACTGATGCAGGTGAGCGCGACGTCCGCGCCGGCCTTGCGCTGCCGACGGTGGAACGCGACCACGTCCTCCGAGCTGAGGCCGCTGCGGTACGGCAGCGACCGGACCCGTTCCACCGGCAGGCCCGCCTCACCGAACGTGGTGGCGACGTCGGTACCGGTGACGGTGTCGATCGACATGCGGGTGACGTCGTGCCCGGCGCGCAACAGCCGTACGGCGGCTTGGAGCAGGGTCGCCCCGGTGTAGTCGACGAAGACCGCCGGGCGGTTGAGGGAGCTTGCCTCCCGGGCGAGCGTGTAGGGCACCACGCCGGTGAACAGCCATGCGTCCACCTGGCCGGCGTGTGCCTCCACGATCGCCGGAGCCTGCGACTCGTGGTCGTAGTGCAGCCGGCGGGCGGTGGTGCCGGGCTGCTCGTCGCAGGTCGCGGCCACGTCGTCGACTAGGTCGTGCGGACCGATGACCCCGATCTCGACGGTCACCCGCTGCCTCCTGTCGGGGGTTGCGTTGTTCGCAGCACAAAGATTACGGTCGGGCCCGGTATTACTGTAGCCCTGGAGGGTACGTGTCGTCGTTTCCCAGCATGGCCGACGCAAGCGGCCGGACGATCGGCGCGGAGGAGTTGGCCGCGGTCAGCCGGGTGCTGCAGTCGGGCATGCTCAGCTCGGTCTGGGGCACGGAGGTCCGCGCCCTGGAACGCGAGATGGCCGATCGCCATGGAGTGTCGCACGCGGTGGCCGCCAGTTCGGGCACCGCGGCCCTGCACCTGGCCGTCGCCGGCGTCGCGCCCGATCCTGGCGACGAGATCATCACTTCTCCGATCACTGACTTCGGCACCGTGGCGCCCATTCTCGCCCAGAACGCGGTGCCGGTGTTCGCCGACGTCGATCCGTACACCGGCAACCTGGATCCGGCGGCGGTCGCCGCCGCGATCGGGCCGCGCACCCGGGCGATCCTCGCCGTTCACCTGTTCGGCGCCGCCGCCGACCTGCGCGCGGTCGCCGCCGCAGCCGGCGTGCCGCTGATCGAGGACTGCGCCCAGGCGTGGCTCAGCCGCTACCCCGACGGCACCCTCGCCGGCACGGCCGGCGCGATCGGCTGCTTCAGCCTCCAGCAGTGGAAGCACATCACGTGCGGCGACGGCGGCCTGGCCATCACCGACGACCCGGTGCTCGCCCGCCGGATGCGGCTGTTCGCCGACAAGGGCTGGCCGCGCGACGATGCCCGCCGGCATGTCAGCCTCGGTCTGAACTACCGGATGACCGAACTCGCCGGCGCCGTCGCCCGGGCCCAGTTGGCGAAGCTGCCCGGGGTGCTCGCCGACCGGCGGCGCACCGCCCGGCGGCTGGTCGACGCGCTGGCCGACCTACCCGGCGTGCACCTGCCGGCGGACGTGGACGCGCACGCCTGGTGGTTGTTCCCGGTCGTGCTGGACCCGCCGCTGACCAACCACGAGGTGGCCGGGAAACTCGCCGCCGCCGGGATACCTGCCCGTGCCGGCTACCTGCAACAGCCGCTGCACTGCGCCCCGGCGCTGACCGAGGCCCCCGTCTACGGCGCCTCCCGCTTCCCGCTCACCGTGCCACCGGCGGACCGGCTGCCGGCGTACGGACCCGGGGCGTGCCCGGTCGCCGAGCGGATGATCGAGCGGACGCTGCTGGTGGTCGACTGGAACGAGAGGTACACCGATGCGCACGTCGACGAGATCGCCCAGGCCGTCCGCACGGCGGTGACTTCGTGATCGCGCCGGCCGCCGCCGCGCTGCGCGACCGGCTGCGCTGGCGCCTGATCGCCGCGACCGCCACGCCGGTGGACGCGAGCGGCGCCGTCAACGCGCACGTGCTCGACCACTACCTGCGCGGGCTGGTGACCGACGGGGCGGACGCCTTGGCGGTGCTCGCGCACACCGGGCGCGGCCCGTACCACGGCGAGTCCACCCGCGACCTGGTCATCAGCCGCGCCGTCGACACCGGGGCGCCGGTGATCGTCGGCGTCGGCGGCCGGCCGGGGGAGCGCACCGACGACGTGGCCGCCCAGGCGGTGCGGGCGGCCACCCTCGGCGCGGCCGGCCTGCTGGTCTTCCCGGTGGACGGCGATCCGGTCGCCCACCACGACGCGCTCTGGCGCGCCGCCGGCCTGCCGATGCTCGCCTTCGACCTCTACCTGCGGCCGTACGCCGAGCCCGTGCTCGCCGAGCTGCTGCGGCACCCCGGTGTCGCCGGGGTGAAGGTGGCCCGGCTGCACGACGCCCTCGCCTGCCAGGCCGTCCTGGCCGCCGCCCACCTCGCCGACCGGCTGGCGGTCACCGGCGAGGACCGGATGTTCGGCCCGTCGCTGATGTGGGGCGCCGAGGCGGCCCTGGTCGGCCTGGCCGCCGCCGCGGTCCCGACCACCGCGCGGGTGCTGCGGGCCTACGCCGACAAGTGCCACGACGAGTTCATCGCCGCCTCCGCCGACCTGGACCGGTTGGCCGAGGTCACCTTCACCGCACCGATGGAGGGGTACGTGCAGCGCATGCTCTGGATCGCCGCCGAGGAAGGGCGGATCCCGGCGGACCATGCCGGCGACCCGTACGCCCCGGCGCTGCCCGACGGCGACCGGGACCGGGTGCTGCGCGTGGCTGGACGCCGGTGAGCGGCAACCCGTTCGTGGCCGCCGACCTGCCACCGGTCACCCTCGACATCGACGTGCTCGTCGGCCGGTACGCCGACCGTCCCGGGCCCGTCGGCGAGCCCGCGGCGGTCGCCGCGACGCTGGCCGCCAACGGCGTCGAGCGGGCGGCTGTCGCGAGCCTGCGCGCCGCCCTGTTCGACATGCGCAGCGGCAACGACGAGGCGGCCGCCCTTGCCGGCCCCGGCGTGCTGCCGGTCGGCGGGCTGGACCTGCGCGACCCGCTCGGCGCCGAACGGGAGGTGGTCCGGCTCGCCGAACGTGGCGTCCGGGCCGTGCGGCTGTTCCCCGACGAGCAGCGCGTCGAGGCGGACTTCCCGTCCGTACGGCACGTCGGCCGGCGGGCGGCCGAGGCCGGCCTGGTCGTGCTCACCGGCGGGGATGTCCGCCGGTTCTGGCGGCCGCTGCGCGGCGTGACAGTGGTCTTTCTCGACACGCACTTCTACCACCTGGGCGACTTCGTGGTGGTGGCCCGCGACGAGCCGGGCTTTCACACCTCCACCCGACTGCTCAACTCGCCGGACGCGCTGGAGACCGTCGCCGCGCACGTCGGGGTCGAGCGCCTGCTCTACGGCTCCCGTACCCCGTTCTACGAGCCTGTCGTCCCGCGGCTGCGGCTGGCCCGGGCCGGGATCGACCCGTCCGGGGTCGCGGCGGTTGCCGGCGGGAACGCCCGCCGGATCCTGGGGCTGGCCCGATGATCATCGACGTGCACGCGCACTGGGGACCGTGGTTCTTCAGCATGGAGGTCGGCGCGGTCGCGACCAACCTCGCGGTCATGGACCGGTACGGCATCGACCTGGCCGTGGTCTCCGCCAGCGAGGCGGTGATCTACGACGTCGCGGCCGGCAACCGGGCGATGGCCCGCGTGCTGGAAAGCACCGACCGGCTGCTGGGCTACCTGACGATCAACCCACGCCGGTTGGACGACGCCGAGCGGGACGTGCGCGACCTGCTGCCCACCGGCCGGTTCGTCGGCGTGAAGATCCACACCGACTACACCGCCTCGCCGGCGAACTCCGCACAGACCCGGGCCGCCCTGGAACTGGCCGCCGCGCACGACCTGCCCGCCCTCGTGCACACCTGGGACACGACGCCGCTCGACCTGGCCCAGGCGGTCGCGGACATCCCCGGAGTACGGGCCATCGCCGGGCACATGGGCGCGAACGGGTGGCGGCACGCCATCGAGGCGGCCAACGGGGTGGACCGGCTCTGGCTGGAGCCCTGCTTCTCGCACACCGAGGCGGGTCGGTTCGCCGCGGTGGCGGCGGCCGTTGACCCCGGCGGCTGCTCTTCGGCACCGACGCCACCCTGATCGACCCGGCCGCCGCGTACGGGGCGGTGCTCGCCGCCGACCTGTCGCCCGAACTGGCCGAACGGGTCGCCTGGCGAAACGCCGCCGAACTGTTCAGGCTCGACCCGTCCGCCCCGGCGAATCTTCCCGGTCGGAGCATTAGATGAACTCCACGCCTTGGGCGAGGGGCAGCTGGCCGGAGAAGTTGATGGTGTTGGTCGCCTGGCGCATGTAGGCCATCCAGGAGTCGGTACCGGACTCCCGTCCGCCGCCGGTCTCCTTCTCGCCGCCGAACGCGCCGCCGATCTCCGCACCCGAGGTGCCGATGTTGACATTCGCGATGCCGCAATCGGACCCGGAGACGGACACGAACCGTTCCGCCTCGGCCTGGTCGTTGGTGAAGATCGCCGACGACAGGCCCTGGGGCACAGCGTTGTTCAAGGCGATCGCCTCGTCGAGCGTGTGATAGGTGAGGACGTACAGGATGGGGGCGAATGTCTCCTGCTGTACCACGTCAGTCTGCGACGGCATCCGGACCACGGCCGGCTCCACGTAGTAGGCGGAGGGTTGGTCGTCGGCGAAGACCCGTCCACCGCCGCAGACGATCTCGCCGCCTTGGTCGACGGCCGCGGCCAGTGCGGCCTGCTGGGCGTCGAACGCGGCCCTGCTGATGAGGGGACCTACCAGCACGCCGTCGGCAGTAGGGCTGCCGATCGGCAGGGTGCGGTAGGCGTCAGCGATCCGGCCGACGAAATGGTCGGCGATCGAGGTGTGCACGATGAGCCGGCGCAGCGTGGTACAGCGCTGCCCGGCGGTGCCCGCGGCGGCGAACACGACGCCGCGCAACGCCAGATCCTGGTCGGCGCTCGGCGTGACGATGGCCGCGTTGTTGCCCCCGAGTTCGAGCAGGGTCCGGCCGAACCGGGCGGCGACGACCGGGGCGATCTCGCGCCCCATGCGCACGGAACCGGTCGCCGAGACGAGCGCGACCCGAGGATCCTCGACCAGTTGCCGACCGCCGCTGCGATCGCTGAGCACGACGTGGTGCAGGTCGGCCGGGACGCCGACCTCACGAGCGGCCCTGGCCAGCAGCGCGTCAGTGGCCAGCGCACTGAGCGGGGTGACCTCGGACGGCTTCCAGACGACCGTGTCTCCGGCGACCAGTGCCAGCGCGGTGTTCCACGCGTAAACCGCGGTCGGGAAGTTGAATGCCGAGATGACCGCCACCACGCCGAGCGGATGCCAGGTCTCGGCGAGCCGGTGCCCGGGCCGCTCGGACGGCATGGTCTTGCCGAACAGTTGACGCGACTGCCCGACGGCCAGGTCGGTGACGTCGATCATCTCCTGCACCTCGCCGAGGGCCTCCGAGCGGATCTTGCCCACCTCGGCGGTGATCAGCGTGGCCAGATCCTCTTTATGCTCGACCAGTAGTTGTCCCCACCGCTTGACGAGTCGTCCGCGCACCGGTGCCGGCACCTCGCGCCAGGTGAGGAACGCGGCTGCGGCGCGCCCGATGATGCCATCGATGTCCCCAGCACTGTGGCCAGCCAGACCGAAGATCACCTCACCGGTGATCGGGCTGCGCACCTCGGCATCACCCTTGACGGCGTCGAGGTCGACGCCGATGACCCCGAGTGCCTGCTGTACGTCGCTGCGGATGTCGGCGGTGGTGGGAAACGGACTCATGATGACTCCTGATGTGTGCAGGTGGATCACCGCGCTACGCCGGCGCGCTTGTCCATTGTGGACCGGTTGCGGTCCGGTACCGCCCAGGGGACTGGCCGACCGTGCGTTTGAATGCGCGGGCGAACGCGAACTCCGAGTCGTACCCCACCCGCCGGGCGACCTCCCGCAGCGGCTGCACGTCCGTACGCAGCAGGCGGGAGGCGACGGTCATTCGCCACAGCGTCACGTACGCCATCGGCGACTGGCCGGTCAGAGCGGTGAAGCGCCGGCTGAAGGTGGCACGCGGGCAGTCGACCGCGCGGGCCAGGGACGCCACGGTCCACGGCCGCCCCGGCTCCTTGTGGACCAGCGTGAGCGCCTTGCCGACGACCGGGTCGTAGAGCGCCCGGATCCAGCCGGTGGCAGGGCCGCTCGACTCGGCGAGCCAGGCGCGCAGCACGTACACGAACAGCAGCTCGACCAGCGAGCTGATGACGGCCGGCGCGCCGGGGTCGACCCGATCGACCTCATCGGACAGCAGCTGGACCGCCGCGGTGAGCCCGGCCACGCGCGAGTGCCCGCCGGCGATGCGTACGACCGACGGCAGCGCCGCGGTGAGCGGGTGCGACAGGCCAGGGTCGAGCAGGTATCCCCCGCAGAGCAGGCCGGTCACCGGGCCGGGCCCCTCGATCACCAGGTCTGTCGGCGGCATCTCGCCGAGGGGGCCGCCGATCAGCTCGGTCAGCGGCCGCACCGGGCTGCCCGGCGTGTCGACAAGGGCGTGTCCGGCACCGGAGGGCGCCAGCACGACATCGCCGCGGGTCAGCTGGATCGGGTCGCCGCCGTCCGGCACCAACCAGCACACGCCGGCGGTCACCACGTGGAAGCTCGTGACGTGCCCGCCGGCCACGTGGATGCCCACGGTGCGTGGAACCGGTTGCGCGAGTAGACCGCGGTGCCCCGCCGGGTGGTCGCCACGATGTCGGCGACGAGGTCGGCCACGATGTCACCGGGATGCGCCGCCGGGCGCGGATCGGTGAGCAGGACCATGGCCCGACGATACGCCTGCTGAGACGATCAGATATTTGTCGAGCGCGAACTGTCATGGCCCGTCCCACTGCGGCGTTCCTATGGTCGAGCGGTTGAATCACCGACCAGCGGAGGCTGACATGACCGACACCGTCCTGGTGACCGGCGCCACCGGCAAGACCGGGCGCCGGCTGATTCCCCTGCTCATGCGCCGCGGCGCCGCCGTGCGAGCGGCCAGCCGCGCACCGGCGATCGCCCCACCCGGTGCCGAGCCGGTCCCGTTCGACTGGGCACGCGAGGGCACGTACGAGGCGGCCCGCAAGGGTGTCGACGCGATCTACGTGGTCTACGGCGATCCGGGCGTGGCGGGCGACCCCGCGGACCAGGTGGGCGCGCTGCTCGACGGCGCGGCCGACGCGGGTGTCAGCCGCGTCGTGCTGCTCTCGGCGCTCGGCGTGGACCAGGCGCCGCCCGGCGATGCGATGCGCCGCGTCGAGCTCGCGGTGGAGTCCTCCGGGATACCGAGCACCATCCTGCGACCCGGTGCGTTCATGCAGAACTTCTCCGAGCGGCACCGCAACCGGCTGGTCGAGAGCATCCGCGAGCGCGACGAGATCGCCATGCCGGGTGGAGACGGCGTCGTCTCCTGGGTGTCCGCGGACGACATCGCGGCGGTTGCGGCGGCCGCGCTGACCGAGCCCGGCCACGAGGGCAAGGGGTACACGCTGGTCGGCCCCGAGCCGCTCACGATGGCCCAGGTCGCCGCGTTCGTCTCCGCGGCCGCGGGGCGCCCGGTCAGGTATGTCGAGATTGGACGCGCCGAGATCCGGGCGACCTTCGTCGAGTCCGGTATGCCGCCGGATGTCGCCGACTCGATCAGCGAGCTGTACGTCTACGCGCTCACCAGCGGCGCGTTCGGCGTGCTGAACGACGACGTGGAAACGGTGACGGGCCGGCCTCCGGTCAACTTCGCCGAATTCGCGGCCGGCGCGGCGCCCGCCTGGCTCCGATGACCGGTTCGGCATTCAGGAGCAGCATCTGGGCCGGTACTGCGCGGACGTCGACGACCCAGCCTATGCGGCCGGCTGTCCCGTTTCGCGCCGTGGGCGTGACCTGCCAGGCACTGCAGTGTCGGGCCTGGCAGTGGCTGATCACGAGAAGGGATGGTGACATCGGCGGCGGGGCTGTCGATACAGCGCCGGGCTTCGCCGTGCGGGCTCATGAGCGGCTGGATGGTCGGACAGTCCCGGCTGCCTATCGTCAGGACGATCGCGCTGGTACAGACTCTGCTCGCAAGCGTGCGGGACGTCAGTGGAGCACGGCCCTCGGAAACGACGGTGGCTGCGCCTCCGGCCGCAGGTCGTCCTTGTACGCCCTGAACGCGGCGGCGTTGTCTTCGTCGACCCACGTGTACTCGTCACAGATGCGCACCAGCTGGCCCGAGACGTGGTCCAGATGCAACCGGGTCCCGTCGAGCGCCGCCGCGAGGCTGGACCGGGCCAACGCGTACTCGGTGCGGCAGTTCGGCATGAACGCGTTGACCCACGGCGGAAGATCGCACCGACCGAGCAGCTGGCTGGCTTGCAGGTACTCGTCGGCCGCCAGCGGCATGACGACCTTGCCGTAGCTGTAGACAGTCTCGATATCCGCGACGAACACGTCGTCGCCTACATTGGCAGGCGCTTCCTTCGAGTCGACGATCGCGTCCGGCGGATCCGGCCGCTCCGCCTTGAGTGCGAACGCGGATGAGTAGAAATAGATGTCCGCGTCGGTCGCGATCACATCAGCGACGTTCTGGTCGTTCTGGTCCAGCAGGTCGTCCAGCCGGTTGAGCTCGTTGAAAGCGCTGTAGATGGCGTCGTACTTCCAGATGCCCGCCTCGACCCGCCAGTCCGGTGGTTCCGCCTTGTCAAGGCTATTGGCCCAAGCGTCGAGAGCGATGGTGGTACCGGTGGCGATCGCGCCGGGCACGGGTGACATGAAGATGCCCGCGAGGTTGATGGCCAGACTCACGCGGGACACCGCCACCGCCGCCGTCGCCGGGCTGATGCCTTCACCGTCGAGGGCGGACAGGCACGCGTCGGCTATCGCCAGGACGTCCTCCTGCGCGGCGACGGTGAACTCGTGCAGGAGTTGGTTGACGCTCGCCAGGTACACCACGCAGAAACCTTGGCGTGCGGCGTACTCGTGGAAAGGAAGCAGAAACTCCCGGTTGAACGCCCTGGCCGCCGAGCCGGCCCAGACGGGAGCCTTGACCTTCTCCCGGTCCACGCCCGGAACGTCTACCTCGGGATCTGACATCGGCAGCACCACGCTGTTGGTGGCGTACCTGATCTTCCCCATGATGTTGATCGTCGACGGGGTCGTATCGTCCTGTCCCCAGCCCCCGGTGAGCTCTGCGAGCTCGGTTTCGCTGTACGGGCTGAGCCGCCGCTGCGTGACCTCCAGCTCGTGAGGGTCGAGGTCGTCATACCGGTCGAAGCGCCGCTCCAGCTGTTCGAGGTCGGCGAGGAACCCCTGAAGATCGGTGTTGGCGATCGCCAGGTGCTCGGGCGAGACCCCGGGCGGCCCGACCACCTCGGTCCGGCCCTCGTCGAGCCGCATAGGGCTGTCGCCGACAGTGCCGTCGGCGAGGATCGGAGCACTCTGGTCCTGAAGCCACGCGTCGTACCGGTCCAACGCGCGGCGCCGGATCTCCGCGACCTTGCCCGCCAGATCCTCCCGGAACAAGCCGACCACCGCCCTTCCAGCCGTTCGCGCGTACGGCCCCTTCCGTGTACCGGTCCCTGGTCGCCCCCGCTACCCGAGCCACCGGATTTCCGCCATCCTGACGGATTACGCGTGCCATTTCGGCCGTTGACTCGGTGTACGTTAGGGCAAGTTCTCCCATCTCGGCCCAAATATCTCTCAGCTCACACCACGGCAGCATCAGACGAGGCGAGGCAGCCGCAGGCGCCGCCGCCCGCGAAGCGGCGGAAGAGACTGGCTGGCGACCCACGCCACCCATCCGCCCACTGGATGAGCGGGCAGCCGATTATGACTGTCCGCTCATCGGCCACCGCGGAAAGGGCGGTTCACCCAGCCCATAAACTCAACGAAATGCGTCGATGTTTCGTGTGGCCCATGCGGTGAAGGGGCGTGGTGATCGGCCCAGGATTTCCGGCACGTCCGGGCTGATTCGTTGCTCTCGTGCGGTCGGCGTGCCGAGGATCGCGAGCGTGCCCTCGACAACGGGTGGTGGCATGTACCGCAGCATCTGCTCACGGGCTTGGTCGGGTGTTTGCTCGATGAAGCGGATGGGCTCGCCGAGCGCTGCGGCGAGATCAGCAACCCGTTCACGTGGTGTGCTCAGCGCCGGACCGGTCAGCTCGTACGTGCGTCCGTCGTGAGCGCTGTCGCGCAGCGCGGCGGCGGCCACCTCGGCGATGTCGTCCGGGTCGACCACGGGCAGGCCGACGTCGCCGAATGGCGCGGTCACCGTCCGGCTGGCCCGGATCGGCTCGGCCCAGGCGAAGGCGTTGGAGGCGAAGCCGCCGGGACGCAGGATCGTCCAGCCGAGACCGGACCGGCGCACGAGGTCCTCGATGGCGTGCAGGGGTGCGTGTGACACCGCCCCCGGCCTTGTGCCCACTGCTTGGGAGGATTGCAGCACGATGCGTTTGACGTCGGCGGCCGCCGTGACCCGCAGGATTTCGGGCATGTCGAGGTGCGCTCCGGCACCCTCTACGAGCAGGAAGACCGCTTCTGCGCCAGCGAACGCTGGACGAAGGGTCTCCGGCTGTGCGAGGTCCGCGAGATGGTGGCGAACCCCGGCGGGCACGACGTGGCGGCGTCGTCCACGGGACACCGCCGTCACCTCGGCGCCCGACGCCGCAAGGATCGACAACAGCGTCCGGCCGACATTTCCGGTGGCGCCTGTCACGACAAACATGTTCGTCTCTCCAGTTCAGCCGCGTCGCTCGCGCGGTTGAAGCTGACGTTAGTGGCGTGGATATAGTAGGTACCTAGAGGATAGTAATGGCGTTATGACGGAGGACACGTGGAGCGATCAGCGAACCCCGAGCTGGCGTGTCCGGTCGCGCCGGTTGTCGATATCGTGTTCAGCCGATGGACCACGCCTATCCTCTGGGCTCTTCACGAGCACGGTCGGCAGCGATTCGTGGAGCTCGAGCGCCGGCTGACCAGCATCACGCCGAAGGTGCTCACCCAGCGGCTACGCCAACTCGAACGCGACGGGCTGGTGGCCCGCACCTACCACGCCGAGGTGCCACCCCGGGTCGAATACGAGATCACCGAGCTGGGCGCCAGCCTCGGTCCGCTTTTCGCCCACCTGGCCACCTGGGCCGATGCCCACCTCGACAAGGTGGAGCAGGCCCGTCACGCCTACGACGCAGCGCGATGAGACTGAGCCAGCCTGATCATGACGGTTGCGGGACGACCACCACCGCCGCAGCCTTGACCAGTGTCCGACCCCCAGGGATGGCTCCTTGCCTGCCCTCGCCATGTCGAAGCGATCGTCTGCGCCCTGACGAGGTGCGCGGCCGGTAATCTCAGCGGCCAGCTCGGTCGCTCTGGCTATCCGCCAACCGTGTCTCAAGGGGCGTCCGTGCACTTGCTTCCGGACCGGGCAGGAATCGCGCTATTGGAACATCTGTCGCCGGATCACTCTTTTGCTTTCTTGAACCGGGCAAACTCGTGTCCGTCTTATGATCATGTGGCTTGTTCAAGGGCCCAGGCCAACGAAGCCACTCTGGCTGAACGAATGAGACGGTCGGGAGTTACGGCTTGGCTGTCACCGTCTCGCAATCCATTGGGATTATTGTGTAACGATGTCATCGGTGGCCGGGACACATCTGCTGGATCTTGGCCAGCGATCGTCGAAGTATTGATGTCGGTCGTGTTTCGTGCGGAGCACCGCTGGCCGGCTTCGCCGGTGCGTTGTTCTTAATTCCCGTGTGTATCCATGTGGCCAATCGCGTAACAGGCGACTGGCCTTCTATCACTGTGGTCTATCGGGCTGATAGATCACCGCCGCAACCGCGGCGTCTATGGCGGAACGCCAACGCAAAGGGGCGCCACGCTTCCGCCGTCTTTTCCTTTTAAGGGAGGAAGCATGCATTCACCACCCGACGATGTGCGGGCCGCCCGCCGTCGGGCCGCCCGCAGACGGTGGGCGTCGCTGTTGGTGCCGGTGCTGGCGATCGCGGCGATCGCGGTTCCCACTCCGGCGCGGGCGACACCGGTCGGTGTAGGTATCCCGGTGGCCTTCCACCTCACCGACAACCAGGGCGCCTGGTTCGACACCGGCACCACGCTGTTCGGTACCAAGTCGCTGGGGGTGGCGGTCACGCCGCGCACCCGCCTGCTCGACCTGCCGCTGGACAGCCTGCCACTGTTGAACACCAACGTTGGCGACCTGCTCAACCTGCCCATTGTGGACGGTGACGCACCGCTGCTGGGAAGCCTCGGCGTCGACCTGAACGCGTTGCTCAACCTGGACGTGCTCAACGAAGCCATCGACGACGCCGGAGGCACGCTCGGGTTTCTGAACCCGACCGTGCAGCGGGCCAAGCAACAGGTCACCCAGCTCAAGACCCAGCTGGCCGGCCGCAACGCCAACGAAGCGGTGGCGTTGTCGAGCCTTCCGGTGGGTCTGGATCTGATGCGGACGCTGGCGGACCTGGGCGCGCTGGCCCCTCGCGACCTGAGCCTGACCCCGAAGGCCACGTTCAAGGTAGCCGCGCCGCAGGCCAGCTCATCGCATTCGGTGACCAGCCTGATCTGGCCGGTCGGCGCTACGGCGTTCGACCAGTCCAGCGCATTCATCGGGGACGTGGAGACCTCGCTGGCGGAGCCCGGCCTGTACGCGTGGGCGTGCAAGATCCACCCGTACATGCTCGGGGCTGTCGTGGTCGACGATCCGCTCACCCCCGGCCTGGACTTCGGCAAGAAGCTCAACGTCGCGGTCAAGGGCGGCATGGTGGTGCCGAGTTCGTCCGATGTGGTGCAGCAGCTGGTGCAGAAGTTCTTCCGCATCACCGCGCCGGACAACTGGCAGACGTTCAGCAACACCGAGGCCAAGGCGTGGAACCCGTCGTACCCGCCCGCGCCGATCCTCATGTACGACGCGGCGGAACAGCCGGTGCTGGTGCCGCTGCTGGACGCCTACTACGAAAGCAAGTTCTCCGAAGGGGTGACCCTGCCGGCGCTGACGCAGCGGCCATCGGTGCCGGGTGTCGGCGAGCTGTGGGTGGACACCCAGATGGAGCAGTACGCGGGCAAGTCGAAATCCGGGGCGGCCACGAAGGTGGACGTCGTGAACTGGACGGTAGCCAGAAAGGTGGCGCTGCCGCAGATCAATTTGAACAACCCGCACAACATGTGGACCGACCGCGCCGGCCAGTACATCTACCAGACCGAGTGGTTCTCCGACCGGCTTACGGTATTCAACCGGTCCAACGGCCAGTTGGTACGCACCATCCAAGTGGGACCGGATCCGTCACACGTGATGACCCGGACCGACACCGACCAGCTGCACGTGGCGATCAACGCCGGTAACGCGGTAGTGGAGCTGAGCCCGGGTGCCACCGGAATTGATCGGCGCATCCTGGTGCAGGGGCCAGGGCAGACGCCAGCACATCCGCACGCGCACTGGATGAGCTCCGACGCGAAGACAATGGTCACGCCGAACGTCAACCACCACGACTCGACCATGGTGGACGTACCGACCGGCAACATCACCAAGATGCAGACCGAACAGCTGCCCATCGCCACGGGAATGATGCCCGACAACTCGAAGTACTACGTGGCGAACTTCCTCGGGCAGAGCGTCTCCTGCATCTCGCTGGTCGGATCGTCGTGCAGGAGCGACACGGGCAGTCCGGTCGCTTACAAGGCAATCAACCTGTGGGCCAACTACGACCCGGTCAGCGGCGCGACCAGCGGCTCGATGGGCGGCCTGCCGATCCAACTACCGGTCAGCCCGGACGGCCAGTACCTGCTGGTGGCAAACACGCTGACCAGCAACATCACGGTGGTCGACACCGAGACGGACAAGATCGTCAAGACGTTGCCGTGCGACTCCGGCTGCCACGGGATCAACTTTGGAGCCAAGCGCGGCGGCGGCTACTACGCCTACGTGTCAAGTAAGTTCGCCAACACCCTCGCGGTGGTCGACGGCGACCCCAACGGTGACGGCAACCCGGCCGATGCCGCGGTCGTGGGCAAGATGGTGCTGAACTCCGCGCCGGGCACGATCACCGACGACACCGTCACCGCCTACAACGGTATGGGCGGCCAAGGCGTGCTGCCGTACCCGATCGTCTACAACGGCTGGGTCCAGAACGCCCCCGCGGACATGGCCAACCAGCTCACCTGCGCCCAGCTCAACCCGATGAACACCGGTGTCTGCTCCTAGGACCCGGTCACGCCGCCACCGGCGGTAAGGGGAGGGACCGCAAAGCGGGCGGTCCCTCCCCGTCTCCGGGCGGCTTCCACGACGCGTCGCCGGCCAACGCGGGCCTGCGCGCATCCCGGCACACATCGGGCACGGCAACGCCGGCGCCCTGGTGGTGATGCCGCACGCCTACCACATTAGATGAGGAGCGTCCTCATGTCCGACACGAGCTTGCCCGACCGCCTCGGAGCGGTCCGGCGGCTGCTGAGAAATCCGTCACGACCGGTGCGGCGCCTAGCCGTGGTGCTGGGAGTGGTGATCGCCACCTTCATCGCCGGCGTCGCGATCTTCGCGCCCCGGATGGCGATGGCAGCCAACCACACCATCACGATCAAGAACTTCACTTTCACACCCGAGGTGCTCAACGTCTCCCCGGGCGACACCGTCACGTTTGTCAACCAGGAGACCGACGGCACCCTGCACACGATCCGTGGGGACTTCACGTCGCCCGACCTGCCGCCGGGTGCCTCGTTCACCGTCACCATCACGGGCACTCGCAGCTACTCCTACTTCTGCGGCAATCACCCGTACATGCTGGGCACGATCAACTCCGGCAGTGCGCCACCCACCACCACGGCGCCGACCCCGACAACGGCGGCGCCCACCACCGCCGCACCCACCACGAGCCCGCCGACCACCGGGCCGGTCCCGACGACCCCGGTGGCCACACCCACCGGCACGGCCTCACCCACACCGCCACCATCCGGTACGCCGCCATGCCAGAACCCGACGGTCGGCGCCGAGCAAGGCGACGGCACCCGACTGGCGACGTTCGAGGTGGTCGGCGGGGTGAAGGTGTTCAAGCTCTGCATGGCGCCGCTGAACCTACAGGTATCCGCCGGTGTGATCCGGCCGGCGCTCGCGTTCAACGGGATCGTGCCCGGACCCACGATCAAGGTGAACGAGGGCGACAAGCTGCGCTTCATCGTGCAGAACAACATGACCGAGCACACCGCCGTGCACTGGCACGGCATGGAGCTGCCCAACGCGCAGGACGGTGTGCCGGACATCACCCAGCCGCACATCATGCCCGGTGAGATTTACACGTACGAATGGACGGCCAAGAGCACCGGCACTCACTGGTACCACTCGCACATGGGCGGCAGCCAGGTCGGCAAAGGCCTCTACGGCGCGCTGCTGATCACCCCCACGCTCGGGGACATCACGGCGGACAAGCACTACACCGTTGAGATCGGCGACGGATCGAACGGATTCACCCTCAACGGCAGGTCGTATCCGGCGACCGTGCCGCTGTCGGCGCGGCTCAACCAGAAGGTGCACATCCGCCTCATCGGCACCGGGCCGGAGATGCTGCACCCGATGCACCTGCACGGCATGCCGTTCCAGGTCGTCGCGCAGGACGGCATCAAGATCACCTCACCATACACAGTGGACACGCTGACCGTCGCTCCAGGACAGACGTTTGACATCGTCTTCCAGCCCAAGGAGGTCGGCAAGTGGCTGCTGCACTGCCACGTCTTCTCCCACTCAGAGGGGCCCAACGGGATGGTCGGCCTGGTGACCGTCCTCGACATCACCGCGTGACCGCTGGCCGGTAAGCCCCCGAACGCCGGCCCGGCCGATCGCCGGCCGGGCCGGCACCCAGTCCGACATCGGCTCCACAATGGACGGAGTGAACCACACATGAGCAAGCGCCTGAGCCGCGCCCTGGTGATTATCAGCGCCGGGATCGCCACCCTGATGCTCACCCCCGCGGCACCCGCCGTCGCCCACGTCACGATCACCCCGGCCACGGTCACCGCCGGCGGGCGCGCCACGTTCACCGTCAAGGTGCCCAACGAGCGCGATTCGGCCAGTACCGTCAAGGTGGAGGTCGTCTTTCCGGAAGGCGCGGCCCTGAGCTCGCTCTCGCTGCGGTCGGTGCCCGGCTGGACCGCCACCGTCAAGCGCCGGCCGGTGTCCGCCACCGCCACACAGCCGGCCGCGCATGGCCACAGCGCCGCGACCGACGCCGTCACCGGCATCGTCTGGCAGAGCACCACCGGAGTACGGCCAGGCGAGTTCCAGACCTTCGATGTCGCCACCGGACCGCTGCCGAAGGAGCCCACCACGCTGGTGTTCAAAGCGGTGCAGACGTACTCCAACGGCGAGGTCGTGCGCTGGATCGAGACACCCCGGGACGGGGAACCGAAACCGGAGCATCCCGCGATGGTCGTCATCGTGGCGCCGTCCGGCCGGCCGGTGACGGCCGCCGTCCTGGACACCGGTAACGGCGGCGACCCGGTCCGGTCCATGGCCGGGCTGATCGTAGCGCTATTGGCGCTCATCGTCGCCACCGCAGGCTTCGTTCGCCGGCGACCCGCCGTGACGGCGTCACCGCCACCGCCCGACGCCATCGCGACGAACCGCGCCGCCCAGCCGCTGAGCGCGGGCAAGAGGTGACGACCGTGTTCAGCCGACTCCGCGCGGCCGGCGCCATACGCGGCGGCGGCCGGACCGCCGGAAGGCTTACCGCGGCGCTTCTGCTCAGCCTGGTCGCTACCACGGTGACCGGCCTGGCCACTCCCAGCCCTGCCTGGGCCCACGCCAGCTTGGTCTACGCCAGCCCGGCTGACCAACAGACTCTCCAAGAGTCCCCGGATCGGCTGCGACTCCAGTTCACCGAGGCAGTGAGCGCAACCGCCGGGGGCATCCGCCTGTACGACGCCGCCGGCCAGGCCGTACCCCTCAGCGCACCAACGCATCCGCCAGCCGACCAGACCACAGTGGACGTACTGCTTGCCGAGCCACTGCCGGACGGCGGCTACGCCTTGTCGTGGCGGGTCGTCTCCGCCGACAGCCACCCGGTCTCCGGCGCGCTCACGTTCACCGTCGGTACCGCCGGCACGGCCGCCGCGTCGAACCTCACCGACACCGACAGCGCCGCCGCGGGATGGGCGTACGGCTCCGCCCGCTGGCTCGGGTTCGCGGCCCTCGCGGTGCTGATCGGCTCGGCGTTCTTCCTCGTTCACGCCTGGCCGGCCGGCGCACGCCGGCCCGCCGCCCGCCGCCTGCTCTGGACCGGGTGGGGCGCGTCGCTCGCCGCCACCATCGCCACGGTCCTGCTCTACGGCCCGTACTTGGCCGGCACGTCGCCAGGCCACCTCCTGGACGCTGGGCTCCTCGACCAGTCGCTCCGCGAGACCCGCCACGGCCACGCGCTCACCGTGCGGATCGCGCTGCTGCTCGCGTTCGCGCCCCTCATCTGGTACGGGCTGCGCCGGATGGCCCGAGACTCCGCGATGGGTGCACGCGAGCGCGTCGTACTCCCGATCGCCGTCCTCGCCACCGGGGCTCTTCTTGCCGCGACCTGGACCGCCGCCGGCCACAGCACGACCGGCACCCTCACCCCCGCGGCCCTCACCGCCGACGTCATCCACCTCGTCGCGATGGCGGTGTGGCTGGGCGGCCTCGCGGTCCTCGCCATCGCCCTGCTACCCAGCCGGGACACCGCCAGCATGCGCAGGGCGGTGCCGGCGTTCTCCCGGGCCGCCGCGGTGAGCGTCGTGGCGCTCGTCGCCACCGGCGTGTTTCAGTCCTGGCGCCAGGTGCGCACCGTGCCCGCCCTGCTGAACACCACCTACGGCCAAATGCTGATAGCGAAGGTGCTGGCCGTGCTCGTCATCCTGACGCTGGCCGCCGCCGCTCGATCCTGGGTACGCCGCCAATACACGATTTCCGGGCGCCGCGCCGCCGCTGGACCCGATCCCCATCAGCTGTACCACTTCCGGCGCCGCGTCACGCACGAGGTACTCCTCGCCGTCGCGGTGCTCGGGCTCTCCGCCGCCCTGGTCACCTCCGAGCCGGCAAGCACCGCCTACGGTGCGGGCGACGATGTCCCACCGCCGAGCGGGCCGCCGACCAGCGCGGCCGCCACGATGCCGGGCACAGTGCCCTTCGAGGCCGGCTCCGGGCCATCGGGCAAGGGCCTGGTCGCCTTCGACCTCCAACCCCGCCGGGTCGGCCCCACCGCCGCCCACGTCACGGTCCTCGACAGCGGCGGACGCCCCATGACCGTCCCGGAGGTCACCATCACCCTCCGGCTCGCCGCGAAGGACCTCGGCCCTCTCCCGATCAACGATCTGCTACCAATCGGACCCGGTCACTACACCGGCACCACCACCGTGCCCCTGCCCGGACAGTGGGAGGTGGCCATCACCGTTCGAGTCTCCGACACGGACCAGACGACCGTGCGCCTGCCGTTGACGATCGAAGGCCAAGGCTCCTGATCCGCCCGGCCGGCGACCCGCACCCACCGGGAGAAGGGCGGCACCCACGCTGGCAGGCTACGGGTCAGCCGAGCCGGGTGATCTCGACGGTGACGCCGAAGAGCTCCGCTTTCTGCCCGGAGTAGACGCCGGACAGTGGCCGCACGTCGGCGTAGTCGCGGCCGCGGGCCAGCAGTACGTGTCGGCTGGCCACCTCCGCGAGGCTGGTCGGGTCGACCGGGATCCAACCGCCGGCCCAGAACTCCACCCATGCGTGGCTCTGGCCGGGAGTCACTTCCCCGATTTCGGCCTCCACGGTCGGGTGCAGGTAGCCGGAGACGTAACGCGCGGGCAGGCCAACCGCGCGGAGCAGGGCCAGCGTGATGTGGGCGAAGTCCTGACACACGCCCTTGCCCGCGGCGCGGGCCTCGGCCGACGAGGTGTGTACGTGTGTCGCGCCCGGCTCGTAGCGCAGCGTCTCGTGGGTCCACTCGGCGGCGCGTAGCCCGGCCTGCATCGGCGTCGAGCCGGTGCGCAGGGACTGCCCGAGCTCGGCGATCTCCGGCTCCTCCTGGACGTAGCGCGACGGGGCGAGCAGCTCGCCGAAACGTTCCCGGACCGCGCGGGAGGCCAGGTGGGTCCAGTCGACGTCGACCGGTGCCGGCCGCGGCCCTGCGGTCTCGACCGTCGAGGTCGCCAGCACGACGAGCTCGGTGTGCGGGATGTGGATGTCGAACGCGTCAACCGTGGTGCCCCAGTAGTCGACGTAGCGCAGCGGCCTGGCCGCGGGCGTGACCTCCAGGGCGGCGTGCAGGGTGCGCTGTCCGTCGACGCTCGGAGGGGTGAGCCTCGCCTCGTTGTACGAGGCCCGCACCGGTCCGCCGTACCGGTAGCCGGTGCGGTGCCGGATCGCGATCCGCCAGGTCATGTGGCGGGCTCCTCGATGCGCCAGTGCAGCGGTGCCGACCCGGTGAACAGCCGCCGGGTGACGTCTTCGCTGACCGTGGACACGGTCCGCTGCAGTCCGTGTAGCCGCTCCACGAGGTCGTCGAGCAGTGTGGCGGCTGACAGGAACTCCAGGTCGGTACGGGCTCGACCGATGGCTCGGCGGGCGGACTCGTCCAGCGCGGACCGCCCGGACGCCGGGTCGAGTCGGACCAGCGCTTCCTCTCCGGCGCACAGTGCATGGAAGACAGACCGCGGAAAGAGCCGATCCACCAGGAGAAACTCGAGAACCCGGCGGGCGTCGACACCCTGCTGGTAGGTGCGCAGATAGGCGTCGTGGGCCGAGCACGCCCGTAGGGTGGATGTCCAGCCTTCGTCGCCGACGCCCGTGCCGAGCCGGGCCGCGAGCAGCCGCGCAGTCATGTCGACGCGCTCCAGGCTGCGGCCGAGGACGAGCGCGTCGTAGCTCGCGTCCCGGCTCATGCTGGCCTCGACGTGGCCGGCGAAGGTCGCGGCGCACTCGCGGACGTAGGAGAAGAAGGGCGCGGGGCCGAAGTCCCGGGCGGCGGCCACCCGGGCCGGGAGCGCGTTGTGGGTCGAGTTCAGGCACTGCCAGATCTCGGCGGAGAGCGCCTCGCGCGCGCCGCGGGCGTTTTGCCGGGCGGCGACCAGCGCGCCGGCGATCGAGTTGGGGGCGTCGTCGTAGCCGAGCAGCTCCAGTACGGCCTGGCTGTCCCGGTGCCGCGAGGCGACATCGTCCGGGACACCCATGACGGTCAACAGGACGGCGCAGGCGGCGCCCTCGTCCACGGTCGGGTCTTCGAGCACCTCGTGAAAATGCACGTCGAGAAGCCGGGCCGTGTCTTCGGCCCGTTCGACGTACCGGCCGATCCAGAACAGCGACTCGGCTACGCGGCTCAGCACCTGGGTCCCCTCACTGCTGCGGCTGGTCGTCGTGCGGGCCGCGGTCGGGTGTGGTGCCCCGCACCGCCTGAGCGGGGAAGGCCGGCGGACCGGTCGCTTCGGACGCCGGCTCGGGCGTCGAGGTGAGCACCCAGGTGTCCTTGGAGCCGCCGCCCTGGCTGGAGTTGACGATCAGGCTCCCCTCCCGCAGCGCCACCCGGGTCAGCCCGCCGGGCAACACGTGGACCTGCTCGCCGTCGTTGACCGCGAACGGCCGCAGGTCGATGTGCCGGGGCAGCAGCCGGTCGTCGCGCTGGGACGGCGAGGTCGACAGCAGCACCAGCTCCTGCGCGATCCACGCGCGCGGCTCCGCGAGCACCCGCTCGCGCACGGCGGCCAGCTCGGCGTCCGAGGCGGACGGGCCGATAACGATGCCGGCGCCGCCGGATCCGTCGACCGGCTTCACGACGAGCTGGTCGAGCCGCTCCAGGCACTCCTCGCGAACGTCCGGATCGTCGAGCCGGTAGGTCGTCACGTTGGACAGCAACGGCTTCTCACCCAGGTAGTACTCGATCAGCGCCGGAACGTACGAATAGGTCAGCTTGTCGTCGGCGACGCCGTTGCCGACCGCGTTGGCGATCGTGACGTTGCCGGCGCGGGCGGCGTTGAGCAGGCCCGGGCACCCCACGACCGAATCAGGTCGGAAATGCACCGGGTCGAGAAAGTCGTCGTTGACCCGCCGGTAGACGACGTCCACCCGCTGCCTGCCGCCGAGGCTGCGCATGTACAGGACGTGCTCGTCGCAGAACAGGTCGCGGCCCTCGACAAGCTCGATGCCCATCTTGCGGGCCAGGAAGGCGTGCTCGAAATAGGCCGGGTTGTACACACCTGGGCTGAGCAGCACCACCACCGGCTCATTGACACCGTCCGGCGCCGACCGGCGCAACGCGTCCAACAGCCGCCCCGGGTAGGAGGCGACCGGCCGCACCTGCTGCTCCAGGAACAGCCCGGGAAAGACCCGCGCCATGGTGCGCCGGTTTTCCACAACATAGGACATCCCGGACGGTACCCGCAGATTGTCCTCAAGCACCCGCAGTACGCCCGCCTCATCGCGGACCAGGTCAATTCCGGCGAGATGGATCCGGACGTCGTTACGCGGCCGGATGCCGTGTGCCGGCCGGCAGAATGTGGCCGACGTGGTCAGCAAAGTGCGCGGCAC
The DNA here is from genome assembly GCF_011764425.1 of Phytohabitans houttuyneae. NCBI lineage: Bacteria > Bacillati > Actinomycetota > Actinomycetes > Micromonosporales > Micromonosporaceae > Phytohabitans > Phytohabitans houttuyneae. The sequence goes on from NZ_BLPF01000002.1 coordinate 1,428,257, forward strand.
CACACCGTCATGGACGACCTCGGCCGGGCCGTACACATCGGCGAGGAAGGCCTCCAAGGCCCGAACCCGCTGTACGACGCCCGCCTCGACCACGTCCCACTCGGCGGCCGGGATCAGCCTGGGGATCAGGTCGAGCGGAAACAGCCACTCCTCGCCGGCGTGGGAGAACGTCACGCCCTGGTCGCGGAAGCTGCGATCCCGTGCCGCCGCACGCTGCGCCAGGTCTTCGCCGGTGAGCAGCTGCAGGGCATCGTAGAGCGCGCGCATGTGTGGATGCGGCAGCCCGTCCGCCCCGAACATCTCGTCGTACGCTGGGCCGCGCGGATAACCGTCCAGAAGCCCTCCCATGCGAGGATTCGTACCACCGATTCGTTGCCGCGACCAGCAGTTACGGTGAGGAAACAATGACGGACCAGACTGAGGACATGGCAGCCGTCTCGCGGCAGGTCCGGGTCGGGTGTGAGTTCCGGTACACCGCAGAGGTCGAGACGCCCGCGATCTTCCAGGTCGAGCCGTCCGGGACAGGTCCCGCGGCGGTGCTCCAGCAGGCCTGGGACATCCAGCCCGCGACCACCCGACACGGGTACACCGACCTTTACGGCAACGACTGCCAGCGACTCGCCCTGCCCGCGGGCGACTCCACACTGCGCTTCGACGCCCTCGTCGCCGTCCCGGACGCGACCGAGGAGGTGGACCTCGACGCGGCCGAGCTACCCGTCCCGCAACTGCCCGACAATGTGCTGATTTACACCATGCCCAGCCGGTACTGCCTGCCCGACGTCCTCGGCGACGAGGCATGGCGCCTGTTCGGCGGCCACAAGCCCGGATACCGGCGGGTCCAGGCGATCGTCGACCACGTCAACAGCCACCTACGCTTCGCCTACGGCAGCAGCAGCCCCACCACCACCGCGGCCGAGGCGTATGCGGCCGGCAGCGGCGTGTGCCGCGACTTCGCCCACGTCGCCATCTCCTTCTGCCGGGCACTGTCCATCCCGGCCCGCTACGTCTTCGGCTACCTGCCCGACATGGACGTGACCCCGGACCCGGCACCGATGGACTTCGCCGCCTGGATGGAGGTCTACCTCGACCACCAGTGGTGGACCTTCGACCCCCGCAACAACGCGGCCCGCAAGGGTCGCGTGCTGATCGGCCGTGGCCGTGACGCCGTCGACGTCGCAATGGTCACCACCTACGGCGGACCGGTGCTGCAGAGCATGCAGGTCTGGGCAGAGGAGCCGGCATGAGATCGGACGACGGGGCACCGCCCGGCACAACACAGCAGCTGCCCTCCCCGGGGAGCTGGAGGAAGCCAGCCGGCTCACATATGTGCTGCACCAGCGCTTCCACTACGCCTACGACGGCCCGGTGCGAGACCTCGACCACCGGCTGGTGGTGGTCCCTCCCCGCCAACATGGCGATCAGCGCCGGCGGCGGCATTCGATAACCGTCTCCGCCGCCGGCGCCAACACCACCCATCGCCGTGACACCGCCGGAAACATCGTCACCCGGTCGCGCGTGCCGCTGGTGCCGGACGGGATCGAGTTCGTGATCGAGGCGGTCGTCGAGCGGGTCGGGCCGGGCACCGACATCGGTCTGCCGGCCGCGGTGCTGCACGACCCGCGCCTGCTCCGGCCGACCCGGCTGACCGCCGCCGACCCCGAGATCGACCGGCTCGCGGCGGCTCTGGCCGGCAACGATCCGCTGGCCACCGCCGAGCGGTTCTGCGCGTACGTGCACGACGCGATCACCTACGAGTACGGGGTGACCACCGTCGACACCACCGCCGCCCAGGCGCTCGCCCTCGGGCGTGGCGTGTGTCAGGACAGCGCCCATGTGATGATCGCGCTTTGCCGCGCCGCCGCTCTGCCAGCCCGCTATGTCTCCGGACACCTTCTCGGTGAGGGCGGCACGCACGCCTGGGTCGAGGTCGTTGTCGCCGATCCGGAGGGCGCCCGTGCGGTGGCCTTCGACCCGTGCAACGGTCGCCGCGCCGGACGCGCTTACCTGACCGTCGCCACCGGACGCGACTACACCGATGTCGCCCCGACCTCCGGCACGTATCGCGGTGCGGCGCACGGCACGCTGACAGCGACCAAACGGGTTGACGTCGCACTGGCCTGACGGGCCCCGACCCGCCGAGCGCCAGCGGGCGCCCGGCCGCACTTCACCGGTCACAGGCGTTCGAGAAACTCCTTCAACGCCCGGTAGTAGGGCATGATCGTCGAGATCTCGACGTACTCCTCCGGGCCGTGCTGTCCGTCGCCCCCTACACCGAACGCGACGGCAGCAATGCCGCGTTCGGAGTAGAACCCGCCGTCGCCGGTGCCGTGCTTGTACAGGAAGTCGGCCGGATAGCCCTGGCCCTGTGCGGCCCGGCGCAGCTGCTGAATCTCCGGGCGGTCATGGTCGGCGTGGTGGGGTGGGTCGAGGTGGTCGATGGAAACCGCGACGCCGGGCTCACAGAAGCTTCGCAGGTACTCGATGATCTCCGGATGCGTCCTGCCGTTGAGGTCGGTGTCATCGGCCGGAAAGCGGATGTCGAGCCACGCCTCGGCTTGGGCCGGAATCTGGTTGAACGCATGGTTGGGACTGTCCACCTTGGCCAGATTGACCGTCGTTCGCCAAACTTCCTCCGTGGCCACCGGATATCGGTCCATCAGACGTTTCACGGTGTCGACCACCTTCAGCAGGGCGTTGTCGCCGAGCCACGGGTAGGCGCCGTGACCGCTCCGGCCGCTGGCCTGCAGTCTCGCCTGCAGCAACCCCTTGGAGTCGGCCACGATGTTCAGGCGGCTGTGCTCGCCGATGACGACGAACGTGGCATCCACCCCTTGTCGGAGCTGGTGCAGAGTGCCGTCACGACCGCCCACTTCCTCATCGGTGACGAGTTGCAACGCGAGCGGGTACGAAAGCGTCGAAACCAGCTCGCGGAAAACCTGGGCCTGCGCCAGCGCGGACACCTTCATGTCCTGCGCACCCCGGGCATAGAGCCGATCACCTTCGCGACGCGGCCGGAACTGCCCGGGTTCGGCCGGCACCACATCCAGATGGCCGTTGAGGATGACACGGAACCTTGGACGCGCCGCGCCGCGATAGGCGTCGGCGTAGACAAGAGCGCTCGGCTTGCCGTTGGACTCAAACCACTCCACGCAAACACCTGGACCGACGAAGTCGACGACGGACTCCACGGCACGCCAAAGCTGCGCCGGCCGGTCTGCGGTCGACGGCACAGCGAGCAGGTCGACGGCGACGTTCAAGAAGGCATCCAGATCCACACCGCCATCCTGCTCCCCATCACCGGAGTGAGTGCGATCGCTACCGGCCCGTCGGTCCGCGTGCGCTGGCTCAGCCGCAGAGGACAGCCCGTTCGGCCGGCCTTTCTGGCGGTGCCCCTGAGGCGAGGTGCCACCACGAGCGGATCAGGGCCTCACCGTCGATGCGAGTGGCAGGACCAAGGCGTGCAGCCATGGCACGTTGTCGGAATTCCTGGACGCTGTTAGGAGCCGTGCTTCGCATGAGCTTCAACGACGAAGCCAAGCGGCTGCCCATTGCGGGTCAGAGGTGTCGAGGAGGGTAAGGTTACGCGACCTTGAGCAGTTGCCTGGCGCGTCGCTGAAACGCCTGCACTTCGGGAACCTGCTCGTACGGCTTGAACCCCTTGACCAGATCGCGGACGGTCTCAACGCAGCGGCTGGACTCCATTGCTTCAGCAAGAGACACCACGGTCTGCCCGCGTATCGCTGCTCGTTCGACTTCGTTGCGTAGCAGGTCGCTGGTGACGAGGGCGGCCTGGCTGAGGGCGCCGCGGCGGGCGCGGCGTTGGCGTGCGGCCTCGGCCGCGGACGCGCCGGCGAAGCGGTCAATTTGGGCGGTGTCGCCGATGTCGCGGAAGCAGTGGGCGGCTTCGCCGTACAGGTAGGCCGGGTCGATGAAGCGCGCCCATTCGGGTTCGCCTTCGGGGCGGATGTGTTGGAAGGCCGTCTCGGCGCGGTGGACGGCTTCCGTCACCGATCCCTTGGGACGACCGTCGCGGGCCAGCGCTGCGAGCGCCCGGGCTTCGAGGATTTGCAGGTCGGCCATGCAGGCGGGGGAATCGGTGACGGTGATGCCGTGCTGGCCGACGCGGGCGCGGGCGAGGGCGAGGGCTTCCTCGGGGTAGCCCAACAGGTTGGCCTGGTCGGACATGCCGGCCAGGACCGTGGGCGCCGAGGATCTTGTTCTTGGAGGCGCCGGCCAGCCGGAGAGACTGGATCAGGTAGCGCTGCGCCAAGCCGTGTTGGCCGTCGTCGTAGGGGGCTTGACCCCTGATCTTGGACACGGGTTATGCGGCTGGTGCCAGGGTAGTTGATGTTGGCCGGATGCTGTTTTCGTAGGCGATCGGGGATCGTTGTCCGAGTCGTGAGTGGCGGCGGATGGTGTTGTAGCGGTGCAGCCAGCCGAAGGCGGTCAGTCGAGCTTCGCGTTCGTTGGTGAAGGCGCGGCGGCCTTGCAGGGTCTCGCGTTTGAAGGTCGCGTTGAACGATTCGGCGGCGGCGTTGTCGGCGCTGGAGCCGATCGGGCTCATGGACTGGCGGACGCCGCCGCATGGCAGGCGGCGGCGAAGGCCCGTGAGGTGTATTGACCCGTGATCGGTGTGCAGGATCGCCCGGTCCAGTACCTCTGGTGCGCTGTGCCGCGTGCAGGGCGTCCAGGACGAGATCGGTGCGCATGTGGTCGGCGATCGCCCAGCCGGCCAGGCGTCGGGAGTACAGGTCGATGACGGTGGCCAGGTAAAGGAATCCGCGGTCACCGACAGGGACGTAGGTGATGTCGCCGACGTAGCGCAGGTTCGGCGCCGAAGCGGTGAAGTCCCGACCGATCAGATCCGGTGCCTTCGCCGCGGCCGGGTCCGGGATCGTGGTACGCCGCCGGCGGTGTAACCGCAGTCCAGCCAGGCCGATCCCGCGCATTACCCGGGCCACCCGCTTGTGGTTGACCGGCTCGCCGTTGTCGCGGAGCTCGGCGGTGATCCGCGGGACGCCGTAGGTGCCGTCGAACGCGTTATGCACGGCCCGGATCCGGGCCGCCAGAGCCGCGTCAGCGGCAGCACGAGCCGCTCTGGCCGGCGCGGTGGCCTTCCAGTGATAGAAGCTGGACCGAGCGATCCGAAGGACCTGACACAACCGCTTCACGCCATAGCGCTGCCGGTGGTCGTCGACGAACTGGAAGCGGGTCAGGACGCGTCAATTAACTAGAGACCTTTTGGGGTCAGGGTGGGCGTAGGCCGGTGGCGGCGAGGTAGCTGTCGATGAGGCCGTCGCGGTATTGCATGCGTTTGAGGCGGTTTTTCACTGCGGTGGCCAGGGCGGTTGCGGTGGTGGCGGCGAGGTTGGCCAGTCCGTGTTTCATTACCGACCAGACTTTCTCGGCCGGGTTGAGTTCGGGTGCGTAGCCGGGCAGCTTGTAGACCCGCAGCCATGGACGTGCGGCGAGCAACTGGCGCATGAGGACGGATTTGTGTGCGGGGAGCTGGTCCCAGATCAACACGATCGGCGCGCCGAGTTGCCGGTGGGCGGCGTCGAGCAGGTCCACCAACTCCCGTTCGCGGAAGCCTTTCGGATCACCCTTACGGCCGCGGTAGGTCAGCGTGCGGTAGATCAGCCGGCTGCGGTGGCCGGGCCGGTAGCAGACCAGCCCGGCCACCGAGACCCGGACACCGCCTTTGGCGGTGACCTTCACGACTGGGGTGTGGCCGCGGGGCGACCAGGTGGTCGCCTTGGCGGGGCGAAGAGTTTGGCCGGCTTCGTCGGCGAAACAGATCCAGGCGTTCAGCCTGCCCGCGACTGTTTTACCGCCGGCCACTGATACCTACGCCAATGGGCGATCGTTTCCTCGTCCCGCTCGATTGCCCGATGCGTCGGCAACTGCGCGCTGAACCCGATCCGTTGCATCGCTATCCACGTCGTGGCAGGGCTCCGGCAAAGTCGTTAGCTGATCCTGAGGAGGTCGAGCGGGCGGCGGCTGTCGCGGGCGTGGTGTCGGTTGGCGGCGGCGATGTTGGTGAGGCCGGCCTGGCGGAGGATGCTGATAGCGGCGTTGCGGAGGACGGCCATCACCTGGGGGCCGGTGCCGGTACGGATCTGGGATCGGTCTTCGTCGTAGGTGACGTCGCGGACCCAGTGGACTTTGTTCTCGATCGACCAATGGCCGCGGATGGTGGCGGCCAGTTGGGCGGGCTTGGCCTGGTGCACGTGTAGGTCGGTGATGGCGTAGATGGTCTCTGTGGTCCACCGCCTGGGCTGGTCCAGGGCGTGACGGCGGCGCCTGATCCGGAGGGCCTGCGCGGCGTGCGGGAAGTCAATCCCGCTGGCGAGGGTGAGCACTTTGATGGTGCGGATCTCGCGGCGGCCGTGACCGCGGTCGGCGGTTCGGTCGGCGTCCGGGACCGCCCGCCAGGGTAGGGCCGACAGTTGGGCGTGCAGATGCGGCTGGTTGCCCTTCACGGTGAGGATCCAGTGCGCGCCGCGCCCGGTCAGGTAGGTGACGTGGTCGCGTTGGCAGTGCAAGGCGTCCGCGGTGACGACTACACCGGCCAGGTCGGGGATTTGGTCCAGCAGCGGCCTGAGCCGGGTGATCTCGTTGGTGGACGCGTCGACGTCCGTGCTGGCCAGTACCGCGCCGGTGGTGTGATCGGCAGCGGCTAGCACATGCTTGGCCGTGTTGTCGCCATCGCCGGAGCCACGGATGGTCTTGCCGTCCACCGCGAGCGCCGGCAGCGTCCCCGCGGCGGGTTGAGGGCGGTGTTGGACGAGCCAGCCGGCGATCACCGTGGTGAGTCGGTCCGCGTCCAGTGCCTGCAACAGTCGGCGGATCATCGCCTCAGACGGCCGCCGTCGCGGATCCATTCCCAACCGGGCAGCCGACTCAGCTGGCAGGTCCGCGACCCACTCACCGATCGCGGTGTACGAACGGTACCCGGCCATCACCGCGCACACCGCCATGGCGATAACCGTGCCCAGCCGATGCCGGATGCCACGACGAGCCCGCGGATCAGGCACGTGCTCCAGCGCCGCCAGCAGGCCTACCGGCGGCATCTGCCCACGGCTGGAGGCCGTAGGAACCTCGATGATCTTCTGAACGGCCATGCCCGCCCTGTCATCCACGAACAGGGCGTGTCTACATCAACTGTCTAAACCAGACCGTCGCGACTTTGCCGGAGCCCTGACGTCGTGGTGAGGCTGACCCGGACCTTGAACATCAAGCCGATCAACGTCCGGATCCTGGCCAACGTCCACCGTTGGTCATCGCCGTAGCCAGCGGCCGCGGGCCCGAGTTCGACTCGCGCCTTGAGCTTTGCCAACTGCGCCTCGGACAGCTTCGGGTCCGGGCCAGGCGCGCCCTTGGACGCCAACGCGTCGGCACCACCGGCCCGCCAAAGCTTGCGCCACACGTACGCCGACTTCTGCGAGACCTCCAAACGTTTGGCCACCTCGACCGGCGTCATCCCTTCAGCGAACAGATCCGCCGCCTGCCGGCGGATCTGTTCACGCCGCACTCGCGCGGCCTGGTTGAGCCCGCCACCGTCGCCGTACCTCATAACCCCAAGTCAAGCGGACAAACCCACACAGAGCGATCCCCCAGACGCGGCATAGTGGACACACCCAACCACCCCAACCCCAAAAGGTCTCTATGCCGACGGCCCAACCAATCTCCGCTGCCAGCCACCGCAGCACTCCCCGCCGAGGTGGTTCTTATTGTGACAAACATTGGGCCTGGTTGTGCGCGAACCAGGGCTGGTAGCGGCCGTCAGGCTTGCGATTGCGTGAGATCTCCCGGTAGACGCTCTGGTAGCTCTTGCCGATCCGCGCCGCGATGGCCTTTACCGACTCGCCACGGGCCAGGCAATCTGCGATCTCGATCGATCATTCTGGCTGAGAAACCTCGACGCGATCGGCCGCGCCTCGCTGATGGTCACCCCGCCAGCGTCGAGGAACCACACCGACCCGCGGCTCAGCGACACACCGACCTGGCGGGCGGCTTCCGCACCGCGGACGCCTTGACGGAGCAACTCGAAGTAGCGGCGTTTGACCGCAGCCGGCATCTTGTTGGGCGCGTACTTCGGCATGCGAATACCCCTCGACTCAAGCATTCGCAACGACCGACAGAACTTAAGGAGGCTACCGGCTAGGCACGTGCCACAGTCGTACCGTCGAGTCGCCGTTGGCGGTGGCCAAGGTGGTGCCGTCGGAGCTGAACGCCAACCCGTACACCGCGTCCGGCCCGTGTCTGAGCGCGGCGACCTGCCGGCGGCGGGCCACATCCCACAACCGCACCGTCCCGTCGATGCCGGAGGTGGCCAGAGTCCGCCCGTCCGGGCTGAACACGACCTCGCTCACGACGCCGGTGTGGCCCTTGAGCGTGGCGACATGCCGGCGGCGGCCGACGTCCCACAACCGCACTGTCTTGTCGTCACTGGCAGTGGCCAGGAGCTTGCCATCCGGGCTGAACGCCACATCCCGCGCGGTATCGACGTGGCCGCCGAAAGTGGCGAGGTGCCGGCGGCTGGCGACGTCCCACAGCCGCACCGTCTGGTCGGAGCTGGCGGTCGCCAGGAGCTTGCCGTCCGGGCTGAACGCCAGCGCGATGACGTACCAGTTGTGGCCGGTGAGCGTAGCCACGTGCCGGCGCCGCGCCACATCCCACAACCGCACCGTCCGGTCGTCGCTGGCACTGGCCAGCGTGACGCCGTTCGGGCTGAACGCCACCGCGTTCGCGGGCTTGGTGTGGCCTCGGAGGGCGCCACGATGCCGGCGACCGGCGACATCCCACAGCCGCACTATCCCGTCGTAGCTCGCCGAAGCCACCGTGGCGCCGTCCACGCTGAATGCCACCCCCAGGACGTACCAGTCGACTGGGAAGGTGGCCACGGACTCGCGCCGGGCCACGTCCCACAACCGCACAGTGTCGTCCGCGCTGGCGCTGGCCAGCGTGGCACCATCCGGGCTGAACGCCACCGCACTGACGAACTGGGTGTGCCCGGTGAAGGTAGCGAAGGGCTCGCCGGTCGGGGTGGGTCGCACGACGACCGCAGCGGTGGGCTGCCCGCGCGTCGTGGCCGGCTGTCCGGTGGGCGCGGTGGGTTGTCCGGCCCCGGGCGTTCCCCGCCCGGGGCTGACCGCCGGCACGGCGGCGGCGGCAAGCACGAGGCACGCGGCGACGACGGTGGTCAGCGGCCGGCGGGCCCGGCGGCGCGTCGCGGCGAACCGGCTCGGCGCGGCCGCACGGACCGCCGGCGCGCCGGCCGCGTCACTGCCGGGCGCGTTGCCCCCGGCAGGTGGCGGCTGGTCGGCCACAAAGTCCGGACGGGGTACGGCCGGCCGTGACCTGGTTGGCGTGTCCGGCACCTCCACGGGGGCCGGCGCGGCGGCAGGGCCGGGCGTAGCCGGTACCCCGTCGTCGCTTGCTCCGACGGTGCCGACGGCGGGCCGCGAGGCCGGCGCTGGCGCGGCGGGCGCCTGTGCCCTGACGGGCGTCGGGCCGGCCGGGGCCGGTCGCGTGGTGACGGGCGCTTGTGCCGCCGCGTGCGTCGGGCCCGCCGCGGCCGGTGGTGTGGTGAGGTGCCGGATGTCCAGGGCGCCCTCGGCGACGACAAGCTCCGGTTGGTCCAGCACGGTGGGGGCGACGCGCAGGGTGCGGTGCAGCAGCGTCGCGGCCAGCGGGATGCGCGACGAGCCGCCGACGAGGAAAACCCCGGCGACCTGCTCGGGGCGAACACCGGCCTCGGCCAGCAGGCGCTGCGTAAACGTGGCGGTGCGCTGCAGATGCGGACCGGCGGACGCGGTGAACTCCTCGCGGGTCAGATGCACCGGGCGGTCGACCAGCGGCAGGTAGATCTCCGCGGTGGCATGGCGCGACATCTGTTCCTTGACCGCGCGAGCGGCCTGCCACAACGTGTGGCGGGCCTGCTGGTCCGCCCGGGTCTGCGGCCAATCCAGCCGCTGCCAGGCCGCGGTCGCGCCGGCGGTGTAGGCGCGGGCGTGGCGCACCACCTCGGCGTCGAGGTCCAACCCGCCCACATCGGGCAACCCGCCGGTGGCGACCACCTCGAACCGGTCAGGATAGGGGCGGACCACGCTGCAGTCGAAGGTACCCGCGCCCAGGTCGTAGACCACGACGCAGCGGCCCGGCGGGATCTGCTCGCCGAGCACGCCGGTGAAGTACGCCGCGGCGGCGACGGGCTCGGCGACCAGCCGCACGCGGGCGAACCCGGCGCGGTGCGCGGCATCGGCGAGCAGGCTCCGCCGGGTGGATCCCCACGTCGCCGGATGGGTCAGCACCGCCTCGGGCGCCGCGGCCGGGCCGGCCACCCGCGCCGCCTCGGCTGCCACCCGCGACAGCACCGCCGCCACCAGGTCCACGACCGGCAGCTCCCGCTCGCCCAGCCACACCGTGCCGTCATCGATGCGGCGTTTCGGGTAGGGCTCCAACCCGGCCGGGTGGCCGAACGCGGCACGGAGCGCGTCCGCGCCCACCAGCACCCCGCCGCCGGGCTCGGCGAACACCGCCGAGGCCAGCAACGGCGACCCGTCGAACAGCAGCGGGCGGACCCGCCCGTCGGGGCCGAGCAGCGCCGCGACCGTGTTGGAGGTGCCGAAGTCCACGCCCAACCGGCCACCGGCGGCACTCATGGCAGGGCCGTACGGACCCGGTGTCCAAGGTGGAGTCACCTGATCGAACGACATCGACACCCCGCCCTCCCGCCGGGTGCGAGAGTATCCGCCCGCGCCACACCGCGCCTCGTCCGCCGACTCCGGGCCAAGGTCAAACATTGTTGACCTGTGTCAGGGGCTATCTACTCATTTGGGCGTGCACCGGCCGAGGCGCCGGCGGCGGTGGCGAACTGACGTGTTGTACTCGCCCACGTTGTTCGCGGCGGCGAGCGGGACTACGATCCGGCCGTGCGAGCGGGGGAACTCGGGCGCGTCCGTCGTGCCCGCTTCATGTGGGTCGGCGGCGGCGCGCTGGCGACCGTGCTGGCCCTCGACGCTCTCGGGCTCATCGCCTTCCTCGCCTGGTCGACGACCTGGCGCCGCGGCGACCCGGCATGCGAATCGGTCGTGATCGGCGACTGCCTGACCTTCGGCGACATCGCCGGGTGGGTGGTCGGCTCCGCTGCCGTCCTCCTGGTGTTCGGTCTGCCGGTGAGCGTGGCGTTCATCGTGGCGGCGCTGAGCATCCTCAACGGCGTCACAAAGTGGACGCCGGGCAACGGCTCCGGCACCGCGGTCGCGCTCACGCTCGGCGTGGTTTGCGCCATCGCCGGCCCGGCACTGGTGGGCGGGCTGCTCGCTTCCCTCGTCGCGCTGGCAGTGCTCCGCTGAGGCCGCGTCCCGGCCGCTAGTACGCGTACTCGCCGAAGCGTCGATCGAGCTGGAGCACGCGCGTCAGCACGCTGCAGGCGACGCGTCGGTGACGCATCTTCCGACCGCCCGCCGGTCCACCACGACGCGGCAGGGTCCGCGGCCCTAGGGCCGACCGCCTGTCCTCCAGGTTCGACAACTGGGGTCCGGACCATGGGCGGGACTTCGCGTCGCGCAGCCGCCGCTGCGCGGCGTCGATGCCAACTCGGCTGCGACCTAGGCAGGACCGGCCGCAGGTCTGCTGAGCAGGGCTAACAGGAGCGCACCGAGGTCACGGCTATCGGCCAGCATCTCCGAGGTTTGGTTAGCCCGCAACGTGCCGAGAACCTGATCGCGGGCGCTGACGACGCGATACGTAGTGCCGTACTCGACAGCGACGACATAGCCCGACACCAGCGCCCGATGCCCGTCAGCGCCGAGGAAGACAACGCCGCCGAGATCAACAATCAGCTCATCAGGCGACCCTTCAATGATCGCCTCGAAGATCATGGTCTGGAGCGTCACCACGTCGGGCCCGCTCAGCTCACCGGCCAGATCCACACCGATGACCGCGTCACCGGCACGGCGCGTAATGCCCGTGAAGGCCAAACCTGCCCCCCGATCGATCGGCGACCGCGACACACTACGCGCGGTCCAGCACACCACTGATGATCACAGCGGGGTCCGGGCCAACGATCAGCACAGAGCATACTCCCGGCCCCGGATCGCGCTACTGGTCGCATTGCTGATCGCCAAACCGAGGGGGTCGCTGCTCAAAGAGGCGATGCGGCTGCTGCCCGACGTGCTGCGGCTACTTCGCCGCCTGGCTGCTGACCGCAACATGCCGCGCGGCGTTCGGATCCGGCTCGTCCTGCTGATGGCATACCTGACCATCCCGATCGACATCATCCCCGACTTCATCCCGGTCCTGGGCTACGCCGACGACGCCATCATCGTCACCCTCGTCCTGCGCAGCACCGTGCGTCGGGCAGGACTCGACGTCGTCCGCGCCCACTGGCCCGGCAGCGACGACGGCTTCGCCGCCCTGAACCGACTCACCGGCCTTACCCTGTCGACTCCCGAGCCCGACCGCAGCCCCCCGGCGCCGCCGCGGAGTGGCAGCTAACGACGAGTCAACCCCACCAACTCACGCAACACCGCCTCCGCCTCATCAAGGCGTTCCAAGACGGCGACCAACGCGTGGTGGCGGTCCATGGCATACCGCTGCAACGACTCGGGCAACAACGCCCGCCTATCAACCAAGTCATCGAACGGATAGATCGACGCACCGGAGTAGCAGACCCACGCCCGCACAGCGGCAACAAGGTCACCGTCTGGTAGCTGTGGATTCTCCTCACGATAGGCCGTCGCCAGGCCGGCAAAGCCGCGCACCCAATCATCACCACGAAGCACCGTGCGCGGATCGCAGCCCAGTCGCGAGACCTCCCACGCAACTGCACGTGGCAAGGGCGGCCGAAAGTCGATCACGGCCGCGACCTGGCCATCGTGGAACAGGACGTTGGGCACCGCGAGATCTCCATGGACTACCTGGCTCGTCAGAGCCGGGAGGTGCTCCAACATCGTCGCCAGCCGCGGCAGCAAGGCTTGGCGCCACAGCAGCACCTCCGTTGCCCATGCCCGGAAGTCGGAGTCCAATGCCGTGCCACGGGACAGCTCGCGAAGCACCCGCTCTAGCTTCCTCGCCGCCTTACCGAGATCACACAGCGTTCCCGTCTCCGGCCGCCTCGGCGCCGCGGGATGAACCGACAAAATGCGATGCAGATGCCCGACCACGCTCCCGACGGCGATCATCTGCGACTGGCTCAACCCAACGTCTTCACCGCTCTGGCCAGCCACGAACTCCCACACCGAGATGGCGGCCAGTTCTCCCATGTGAAGAACCTCGCCACGCTCGGATCGCAGCACTCGGGCAGTCGGAACACCACGTGCGGCAGCGAACTCCGACAACTCGATCGCGGCCCGCTCCTTCACCAGATCGGCCCCTGGTTGATACGCCTTCACGAAGACCCGCCGACCATGATCGGCGTCGGCGACAAAGTTGACGGTCGCGACCCCGCTCAACACCCGCTGAAGCCCCACCCCGGCCAGGCCATACACGTCCGCGAGCGCCTTCGAGACCGCGCCGTCGTCAGCCACGATGCTCTCCAAGCGGCCGGCAGACACGCCGCCGGGCCATCACGCTCTGAACCGACAGCGGCAATTCCGACAAGTAGCTTGCCCAATGAAGGTGTTGCAGGTCTCCGTGCGTCCACCCGTACGGCCCCTTGGGCAGGTTGTCGGTTGGTCGGGCGTGGGCGTGTTTGTCGATGAGTGCGATGCGTTGGTCGAGCAGGTCGATGACGGTGGTGTCGAACGGGCCGCCAGCGGCGTGGGCGGCGGTTTGGAACCGGCGGGCTTCGGCGATGGCTTGCTCGGGTGGCACGGTGCGGGCGGTGGGCGTGCCGGTGATGGCTGGTAAGCCGATTGACGGGTGGAGGTGGTTGAGCTGTTGGTGGAGTCTTCCGATCGTGGTGCCGAGTTGTTGGGCCTGGGTGGTGGTCAGGTCGGGTCCGTTGGGGTGTTCGCCGTCGAGCCAGGGCAGTAGGCAGTAGGCGCGGGTATCGACTTCGATGACCGGGTCGCCGTCGCGGGTGAGCAGCGGTGGGCAGACCGGTACGCCGCCTTCGTGCAAGGCGGTCAGGACGCGCAGGTTTCGTCGGGCTGTGGCTACCGGGATGTCTAGGAGCTGTTTGAGCGCATACCGGCCGTTGGTGGTGGTGATCTGCCAGTTGCGGTTCATCAGACCGTGCGCAAGGTACGCAACTGTTTGGATGCCCTCTAGTTGGAACGCGTCGCGGATGCGGTCGAGGTCGTCGTCGGGCGGTTGAGGTGCGGGGTTGGTCACGTCATGCTCCGAGGTCGGCGGGCAAGGCCTGCACGGCGTGGGTGAGTTTGTCGATGCGGTCGAGGAGCAGGTGGGCACCGTGACGGCTGTCGTCGAACATGTTCAGCCCGTTCAGTTCGTCGGGGTCGAACCAGCCGAAAGGTAGCTCGGCGGGTGTTGCCGGCTCGTGCTGCGTGGTGAGGGCGAGGTAGAGGTGGTCGACGTGGATGTGCGGGCGCGGGTGGCGTGGTTCGGCGGGCACGGGCTGCTCGGAGATCCATACCGGGACCGGTACGCCGGGGACCGCGTCGGTGAGCTCGCCGGTGTGGGTGCTGATCAGTTGGGCGGTGAGTCCGGTTTCTTCGCTGGTTTCGCGGAGCGCGGCTTCGGCCGGGTTTTCGTGGGGTTCGACGTGGCCGCCGGGCAGCATCCAGCGGTGCAGCCGCGGGTGGTGGATGAGGCCGATGCGCCAGCCGCTGGGCAGTCGGGTGAGCAGGAAGACGCTCGCGGTGGCGTGTTTGAGCATCGCGGTCATCGGTGTAATGCTGCCGCGACGCGGTCTAGAGACCTTTTGGGGTTGGGGTGGTTGGGTGTGTCCACTATGCCGCGTCTGGGGGATCGCTCTGTGTGGGTTTGTCCGCTTGACTTGGGGTTATGAGGTACGGCGACGGTGGCGGGCTCAACCAGGCCGCGCGAGTGCGGCGTGAACAGATCCGCCGGCAGGCGGCGGATCTGTTCGCTGGAGGGATGACGCCGGTCGAGGTGGCCAAACGTTTGGAGGTCTCGCAGAAGTCGGCGTACGTGTGGCGCAAGCTTTGGCGGGCCGGTGGTGCCGACGCGTTGGCGTCCAAGGGCGCGCCTGGCCCGGACCCGAAGCTGTCCGAGGCGCAGTTGGCAAAGCTCAAGGCGCGAGTCGAACTCGGGCCCGCGGCCGCTGGCTACGGCGATGACCAACGGTGGACGTTGGCCAGGATCCGGACGTTGATCGGCTTGATGTTCAAGGTCCGGGTCAGCCTCACCACGACGTGGATAGCGATGCAACGGATCGGGTTCAGCGCGCAGTTGCCGACGCATCGGGCGATCGAGCGGGACGAGGAAACGATCGCCCATTGGCGTAGGTATCAGTGGCCGGCGGTAAAACAGTCGCGGGCAGGCTGAACGCCTGGATCTGTTTCGCCGACGAAGCCGGCCAAACTCTTCGCCCCGCCAAGGCGACCACCTGGTCGCCCCGCGGCCACACCCCAGTCGTGAAGGTCACCGCCAAAGGCGGTGTCCGGGTCTCGGTGGCCGGGCTGGTCTGCTACCGGCCCGGCCACCGCAGCCGGCTGATCTACCGCACGCTGACCTACCGCGGCCGTAAGGGTGATCCGAAAGGCTTCCGCGAACGGGAGTTGGTGGACCTGCTCGACGCCGCCCACCGGCAACTCGGCGCGCCGATCGTGTTGATCTGGGACCAGCTCCCCGCACACAAATCCGTCCTCATGCGCCAGTTGCTCGCCGCACGTCCATGGCTGCGGGTCTACAAGCTGCCCGGCTACGCACCCGAACTCAACCCGGCCGAGAAAGTCTGGTCGGTCATGAAACACGGACTGGCCAACCTCGCCGCCACCACCGCAACCGCCCTGGCCACCGCAGTGAAAAACCGCCTCAAACGCATGCAATACCGCGACGGCCTCATCGACAGCTACCTCGCCGCCACCGGCCTACGCCCACCCTGACCCCAAAAGGTCTCTAGATCGGGGGATCGACACCCTCGTGACAGGGAACGGTGAGAAGCGTTGCGGCCAGCTGTTCGGCGTTCCGGCACGGGGTGGGCGGAGCGTGCCGGGCTAGGGCCGAGGTGTGGTAGAGCGGTCGGTAGCCGTAGCGCATCGGGTCGGAGGTGATGCCGGCGGCGGCGAGGCGCAGCGCGACCGGCTCGGCCTGGCCGGGGGTGGTGAACACGGCGGCGTAACCGTTGGGCTCGCCGTCGGCACGGATGGGAAATGGGCGAAGTCCGCGGACGCCAGCGAGGTGTTCGGTGACGGCGTTCAGGGTGGCGCGCCGGTGTTCGAGCCGGGTGGCGAGTCGGCTGAGTTGGGTGAGGCCGAGGGCGGCGGCAATGGCGTTGAGTTTGAGGTTGAGACCGAAGGTGGCGCCGAAGCTTTCGCCGGGCCGTTTGCCGATGTTGCGCATTTCGCTCAGACGCCGGGCGATGGCGGGGTTGGTGGTGAGGCAGAAGCCGCCTTCGCCGGTGCAGATGAGTTTGCGGTTGTGGGTGCTGAAGGTGCCGATGGTGGCGCGGGTGCCGGCGTAGCGGCCGGACACGATCGTGCCGTGGGCTTGGGCGGCGTCTTCGATGAGCGGGATACCCCAGGTGTGGCAGGCGTCGGCCAGGTCGGGGCCGTCGGCGGGATATCCCCACATGGGTACCGCGATAACGGCCCGGGTCCGTTCGGTGACCTTCGCGGCGATGTCGTCGAGGTCGAGCGCGAAGCTGGTCGGTGTGGCGGTGTCAGCGAAGACGGGGGTGGCGCCGACGGCGAGGATCGGCATGGCGGTCATGACCGGTGCGGTGGCCGCGACGATGACCTCGTCGCCGCTGGTGACGTTGACCGCGAGCAGGGCGAGGTGCAGTGCGGCGGTGCCGGACGAGCAGGCGACCGCGTGGTTGGTGCCGAACCAGTCCGCGAGGGCGGTCTCGTAGTCGGCGATCACGGATGCGGTGCCGGACAGGTCGCGGGTGTCGAGGACTGCGCGGATGGCGGCGTATTCGGTTGCGTCGATGATGACGTGTGCGGTGTCGAGCGCTGCATGTGTGTTCATGGTGTGCCAGCGGTTGGCATGAGTTGGTCCATGATCCGGTAGGTGGGCAGCAGGTCGGCCAGGCTCGGGGTGAACCGCCCGGTGGTGGCGACCGCGGTGCAGAAGGCGGCGAGTTCGCCGCCGAAGCCGGTGCGGTCGTAGCCGACGTCCAGTGGGCTGGGCCGCCAGTGGCTGCTGGTGCCCCGTTGATCCTGGCCGGTGTGGAGGGCGTGGGCGGCGGGTCCGGTGACGGTCAGGTCGGCGAGGCTGGTGAGGTTGGCGGTGATCCCGGTGGTGGTGCTGATCTCGATGCGGTGCTCGAAGCGCGGTGCCAGGTTGCCGCATTGCACGGTGCCGATGGTGCCGTTGGCGTGGTGAGTTTGGAGGCTGAACCAGGCCTGGTCGCCGGTCTGCCGGCAGGCCGGTTGGATGTCCACGGCGGGCGCGCCGGCCAGGCTGAGCAGCAGGTCGATCGGATGGATGGCCTGGGCGAGCAGGAAGCTGTCCCACAGCGGGAGGCCCCACATCGAGGTGGTGGGCTTGCTAGCCACATGCCGAACGCCAATCATCGACGCGCTGCTGGGCTGATCGCCGAGCAGGGTATGCAGCCGGCGTACCGGGGCGGCCCAGCGGAAGTTCATGCCCACCCCGGTGAGCACGCCACCGCCTTCGGCAGCGGCGGCCAGCTCGGCCAGCACCGCAGTGGAAGTCGCCGGCGGCTTTTCGACGAACACCGGGATGCCGGCGTCGATGGCGGCGGCCGCGATCTGTTCGTGGGCCTGGGGTGGGCAGACCGCGACCAGGCAGTCGACCAGCCCACTGTCCAGCAGTGGGGTGACGGAGGCCAGGCGGGCGGGTGCGCCGATGCGTGCGGCGAGTGCGTCCCGGCGGGCTTGGTCGGGATCGACGACGGCGCTGACGCGTGCGTGTGGTACCTGGAGCAGGGCTGGCACGAGGTGGGTGGTGGCCTGTTGTCCGGCGCCGACGATGCCGACGCGGACGGGTCTGGGTGGGGCTGACCGGTTGGCGGCGGCGTGGCTGTCGGGTGGCGCGACGAGGTCGATGCTCATGCGTGACTCCGAAACGACTGCGTTGGTCTGGGTCAGAAGGTGATGAGAGCGCGGACGCCGCGGTGGGCGCGGGTGTCGGCGAACGCGTCGTTGACCTCGGCCAGGGGGCGGCGGGAGGTGATCAGGTCCTGGGTGTGGAGTAGGCCGCGGAGGGCGAGGTCGGTGTAGCGGGGGATGTCGGCGCGGGTGCGGACGGATCCCATGACGGTGCCCGTGATGGTGCGGCCTTGGCGCAGCAGCCGTGCCGGCAGTGCGATGTCAGCGCCGGCGGGTGGCATGCCGAGGATGGTGGCGTGGCCGCCGGGTGCGAGGACGGCGACCGTCTGGGTGACGGTGGCTGGTGAGCCGACCGCCTCAACGGCGGTTTCTACGCCAGCGCCGCCGGTGGCGGCCAGGACTGCGGTGGCAGGGTCGTCGGTGGTGGGGTCGATGGTGTCGGTGGCGCCGAGCGTGGCGGCGAGCGCGCGGCGGTGGGGTTGGGGGTCGACGGCGATGATCTGGGCGGCGCCGGCGATGCGGGCGGCTTGGATCGCGCCGAGGCCGACACCGCCGCAGCCGAATATGGCCACCCGCCCGCCGGGGGCGGGGCGGGCGATGTTGAACACGGTGGACAGGCCGGTGGTGAGGCAGCAGGACAGCAGGGCGGCGGCCTCGAACGGTAGCGCGTCCGGGATGGGGATGAGGTTGTGGGCGTCGACGAGCATCAGGTCGGCGAGCGCGCTGACGCCAAGGTACTGCCGGCAGGGCCGGTCGTCGATGTGGAGCCGGTGCCGTTGCCGCTGCTTGGCGGTCGGGTCGGTGCAGTAGACCATCTGCCCGGACAGGCAGCGGCCGCATCGGCCGCAGAAGGTTTGGTCGCAGACGATGACCCGCTGCCCAGGGCTGATGCCGTGCACGTCCGGGCCGACGAGTTCGACGGTCCCGGCGGCTTCGTGGCCGAGGACGGTGGGTGTCGGGTAGGGGATCCGGCCGTCGGCGAAGTGCACGTCGGTGCCGCAGACGCCGGTGACCGCCGTGCGGACGAGGACCTCGCCGGCACCGGGGTCGGCGAGCGTGACCTGCTCGACGCGCAGCGGGTCGCCGGCGGTGCGCAGGACGGCGGCCGTTGCGGTATGGGCCATAACAGACTCCCCATGGGGTTTGATGTGGGAGGTGGTCAGCGGATGGTTTGGGTCAGGACGGTGGCGAGGGTGTCGCCGACCTGCTGCATGTAGTCGGCGGCCGGCACGTCCGGCACCTTGAGCAGCAGGGTTTGCCGGCGGGCGGCCTGGTAGTTCGGCAGCGCGTGCGGGTCCGGTGGACGCCAGCCGGTGTGCCGCACCTGCGGGAAGGCTTCGCGCAGCAGGGCCGGATCTTGCAGCAGTGGGCTGGACAGCCAGTCGTCGTACAGCGGCCGAACTGGCACCCCGGCAGCGGTACAGACGGCGAACAGCGCAGCCGGATCGGTGACCGGCTCGGTGACGATCAGCGGCGTGCCGTACCAGCCGCGGGTCGAGCCGTCAGCCATGAGAGGTGCCGTGATCGGGGCGGCGTGGGCGTGCAGGACGTCCAGCAGGTGGGCGAGGTTGGTTTCGCTGGCCGCCATCCGGTCTTCGAGGCGGCGAAGTTGCGCGGTGGCGATGGCGGCGGCCACGGCCGGCATGCGGGTCTTGTAGCCCAGACCAGTCGATGCCAGCGGTTGCAGGCTTGGGTCGGTGAGCTCGGCGGCCAGCCGGTGTGGGTGGTGGCCGAGCGTCAGTGCCCGCTCGTAGACGGTGCGGGAGTTGGTGGTCAGCACGCCGCCTTCCCCGGCGGAGACCGGTTTGCGTTCCATCAGGGAGAAGCAGCCGGCCGCACCCCAGGAGCCGACGGGTTGGCCGGCGTAGCGGGCGCCGTGGGCGTGCGAGCAGTCCTCCACGATCGGCACGCCGCTGACGGCGGTGGTCGCGGTGAGGGCGTCCATCCGGGCGGGAATGCCGAAGGCGTGGGTCACCAGCACCGCGCTCGCCTGGCCGGCGGAGCCGACGGTGGTGGGGTTTAGGTTGACCCCGTCGGGCTCGACGTCGGCGAAGATCGGGAAACTGCCGGAGTGGAACGCGACCAGGATTGCTGAGATCCACGTCAGGGGCGAGGTGACCACGCCGGCGTCGGGGTGGGCGCCGACGCCGCGCAGGGCGCCGTGCAGCGCGGCGGTTCCGGAGGCGAACGACAGCGCATACCGGGTGTTGGTGAGGGCGGCGAACGCGTCTTCGAGCGCGCCGATCGCCGGCCCTCGGCTGGTGTCCGACAGCCGGCCGGCCTCCAGCAGGTCCCGCACGGCCGCTTGGTCGTCCGGCCCGTAGCGGGCACCCCGTGGGAACGGCAGCAAGTCGTGGGGTGCCGGGTTCGCGCTACGCATGACGGGTCGCCACCGGAACCGGGTGCTTGACGGCGAGGTTTGGGGTGCGGTGCAGGTGGGCGCCGCTGCCGCCGGCGGGGATGGGCGCGGACAGCCAGAAGATGCGCAGTTCGTCGGTGACGTCGATGATGTCGTGCTCGACGCTGGCCGGGGTGTAGACGATGTCACCCGCGATTACCTGATGGAGTTGGTCGCCGACGGCGATCGTGCCGGCGCCGGCGGCGATCAGCCAGAATTCGGCCATGTCGTGGTAGTGGCGGTCGAAGCGGGCGGTGCCGTCGGCGAGGATGACGAACAGCCCGGCCGAGGATGCGGGGCAGCCGTCGGGCCGGTTGCCGTCGTTGAGGCGGTCCCGTTGGGTGGTGCGGATCAACATGGCGGGCCTTCCTTGCGCGGGGGAGTGGTGGTGGGGTGATGCGGGGCTGGGTGGCGGGTTGCTTGCAGGACAGGTCGGCCAGGTCCGCCTGTAGTTGAGCGGTACGCAGCCTCAGCTGGGCTCGGTTCGCGTTGGTGATGTGTTGGGCGAGCATCGCGGCGGCGATTCGCACCCGGTACAGCGCCAGCCGCAGCCGGGTTGGGCGATCTGGTGGGGTGGTGAAGTAGCCGGTGTACAGGCCGTGGGTCAGCTCGGCCGGCTCCTGTAGTGACCAGCCGGCAAGGTCCGCGAGGGGGTCGCCGCCACGCACGCTTTCCAAGTCGACGATGCCGGTGATCCGGCCGTCGTTGACGATGACGTGCCGGGCGGTCCAGTCGCCGTGCAGCAGCACGGCCGGCACGCCAGCCAGCTCGGGCAAGTGGTGCCGCAGCGTTTGCCGCGCCTGCGCCCGCAGGGCGTGCATATCGGCGGTTGCGGTGGTGGGTAGTGGCGGGAGCTGGAGCAGCCAGCTGTGCAGGCAGGGGCGAAGGCCCACGCCGGCGGTGTCCAGGCGGCCGTAGCCGCGCACCGGCACGGTGTGGATGCGTCGCAGCAGCCGCCCGGCCTGCGCCGTCAGATCCGCGGGCGGGCCGTGGCCGGCGTGGTGCTGGTCCAGCGGGGTGCCGGGACAGCGGGTCTCGACCAGCAGCCGTCCGCGGTAGCCCAGCACGGTCGGTGCGGGCACGCCGACGGCGGCGAGTTGGGCGGCGGCCCAGGCAGCCACTCCGGAACGGACCCTGCTGGTCCTCGCGCCTTTGACGACCAGGTCCCGCCCGGCCACGGCAGTGGCGTAAACCTGGTTGTCCTCACCGGCGGCCAGCGGCACCAGAGCTGTGTGTGGTCCGGTCACGCCGGCGTCAGCCAGAAGCGTGGCCAGCTCGGCGTCCAGCGCGCCGCCTGCCCATGCGCTGGTCATGGTTGTGCCCGCGGGATGGGCGGAACGTCGGCTGGACGGCCGGTTGTTGCGGCGGTGAGGGTGGCCTGCAGCATCGCGACCGAACGCAGCGCGAGGGTCGGCCAGGGCGGCGCGGCACCGGCGGTCACGGCCTGCACCGTGTCGACCATGGCAGTGATGCACTGCTGGTATGCCGGCGTCCGGACGCTGGAGGGCTGCTCGGGCGGCTCCCACCGGGCGGCCAAGTCTGGCCCGTCGACCCGCCATGTGCCGACCGCCGTGGTGGCAAGGCCACGGCCGGTATAGCCGCCGCGATAACACAACACGGAACCATCGGCGAAGGCGACCGTGATCGCGGCCAAGCCGCAATGCGCGCCAAGGAACGGCAGGGGCACCTCGGTAGCGGTGACCTGTGCCGGGGCGGCGCTGACGAGGGCTTGGACCTGGTCGAAGGCGTGCACCGCCAGGTCGGTGGTAACCGGGAGCGGCTGGTCGCGGCGGAACCCCGGATTGGGCAGGTCGACCGCCACATCGGCGGTGACCGCGAGCGGCCCACGCCGCGCGGCGGTGACCTGGCGGGTGAACGCGAGGAACTCCGGGTCGCGGGCCCGGTTGTGCATCACCACCAACGCGCGGCGGTTGGCGCGGGCGAGTTCGGCGAGCTCGGCCGCCTCGGCCACGCGCAAGGCGAGGGGCTTCTCGGTCAGCACGTGCAGGTCGGCGGCGAGGGCTTCGCGGGACACCGCAGCGTGCGTTTGCGGCGGGGTCAGGTTGGCCACTAACTTGGCCTCGACTGCGGTACATGCCTGGCGCAGGCTGGTGGCCGGCACCGCCGCCGGGCAGCGGCGTGCCGCCAACTGTTCGGCACGGTCGAGGTCGGGATCGACCACCGCGGCCACCTCGACGCGCGGATCGGCGGTCAGGACCCGTGCCCACCGATCGGCGATCGCGCCACAGCCGACGATGACGACCTTCACGCCGCCGCTCCCATCCGGGTCGCGCGATGCTGGCGCACGATGGCTGCTGCCTGGTCGGCGACGGCGTCCGGGCCGGCGTCGGTGGCGACCGGTACCAGCTGCGGCACGAGCGGGTCACTGAAGTGCTCGGTGAAATAGCCGGCGAACGTCGAGTCGTAGAACAGCGGGGGCATGTTGACCCGCCGTGCAGCGCGGCGGGAACGCTCACCATCGCAGGCGTGCAGCAGCAGCGTCAGGTCCGGGACGACGATCGGATGCGCCAGGATGAGGGCACGGGCCGCCGCGTCGCAGTCGTAGCCGTGCAGCCGCCCCACGGCGTGGGCGTGGGCCAGCAGCGTGTCCACGGTGCGATCGAGGATGACCACCTGTCCCCGGCCGGCCGCGGCCAGCGCCGCTTCTCTACGCAGTGCTTCCACTGGCAGCAACACGGTCAGGGCGGCGAGCTGGGCCTCGGCGGTTTCCGAGTCCGGTGGCGGCAGCTGCGCCGGGTCCGGGGCGGCGTGGTAGTAGCAGGGCACCACGTGCGCGTCGAGGCGTCGCGCGAGGGCCCGGGCGAGGGTGGTCTTGCCGACGCAGCTGACACCCTCCAAACCGATGATCATTTCTGCTCCTTTCGGGCGGGACCGCGACGGTGAGTCTTGGGCGACAGCGGCAGACCCGTCGCCGAGGTGGCGGCGTCGACGATCGCGGCGACGGGGCCAAGGCTCTGGACCAGGTAGGCGGCGAAGATTTCGGCTGCATCGAGCGCGTGCGTAGCAGGGCCAGCGCGTCCGGCCTGCTGGGCGGCGAGGATCCGCACCGGGGCCACGCAGCCCAGCCACAGCGCGGCGGCGGCGAGGATCCGCGCCGGCGGCGTCGTGGTGCGGCGCACGATGGCGACCGCGCATGCGGCCGTCGCTGGGGTGGCCAGCAGCCAAGCCACGGCGCGATAGCCCGCCACACCGACCGCGATCGCATGCTCGGACGGTGTGCCGCGGCCGGCGCGGCGTGCGGCGCGTGCGCACGCCGGATAGTCCAGGTAGCTGCGAAACCACCGCCGGTGCGTGGCGATCAGGTCTTCAACGCGTTCCGGCGCCGGCGCCACCAACATCACAGGGGCGGAATGCACTGGGATGTTGGCCGTGGTCAGCTGGTAACCGAACGGCAGGTCGTCCAGGATCGTGTACTCGGGCAGCCCGCCGATGCGTCGGTGGACGTCGACGCGGACCAGCACGCCGTGCCCGACCGTCTGCGCCAAGCCCCGCCGCGCCGCATCGAGGGCGGTAAGGCCGGTGGGCCGCCGGACGGCTGCGGCGTAGCGGCGGAACGACGGGATCTCCCGGCGCAGTGTCCACAGTGTTTGGAGCCGGGCGGCACCGGAGCACAGGTGCCGCTGCCAGGCTTGGTCGGCGGCACCGCTGGTTTCGAAGCGAGCGGACTGCTGAACCACCTCTGGCGGCTGGCCGTCGGCGCGGTGGTGTACGGCGATGTATCCGAGGGTGCGGCGCAGCAGAGCCAAGTCGGGGCGGGAGTCCACGTCGTACAGCGCGATGTAGTCGTGATCTCGAGCGGTGTGCAGCTGCGCGACGGCGTAGTTGACCTGGGCGGCCTTGCGGCCCTCACCGCGATAATGCACATGACGGATCGCCGCGTCGGCCAGCTCCGGGCGCCGCAGCAGGTCCGCGACCACATCGCAGGTGAGCCGGCGGGCGGACAGCACAGACCGGACCACGGTGCCGCTCAGGCAGCCATCCGGGCCGGTCACATCCGCTTCGATCAGCTGACGAAGCTCGGCGGCAGTCAGGTGCGGGAACCGACGCGCCGTGATGTGTCGGCGGCGGCAGCGGGTCACAGCGTCGATCAGGTACTGGCGTTCGCGTTCCTCCCGCGCGGTAGTCACCACAGTCACCGTGGAGCCGGGCAACTCCGTTGTCAGTGCGGCGAACCAGCGCAGCGCGGCCTCGACATGGGCCTGTTCCCACAGCACCGGCACCACCATGTGCAGCGCGGGCCGCCGGTCGCCTGCCGCGTCGCACGGATCGATATCCGACCAGGGCTGTGTCAGGTAGTCCATGCTCTGCCGCAGCCGCCAGACGCCGACGGCGTGACGGCCAGCCGTGGCGGCCGCAGCCCACAGCCACGGATCCCGCCACCACGCCGCAGTCGACGGCCGGCGCGTCATCGCGCGCCGGCCAATACGCCCGTGGGCAGGAACCGCCGGTACAGCTGGCGCAGCGGAACCACCGCAAACTCGTCATGCCAAGGTTTGACCGGGCCGGCGAAGTGCAGCACCGCGGCGGTGTACTCGTCAGCGAGCAGGTCAGCCAGCGGCATGACCGGCTCGGCGGTGTGGTGAAAGAAGCCTGGCTGGGCGACCAGCGCCGACATGGCGAAGGTGTTCCAGCGCCGGTCCAGCCGCCGCCACCGGTCGTCCACGGCCACGTTGAGGGCGTCCTGGTCCCACAGCCGCACCTCGTCCGGCCAGTCGACCAGGAACCGGCGGGCCCGCTCGAAGACCCCCAACTCGGCGCAGGCGACCAGGTCCAGCAGCAACACTCCGGAGTTGAAATACTCCCGGCCGGCCGGCACGCCGATCCGCTCACAGCCCGGCAACGCGATCCCGGCACCGACGGTCGGGTTCTGCGGGTCCCGCACCGCCGCCAACGGGGCGCCCTCGAGCGGCTGGCGCAGCAACGGACCAAGGTCACCTAGGACCAAGGTGTCCGCGTCCAGGTACAGCACCACCGGCTCGTCGGTAACCACCTGCGGGATCGCCAAACGCAGATACACCGCCCGAGACGCCCACCCCGTCACCGGAAACCGAACCCCACGATCCACCGGCACCCGGCGCAGTTGGAGCTCCAGTTCCAGCCGCTCGCCGCACATCGCGAGGGCCCGGCAGCTCGAAGGGTTCAACCCACTGTGGAGCACGATCATCCGGGGACGCGTCATCGGGTCCGGGTGCGCGGCGGCGACCGAGGCCACCAGCGCACACAGCGGCACCACGTACGCGTCGTCGATACCGCACACGATCGGTACGCTCGGCGGCCGCTGTCCAGGGCGCACCATCTTGACCACCTCCCGGGATGAGCGGGTCAACATTTCGATGCCTCTATGGCACAGTGCGTACCCGAGAGAGGGCAGTGGGTGAGGACAGTGGATCGTGGTGTCCGGTTCACACGGGGTGTGAGTTCGCGGCAACGCTTCGCGCCGAGCCGGGCGGTCTCGTACGCTTCCGATGTGGGCGAGGCCAACGTGCTGGTAGAGGCGCTACTGACCCGCGCCGGCATCTCCCACGCCGGACTTGCCAAACAGCTCAACATCCGTGGCGCGGATCTGCGGCTGCGCTACGACCACGCCTCGGTCGCCCGCTGGGTCCGCGACCACGCCATCCCCCGCGACCCAGTCCCCGAGATGATCTGCGCCCTCATCGGCGAGCGGCTCGGCATCGATATCACGCTGGCCGACATCGGCATGCTGCGCGGCGGCGGCGCCTCCGACCGGCAGTCCTCATTGACTGGTGCCATCGACCGCGCCGCCGCGCTTTGGCACGGCGACGTCCGCGGCCGCACCCCAACCACGCTGCTCACCGGCGCCAAGGCCGCAGCCCCGATCTGGGAATGGGAGAACCCACCCGACGACGACCACATCGCCCGCCTCGGCGAACACCGCCTCGACCCGGTCGACGTCGCCATGCTGCGCCGTGCCCGTGGCCACTACCAGGAGATGTACCGCCGGGTCGGCGGCATGCCCGTCCGCGCCCGGATCACCGCCTTGCTCGCCGAACGCGCCGCGCCGCTGCTCCGCGCCGCCTACGACGACGATCTGGGCCGCCAGTTGTACCGGGCGGTCGGCGGGCTGGCCGCGCTCGCTGGCGTATGCGCCTACGACGCCAACCAGCAACCCCTCTCCCAGCGCCACCTGTTCACCGCCCTGCGCCTGGCTAAAGCGTCCGGTGACCGCCAGTTCGGCGCCTACATCGTGGCGCTGCTCGCCAACCAAGCGCTCTACCTCGACCAACGCCGCCTCGTCGTCCAATACGCCGAAAGCGCCCTACGCGCCGGCGGACCAAGCCTCAACCCCGCCCTGGCCACGGACCTACACGCGCTCGCCGGCAAGTCGTACGCGCGGATGGGCGATGCGCACGCCTGCCGTCCGCACCTGCGCAAGTCGGAATCCATCGCGGCCAAGCTCAACCAACGCCATGATCAGGACGAGGTCTCGTACGTCCACCCTGGACTGGTCGAAACCCAGGTCGCAGAAGCGTTGCGCCGTCTTGGTGACCTGAGCGCCGCACAGACCTACGCCGAGGAATCGGTTCGCACGGCTGGCGCCACCCACCTACGCGGCCAGGTGCACCGCAATGCCGGCCTCGCGCTCATCCTCGCCGCCCGCGGCGACCTCGACCGAAGTGTCCACGTCGCCGGTCACATGCTCGACCGCGCCGACGGCATGGAATCCGGCCGAATCCACGACCGGATCCAGCATGTAACCCGTGTCCTGCGCCCGCATGCCGCCGAGTCCAACGTCGCAGCGTTCATCGAACGGGCCGACGACCACCTGCACCTGAAAGGAATCTGATGCGCTGGACCGTACACGGCGAAAGCGACCTTTACCGCGACCAATGGGTCCACGTCGCGACCGCCGACGTCGAGCTACCCGGCGGGCGGCACCTCGACCACCGGATCATCCGCACCTCTGCCCCAGGAGCTGGCATCGTGGTCGTCGACGGCGACCGTGTGCTGCTGATGTGGCGACACCGATTCATCACCGACACCTACGGCTGGGAAATCCCGCACGGCAGCATCAGGCAGGGCGAGAAGCCCGCCGACGCAGCTGCCCGCGAGGCGGAAGAAGAGACCGGCTGGCGGCCTTTGCCACCCATCCGCCCTTTTGTCTACACCCAACCGTCACCCGGCCTGATGACCTCCGAGCACCACATCTTCCGCTCCGACTCGGCAACCTACATCGGCCCACCCAAAGACGCCTTCGAAAGTGACAAGATCGAGTGGATCCCATTCGACGAAATCCGGCCCCTAATCGATAAACAACACATCGTGGCGGGCACCACCCTCGTCGCCTTGCTCTACCTCCTCATAAACCGGTAGCCGAGGACATCGTCCTACGGTTCGGCTTCGAGTACCTCTATGGCATCGCCAAATTACGCCGCAATGCCATTCAACACAGCCTCGCCCTTGGTGGTGGCGAGCGATGGGTGCCGATGACGCCGCTTTGACGTATGCATGCACACCGAGCACCAATAGGCCGGGAGCACGTCGGCTGGCGGAGCCGAGCCGTCAAACCAGCGGTGCCGTGCGATCGGGCGCCCGAACGCGAAGCCAACGGTCCTCGCGTGAGTGCGGCCCTTCACGCGCGGTGTGAAGACGGCCTTACGCTCAAGCGCGACGCCTCCACGGTGAGCGGCGCATGGGTTTCGTTGAGTTGCAGCTGGTCGTCGAACCGCCAACGCCGTCTCGACCGGGACCCGCCACGTCTCGGCGTGGTTCGCTCGCCGGCATCGACTGTCGTCGGCGTACCTTTACCTCAGCGGTGTTCTGCTCATAGGACCGCTCCGAACCTTGGTTTTCGCGCGCCTGGGCTTGGGCCTATCTGCCTGGTTCAATTCAGCCAGCCTCGTCATGACTGCTACTGGTGGGTGTGTCTCCGGTAAGGCGGTGTATTTCCTTGTCTTCCAAGCGGTAGAATACTTTGCCCGAACGTGGCGAAGCGTAGAAGGCTGCGTAAAAGCCTTGCGCATCCCTGTTGTCGAGTTCGGTCATCCACTCGACGCGGCTGCATTCCTTTGCGATGGCGATCCTTCCGATCTCCTGCATCAGAAGCTTTCCGACACCTTGCCCGCGGCGGTCCTGTCGTACGTAGAGTTCCTTCAGAAAAAGCGAACAGGTGAGCCCCTTCGCCGGCCACAAGAACGAGTATGAGGCGAGCCCAACCAGTTCGCCGCCATCGTGGCACAGCAGTGCGTGAGCGACCGACGATTCACCGAAGAGCATGGCCGTGATCGCTGAGATGCGTTTCTCGATGGGGTCAAATTCCGTGCTGCCGTAGAAACGATCCATTTCCTCCAGCAGGTCGGCGATAGCGCCCGAATCGCTGGCCTTGGCCGGCTTTATGGATAGCACTACGGTTTCACCTTTCCTTGGGGATGAGCGGTCATGAGGAGTTCACGTAGGTCGCGTGCCGGTTCAATCTGCCTCTGCCGAGGCGTCAGTTGAGCCAACAGTCGATGCCCCCGCGCGACGATCATCTCGCTGCGCTGTTCATGTGCCAAACCGAGGAGCAGGTCTACGGCGATTGACATGGCGCTGGCGATGTCGCCGTCGTGCACCAGACAGGTCGCGCGGTCGAACCGGACCAGGGACCGGTCCAGGTAGTCACTGTCCGGATATAGCTCAAGAGCTCGTTGTTGAGCGGCCCAGGCCGACGCGGTGTCGCGTAGATGCGTGTAGGCGTTGCCCTCGTGAAACCTGAGCTGCGCCTCGTTGTAGCTGAACGCCGATGGGGTGTCCGCGTCCGGGTCGAGGTGCTCAAGCGCGAGCTGGGCGCGTTGGAGAGTGTCGCAGGCATCGGTGTGCCGGCCGAGGGCCGCATGCGCACGGGCCTCCAGGGTGGCAGCGAGGACACTGCCCACACAGATCTTCCGGCCGGCTACCGCCTGCGC
The DNA here is from genome assembly GCF_011764425.1 of Phytohabitans houttuyneae. Lineage (NCBI taxonomy): Bacteria > Bacillati > Actinomycetota > Actinomycetes > Micromonosporales > Micromonosporaceae > Phytohabitans > Phytohabitans houttuyneae. The sequence continues at coordinate 1,457,695 of NZ_BLPF01000002.1, forward strand.
GGCCTGTGCCGCATGAAGTGCTGCGTGCAGGTTGCCGCTGTAGTAGTCGGCATACGCCTGTTGCGCTCGCACCCACGTCCTTGTGGCCGGGTCGCCTGCCTCGTCCGCAGCGTTACGGGCAACGCGGGCCCAATGGCGGGCCTCGGCATTCTCGTTCAGCTCCAGCAGGGTCAAGCTCACAAGTCCTGCCATCTGGGCTGCCACCACCGTGAGACGACGGAGCGTGGACAACGTGTGCGGCCTTGCTATGCGCTCCTGGAGCTCCCCGAAATCGACTGACAAGTCCGCCAGCAGACGCGCGGGCGGCTGGTACCGCGTCGCTTGGCCATGAGTAACGACGGCCTGCTCCCAGTCATCGAGGGCAACCGCCGTCATCGCACCCTCACCCACCAAGCTGCCCACTCCATGTCGCAAGCGCACCAGCCGGTCCATCAGCGATAGGCCATCCTCACCGGCCGAATCAACCGGGCCAGGATCGCCCGACGGATCCGGAAGCCAAGAGTTCTGAGCACGTCGCGCCAACGCTAAGCGTGAATGCAGCCGAGAAGACGCGGCTGGCACCGCTGTGTGGTCGGTGGCGTAGCCGAGTTTGATGATGTTGGTGTGGAAGAGGCGGGCTATGCGGTCGAGATAGTCGTCGTCGGGGCGGTAGGTGCCGGCTTCCCATTGGTGCCATGAGCGCTGGGTGATGCCGCGTTTGGGGAGTTGGTGTTGGTTGGAGAGTGCGTCGAGGGCGGTGGTTGCTTGTTTGGGTGTCCAGCCCCAGGCGAGGCGGTGGGCTTTGAGGGGTGGGTGGCCGCAGTGTTCGTGGATGGTGTGGGCGATGTGGTGTAGGAGGGTGGGGTCGGGTTCGGTGGGGTCGCCAGCGGCGAGTAGCTCACGGACGCGAATGCTGCTCGCGCACGTGAGTTCGTGCGGCATTGGCTGGCCGTCGGCCGCCGTCGCTCGTGTCATCCGGGCCCGACTTTCGGATCTTCGCATGCCATCGTGATGCAGGCATTGTAGAGGTCCAGGGGCTCCCTCGGCGCCTACGGAAGCGACACTTCTCGAATTGGTGGAGTGCCTTCCACGTGGAATGGGCAGCTCTCAGTTTTGAATTCCTGCCATATCCATCACGATCTGAACTCAGCGAGATCCGTCCAGCCATGTGACTCCACCTCAAGGGTCTTGGCGTGATCGGTGAGTGCACACATGCCGTCAATGGATGCGAGATCGCGTGTGGCCTAACGCGGGTGTGAGCGCTTGCGAAGGGTCGAGGCTGTCCTCCTGTGTGACCCGGAGGGCATGGCGGACACGGTCGGCGATGAAGAGGCGAGGTCCTGACATGCAAGGGCAAGGCCGGAACCTATTGGCGCCCGGTGTGCTGCTGCCGCATTCGTCGGTGCAGGCGACCGAGGTGTCACGGCCGGGTGCGGCCCGGGTCTACGACTACTTCCTGGGTGGGATGCACAACTTTGCTGTGGATCGGCGGATGGCTGACCAGGTGTTGGCGGTGGCGCCGTGGGTTCGGGACGTCGCTCATGCCAATCGGCGGTTCCTCAGGCGGGTGGTCGAGTATCTGGTCGCTGAGGCGGGCGTCAGACAGTTCCTCGACCTCGGTTCCGGCATCCCTACTGTCGGCAACGTTCACGAGATCGCTCAACGCCGTGCACGGGATGCGCGGGTGGTGTACGTGGACGTCGATCCGGTGGCGGTGGCGTACAGCCGGGAGTTGCTGGAGGGCGACGACCGCACGCTGGTGGTCCAGGCGGATCTGCGCGATGCGGAAGTGGTGCTGGACCGCGCGGGGGAACTGCTCGACCTTTCACAGCCGGTCGCGGTGTTGATGGTGAGCGTGCTGCTGTTTGTGCATGACGACTGTCAGCCGTTCGAGCTGGTACGTCGGTACCTGGGTCCGTTGACGAGTGGGAGCTATCTCGGCATTTCACATGTGACCGACGAGCACGCCGCTGGGGCCCTTCGCGCCCAGACCGAGGCGGTGACGGCGGCGTACGCCGCTGCGGGTACCCCGATCGTGGCCCGCACCCACGAACAGATAGCGGGCTTCTTCGCTGGGCTGGAACTGATGGAGCCGGGCGTCGTTGCTCTGGACGAATGGCGCGACGGCCCTGACACAGGGCTGGCCGATCCCGCCATCGCGGCGCTCAGCCTTGGCGCGGTGGCCCGCAAACCGTTGTCAGCCTGGCAGGCATCTTCGCGGGCCGAGCAGGCGTGAACGTGGCAGCGGTGACGATGCAGGTGCCGTCACATGCGGCGACCGGTTCGCGCGGTGGACTTGGAGTACGGCGGTCGGGTTGGCTGCGTCGGCGTCGGATCCGTTCGAAGCTGGCGATCCTGTTGCTGCTGCCTGTGTTGGCGGTCGTTGGGTTGACTGGGCTTACGGTGGCGGGTGCGGCGGGCCGGGCGGCGGACGCGGACCGGTCTCGTGAGCTGGTCGCCTTGGGGGCACGGCGGCTCGGTTGGCGGCTGCGTTGCAGCGTGAGCGGGTGTCGGCGGCGGTGTTGTTCGTCGAGCCGGGGCTGGCGTCGACGGCGAGGTTCGCGCGGGACGGTGCGGCCACGGATGTGGTGGTGGCGCAGTTCCGTGCCGAGCTGGGCCAGGTTGATGTGCCGGCGGGCGTTGCGCCTTTGATGGCGCGGGTGCAGGTCGAGCTCGCAGGGCTGGCTGCGTTGCGGGAGCAGGTGACGAGTGCGCCTGGTGCTGTGTTGAGCGTGGTCGCGTTCTCTTATCGGGCGGTGATCGCGGATCTGGTCGCTTACCGGCAAGGGCTTGGGCAGGTGGGGGTTTCGGCGTCAACGGCGAACGGGTTGCGGGCGGCGGCGGCGTTGTCGCAGGCGATCGAGTCGCTCGGGCAGGTCCAGGTGGCGGCGGTGCGGTCGGTGGAGGCGGGCCGCGTGACGCCGGCGGGGCAGCAGGAGATCGTGGCGGCCAGCACCGGCCTGTCGGAGGCGTTGCAGACGTTCAGCGGCTTGGGTTTGCCGCGGTGGGTGGGTTTGGTGAACGGCCGGCTCAGCGCCGGGGCAGAGGTGTTGCGGTCGGAACGGCTGCTGGGGTTGGTCACCCGAGCCCAGCCCGGGCAGCGGCCGAGTTTGGGTGCCAGCGCCGGGGGTTTCGTGGCTGCGATGCAGGTCCGGGTTGACGCGATGCACACGGCGGAGGCGGAGATCGACCGAGAGCTGCTGGCCGTGGTCGGCGCTGAGCGGGATGCGCAGCGCCGGACGGTGGTTGCCACCCTCGCGGTGGTCGCGGGGTTGCTGTTGGTGGTTGTGGTGGCGGGTTGGTGGGTGGCGGCGTCGTTGGCTGGCTCGCTGCGGCGGTTGCAGGGCGGGGCGCGGCTAGTGGCTGAGCAGCGGCTGCCGCAGATGCTGGGCCGGGTGAGCGCGGACAGCGACGAGGCGGCTGTCGCGGTGTTGGTTGCGGAGGCGGCAGCGCCTATCCCGGTGGACGGTTCGGATGAGGTTGGTCAGGTCGCGGCCGCGTTCAATGCGGTCACAGTGTCGGCGGTGCGGTTGGCGGCGGAGCAGGCGCGGCTGCGTGCGGTGATCGGCGCGATGTTCCTGTCGCTGTCGCGGCGGCTGCAGAAGCGGTCGGACCGGATGATGGCCAGCCTGGACGGGCTGGAGCGGGGTGAGGAAGATCCGGGGCGGCTGGAGAAGCTGTTCGAGCTGGACCACACCGCGACCCTGATTAAGAGGCTGATCGCGAACCTGCAGGTGTTGGCCGGCGGTCAGGCCGGTCGGCCGCGGGAGGCGCTGATCGGGCTGCCGGAGGTGTTGCAGGCCGCCGGGCAGGGGATCGACGCCTACCGGCAGGTCCACCAGATCGGGGTGGACGACACCGTCCACATCAGAGGGCATGTGGTCGAGGACCTGATCCACCTGCTGACCGAGTTGATCGACAACGCTGCGCAAGCCTCACCGCCGGACAGTGCGGTGTTGGTGGAGGCCCGCCGGGTCGGGGACCTGCTGCATATCCAGGTACAGGACGACGGCGTCGGCATGACGGCCGAGGCTTTGGAAGCCTTCCGGGAGCGTCTGGCTCAGCCGCGCGTGCTGGACCTACAGGCGACGCAGAGGATGGGGCTGCCGGTGGTCGGCACCATCGCCGCGCGGCTGGGTATCCAGGTCGAGGTCAGGTCGGTGGTGCGGCAGGGTACCCGCATCGACTTGACCGTTCCAGCCCAGTTGTTCGAACACCGGCCAGTCATCGCCGAGATTGCCCTCCCGCCGTCGGCGGCGCCTTCGGCCGCGGCCGGTCCGCCTGCGTCCCGGCCCGCCCTACCGCCCGCGGCGGCGCCGGCACCGCTGCCGGATGGCCCGTGGGCGGGTGCCGGTGCGACGTGGACCACGCCGGCGGTACCGCCGTGGATTTACCACGAGATGACTGGTTCGGCCGCCAGCGACCCGGCGGTGTCTTGGTTCGAATCCAGAAGCGACGGCGGCGGGCCGGCGGCTGCCGGCCGGGGCGAGCGTGTCGGTGTGGCCGCGGCTGCGAGCGAGGCGGTGTGGAACACCCCAACCCGGCCGGTGGCGGCGGTGACGCGGACCGCGTCGGGCTTGCCGGTCCGGCGTCCCGGAGCCCTGGCGTATGCACCGCTACCGCCGCAGCAGCCGGCCAGCGAGACGTCGCCGCGCGATGCGGACCTGGTGCGGGCGCGGATGGCGGCGATGCGAGGCGGGCTGCTTCGGGCTGGACGAACGCATCACCTGATGAGGAGCAACGAGCGATGACGCAGCAAGCGATAACGACCCCGCCGCGTGACTGGGGATACCTGCTGGACGGTTTGTGCACAGTGGACGGGATCAGCCACGCGTTGGCGGTGGCCGGCGATGGTCTGCTGATCGCCGCGAACCGGGACCTGCCCGGCGGGATCGTCGACCAGTTGGCGGCGACGGCCTCCGGGCTGGCGTCGTTGACCACCGGCGCTTCGACGTTGATGAACGCTGGCGGGGTGGAGCACACGGTGGTCGAGATGGCCGCCGGGGTGGTGATTGTGATGGCGATCGGGGACGGCTCCCAGCTGACCGTGCTGGCCGACAAGCGCGCCGACCTGGGCCAGGTCATGTACGAGATGGTCAGCTTGATCAACAGGGCTGGTGCTGTGCTGACCCCGGCACCGCGACCACCCCTGACGCCGTGACCGGCACGTCAACGCCTACACCGCCTGCCGGACCCCGCAGGCGGCGCCCGCGCCGTCACTCGCGCTGTCGAGAGCCGCCGGTCGGCGCGGGCGGCGCTGGCCGTCCACGCGTTGCGGCTACGGCACGTTCCCAGGCTCGACCCACTGTTGAAGGAGAATCGTGAAACACCGTATGCAACACCGTTGGCGTCTGCTGGTCGCGGCCGCGGCTGCCGTCGCGCTCGCCGTGGCCGGCTGCGCCGATTCGAGCCTCGACCCGGACCGTGAACACAGCGACGGGGTGATCCGGATCGGTCTGGTGTGGCCGACCTCCGGTGTCTACAAGACGATCGGAGACGACCTCGCCCGTGGCTGGCAGCTGTACCTGGACAGCCACGGCGGAAAGCTCGGCGGCCACCGGGTGCAGACGGTGGTGGTCGACGAGGGCAACGGCCGGGAGCTGGTTCGTCCCGGGATCAAGAAGCTGATCGAGCAGGACAAGGTCGACGTGGTGGTCGGCACGATCACCTCGGACGCGGTCGAGGTCATCCACCCGGAAACCACCCGGAAGAAGATCCCGTATGTGGCGACCGGTGGCCGACCCACCACCATCTCCGACGTCACCTGGACCTGGCACACCTCGTGGCAGAACAAGGACGCCGGTAACGCGATCGCCGATTTGCTACGCACCACGGTGAACGGGCCGGTCTACGCGATCGGCCCGGACTACATCGGCGGCAAAGACCAGGTCAACGGGTTCGTCGAACCGTTCGTCAAGGCGGGCGGGAAGCTGGCCAACCCGGACGGCGCACCGCTGTGGACGCCCTACCCGAACACGACGAACTTCCTGCCGTACCTGAACGCGATCGCCGCATCGCCAGCGAAGGCGGTGTTCGCGTTCTACGGCGGCGGGCTCGGGGTCGAGTTCGTCAAGCAGTACGCCCAGGCCGGCTTGAAAGACAAGCTGCCGCTATACGCGGCCGGGTTCACCACCGAAGGTGCCGTCCTGCAGGCGCAGGGCGCGGCGGCGGACGGGATCTACACCTCGCTGAACTACGCCCCGGACCTGGATAACGCGCCGAACCGCGCGTTCGCCACCGCCTTCCAGCGCAAACACCAGACGGTTCCCGATCTGTACAACGTGACCGCGTGGGACGCCGCGTTGCTGCTGGACCGGGCGATCGCAGACGCCGGCGACACCCCGACCAGCGCGTCGATCAACGCCGCGATCGGCCGGCTCGGCGCGATCGACAGCCCGCGCGGCCCGTGGCGGTTCGGGGCCAAGGAGCATTCCCCGATCCAGACCTGGTATCTGCGGCAGGTCCGCGCGGACGGCCGTGGCCGGGCCAACGTCGTCGTGCAAACGCTGACCACCCTCGGCCAATAGCCCACAGCCTCCCCGCTTTCGGTGAAAGGACCATCCGCATGCACGACATCAGCGCGGGACCCGTTGCGGGCTCGTCGCGGTACGCCTTCGACAACGCGGACGAGCAGGGACCGCGGATGCTGGGCCTGCTGGCCGGGATCCTGGACGGGCACAGCACGAGCGTGTTGGCCGGCCCGCACGTCAGGGTCGGGCCCGGCTGGCGGTGTCTGGACGTCGGCCCGGGCGCCGGCAGCATCACCGGCTGGCTCAGCGAGCGGGTCGGCCCGGACGGTGAGGTGACCGCCCTGGACCTGCAGCCCGATCACGTGACCGCCGGCGGGAACGTGACCGTCACCCGCGGCGACGTCCGCTTCATCGACCTGCCGAAAGACTATTACGACCTGATCCATTTTCGGCTGGTGCTGGTCCATCTGTCCGACCCGGACCGGGTGCTGGAACGGGTCATACGGGCGCTGGCGCCGGGTGGGCGGCTGGTGGTCTCGGAGTGGGACGTGCTGTCCCGGCAGCGCTGGCTGCTGCACGCCACCAGCGAGCAGGCCGCTGCGGCGTTCGACGCATTTCAAAAGGCACTGGCGCGGGTCCTGCGGGCCAACGGCGCCGACCTCGGCTGGGCCGCCCGGGTTCCGATCGCGATGCTCACCTGCGGGCTGGAACTGGTGCACAGCGTGGCGTTCAGCGAGCTGGCCACGGGTGGGGAACCGGCCTGCCTGCTGCACGAGAGCAACTCGCTGCAGCTGGAGCGTCAGCTGGTCGGCACTGGCCTGGTCACCGCCGACCAGCTGACCGTGCTGCGCGAGGCGATGTGGGACCCGCAGACCCTGGCCTACAGCTACCAGATGTTCACCACCGTCGGCCGCCGCCCCGACCTGGGCTGCCAACGCACCGACCGGTAGCCGAGCCGGGTCTGACCTGACCCGGGAACGACAAACAGAAGTGGGGAGGCGAGGTGGCAAGGCCACCACGGCACGCCAGCCGGTACCGGAGCACACCAGGTATCGACGGGCAGGATGCAACCCCTGCAACCGGCCAACGACGGCCGGCCCTCCACTGTGGACGTAGCTGGGTGGGGTGGGTGCGGTGACGTATGCGGTGACCGCCTTGGACGGGCTCGCGTTCGGGCTGCTGCTGTTCACGGTCGCGGCCGGACTGAGCCTGATCTTTGGCGTGCTGGACATCCTCAACCTCGCCCACGGCAGCCTCTACCTGGCCGGCGCCTACTGCGCCTACCTGTTCAGTGACGGCAGCCTTGCCGGCCTGGCCGCCGCCCTCGCGGTCGGCGGCCTGGCCGGCGCCGCCGCCGGCATCGTCCTGGCGGCCGTGACCCGCCCGCTGACCCGGTACGGGCACCTCGCACACGCCCTGGCCACGCTAGGGATCGCGTTCCTGGCCGCGGACGCGTTCACCACCGTCTTCGGCGGTGCCCCACTGCCAGCCGATCCACCCGACGCCCTGGCCGGTAGCGTACGGCTGGGCGTGCACGGCTACCCGGTCTACCGCCTCGCGTTCATCGCGGTCGCCGCCGTCATCGCCATCGCCGTCCATCTGATCATCACCCGCACCAGGGCAGGCGCGCTGGTCCGGGCCACGGTCAACGACCCGGCGATGGCCGCCGCCACCGGCGTGCCCACCGGCCTCGTCCAGACCGCGGCGGTGGCGGGCGGAGCGGTCCTGGCCGTCACCGGCGGCGTGCTCGGCGCGCCTCTGCTCGGCCCCGCACCCGGGGTCGACACCACTGTGCTGGTGCTGTCGCTGATCGTCGTAGTGATCGGCGGCGCCGGGTCCATTCCCGGCACCCTGGCCGGTGCGCTGCTGGTCGGCCAGGTCCAAACCCTCGGCGCCCTGGCCGCCCCCACCACCGCACCCTTCACCCTGTGCGCCGTCCTGCTGCTCGTGCTGACCCTGCGACCCCGGCAGGCGGTGCGGCCCATATGACCTGCACCCGAGCGGCCGACACCGCACCCGCCCTCCCCGGCAAGGCAACACATTGGTGGGCCGCCAGCCGTCTGGTGGTCGCCGCCGCGGTGCTGGCGGCGATCGCGCTGCCCGCGGTGGTGGACGCCTACACCGTCTCGATCGCCAACACCGCCCTGGTGATGGCCGTGCTGACGATCAGCACCCACCTGCTGGCCAATGTCGCCGGCCTGCCCTCGCTGGGGCAGGCCGCCTACCTCGGTGTCGGCGCCTACACCGCCGCCCTGCTTGGCGCTGCCAGCTTGACCGCCGGCCCGCTGCTGCTGGTCGCCGCCGCGGCCGCCGGTGCCGTGGCCAGCGCGCTCACCGCGCCGCTGCTGCTCCGCACCCGGGGCACGGCGTTCCTGATGACGACGTTCGCGGTCGCCGAGCTTGCCCGGACCACGGCGAGCTTGTGGGCGGACGTGACCGGCGGTGACGACGGCCGGCACGCCGCACCCGTTGCGCTCTGGTCGGGTGGGCCGCTGTTGGCGGCGGACGGGCACGTCTACCTGTACCTGCTGTCCGTGTTTTTGCTCCTGGCCGTGGCGATGGCGGTGCTGCTGCGCAGCCGCCTGGCGGACATGGTGCGCGGGTTCGCCGACCACGAACCGCGTCTGCAAGGCCTCGGCTACCGATCCGGCGGCATCCTGCTGGCCTGGCTGACGATCGCCGGTGCGGTGGCCGGCCTCGCCGGTGGCATGCTCGCCGCCGCCCACCAGTACGTGTCCCCGGCCGACCTGAGCCTCGACGTGTCCGCTCTGGCGCTGCTGGCGGCCGCGATCGGGATCGGGTCGATGCGCGGCGCCGTCGCCGGGGCCGTGCTCGTCGTGGCGGTCCGCGATCTGGTCGGTGTCCACACCGCCGGCCACGCCCTTGCCCTGCTTGGCCTGACCTTCCTGGCCGTCGCCTACCAGCAACCTTTGCGTGCCCGCCTGCACACCATCCGGAGCCGGCGATGACCACCCTGCTGGAGGTGAAGGGTGTCGGCCGCCGGTTCGGTGAGCTCGCCGCTGTTACGGACGTGAACCTGACGGTTGCCGCCGGCGGCCGGCATGCAGTGATCGGACCCAACGGTGCCGGCAAGACCACCCTGCTCAACCTGGTCGCCGGGACCCTGCCCGCCTCCACCGGCCGGATCCTGCTCGACGGCCTAGATGTCACCGGTATGTCAGTTGCTGGCCGGGCCCGGCAGGGGATGGGCCGGACCTGGCAGCACCCGGCGACCTTCGACCGGCTCAGCGTGGCCACCAACCTCGCCTTGGCCCACCAGCGCACCGGCTGCCCCGACCACGGCACCCGCTGGCCGCGCCCGCACCAGCCACACACCTGTGTCCGAGAGCTGGCCACCGGCGCCGGTCTCGCCGATCACCTGTTCACCGCGGCCGGCACGCTGTCGTACGGGATGCGGCGCCGGCTCGAGGTCGCGATGGCTCTGGCCGCCCGACCGCGGCTGCTGCTGCTGGACGAACCCACCGCCGGGCTGACCACCGCCGAGATCGACGCCCTCGCCCAGAGGCTGCGCGATCTGCCCGCCGCGACCGGGCTGCTGTTGGTGGACCACCACATCGACTTCGTCACCGCTGTCGCTGACACGATCACGGTGCTGCACCACGGGCAGCAGGTCACCACCGGCACGCCCATCCAGGTCCGCGGCCACGCCGAGGTGCAACGCGTCTACCTCGCCACCGATCCGGGCGGCCCGGCCACAACGCCGCCATGGGAGGCTAACCCGCCAGCCGATAGCCAGCGGCGGGTCCTGCGCGTCGACGGCCTGAGCGCCGGCTACCACGGCGCGGCCGTGCTGAACCAGATCGACCTGCAACTCGGGGCCGGTCAGGTGGTGGCGGTGGTGGGCCGCAGCGGCGCCGGGAAAACCACGCTGATCAACACGATCGCCGGGCTGCACCCGGCCCGCTGCGGCCGGATCACCGTCGACTACACGACCGTGACCGGCGCCGGCCCGAGACGGCGGCAGCAGTACGGGATCGGCCTGGTCCCGCAAGGCCGCCGCCTCTTTCGAGATCTGAGCGTCGCCGAGCACCTGGCCGTGCCGCAGCCCCGCCACCAACGCGCGTGGACAACCTTCGGCGCGGACCAAATGTATGAGCTGTTCGGCGCGTTGGCTGGCAGGCGCCGGCACCGGCCCGGCGAGCTGTCCGGCGGGGAACAGCAGATGCTGGCCATGGCCAGAGCGCTGGTCGGCAAACCCCGGGTGCTGCTGCTGGACGAGCCATCCGAAGGACTCGCCCCCACGGTGATCGACGACCTCGCCCGCATCATCACCGACCTGTCCACCGGCCATCAGGTAGCGGTGCTGCTCGCCGAGCAGAACCTGCCACTAGCCCTGCGCGTCGCCGACCAACTGTGCGTGCTGCACGAGGGCCGCATCGCGCTGCAGACCACGCCAGCTGCGGTCGCCGCCGACCCGCACCTGCTGGACCCGTACCTCGGCGCCGCGGCCGTCACCACCACGGAGGCGGCATGAACCGTCATCCCGTGACCGAGCTCGTCACCCCACGCGTCGACACCATCCACCACTGTGGACGATGCGGCGCTCAGGCGGTGTGGGACGAGCTCCACGGCTGGATCAAAACCTACCGCGACGACACCGCCCAGCCAGCGGCCGGTCCTGGCCCGGTAGGTGATGGGGGTCTTTGCTGTTCGCGCCCGCCGTCTAATACGACGCCTCGAGCGGTGCGACGCGCAGCCCTCACCCCGCGAGCTGACCTTGCCGACGTCGGGGCACGGTGGATGGCGGCGGCATCCCCCATGCCGCCGCCATCCACACCCGGCACGGCAGGGGGCCGGTGATGGCAGACATGGACGCCCTGGCGTGGCCGCTGGCCGGGATCACCTTCTGCCGTACCTGCCAGCAGCCGTGGCAGGCTCATCCGGCCGGCCGCGACCGGCGCTTCTACCTGTGCCCCGAATGCCTCGACCTGCACCCCGCGCAGCACATCGAACACCTGATCGCGGCGGTCACCGCCGAACGGGACTGGATCCGCAAACAGCACACCAACCATCCAGGTTCAGCCGGCCCGTTACGGCTTGAGATCGAACGACTCGTCGCGCGGATCATCGTCGCCGCAACCGACCCGGTGATCGAGGTGTGGTGGCGGCCGGCCGCCATCGTGCCCGCGCACAGCCCCTGGCTCGGCTTTTGGACAGGTCCCTGGCGCCCATGCCTCGACCGCGGCCCGCCCGTTCCACACCGATAACCCCGCCCCGCCTTCCCCCAGTCAGCTGCAGATGGAGCCGTTCGTGTTGACGTTGTCGGACCCGTACGCCGTGGTGTGTGCGGGCGCCCTGTTCGCCGCACCGACCGCGGTCGGGGGTAGGCCATCATGACCCGACCAACGGCCGCCGCCGAGCGCCGCGCCGACCGTGGGCGGGATGCCCGGGTGCCGTGGCGGGTGTGCCGGGTGTGGGACCACCTGACCGACGGGTTCGAGACCTGCCGCGCCGACCGGGAGATGGCCCGGCAGATGGAGACGGTCATCCCAGGCGTGCGGGAGATGGCGCGCGCCAACCGAGCCTTCACCCGCCGCGTCGTCACCACCCTCGTGGCCGCCGGCGTCGAACAGTACCTCGACCTGGGCTGCGGCACGCTCTCGGCCAACAGCGTCCACGAAACCCTGATCGAGTATGGGCCGGCGGCCCGGTCGGTGCATGTGGACATCGATGTGGTCGCGGTCGACCGGGCCATCGACCGGATCACCGACAACGGCCGTGCCGGCGTGGCGGCGGCGATCCGCGCCGACCTGTGCACACCGGCGACCGTCTTCAAGCATCCGACGGTGCGGCGGCTGCTCGACTTCGACAAACCCCTCGCGGTCATCGCGGCCGGTGTGCTGGCCCACTTGGATGACACCGCGGCGGCCGGGCTGCTGGCCACCGTCCGCGAGCAAAGCGTGGACGGCAGCTTCCTGGCCCTGACCCATCCCACCGCCGACGTCCACGCCGAAGTCAACGCGCTGACCACGATCGGGGCCTGGCCACGCAGCCGCACCCACGTCGAGCAGTTGCTGGCCGGTTGGCAGCTACCCGAGCCAGGACTGGTGTGGGCGTCGCAGTGGCGGCCGGGCGTCGCCCCGAGCGACCCGTCACCAGCCGGGCGAGGCGCCCGATATCTGCTCGCCGCGTTGGCCGCGACCGCGGGAGGCGAGCGGTGAGGGCCATCGGTCCCAGGACGGCGACCGGCCGTCCGCGCTGCGTCGGTACGCCCAGCCGGGCGAGGGCAACGGCCCGGTGGGGGTGACCTGGTGAGTGGGTCCACTGGCGTGGTGAGGGCGGCCGCGGTTTCGCCAGCGCCGGCGAGGCGGTGGCTGGCGGCGGCCTCGGCGGGCGCGGTGGGTGGCTTGACCCAGGCCGCCCGCGTCGGCCAGCGCACCCGGGAGGTCGCAGCGGTCCGAAGACGTGCCCGGATGAGGCAGATGGCGCCGAGGTTTACCGAGAGGATCTGGTGAGGACGATGGCTGTGGAGCCGGCGCCTGCGAAGGCGGTGGTGACGGTCCGGTCGGGGGTGGACGCCGCCGTTGGTGATGGCGGTGCCCTGACGGAGCAGGTTGATGCGCTGGCCCGGCTGGTGCTGGCCGCGTGCGTGGACACCCGGGAAGGTGTCTGGCTGGTCGAGGATCGCAGCGCCCGGCTGGGCGTGTTCGCCGGGTTGTGGCCGGCGGTGATCCGGTACGCCCTCACGAGCGGGAACGTCGACGTCGCTGTCGATAGCGGCGGTGACACGGTCGGGATAGGCATCTGGGTGGACAGCGAGCGGGAGGACCCCGACGCCGTTGAAGGGCTACTGACCACGCTGTGCGGTCGGTACGCGGACCGGTTCGGGCAGTTCGAGGCGGCCCGCACGACAGCGCCGGCATCGGCCGGGTCGGGACAGCGGTCGGTGCGGTTGGTGTTGCTGGCGGTGGCTAGAGGCCGGCAGGGGCAGGGGATCGGTACCGCGTTGCTGCGGCATCGACACGCCGTCCTAGACCGTCAAGGGGTGCCGGCGTACGCGGCCGCGACCTCGTCCGGGTTCCGGGACCTGGCGGTCCGGCACGGCTACCAGCCGGACGGGCCGGTGACAGTGTTGCCCCATGGGCCGTCGGTGTGGCTGCTGGCCCGCCGCGGGCAGCCGGTGGCGACCGAACCCGGCGACGACGACACCGCCCACCGGGCACACGTCGGGCCGCTCACCACGGCTGAGCCGGGTAGCTGACCGGTCAGCATTCGCCGCACCAACCCGCCGGTGGTTCGCGCCGGCCAGCATCCACCCCGCATCTTGTACGGAAAGGCGCATTACCGCCCGATGTTCATGCCCCAGGCTCACACACCGGCTCCGGTCGCAGACCCTGCGCAGCGGGACACGCACCTGCACAACGTGCGGGAGAAGCCGCAGGCCGGTCTCGTGGCTCGGCGACGAGGCGTTCGCCGCCACCACAGCAGGCGCCTGCCAGGTCGTTGCCCGCACCGGCAGCGTGGCCATCGCGGTCGACCTGCAAACCCCGTCACCGACCGGACGTTGCTGGGCCCGGCTCGCCGCGGAACTCGTGACCAGCCACGCCCTCGCCCAGGTGGCACCCCGACGACCACCACAACGATCCATAGTGGAGCGGCCGCTCGGGTGGGTTGCAGCCCGACCGGGGCTGCTCGGCCAGCCCGCGGTGGCAACCGTTGTGGCCGACCATGCCGCGAACCTCACCCAACCACGGTCACCGGCCCAGGCAGTGGTGTCCCGACGAGTGCGGGGGTGCCGGCGAGCTTGGGCACGCGCTTGCCGCCGCACCTGGCCGTCACCTCACGTGCCGGTCAGCATCGCCGTCAACGCCCGCGCGCACTGCACGTGTCCGCACCCGGCTACCGCGGCCGCGGTTGCCGAGATGCCTGTCTACCGGGGCATTCGACCGCGTCGGTCAAGCCGTCGGGTGGATCCACCGGCGGCTGGCCATCCACAGTGGACTTGGCAGAGCCAACGCCAGACCGGAAGGAAGACCTAGATGTGAATTACGCCGCCGACGACCATGCGCGTGATCGCTGCGACGGGAGTGGGGCCAGGCCGACCTCAGCGGTGGTCGAGGGTGCCGCACGTCGGGGTCTGGTGCGGGCGGCGCCGGCCGGAGTCGTCACCCGCGTTGAAGGGCTGCTGGCCGGTGCCTACGCGTCCACGGCGCTGGCGGGATGGCTTGTTCCGAACCAGCGGTCCCGTGCCCCGCTCATCCAGGCATGGATCGGCCTGTGCCTGGAAGCCGCGTTCGAGCGTGGTCACGTTGACATGCCGCCGGGGCATCGGGTGGCGACGGTGTGGCTGCCGGGGCCCACGACGGTGGGGTCGAATTGGTGGGAGCGGCTGGCGCGGGCGACCGCGCCGTTCGCGGACCAGTTCGTCAATCTGCACCGTCGGCTGGCCGACGCCGCGCCTACCGGGCTGCCCTACCAACAGCTTGCTTTCGCCGCGGGCCAGAACGGGATCCAGGGCCAGGGCTGGGGAACCTTGCTGCTGCGCCGTCGGCTGGACGTTCTGGACGCCCGGCAGGTCCCGGCGTACGCGGTTGCGGTCGACCCGAACAGTGTGCGTTGGTTGAGCCGACACGGATTCGGGGCGCACGGGCCACCGATTGCCCTTCCTGCGCATGGCCGGTCCGCAGTGGGTGGTCGTGAGCCGCCACCACGGCTGGGCGTGACGCTGCAACCGCTGTGGCGGCCACCATCCAAGCCACAGCGGCGCGGTCCCTGACCGGGCCGCCTCCCGATGGCGGTGATGCCTGCCGGCACTCCGGTGGCTGACATCGCAGTTGACCGCAGCCCTCAATGGCTTTGCGTGTGGCCTGCGCGCAGGGCGGGGCGGTGGGCGGCTGAGGAACGCCGTGCTGTCCAGACCTGATCCGACAAGACTTGAAACGGAGCTTGCTCGCATGGAACTTTTGTCTGCCTCATCCCGCCGGGGTCGCATCGCAGTCGCGGTGGGGGCTGCTCTGGGCGTCGCCGCGACGGTCGGCGCGGCCGCCATACTGCGAGCCACGTTGTCCGACGCCCCCACCCAAGCGGAGGCAGCATCGCCGTCGGCGGCCACCCCGGCAACGACGGCCGCGGCGGTCGTCGCCGCGACCGGTCCGGCCGGTCCGCAGCCGGTGGCGTGCATGGCGCAGCTCGCCGACGCTGTCGCTGCCCGGCCCGCGGAGACGGCCGCCCTGGGCCGGTACTGGGCGATCCACAGCCGGTGGTGGGGCGAGGACATGGCCGCCAGCGGCGGCAGCACCGTGGTGACCGCGGCGACGTACGAGTCGAGGCTGTGGCGCGCGTCGGACGGCAGCGGCCGGCAGGACGTGATCGCCATCCCCGGCGAGAACAGCCGTCCGGACAGCAGCAGCACCTACACCGCCGGCGGCCTGGCCGGCGTCCTCGCCGAGCCGATCGAGACCCGACCGGCCGTGCTGGCCGCCCAACTGCAAACGCACTCGCCACCGCAGATGGGACCGCAGTGGGTGTTGCGGGCGATCGCGGACGTCTACCACACCCACGCCACAGCGCAGCCGGTACGGGTGGCGCTGTTACGGGTCCTGGCGATGCAGACCACCGGGCTGCAATGCGAGGGCGGCTGGAAAGACCGGGCGGGACGGCAAGGTATCGCGGTCGCAGTCAACTCCAACTCCGACAGCACACGCGATCGGCTGATCTTCGACCCGGTCACCGGTGCCCTGCTGGCGGCCGAGGAAGTCACGCTGATCAACCCGCCGGCGCTGCGGGGGCCCACGCCCCGTACCCAGAGCTACTGGCTGCTGCTGCAAGCGCGTCACGTCAACGACCTTCCCGCAGGCAGCGCAGGGACCGGCAAGTCAGGGGAGCGGTGATGCGACACCACCGACTGTCCGCCGCGGCGGGCACCAGCATCACCGGCGCGGCCACCACCGCTGGCGAAAGGGATGGCCGACGTGCCTGAGCGGGAAGTGCAGACGGACCCGAGTACTGACGGTACTGGTCAGGTGCGGTTCGGCCCGACCAATGACCTGCCGCCTGACCCGTCGCCGCAGGCATCGACCGCTGCGAGCGGCCCGGCTGCGGGACCGCCGATCGGCGCTCCACCGGCCGCGGTGCAGATTCCGGCATCGGCGAAACGTCCGGCAAGCGCCGGTCGACGTCGAGCGATGGTGGCCGCCATCACCGCCGCCGTTGCGGTGGCGGCCGCCACCGGCGTGGCCGCCGCGGGCATCGCTGGCGGACCATCCGAGGACGCCAGCCCCGCTGCGGCTAACCAGGTAGGCGTCTCGGCAGCCTCGTCGGCGCCTTTGCCGCTACCGGCGACGGCTCCGCCGGGGCCGTCGATCGGCCCGGGTTCGCCACGCCAACAGGCCCTGGCCTTCGCTGGCAGGTTGCGCCCGGCGGCCTCCGATGTCAGCCGCGGCCCGTACAGCTATCTGGAAACCCGGCAGTGGGGACATCAGGCATTCCCGGACGGGGACGGCCGGTTGCCGCCGTCGGTGCAGCGGATCCAGTGGTGGCGGAGCCTGGCCGGGGCAGGCCGGCAGGTCACCTGGGACGAAACCGACGGCGGCTGCCGACAGGACGGTGGCGACACCCGCACCAGCGGCGGCATGGAAGGCCCGGCCGGCATCGCCGGCCGGATCGCCGCCGACCCAGATCGGCTGCGCCGGCAGCTGATGGCCGGCTCGCTGCCGCAGGAACGCCGCCCGCGACACGTGGTCAGCGTGATCATGTACCTGCCCGACTGGGGCTACCTGGACCGGTCGGCACGGACCACGATCGTTCGCCTGCTGGCCGAGCAGCCCGGCCTGCAACCGCTGACCGGCGTGACGGACCGGGCTGGACGGCCGGCGGTGCGGGTCGCGGTCCGAGACACCGACAGCCTTGGCACCGTGTTGGACGTCGTGCTGCTGCTGCACCCGGTCAGTGGGCAGCTGTTGGCCAGCTACGACGAGGTCGTCGGCGCCGCCGCCAACACCGATCCGAACTACCTGACCAACCTGCACGGCTACCGCCTCTACCTGGACCAGCGACGCACGCCCACCACGCAACAGCCCGCTGCCGGCTGCGCCGGACCCGCAACGACGCCGGGCCGGACCCGATGACCTGCACCGGCTGCGCCGCAACGTTCGTGGTGTCGGCCTGCTACGCGACGCGGCGACCGCAGGCGGTTGGACGGCCGAGGTGCCCTAGGCCGCCGGTGCGGGCTCGGCGCTGCGCCCGGTGTTTCGGCCGTGATCGGCGCCGGGCGACAGGTGTTCAGCGGCGCGCCTGCGGGTGGCGCGGTGGTGTCGACCGGTTCGGGGCGGCGGCTGTGGCCGCATCAGGTTGATGCGGTGGATTCGTGGTGCGCCGCGGTTGGTGAGGGCGAGCGGGCCACGGTCGTGGCGGCGTGTGGCACGGGCAAGACGCTGATTGCGGCGGAGGCCTCAGCGCGGGTGGCGGCGGGTGAGCCGGTGTTGGTGACGGTGCCGACGGTTGACCTGTTGGCGCAGACCGTGGGGGAGTGGCTGGACTTTTTGGGTCGCGGGGTTGGGCGGCTGGTCGCGGTGTGCAATATGAGGCAGATGCGGCAGGCGGCCCGGCAGGCGGGGGTCAGCCTGCGCGGCCTGCAGGTCACGACTGATCCGGGCACGTTGGCTGGTTGGATGGCTGCCGGCCGGGTGACCGTGGTCGGGACCTACGCGAGCGTTGCGGTGATCCGGGCGGCGTATGCGCTGCATGATGCGCGGCGGGCCGGGCTGCTGGTGGTCGACGAGGCGCACCGCACCGCTGGTGAGATCGGTAAGCCGTGGGCGATGGTGCATGACGATGTCGCGGTCCCTGCCCGCCGCCGCATGTATGCCACGGCGACACCGCGGATTGTCGGGGATGACCAGCAGGCGATCAGCATGGACGACGTCAAGGTGTTCGGGCCGACCGCGTTCCGGTTGGGGTTCGCCGACGCGATCGAGCTGGGTTTGCTGGCCGACTATCGGCTTGTCGTCGCGGTGGTCACCGCCGAGCAGATCACCGGTCTGCAGGCCGAACAGACGTTGACGGTGGATGGGCGGCCGCGGCCGGCGCGGATGCTGGCCAGTCAGATCGCGCTGGCGCGGGCGATCAACGACTACGGGCTGCGCCGGCTGCTGGTCTACCACAACCGGGTGGCGGTGGCCGGCCACTTCGCGCAGACTTTGCCGGACGCGGTGGCGTTGCTGCCGGAGCGTGAGCGTCCACTGTGGCCGGTGGTGGGCTGGTCGGCGCATGGCCGGTCAGGGTTCGCCCATCGGGCCATGGTGCTGCGCGAGCTGCGTGAGCCGGGCGGAAACACGGTGGTGGTGTGCAACGCCCGTCTGTTCACCGAAGGCGTTGATGTGCCGGCGTTGGACGGGGTCGCGTTCGACGAGCCCCGTTCCTCGATCATCGATGTGGTTCAGGGGGTTGGTCGGGCGTTGCGGCTCGGTGGTCAGCCCGGCAAGACCGCGACCGTCGTCGTGCCGGTTCTGACCAGCGAAGCCGCCCTTACCCGGCAGCTGGCCCGCCGGGACTGGCAGACCGTGTGGCGGGTGGTGCGGGCCTTGGGGGCGCATGACGAACGGGTCGAGCAGCGCCTGCAACAAGCGCGTCAGACCTACCGCCGGCACAGCCCGGCCGGTGCCGTGGCCGGGCTTGACTGGCTGACCGCGGCCGGGCCCGGCGTGCCCGACGACTTCGCCGACCGGATCCGGCTGCGGGTGCTGACCCACGGCGCGACCGAGCGGGTGCAAGACGGCTGGGCCCACTACTACCCGCTGGTGGTGGCCTACCACGCCGAACACGGCCACCTGCGGATACCCTCCGATCCCGCACGTGCCGGGCTGCGCAGCTGGTTGACCCGGCAACGCCGGCTGCACGCCGTCGGCAAGCTGGCGCCGGAGCGAGTGACCGCACTGCAACGCCTCGGCATCGTTTGGGAGGTCGGCGAACATCAATGGGAAACCCGGTACGCCGAATACAAGCGCCTGCACCAACAACAACAGCAGGGTGATAAGGCGACAGCGTCGCAGAGCCTGACCGCGTGGTGCAGCCGGCAACGCGCCCTGCACCGCGACGGCACCCTGCCGCCAGCCCGCAAACAGCTGCTGGACGAGGTCGGCTTCGACTGGGACCCGGTACAGACCGAGTGGGACACCGCGATCGCGCACCTGCGCACCTACCGCCGACAACATGGCGACCTGCTTGTGCCGCAGCACTTGATCTGCGATGACGGGTACCAGCTTGGTGCTTGGGTGAGCAACCGCCGCAGCGAGATGCGCAGCCGTCAGCTGAGGCTGTCCGCGGCGCGTAAGGCCGAACTGGACCAGCTGGGGATGGTCTGGGACGCGTACGAGTTCCGCTGGCAGGAGGGTCTGACCGCCGCCCGCGCTTTCCACGCCGAACACGGGCATCTGCGTGTGCCGCAAGACCTCGTCTACGGCGACAACACGCACCGGCTCGGCAACTGGATCAGCAACCGCCGCGCCGACCACCGACGCGGCAACCTGGCACCGGAGCGCAAAGCCGAACTCGACCGGCTGGGCATGGACTGGGATCCGCCGCGAACCCGCCGACCGGACGCAGCAGCGCCGAGGCCGCCTCAGCCCGAGCCGTTATCGGCCGCCAGCGGCCGGGTGCTGCGTTGATGGTCACCGTCTGCTACCGCACCGCCGTCCTTGTCCAGGCGGGCTCGGACGCCGGAACCCCGGTCAGGGGTTCCGGTTGTCGGGCCAGCCCGCTCCAAGCCGGTCGCGGCAGCTCGTTTCTGCTGGCGCCAACCCCAGGCCTGGTGCGTGACCGCGCGCCGCGCCACCGGGTCGGTGCTCGATGCCCAGGCCACGACATTGCGAGCCAGTGCGGCCATCAGACATGCGGAACGGACCGACGATGATTGACGACCCGTTACTTCAGGCGGTCGCCGCCGCCGTGGTGGGCAAGGCGGTCGACGCCCTGACCGAAAGCGCCGCGGCGGTGTTACGACGGCTGCGTGGCCGGGCCGCCGCCGATCCCGCGACCGCGGGCGTGCTGCGGCTGGCCGACGTGGATCCGGAGGCGTTGGCGGCGTTGCGGGCGGTGCTGCGCACCGCGGCCGCCGCCGACCCGGAACTCGCCGACGCCATGACGGTCTTGGCGCGGCAGTTGCCGGTCCCGCGGCAGCTGCCACCAGCCACCACCGTCTGGGTCAACCGGGACAGCCAGCTACAGGCCCTGAAGCGGGTCGCCGCACGCGCACCCCGGTGCAGGGCCGTCGCGGTGCTGCACGGCCCGGCCGGGGTGGGCAAGACCGCCCTGGCTGTCCGGGCCGCCCAGGCGTTGCCGTGGGCGGCCGATGGGGACCTGTACGTCGATTTGCGCGGCCGTGCCGTAGGTGGGTCGCTGCCGCCCTCGGTGGCGTTGGCGCGGCTGCTGCGCTCGCTCGGCGTGCCCGACGAACGGGTCCCCCCAGATGCCGACGAACGCGTCGCCTTGTGGCGGTCGCTGACCGCCTCCCGGAAGCTGACCGTGGTGCTGGACGACGCCGGATCGGCCGAGCAGGTGGAGCCGCTGCTTCCGGCCGCGGCCACCTGTGTGGTGTTGGTGACGAGCCGGGCACCGCTTGCCGATCTGGTCGCCGCCGGCGCTTATCCGGTGCTGGTTGGTCCGCTGGACCAGGACGCCTCCGCGATGCTGTTGGCGGCGATCTGCGGCCAGCGGCGGTTGACGGCCGAACCCGCCGCTGTCGCCGACCTGGTGAAGGCGTGCGCCGGCATGCCGTTGCCGCTCGCGATCACCGCCGCGCACCTGGCCAGCCATCCAGATCAGGCGGTAGCGGCCGCTGCCGGCCAGCTGAACAACGCACCAGCCACGCCGCCCACCCTTGCCGACGCGGCACGCCTTGACTGTGGAGGTCTTGCCCTGATGTCCGCGATCGACGCCGCCTACTCAGGTTTGCCTGCCCCGGCCCAACGGCTGTTCCAGGCCATGCTCAGCCATCCTGGGCCGGACTTCACCGCACGCACCGCAGGGGCCGGTCTCGCCGTTGCGCAGGACGCGACAGCTGCGCCGCTGGCGATACTGGTGCACGCCCGTCTGCTCCAGCAGCCGGCGCCGGGCCGGTACGGGTATCCCGCGCTGGTGCGCGAGTTCGGCCGTGACCTGCCGACCGACCCGGCCGGTCGGGACCAGACCCTGCGCCGGATCGTGTTGGGGTATCTGGCCGACGTGCGGGCGGCGGACCGGATCCTTACCCCTACCAGCGGTACACCGCCGACTTCGCCCACCATGTCGCCGGCCTTCCACCATACGAATTCGACAGCGGGCGGGCTGCGCTGGCCTGGTTGGAGGCCGAGAGGGTCAACCTGGTCGATGTGGTCGCGGCCGCCGCGCCGCACCTACCTGAGCTGGCCTTCGCGGTGTCGTACGGGATGTGGCCCCTGTTTCACCTGCGCCGCCACCATCACACGCGTCAACGGGTTGACGTACTCGCCGTCAGCTGCGCGCAGCGGCTCGACAACCCCGGCTACCTGGCGGCGGCCCTGAACCGGCAAGCATGGGGCTGCTACGACCGCGGCGATCACACCGCCGCCGCTGACCTGTTCACCCAGGCACAGCAGACCGCGACCGACCAGCACGAGCAGGCCGCCGCACTGGCCGGGCGCGGCACAACCGCCCTTGCCCTCCACCGCGTCGCGGACGCGATCGCCGACCTGACCCAGGCGCTGGCGCTGTACCGACAGCTGGGCAACCCACGACGCATCGCGCTCACCCTCATCGGCTTGGCCCAGGCCCACACCACCAACCAAGCTGCGCGCGTCGCCATCGATCTGCTCAGCCAAGCCGTTGACCTGCTCACCGACCTGGACGCCCCAGACCCGGTCAACCTGGCCCGCGCCCGGACCCACCTGGGCCGCGCTCTGATCACCAACGGCGCGTACGAGGTGGCCGCCGCCGAACTCGGCGCCGCGCTCGCCATGACGCAGAAAGCCGGGCTGACCCGCGGCCAGGCCCAAGCCCATCACGGCCTCGGCGAACTCGCCCTGGCCCGACACCGGCCAGCGGGTGCCCTCGCGCACCTGCAACGCGCGCAGGCCCTGTTCGCCGAGCTCGGCGACACCGAAGCCGCCGACGTGCGAACCATGCTGGCAGCCCTCCCAGCCGGCACCACTGATCGGGCCCAGCCCGAATGAGGACCGCCCAGCACACCCGGCGTACACCAGTCCGCGGCGGGACTGAGGCGAGAACTCCGCCCGCCCTGGCCGTCCCGCGCCACCACCGGCGCTACCTGCGGCCGCCGCAATCGCGTCCATCATCGACGGTGACGGACGAACCCACCCTCACGGACATGTCATGACCGCCGACGTCGTGCCACCGGCGTCGGTGGGTGGTCGGGTGTTGTGGCCGCACCAGCAGCGGGCGGTGGACCGCTGGTGCGGCCAGGTCCGCGACGGCCAGCGCGGCACTGTGGTTGCCGCCTGCGGAACCGGCAAGACCCTGGTCGCGGCGGACGCATCGGTTCGGGTGGCAGCGCACGAGCCGGTGGTGATGATGGTGCCCACCGTCGACCTGCTCGCGCAGACGGTCAAGCAGTGGCAGGACTACCTCGGCCCGGCCATGGGTCGGGTGGTCGCAGTGTGCAACATCCGGCAGATGCAGCACACGGCCCGGCAGGCCGGCGTGAGCCTGCGCAGCCTGACCGTCACCACCGACCCGGCCCAGCTGGCCGCCCTGATGGCCGACGGGCGGGTGACGGTGCTGGCCACCTACGCCAGCCTGCCCGTAGTGCGGGCCGCCTACCGGCTACACGACGCCCGACCCGCCGGTCTGCTCGTGGTCGACGAGGCTCACCGCACGGCTGGGCCGCTGGGCAAGGCATGGGCGGCCGTGCACGACCAGGTCGCGGTGCCGGCGCGGCGGCGGCTGTACATGACGGCCACCCCGCGGATCTTCCTCGACGACCAGCCGGCGATCAGCATGGACGATCAGACCGTGTTCGGGCCGGTGGCGTTCCGGCTCGGGTTCGCCGACGCGATCAGCCTTGGCCTGCTGGCCGACTACCGGCTGGTCGTCGCCGTCGTCACCGAGCAGGAACTCGCCGATCTGGCAGGTTTTGCCGGTACGACCGGTGAACAGCCCACCCTGACCGTGGCCGGGCGGCCACGGCCGGCGCGGATGCTGGCCAGCCAGATCGCGTTGAGCCGGGCGATCGCCGACTACCAGCTAAGCCGGGTGCTGGTCTACCACAACCGGGTCGCCTCAGCCGCCCTGTTCGCCCACACCCTGCCAGACGCCGTGAGCCTGCTGCCCGCGGCAGAGGCCCCGACCCGGCCGGTGCGGGGCTGGTCAGCCAGCGGCAAGTCCAACTTCGCGCACCGGGCGCAGGTGCTGCGCCACCTACGCGACCCCGGCGACAACGCCGTCGTGGTGTGCAACGCCCGCCTGTTCAGCGAGGGCCTGGACGTGCCCGCCCTGGACGCGGTCATGTACGCCGAACCACGCACCTCACTCATCGACGTCGTGCAAGGCGTCGGCCGGTCACTGCGGCTCGGCGGCCAACCACAGAAGACCGCCACCATCGTCGTACCGGTGCTGACCAGCGAAGCCACCCTGGCCAACGAGCTCGCCCACCGCGACTGGCAACACGTCTGGCAAGTGGTCCGTGCACTACGCGCCCACGACGAACGGCTCGAGGCCCGCCTCGACCAGGCGCGAAGCGGTACACGGCGCGGCGAGGGCAACATCGGCGGCCTGGCCGACACTGCCGGCGCCGCGGTGGGTCTGTCCTGGCTGACCGCGGCCGGGCCGCGCGTGCCGGCCGGGTTCGCGGACCGGATCCGGCTGCGCGTGCTCAACCCCGTCCCGGCGGCCAACCAGGACGCGTGGGACCGCTACTACCCCCTCGCGCAAGCGTTCCACGCCGAACACGGTCACCTGCGCGTCCCGCACGTGCAGACCGACGACGGCTGGCTCGGGTCCTGGCTAGCCCACCAACGGCGGCTGTACACGGCCGGCAACCTCGCCCCGGACCGGATCGCCGCGCTCGAACGGCTGCACATCATCTGGGACCCGGTCGAGGAGCAATGGCACAGCCGGTACGCCGAACACTTGCAATGGACCCAACGACAGGCATCCGGCGCCGCGGACACCGCGCCGGACAGCCTGCGGCAATGGTGGACCGCCCAACGCGCCCACCGCCGTGCCGGCACCCTGCCCGAAACCCGTCGCCAACTGCTCGACAAGGCCGGCTTCGACTGGGACCCACAAACCACCGAATGGCAAGACGGCCTACGTCACGCCCGCGCCTACCGCCAGCGGTACGGACACCTCCAAGTGCCCTCCAATTACACCAGTGACGACGGGTTCAACCTCGGCACCTGGATCACCAACCGACGAAGCGACCACAAACGCGGCCGGCTCAAAGCCGAACGAACCGCCGAACTGGACCAGCTCGACATGATCTGGGACTGCCGCGCACACCGCTGGCAGCAACACCTCGCCGCTGCCCGCGCCTACCACACCGAACACGGCACCCTACGCGGCGCCGGAACAGTCAACGGCCACAACGTCAGCCTCTGGCTGACCACCGCCCGAGCCCGCCACCGCAACGGCGACCTCACCGCAGACCAGATCACCGACCTCGACGCACTCGGCATCGACTGGAACCCCCACCCAGGGCCACCCACCACCGCGTAACCAGCCAACCCCAGCCACAGGAAGGCATCCAGGCGTCGAACCGCCACCGCAAGCCAACCTGCCGGCGACACGGCCCACGACACCGGAGCCGAGCCTGAGCGAACACCACACACCCACCCCGAACCGCCACCCGTGGGCAAGCCCGCCATCCGCGTCACCCCTGCTGGCGTTCGTTCAAGGTGAGCCGCAAACCTAGCCGCCGACTGTGCCCGCCCTGCACGCGCGAAGAACGGAAATGCTTCTCAAGGAAGAAGTCGCGATGACCGGCCAGTCGCCCACCGATCGCGGACCATATTCAAAGATTGACACGTCGGTGCCGCATTCGGCGCGGATCTGGAACTACTGGATGGGCGGCAAGGAAAACTACGCCGCCGACGGTGTTGCCGGGGACGCGTGCATCGCCCGGTTCCCCGGCATCGTGGAGCTGGCCAAGCAGTCCCGGCAGTTCGTCATCCGAGCCGTCCACTACCTCGCCGCGCAGGCCGGCATCCGACAGGTCCTCGACATCGGCACCGGCCTGCCCACCATGCAAACACGCATCAGGTCGCCCAACGCGCCGCCCCAGACCCCAAAATCGTGTACGTCGACAACGACCCGCTCGTGCTCGTCCACGCCCGCGCCCTGCTGCGCAACACCACCGCCGAGGGCGTCACCGGTTTCATCGACTACGACTTCCACAACACCCAACAACTCCTACAGGAAGCGGGCAACATCCTGAACGTCACCGAGCCGATCGCGGTGATGTTCATGGGCTCGCTCGGCCACGTCGGCGACTACCACCAGATGCGCTTCATCGTGGCCGGGATGATGGACGCGGTTCCTTCCGGCAGCTACCTGGTGCTCTGGGACAGCACCAATACCACCGAAGGTTTCAACGAAGCACAGCAGGGCTACAACGACACCGGCGCTGTCCCCTACGTCCTACGCACTCCCGACCAGCTGCGCGGCTGCTTCGAAGGCCTCGAACTCATCGAACCCGGATTGGTGTCGATCTCCCAATGGCGGCCCGGCCCATTGGCTGGTGACACCATCCTCACCGTGGACGGGTACGGCGCAGTAGCCCGCAAGCCGTAGCAAGCCTGCCTGGCGACCTTCCACGCGGCCGCTGCCCTGTTCGTCACCGACGACAGCGCGCCGCTGCGCCGCCTGCTCGAGGTGACCGGGTTGAGCACGGTCCTTAAGATCACCGATAAGGAAGCGCCACCGACAACCAAGGTGGCCGGGCTGGTGGCCAGTGTCGAGCTGGCGGTCGCCTCGATGGACGCGGTTGGCGTGCGGGCGGCGCTGATTGACTGGCGGGCGCGGTACATCGCGGCCTCGGGCGGCACGATGCGGGTGGGCCGGCGACGGGAGGTCGCCGGCCCACGATGCCTGCTGGCTATCGCACTCGCATTTGCTGATGGACCGCCGCGTCTGGAGCGTAGGTCCGGTCACCGGAGTAGGCGACGTGAACCGGGTACACACCTGCTGAAAGTCCGGCGGTCGGCAGCGTGACGACTGCCGTTCCGCCGGTCAGCGCAACCACCCGCGTGGTGCCGCCGAAGGTGACGGCGATCTCGCCGGTCACCTTCGGAGCTTTCCTGTGCCGGGATGGTGCCCTCACATCGACCTTCACCGTGAACGTGTCGCCACTGACCACCGACGCGGGTGTGGCTTTCGCCTTCACCGCCGCCCTTGCCGTGCCCGGGGGCGTCAGCGTGACTCGGGCTGAGCTCGTCTTGGTCGGGTCCACCACCGACGTCGCCACGACGGTGAGCGACGACGCGGTCTCAGCAGCGGCCACCGAGAGCAGACCATCCGCGGAGATGCTTGTGCCCGCCGAGGTCGCTCCCTTGACCGACCAGGTGACCGCCGGGCTGACACCCTCGTTGGTCGTCACCTGAGCGCTGAACTGCCTGACCCAGTTCCAGCCCTTCGTCAGGTGCTCAGTCGCGGGCGTCACCGACACGGAGTCGACGCCCGACCACAGGTAGTCCCTGGCGAAGATCGTGAACAGCTGGCCCGCCGTCATCCCGTCGTGCGCGCCAGGGACCTGGGTCGTCTCGGCGTCGAACCCTCGAGCCCTGAAGTTGTTCGCGATGGCGTTCTGGGCGTTGAGGTTGCCCTCGAAGACACCGTTGCCGAGGAATACGAAGAGGTCATCGTCCCCGACCGCCTCCGCGACGTTGTCATAGTCTTGCGTCGTGAGGGACGGATTGCCGGAGAAGTGTCCGTAGAACGCGAACGTGGTCGGGTAGTTCTTGATGACGACGCCGCCCGTCATTCCGCCATATGAGAACCCGCCGTAGGCGCGCCCTCACGCTCGGTCGAGACGTTGTAGTTCTCTTCGATGAGGGGGAGGATCGTCTGGACCAGGTTGTTGGCGGCGTTGGTCTGGTTGTATGAGGCGAAGCCGAGGCTGGTGCCCGTGAAGTGATTTCCCATGGTGACAACCACGGTGGGCTCGATCTCGCCCTTAGCCGTCATGTTGTCCAGGATGTTCGGGACGTTCGCAGGGACCATGAAGTCGGTCTCATCACCGAAGATGCCGTGGGCGAGATACGCGACCTTGTAGGGCTCCGCGCGGTTGGGATCGTAGTTGGCCGGCAGGTAGACGCCGAGGTAATGGCCGCCGTCGCCCAGGATCGTGGTGTAGGGGATGTACTGGACGGTGCCCCGCCGTGAGCGGTCCGCGATCGGCAGCTCGTACTCCGCACGCTCCTTCAGCACCGGGTCGTTCTGTTTCTTGGCGTACGGCACGTACACGGCATCGAGGACGTCGTTGTTCCTGACGCGGAACGAGGATTCGCCAGGGGGCCGAGGGTTCGTCGAGGCGGGATCCCAGATGCGCTTGTTCACCCAGCCCTGAGTCGGGTCCCAGACCCGGTACCAGTAGCTGAGACTTCCGGCGTGCAGCGGGAGTGAGATCGACCAGTATCCCTTCGAATCCCTGGTCATGTCCCTGAGGAACTCGGTGCCTCCAGAGTGGTACCGCCCCGTCTGCCATTCCTCCGGCTGATACCGGGTGTTGCCGGTATTGACGTCGAGCAGAGTCAGGTCTCCGGCAAGGCGGACCTGCGTGGCATTGGGATTGTGGTAGACAAACCTGACGGTATATCCGGTCGGTGAACGGTGATCCGCCTTGACGGTCGCGCCTTTCACCATCGCAGGCCCGCCTGCGACGGCAGGTGGCGCGGACACGGTGGCGCCCGCACCGAGTGACATGAACGCGAGCAACGAGACCGCACGCCTGAGCCCGCGTCGTCCGATCGCCTTCCTCATCTGCGCATACTCCTCTGTAGTCTCTTCTCGTGGGTATTCGGAGACCGGCAAACTGAGGGTCCCTGTTTCACCTCCAATCGAGCTGATATGTGGCGTCCGAGGGCGGGTAGTGCTGATGAATCGATTCGGCTTGCTGCCGGAGGATGGACGCGCCTCGTAGTTCGGCGCTGCCGCCCAGGAGCATGGCGCTGGAGGCCGCCGGGAGACGTCTGCGGATGAGACGCGGACATGAGCGCCCTCCTCCTGGGCCACGCGGCCGCCGTTGCCGTCGATATGCCCGCTCCGGCACCCTCTGGACCTCGCACGGTGCTAAATCGAATTAGCAGGGGTAGTGTGGCTGGGCGTGCCTTTCGGTGTCAAGGGTGTCCGGGGCATTGCGTTGTTCCTGGTCACGGCGTCGACGAGGGCGTTGGGCGGGCGCCCGCCTCGCTCTTGCCGTCGACGGGCGATGACGAGGCGCCACCGCGCGGCCGTGGTGAGTGTGCCGGTGGTGCTGTTCCCTGCGGCGGTCCACGTCCCGGCGAGGGCGGCGCCGGTCGCTAGGACGGCGACGGTCATCACGAGTCGGGGCCTTCGGCGTGACCGGGTTTGCCAGCCGGCGTAGCCCGTAGCGGATCAGGGTGCCGGTGCGATCAGCAGCGCGGTCCGGACGGCAAGCGCGTGACCGAGGCGGGTGTCGAGCGTTTCGGTGAGGAAAGTGCCGTCCGGAAGGTGGCGTCGTGAGGTACCGGCGAGGTAGGGGCCGAAGAGCAGCGCGGTGCCGACGGCGGCGGCGATCGAGGTGGTCCATCCGGTGCAGAGCAGTCGCCGGGCTGCCGGGTTTTCGGTGCCGGCGGGCCAGGCGTGGACGAGGAAGAACGCGACGAGGCGCCAACCGTTTGCTGGCGAGTACCGCGAAGGCCTGCTGGCTGGTGCCGTCATGCGAGGTGCACCACTGACGCGTCCGGTCGGACCTGCGTGTCGCCGCCATGGCGCTGTCACCCGGTCCGCGCGGTGCTTGCCGCCTCGGCGGCCGGCCATGTGGAGGACCCGCTCGTCCTTGGGGCCGCCGGTGCGGCCTGTAGTAGGACTCGCGGGCCGCGGCACCGTAGCACAGTGGTCCTATGAGCGAAGGAACGAGCCGGCGGGCGGTGTTGGCGGGCGGTCTCTCGGTCGGCGTGGGTGCAGCGGTGGCTTCGACGGGGCCGGCAGCGGGTGCGTCCGCGGTCACCAGGGACAGCTCCCTGACACTGGTCGTGAACGGCCGTCGCGAGAGGCTCCGGGTCGATGTCCGGGCAAGCCTGCTGGACACCTTGCGTGACCGGCTTCGCCTGACCGGTACCAAGAAAGGCTGCGACCAGGGTGCCTGCGGCGCGTGCACCGTTTTGCTGGACGGCCGACGCGTCCTGTCCTGCCTGACCCTCGCGGTGATGCACGAAGGAAGCGACGTGACGACGGTAGAGGGCCTGGCCGAAGGCGACCGGCTGCACCCGGTGCAGCAGGCGTTCATCGACCACGACGCGTTCCAATGTGGATTCTGCACATCAGGCCAGATCGTCTCCGCGGTCGGGCTGCTGGCCGAGCGACCTGGTGTAACTGCGGCCGAGATCCCCGAGGTGATGAGCGGAAACCTCTGCCGCTGCGCCGCGTACAGCAACATTCGGGACGCCGTCGCCGCCGCCGCGCGCCAGTCACGCGAGGGGAAGTAGTGGACACGTTCGAGTACAAACGGCCGAGCGCCGTCCGCGAGGCAGTGCGGCTGATCGCCGGGCGCAAGGACGTCGAGGTTATCGCTGGCGGCACCGACCTGGTCACCCTGCTCCGCGACAGGGTACGGACACCAGCGCGCCTCGTCGACATCAACGGGCTTTCGCTCGACGGGCTGCGCTGGAGCCGCGACGGCGTGCGTATCGGCGCCTTGTGCCGCAACGCGGTGGACGATCCCCGCCTCGCCGCCACGTACCCGGTGCTTGTACGGGCACTGCGGTCCGGGGCCTCGCCGCAGATCCGCAACCGGGCCACCTTCGGCGGCAACCTGCTTCAGAGCGTGCGCTGTCCGTACTTCCGGCAGCCCGAGTTCGCCTGCAACCGGCGCGAACCTGGCGCCGGCTGCGCGGGAATCGAGGGGGACGGTCGGCTCCTGGGCATTTTCGGCACCAGCGCGTCCTGCATCGCCGTCCACCCCTCCGACTGCGCGGTAGCCCTGCTCGCCTTGGACGCGACCGTGGTCGCAGAGGGTCCCCGGGGCACGCGGCGCATTCCGGTCGGGGACCTGTACCGGCTGCCCGGAGACACTCCCCACGAGGAGCACACGCTGCACGACGGCGAACTGGTCGTCGCGGTCGAGGTGCCGGCCAGCCCGCTCGCGTCCCGCTCGACGTACGTGAAGTTCCGCGAGCGCGCCTCGTACGCCTTCGCGCTCGCCTCCGCTGCCGTGGCCGTCCACAGTGAACACGGTATGGTCCGCGACGTGCGGGTCTGCCTGGGCGGCGTGGCACCGAAACCGTGGCGAGCGCAGGCAGCCGAACACGCGCTGCGCGGCCGGCGCCTGGACGAGGCGACCATCGGGGCGGCGGCGGAAGCAGCCACTGAGGGCGCACGGCCCCGCCCGGACAACGCGTACAAGGTGGAGCTGATCCGCGGCGTCGTGCGCCAGGCGCTGACCGACCTTCGGGAGAACTGATGGCCATCGGCCAACCGATCAACCGTGTAGAGGCTCGTGACAAGGTTACCGGCGCGGCCCGGTACACCGCCGACGCCTGGCTGCCCGGCATGGCCTGCGCGGCGTTAGTGGGCAGCGCGGTCTCCGCCGGCCGCGTGCGGGCCATCGACACCACCGCCGCCGAGGCGGCACCCGGCGTGCTCGCCGTCATGACACACCTCAACCGTCCACAGTGGCACAGCACGCCCACCGCACTCCGATACCAGGAGACCCGCTTCCCTCTCGCCGACGTTCACATCCACCACCACGGCCAATACCTGGCGATGGTCATAGCCGGCACGCGTGAGCAGGCCGCGCACGCCGCAGACCTCGTAGCGGTCGACTACGAGACCCGACCACCCGTGCCCACCTTGGACGCCGCGCTGCCCGATGCGCACGCGCCGGTGTGGCGCTTCGAGCCAGAGTTTCCCACCGCGCTCGCGCTCAACGACCCGGACGGCAAGCTCATGGCCAGCGACGTGAGGCTCGACCTGGAGTACCGCACGCCCTACAACAGCCACGCGCCGATGGAACCGCACGCGACGCTGGCCCACTGGGACGGCGACTTTCTCACGGTGTACACGACCAGCCAGCACGTACACGGCGACCGCCCGATCATCGCCGGCGCCCTCGGCGTGCCGCTCGAGCGGGTGCGAGTGATTTCCTCACTGGTCGGCGGAGCGTTCGGCAACAAGACAACCGTCTGGGGACACACGCTTCTCGCGGCCGCGGCCAGCCGGCAGGTGGGGCGCCCAGTCCAGCTCGTGGTCACCCGCAAGCAGGTCTTCACCTGCCACGGGCACCAGCCGCCGATCATCCAGCGGCTGAGAGTCGGCGCCAACCGGGACGGCACGCTGCAGGCGATCATCCACCATACGATCAACGGCACCCCGGTCCTGTTCGACCGGCCGGAGGCGGCGATCTCCCCGACCGGCACCGTGTACGCCGTCCGGAGCATCGGCGTACGCGTCGAGGTCGCGAGCATGCACATGCCCACCCCGGCCACCATGCGCACGCCGGGCGACGGGCCGGGCATGTTCGCCGTGGGCAGCGCGCTGGACGAGCTCTCCTATCAGCTCGACATGGACCCGGTCGAACTGCGCCGCCGCAACCATCTCACCGCCCACCCGTTGGAACGCAAGCCATGGAGTGGCAAACAGCTGCTGGAATGCTACGACGAGGGCGCCCACCGATTCGGCTGGGACCGGCGCGCGCCTGGCCCCCGGATGATGCGCGACGGCCGCGACTGGGTCGGCTTCGGCATGTCCTCGGCACAGCGCTTGGAGCACCACGGGCCGGCCCGCGCCGCCGTGGAGATCCGCGACGACGGCACGGCCGAGGTGCGTACATCCACCCAGGAGATCGGCACCGGTAACCTCACCACGCTCACCCAGGTCGCCGCCGACGGCACCGGCATCGAACCGGGGCGGATCGGCTTCCGGTCGGGTGACACGACGCTGCCCGAGTCGTCGCCGACCTACGGATCGCGCACCACAGGCAGCACGGGTACCGCCGTGCACCTGGCCGCGGAGCGGGTCCGGCAGGTCGCGATCCGCCTCGCCGTCTCCGACCCGCACTCACCGCTGCACGGCCTGCCCGCGGAGCGGATCGCCGCCGCCCGCGGCCGCCTGTACGACGTGGACGGACCCCATCGCGGCGAAACCTACCGCGACCTGTTGCGCCGCAACGGCCGCCGCGCCATCGTCGAGCAAGGCTTCCACGACCCGGCCAGCCGCGACCCACGCTACTCGTACGCCACATTCGGCGCCCACTTCACCGAGGTCCGCATCGATGACACGCTCCGCCGCGTGCGGGTCACCCGACACGTCGCCGTCTTCGCCATCGGCCGCGTCCTCAACCCGAAGACCGCGCGAAACCAGGCCCAGGGCGGCATCATCTACGCCATGGGCGGCGCCCTCATGGAAAACCTGGCCACCGACCCGCTGACCGGCCGCTTCATCGCACCCGCGCTGACCGACTACCACGTGCCCGTCAACGCCGACATCGGCGACATCGACGTTTCCTTCATCGAACAACCCGACTACAACGCCCACCCGCTGGGCGCCAAAGGACTCGGCGAGGTGGTCGCGGTCGGCGTACACGCCAGCATCGCCAACGCCGTCTACCACGCCATCGGCATCCGCGTCCGCGACCTCCCCATCACCCCCGACAAACTGACCCCAAAGCCGTCCTGACGCCAAAGTCGGCCAGCCTTATAACCGACCGAACATCTGAGCAGCGCGACCGGCACCTTTATCGCGTTCTGGATGACGGTGGTCGCGGTGGTGCAGGGGCGGCCGGCTACCAGCCAGTACGCGGGCGTCCGGTCGCCCATGGCATAGGCGCTCTGCGTTGGGCCGGCGCCGCCAGACCGCGCCGCCGGCGCCGTGCGGCGCGGGCGGGTTACGGCTGGACCGCTGAAGCGGCGAACGGAGTGGCCAACGCGGCGCCGCGCAGGTAGACGGCGGCGATGCGGTGGATGGCGGCCGGGTCGTGCAGCGGGTCGCCGTTGACGGCGAGGATGTCTGCGTCGTACCCGGGAAGGATCTTGCCCTTGCGGTCGCCGAGGCCGATCGCCTCGGCGGCGCGTCCGGTGATCGCGTGCAGGGCTTCGCCGGGGGTCATGCCGAGCTGGGCGAGGTGGGCCAGTGCCGTTGGCAGTACGTCGTGGGGTTTGATCGGAGCGATCCCGGCGTCGGTGCCGACCACGATGCGGGCGCCCGCCGCGTGCATCGCGGCCGCGTTCGCCGTCAGCTTCGGGCGGCGGGAGGCCATCGCGGGCGGCATGGCGAAGCCCTCGATGGGCCGCAGGCCGAGGGTGAGGCTGAGCGTCACGCCCCGGCGGATGATCTCGTCGAGCAGGCCGTGGGGGATGTCGTCGACCGAGTCGGCGGTCATGAACGAGGCGTGTTCCAGAGTGTCCACACCGGACGCGACCGCGTCGATGATGGCGGCGGCACCGTGCGCGTGCGCGGCGACCGGTAGGCCGAGCCGGTGCGCCTCGTCGACGAGGGCGTGCAGCTCTTCGATGGAGTATTGCGGGGCTTCCGGCCGGCTGCCCGGGGTGAGGTTGCCGCCGCTGGCCATCACCTTGATCACGTCGACGCCGCGTTCGTGCCGGTCGCGTACGGCTGCTCTGACGCCGTGCACTCCGGACGCCGCCCCGCCGAGGAAGTGGCAGTGCCCGCCGGGCGTGGTGACGGGTACGCCGGCGGCGAGCACCTCGGGGAGCGTGCGGTCGGTGCGGGCGGCGGCGCGTACGCCGAGGGCGAGGTAGTCGACGTCGCCGAGGTCCCGCACGGTGGTGACTCCGGCGCGGGCGGCCCGCCGGGCGGCGGCACACATGGCGGCGAACGTCTGCGCGGCGTCCCGGTCGGCCAGCGCGGCCACCGGGTCCGGCGAGGCGTCGAAGGCGAGGTGCACGTGGGTGTCGATGAGTCCGGGTAGGAGCGTGGCGCCGGGCAGGTCGACGACGGCCGCGCTGTCGGGCACGGCGCCGGCCCCACGGACAGGATCTTCTGGTCGTCGATGACGACGACGGGGTTGTCGATGGGTGGGGCGCCGGTGCCGTCGAAGAGGCGGCCGGCCCGCAGCACGGTGATCGGCATGTGCGCCAGGATGCTTCCGCGGGTGCTGTGCGCGGATCCGTGGAAGTACGGATCCGGATTACGTACCCGCCCGGTCGCGGCCGGCCATCCAGGTCGCGACCTGGGTGCGGTTGGCGAGCCCGAGCTTGGTCAGCACCCGCTGGACGTGCGTTTCGACGGTGCGCTCGGACAGGTACAGCTTGGCGGCGATGGCCTTGTTGGTCATGCCCCGCGTCACGTACCCGGCGATCTCCCGCTCGCGCGGGGTGAGCGGGTCGGCCGGCGCCCCGGCACCGGGCAGCAGGGCCGCCGCCTGCCTGGCGAGGGGGCGCATGCCCAGGCTTTCGGCCGCGGCGGCGGCGGCGGTGTTCTGGACGGTCGCCTCGTCGTTGTCGCCGGGAGCGTTTCGGCGTAGCAGCGCTTGGGCGAGGCGGTAGCGTGCGGTCGCGGCGGCCGGTGGCATCCCGGCGCGTTGGTTGGCGTCGATGGCCGCACGCAGCTGGGTGATCGCGTCGTCGTGGTGGCCCAGCGCGGAGGCGGCGATGCCGAGCGGCGTACGCGCGGAGCCCTCGATCATGATCACGCCGGCGCCGCCGCAGACGAACCGGTCAGCGTCCGGCAGCAAGAGGTCGTGGAGGGTCGCCAAGGCCGCGACGTCGGCGAACTCGGCGGCCAGCTCCACGAGGCCGGCCACGGCCGGGAGGCGGACGAACGGAGGTATCTGGTCCAGCGGCGGCAGCCCGCGGTAGAGGCTCTCCGCCTCGTCACGTTCGCCGGCTGCGAGCTTCCAGCGGGCGAGGGCACCGCGCAGCCAGCCTGTCGCGGCGTTGTCGAGGCCGGGGAAGGACGCCTCCGGTGGCGCGGCGGAGTAGTCGCCGGTGAGCGCGCAGAGCCCGAGCAGGACGCCGATCGAGGGGCGGGTCGATCCCTCGCTGCCGGACCGCCGCGCCAGGGACAGGCTGCGCTCGCTCAGTGCGATCGCCGTGCCGAACTCGCCCCGCGCGGCGGCGACCGCGGCCCGGGAGCGGATGGCGTGCCAGGTCACCAGCGTGCTGCGGGTGCGCTCGGCGATGGCGGCCACCGCGTCCGCCTCGGCGGAGGCCGCGTGCAGGTCGCCGAGCTGCGCGTACGCATCGAACCGCCACAGCCGCCCCCACAGCAGCGCGTCGTCGTCGCCGTCCTGGCCGATCGTGAGCAGCCGGGTGCCGAGCGACAGCCGTTCCTCGGCGCCGGCCGGCGAACTGACCGCGAACTGCCGGGCCCGCAGCGCCTCGACCAGCGCCCGCCGGTCGCCGATCCGCTCGGCCATTTCGACCGCCGCGAGCGACCGCGGGCCAGCGTCGGCCGTCTGCCGCCACGCGTCCATCACCACCGCCTGCGCGAGCAGGCGGGCGCGTAGGCCGCTGTCACTGGGCGGGAGCGCTTCGAGCGCCTCGGTGGCCAGCGAACGCCCGACCGGGTCCCACAGGTAGTCCGAAACACCTTCCATTACGAGTACAGCCCGGGCCATCCCCTCCGCGTCACCCGAGTCGCGGGCGATGCCGGCGGCGGCGGTCAACGACGCGCGGGCGCTGTCCATGTCATAGCCGCGCACCTGCGCCTTGGCCCGGTCGGTCAGCAGCGCGGTCCGCTCGGCGGCCGGCAGCTGCACGGCGTCGGCGGCGTCGAGCGCGCGGCCGTACCAGGTGGAGGCCTCCTCCCAGGCCAGGAGCCCGGCCGCGTGGTCGCCGGCCCGGCGCGCCCAGGCCACGGCTTCGGCCGCGTCACCCATCGGCAGCGACTCCACCAGGTGGTACGCGATCCGTATCGCGTGCGTCTCGGGATCCGGGCGGGCTCGGAGGGCGGCGGCCATCCGGGCGTGCAGGAGCATCCGCTCGGCGGTCGGCACCTCGGTCGCCGCCGATTCGCGGATCAGGTCGTGGGCGAAGCCGGTGCTCACCGCGGCGAGGATCCCGGCGGCGGCCGCCTCGTCCAGGACGGCGAACACCTCGGCCAGGTCGAGCCCGGTCACGCCGGCGAGCGCGGCCGCGTCCGAGGCCGGCCCGAGCACGGCGGCGGCCCGCACAACCCGCTGGCAGGGTGGGCTCAGCCGGGCGAGGCGGGCGCGCACCGCGTCGCGGACCCCCTCGGGGAGCCGCAGCTCGTCCGCGCTCAGCGAGCCGGTCAGCAGGTGGCCGAGTTCGCCGACGAAGAACGGGTTGCCGTGCGTGCGCCGATGTACGGCCTGGGCCACCCCTGCCGGTACCGCGAAGCCGGTGACCGCATCGAGGTGCCGGCCGACCTCCTGCTCGGACAGTCCGCCGAGGACGATCCGCTCCACGACCGGCTCGGCCGCCAGCGCGGCGAGCGACTCGCCGAGCGCCACCCTGGCGGCCGTCTCCGTCGTCCGGTACGTCGCGACGAGCACGAGCCGCTCCGCCACCTCACGGGCCATGTGCACCAGCAGGCGGAGCGTGCCGGCGTCGGCCCAGTGCATGTCGTCGAGCAGCACGAACAGGCCACTGGGGGCGGCGGCGGCACGCAGCGCCTCGGTCACCGCCTCGTACCGGCGGAACCGCTCCCGCGCCGCCACATCAACCCGCTCGTCCGCATCAGCGTCGCCACCCAGCGGATCAGGCAGAGCGAGCGCCCGCAGCACCTGGCTCAGCGGCCGATACGGCGGGCTGCCCTCGTCGTCAGTGGCCCGCCCGGACGCGACCATCATCCCGAGGCCACGCGCGACGGCCGCCGCCTCCGCTGCCAGCCGGGTCTTGCCGACCCCCGGCTCACCGCCGACCAGCACCACCGAGCCGGCGCCGTCCACAGCGGCGCGCAGGCGCGCGGCGAGGCGTCCGCACTCCCGCTCCCGACCGACGAACCCGGACACAGCGCCATCGTAGGACCACCGCAGCAGGCCCTGAACGCTCCCGCTACCGACTGTGGGGCGCCCGGAAGATTCCGGACAGTGGATTGCTCAGAAGATGAGTACCCCGACCGAGTAATTCTGCGGATGGCCGGACGGGCTTGACTCCTTAGCGTCATCGCCACGCGCATGCAACCTTCGCAGGACTCGCCGAATCAGCCCGCTCGCAACGGCGTGGCCTCGCCGTCCCCTGCCCGGGTTGCGGGGACCGGTACACCCACCCACACGGCGTCCGGTCCAGCGTCAGCCGCAATTCGTCGATGGAGGAGAGAAATGCGGAAGATCACCAAATGGGCGGCCATCCTGGCCGTACTCGCGGCCGCCGTGCTGCACGCCACGCCCGCCACCGCAGCGCCGGACCAGACCTACAAGTTTTTCAACGCCCACTGGAACCTGTGCATCGACGTCGCGTATGGCAGTACCGGTAGCGGAGCCCGCATCCAGAATTGGGACTGCTACGGCGGGACGCCACAGCAATGGCGCCAGGTCTTCATCAAGCGGATCGATCCGTTCGACTACTACGAGCTATGGAATGTCAACAGCAACAAGTGTCTCGACGTCCCGTGGGGCAACCCGGCGCCCGGCGTCGCCCTTCAGCAGATGGACTGTTGGGGCGGCGACATGCAGCTGTGGGCCGTGGAGCTGTCATACGCCGCCGACCAGGCATACCGCATCAGAAACCTGATGACCAACGGGTGTGTGTCAGCCGACGCCGTCTGGGCCGCGGGGCGACCATCTGGCAACAGCCGTGCCAGCTCAACGACCTCCAGAAATGGCGGACGTACGCACCATAGCCGTCCCTGTCGTCGCCAAGCTTTTGCCACCGGTGTCCCAAACCCATCGGGATGCCGGTGGCGCGAGCCGGAAACCGCACACCAATCCGAGAAACATCTTCCAGATCGAGGCATCTGCCCGCGCTGATCTAACCTGTGCGAGCTACGACACCACCACCGCGGTTCGGCTAGCCACCGCAGAACCCCTTCGCGACGAGATCACGCCCGGGACACAAACCCGATGAGGATCTCGCGAGGCTGGCGGGCCTGGCAGGCGTAGCTCCGCGGGAACTTGACCGACAGTTCGGGACCGTGATGACACTGTTCAGGTAGCCGGCGGTGGTATGACTGGTATCTATGCGTACGGACGGTCTGCGGCTGGCGGTCGATTGTGGACGCGTGACGACAGTTGGTGTGGTGGTCTGGCCGAACGGTGGCTGGCTGCCGCTGCATCCTGACGGTGTTCCGTGGTTGTCCAGCGCCGTTCATGTGTCCACGGACGGGACGATCGCGACCGGTGAACAGGCCTGGCAGGCGGCGGCCGTGGCACCGGACGGCTTCGAGCCGTCGCCGCTTCGGCTCGCGGGTCAGGAACATGTGCTGTTGGCCGGTCGTGAGGTACCTGTCGTGGATTTGGTCGCGGCGACGTTGGCGCGGTTGGCCGCTGACGCGGCTCGGGTCGCCGGGGTGCCGGTACAGCAGTCTCGGCTGGTGGTGCCGGCTTCTTGGGGGCCGGTTCGGTGCACGTGGTTGCGGCGGGCGGCCCGGCGAGCGGGCTGGGGAGGTGAGCTTGGTGGCGGCGCCGGTCGCGGTCGCCGAGCACCTGGCCGCGTCCGGTGGGCATGTCCCGGTGGGCTCCTACCTGGCGGTGTGTGACATTGGCGGCGGGGCCGAGGTGACGGTGCTGCGCCGCGGATCGGCCGGCTTTGAGGTGTTGTCCACATTGACCGACCAAGATGCCGGCGGGTTACGAATTGATGAACGTGTAGCGGCGAGCCTGGACGGCCGGCCCGGTGGGACGGAGGCAGGCTTGGCTGCGGACGGTGTGCGATGGCAGCTGCTGGCGGCGGCCCGAGCGGCGAAGGCCGCCGTGTCGACGCAGCCTGCGGTCACCGTGCAGCGGCCAGCACCGTATCCGCCGATCGTGGTGACCGCCGGGCATGTGGACGCGCTCGCCGCTCCGGTGTTGCAGCGGGCCGGACAGCTGGTGCTCGAGTCTGTCGCGGCCGCCGAGCTGAGCATTGAGCAGGTGACCGTGGTGTTGGCCGGTGGCGGCGCGGCGATGCCGGCCGCGGCGCGGGCGGTCGGCGAGGCGGTGGGCCGCGAACCGTTGGTGGCCGACGAGCCCGGCGTGGTGGCGGTGCGCGGCGCCGCGGCGGCTTACGGCCCTGCGCTCGTCAGCCCGACCGGGCGATGCAGGATATCGGGCCGCCGGTGCCGCCGTTTCGACGGTTCCTCGCGCTGGCCGTGCCAGCTGCTGCCTCGTTGGCCTTGTTTGTTGACTTCGTCGCGATCAAGGCACGTGCCGGTGGCCGGGACAACGAGGTCTACCGGTACCGCGACTACAGCCCTGGTGTGCGAGGTTTCGGGCCGGGCGACTTCCACTACAAAATCAACTGGGGTGAGTTGGCGATGGCCGGGTCCCTCGCCGTGGTGGCCTGCCTGTGTGCGGCAGCTCTGCTGGCATCGGTGCTGCCAGTCAATGCGGGGGTACGCGCGCCGGCGGGCTCCGATGGCGTGCAGATGGGCGGCGGCCTACTGGCGTCGCTGGTGATTGGCGTGGCAGCGGCGGGCCTGTACGCGGTGGGTGCGGCCGAGTACATCGTGGCGCCGGCCGCACCCTTCCTGAAATGGGCGGTGACCCCGCTGCTGCCGCTGGCGACCGTGGTGGCGGTCGCGGCGATCGCAGTAGCGCGATGGGGACGACGACCCGCGGTGGGCTGGCACGTGTGGCTACGGTTTCCGATGAGCTCGGTGATCGCGGCCACCGCCGGCATGCTGCTGGTCCACTACACGTTCTGGCACTGGACCGACACCCCGCTTGTCGAAGCAGCGGCACGGTTCGGTGGCCTGCTGATCGGTGTCGGTGCGGCCTTGGCGTTGGCGCAGCCGCTGCCCTACCGGGTCGTGGTGGCCGCCCCGCTCGGCGCCGCGACCGCGCTGCTGACTAGCCCTGACAGCACCGGCGTCCTCGGCGTGATCTATGTGCTTGCGGTCACCGTGTGGTGGGCACAACGGCTGTGGCAACTGGCCTACCGACCGCCTGTGGCATGGCAGCCGCCGCGCTAGCCGCGCACCAACCGGACGATCGGTGTTGCATCCAGGGCGAGGAACGGGGGGCGCGATCATGATGTCCGATTGCCGCCGCTATTCCGGCGGTCCGCGCGTTGCACTGGTAATGCACTCGGTCGGTGCTTGGTCCATCCTTGCCGCTCTCGTCGCAAGGCGCCTCCATCGGCGTTGCCGTCTGTCGCGGTGATCGGGCGTGGTTTGCCGGTGACCCGGGACCCTGCCGAGCGGGAAGGCCGGGGGAGGAGCGCGTCTTCGCGCCCGGTTGCGACTGCTCACCGCTGCTCATTCGTGTTCTCTGGGTCCAGGGCGGGGCTGCCGGGGAGAACCGTGCGGTTGCTCGTGCCGGGCGACGGGACACGTTCGGCCTGCCCGCGATGTCGGAGCGGCGTTCGGCTCGGGTGCAAAACGACGAAGCGCTTGGCCACGTGGCGGTTATCGCCGTGGTCGGGACGGTGCTCGGAGCCGCTTCGCCCAGGTGCAAAGCGCGTAGCTGCACCTTGACAACGC
This sequence comes from Phytohabitans houttuyneae, assembly GCF_011764425.1. Taxonomy (NCBI): domain Bacteria; kingdom Bacillati; phylum Actinomycetota; class Actinomycetes; order Micromonosporales; family Micromonosporaceae; genus Phytohabitans; species Phytohabitans houttuyneae. The sequence continues at coordinate 1,498,794 of NZ_BLPF01000002.1, forward strand.
TTCGTACGCATGTTCTAAACTGTTGATCATGGCTAGGCTTGCCAAGCTGGTGGAACAGGCGAACCTGATCAGCCACGAGCCCATTCCCGGTACGCCCGGCGTCCTGGTGCAGGTGCAGCTACATCACGACCGGGACCGTGGTTGGTGGGAGGTTACGGCCCGGGAGACCCGAGGAGATCGTCGAAAGACCCAGCAGCGGTACCAATCCGAGCAGGAAGCCCAGGAGGTTCTCGGCCGCGTCTACGCCCTTTATGAGGGCCAGGGACGCTGGGAGGTTCAGAACTATCGAGAGCGATGAGGCAGGACGATCGCCGGTCTGTGCCGCGACCTTGTCTTTCCTGCGACCGAATCCGGCTCGGCGGCGTCCAATATGGCTAGCAAGCGACACAATGCTTGGACACCGCGCAGGTACGCGCTGACCGGACGGAGACCGCCTGTGAGCACTTTCGTCATCACCATTAGGCCCGACGACGGCGGCGCCGCCGCCGGCGCCGCGGCACACACCACCGTGCGAGTGGACATCTCCACCGGACAGACGCGAATCACCGAGCTCACCGTGCGCGCGGCCAGCGGCGGTGGCCTCGCCCCGGCCGACCTGCCACCGGTCGACCTCGACCTGCTGGTGCGCGCACTCACCGCACCCGCACCGCCGGCCGCTCTGCCACCCGTCGCCGAGACCGTCGATGAACAGGTCGCGCCCGCACCGCGCCGCCGTGCCCGCAAGACCGCGGCCAAGAAAGCGACGGCCAAAGCCACCACCCGGTCCGCCGCGAAGAAAGCCACCAAACGCGGCGCCGAAAACACCGGCACCCGCGCGTACCGGCGGATGCCCGAAGCCGACGAGGTCATGGACGTGTACCGGCAGACCGGCTCGATCACCGCGGTCGCCGAGCACTTCGGCGTACCCCGCCACACCGTCGCCGGGTGGGCCCGCCGCCTGCGCTCACTGGGACACACCATCGGCCGCCCGTAGCAACGGTGGCGGTGTCGGACCGCTGGGCCGATCGGCGCGGGTCAGCACCTGCCGGCTGATTACTGATCGGGCGGGCGGGGTGACGGTCGGTTGTGTCGGGTGGTATGACTGTGGTCTATGCCCCCTGGGGAGGTACGCCTGGCCATTGACTGCGGCAGTGTCACCACGGCTGCGGTTTTGGTGTGGCCGGATGGTCAGTGGCAGGTGTTGCGGTTCGATGACCGGCCGGTGTTGTCCAGCGCAGTGTTCGTGCGCCCGAACGGCCGGATGGTCGCCGGCGAGGACGCCTGGCAGCAGGCCGTCGCCACGGTGGAAGGGTTGTTTGTGCCCTCACCTGTGCGGCGGATCCGCGAGGAGGCGATCAGCAGCGGCGCGGTCACGGTCGCGGGGGTTGATGTCGTCGCGGAGCCGTTGCGGCAGGTCGCGCAGGTAGCGGGCCTGGTGGTGGGCGGCCCGATCTCGGATGTGCGGCTAGTCGTGCCGGCCGGTTGGGGCCCCGCCGGTCCATGCTGTTACGGCAGGCGGCGCACCGCGCAGGTCTGGGCATGGTGCGCTTGGTGCCGGCACCGGTCGCGGTCGCCAACCTGGTGCATGCGCTCAGCCCGGTCCCGGTCGGCGCGAACATTGCGGTGTGTGACCTGGGCGGCGGAGTAGCAGCCACGGTGCTGCACCACGGCGTGGACGGCTTCGAGGTGGTGTCCTCGCTGGAGGATCCGACCGCGGGCGGCCTGCAGCTGGACGAGCAGGTGGCGGCCAGCCTCGACGGCCTGAGCCCGCCAGGACGGGGCACCCCGGCAGACCCGAGATGGTGGACCCTGATGGCGGCCGCCCGGACGGCGAAGGAGCAACTGTCGGCCCAGAGCGCGGTGACAGTGAGCATGCCGCCGCCGCAGCCACCAACGGTGTTGATGGCCGCGACCGTCCAGGCCCAGGCGCGTCCGCTGTGGGACCGTGCCGCCGTGCTGACCGCGGACGCGGTCGAGGCCGCCAACCTGCAACCCGCCCAGCTCGCGGGGCCTACCTGGCCGGCGGCGGCGCGGCGATGCCGCAGGCGGCACAGGCCGTGGGGGCCAGGCTGGGCCGCGCAATACACACGGTCCCCGATCCGGGTGTCGCGGCGGCACGCGGCGCTGCCGGCGCAGCCGGGCCACCGGCCGGCGCGGGCACCCTGTGGCCGGTGACGGCCTGGCTGCCGGACCTGCCGCTACGGCGGCTGCTCGGCGTGCTGGTCCCGGCGCTGGGATCGGCGGCGTTGTTGATCGAGTTCCTCAGCGTCCGGTTCCGCTATCCGGAAGAGTTTGTGCGACCGGTGGGCAGCGACAGGGCCCAGACGCCTGCGGTGGTGATGAACTGGGGCGAGCTCGGCCTGGCCTGCCTGTTGGCATTGGTGGCCTGCCTGTGCGGGGCCGCGGTGCTCGGCGCGGTACTGCCCGCGAACGCCGGCGTACGGCGACCGGTCAGCTCGGAGGCGGTCCGGATGGGCGGCGGCCTGGTCGTGGCGGCCATCCTCGGCTCTTTCATCGCCGCCCTCTACGGCGTTGGCGCCTCGGTGTACCTGGTCGCGCCGCTGGAGTCGTTCCTGCGCTGGGCGTTGCTGTGCACGCTGCCGTTGGGCGTGGTGGCCGTCTGCACCGGCGTCCTGGCCGCGGCGCGTTCCCGGGCACCGGCTGCTGGATGGCATCACTGGCTGGGGTTTCCGGTCCTGTCGACGATCCCGGCGGCGGCCGGCATGCTGCTGGTCAGCGCCGCGAACCACTACATGGTCTCCGGAGGCGGACCGGCCAGCACGGTAGAACGCACCGGCGGGTTCCTGATCGGCATCGGCACCGGGTTGGCGCTGGTACGGCCGCTGCTGTACCGGCTGGTGGTGGTGGCGCCGCTGGCCGCGCTGAGCATGGCCATGGCGGACATCCACACCACCGGCATCCTCGCCGCCCTCTACGTGGCAGCGGTCACCTGCTGGTGGCTGCAGCGGTTGTGGCACCTGCGATTCCATCCAGACCCGTGGGCCACCGATGCCTAGCCCGCCGTGCACCAGCCCCACCGGCAGCTCTGGTCGAGGCGGGTAATCCGTGGCCAGGAACGCGTTCGGCATCGGATGGCGGACCCTGCTGGTGGCCGGCCCGCCCGCAGCCCTGATCGGCTGGGCAGGCTGGCCGCTGCCGACAAGCCGGCCCGACCAGGCGCAGCTGCAGCAGTGGCTGCAGCAGCCGCTGACCGCGGGGACCACAGCGGTGGCGGTCTGGGCGGTCTGGGCAGGGCTGGTCTACCTGGTGTTTCTGCATCCACGTCGGCGGTGGCGGCACGCAATGCAGGCGCTGCCGTCAGTCGCCGGAGCGATGGCGCTGCTGGTCGGTCTGCCGGTCGGGTTGGTGTGGTGGGCCGGCTGGCCGCTGCCGCCCTGGCCTACCCAGACTCAGCTGCAGGCGTGGCTGGCCGAGCCGCTGACCTGGCCAACCATCGTCACCACCAGCGCCATCATCGGCTGGCTGTTCTGGCTGATGCTGGTCTACGCGCTGCTGGTCGAAGTGGTTACCCGGATCCGGCGAGTGGCGGCGTGGCTGCCCCGCATGCCGATTCCTACACCGATGCAAGGGCTGGTCGGTGGCATGTTCGGCGCCGCGGCCCTGACCATGAACACTCCCACCCTGAATGCCGGACCCGCAGTCGACGTCGGTGTCGTAGCGACCGTCGACCAGCCACTGTCCACGACAGCCACACCGGCCATGTTGCCACCAGCCGGGCCGCAACCCATCGACGCAGCCCACTCCGCGGCCGGGGTGGAGTTGCCCGGTCGGGGCTGGTTACCCGAACCGGTGGCCGACGCCGTGACCGGCGCAGCGACACTGATCTGGTGGCGTCGCCGACACCGCTACCAACCACACCCGCCCACCGGCCGCGCTCGGCAGGACGCCGACCTGACACCGCTGCCGGCCACCGTCGCCGCGGTCCAGGCCGCCCACCCACCAACGACCCTCTCCCCGCAGAAGCAGCCCGACCTCGCCCAGCCCGTCGGCGGAGTGGTGATCGGGCAGGCCGGACTGATGCCCGTGCAGGTAGGCCAGCTACCCGCCGGCGGCGTCGGGCTAGTCGGACCGGGCGGCCTCGACGCGGCACGCGGCGTGGTGGCCGCCTGCCTACTCGCCGGCGTATTGGCGGGACCGGTCCGACTGCTGACTACCAGCCCCGACCTGCAGACGCTGCTCGGCCGCCCTACCATCCACTCTCGGCCCGACATACAGGTGACCGACAACCTGACCGCCGCCCTGTCCATCCTGGACCGTACCGTGCTGGACCGCAGCGCAGGCAGCGCCGCCGCCAGTATCGCCGACCATGAACCGCTGCTACTGCTGACCGCGGCGCCCACCGATTCGCAAACCCGGTCCCGGCTGGCGGTGATGCTCACCCTCGGCCATCGGTTTGGCATCACCGCCATGCTGCTGGGCGGCTGGTCGACCGGCACCACCTGGCCGGTGGACGCAAACGGTGTCGTGCCCGACGCCGCACCGGCCGGCCTGCGATTGACCGTCCTGACCCCCGCCGCGGCCGCCGACCTGCTCGAGTTGGCTCAACACGCATCCACCCCATCGCCCCCGCCACCGGCCGCCGACCCGAGCCAACCGGCAGCGGCCAGCGAGCAACGTCCCGCCGCGGACCCCGCAGGTGTGTCGCTGCGCCTACTCGGACCGGTGGCAGTCAGTGCCGGCGGCCGCCCGGTGACTATCAGCCGCAGCGCCGGCCTGCAGACCCTCGTCCTACTCGCGATCCACCCGGCCGGCCTGACCACCGCGCAGTTGACCCAAACCCTCTGGCCCCACCAGCGACCGCATCTTGCCAGCAAACACCTGCACACCACGATCTACGACCTACGTCGCAGCCTCTCCGACGCCACCGATTTGCCGGTACTCGGTCGCACGGCCGGCCGCTACCACCTCCTGCCGGGCCACGTCGACGTGGACCTCTGGCGCTCACACGATCAAGTCGCCCACGCCGCAACGGCAGTGACCCCCTCCGCCCGCGACACCGCGCTGCGAGCAGTCGTCAGCCTCTACCGAGACGAACTCGCCACCGGCGAAACCTGGCCATGGCTAGCCCCGTACCGGGAAGCGGCGCGCCGCGACGTGATCGACGCCTATACCACCCTGGCCGACGCCCACCCCGAACAGGCTGCCCATCTGCTGGCCGCTGCCGCCCGCCTCGACCCGGTCAACGCCGCCGTTCACCAGCGCGCCGCGGACGCGCTGACCAGGAACGCGAGACGCTGACCGACCGGGCGAAGTCGGCACACAGGCCCAGGCTGTGTACGGTCGGGTGACCGTTAGCGGCAACGTAGCCGTAGCACGCTACGGGTGGATGCACTAACCGGCACGGGCGGCCGTTGAGGTTTGTGCGTCGGGGTTTGTCCCGACGGAGTTGACGTGCTCCTCGACGTGGAGCGATCGTCTCGACCACGACCGCACGCCGTCGATCCGTGGGCACGAGATGGCCGGTGTGGTCACCGCTGTCGGCTATGGTACGACGGGACTGTCGGTGGGACAGCAGGTGTTCGGCCTGACGGACTGGTATCGCGACGGCACGTTGGCGGGAGTATGCGGCCGTCGAGGCGCGTAACCTCGCGCCGTTGTCCGGCGACGTCGACTTCACGGTGGGCGCGAGCCTGCCGATCTCGGGACTGAACGCGTGGCAGGGACTGTTTGAGCACGGCTGTCTTCAGGTCGGGCAGAGCGTTCTCGTGCACGGCGCGGCCGGCGCGGTCGGGTCGGTGGTGACGCAGCTGGCACGAGGCCGGCGCCTACGTTGTTGGCACCGGACGCGCCGCTGACCGCCAGGCGGTGCTCGACTACGGTGCGCAGGACTTCGTCGACCTTGAGAACGAGGCGCTGGAAGACGGCGGCAGGGTCGATCTGGTTTTGATGTCATCGGTGGCGACGTTCAGAAGCGGTCCGCAGGCTGATCCGAGCCGGAGGCACGCTGGTGTCCGTCGTAGGTCCGCCGCAGGCGCGGCCACCTACGGACTGGCGATCGACGCTCATCTGACGTGTGACGATAGTGAGCTGTTTACAATCTGATCTTGCAGGTCAGGCCGGGTCAGTGGGTCGCTGATCGATGGGTCCGGCATCAGTCGGTGGTGACCGCGCCGGGTCGTGGCGCCGTGCTCAGGACGGCGGCCATGGCGACCGATGCCGCCGGCTGACCGAGGTAGGCGGTCAGCAGCATCATCAACTCGGCCAAGCCCTCTTCCGTGACACCGGCGGCGCGTGCGGCGTTCAGATAGGTGATCAGCCGGGCATCGACGACGTGTTGGCCGACGAGGGCGGCAATGACGGCGACGCTGCGGTCGCGGTCGGTCAGTTCCGTTCCGGACCATCCGGGTCCGCCGGCCGCGAGAAAGGCCTCCCGAGCGTACTGTGCGCCAGCTCGCGCCGCGAGCATGCTCTCGGCTTCGTCCTCTGGCACGCCGAGGTTGCGGGCGTACACGGCGCGGCCGGCGGTGATGCGGTCGGCCACGTCTTCGGAAGCGTTCATATGCACGATCCCGGGTCTTCGGCCGAGCCGATGATGGCGTAGAGGGCCCGTCGCAGCTGTGCGACCTCGGCCGCCGGGATGGGCCGGACAGCGTCGGCCTCACGAGCTTCGGCGCCGGCAGCGATCGCCGCCCGCGCCGCATCGCCCTTCGGGGTGATGGCGATGATGCGGGCCCGCCGATCTCGCGGGTTGACGCGCCGTGAGACGAGTTCCATGCGCTCGAGCCGGTCGATCTCCGCAGTAAGAGTCGTCTTGTCCATGCCGAGGGCTTGCCCGAGCTCGACCTGGGTGAGATCGGCGGTCTTGTGCAGAGCGCTGAGGACGATGTGGTCGCGCAGCGACAGGCCGTGGCGTTCTGCTTCCGCGCCGACGAGTGCGTGCATCCGCTGGGCCGCCCGGTGGAGCAGCCACGTGAGCTCGGAGTCGGGCCCCGGTCCCAGAGTGGGGCGCTGCGGCGCCTCGTCGTCGATCGGCGGATCGGGGCGGCTCGAGGCGGGTGAGGCAGGCATGGTCACAGTGTCACGCTCGGGAACCGGGACGGCAGGAGCGGGATGCTGTCGTAGGCAGCGACATCGTGGGCCGGAACGACCTGCAACACGCGGCTGAGGGCGATGCTGCGCTGCAGGCCGACCCGGACGGTTCTGGCGTCGACATCGGCGACGCGGCGCATCAACCACGGGCGTTCCGCACCACGGGAGATGCCGTCCATCTGCCAGGCGAGGTCGCCGATGAACGCATACCGCTTCCCGGAGGGCAGCGTGACGAACACGACGACGGAGCCCGGGGTGTGCCCCGCGGCGAGGGCAACGATCACTGAGCCGTCTCCGTAGAAGTCGAAGCTCGCCGGAAAGCCGAGATACTCCGGGCCGTCGAAGGCGTACTCCCGGGTCTCCAGGCCTTGCGACACCGCCCGGAACACCCTGCCGTGCGAGTCGTCGGCGCCGTAGCGGATCTCGGCCTCGTTGATCCACACCGGCACCCGTAGGGAGTCCAGGCCGCTGACGTGATCCCAGTGCACGTGCGTGACGAGCACGCCCAGAAGCCGGGACCGGTCATAGCCGGCCGCATCGAGTTGCTGCGCCGCGGTCCGGCCGAGCCGGTGGGGAGCACGCTCCATGCGCGCCAGCATCTTGATGTGCTCCGCCACGTGCTCGCCGAACCCGGCGTCGATGAGCAGGTCGCCGTTCGGGTGGGAGATGAGCACGGCGGTGGCCGCGAAATCTCGCTTGTCCCGTACGGACCCTCCGGTCACGGCGAACACCGCTCGCGTCGTATACGTGCCGGTGGGCAGACGGTACAGCGCCATGCCCGCCGGCGGAGTCGCCTCGGGCAGCCGGCCTGCCCAGTACGAGGAAGGTGAGATGACCATACCCGAAACCGTACGGCTCGAGAACATCCGAGTCAAGAACATCCGAGTCAAGAACATCCGAGCCGAGAACATTCAGCCTTTCATCCTGCGTATCGGTTGGCTTGGACGTGATGCCGGACGAGGATGGCCGCACCATTGAACCCTCATCCTGCGGTTCGGTCGTTCTCGACGTGGTGTAGGACGAGGATGGCCTGCACGACTGCGGTCGTGCGGCGCGGGCAGCAGCGCAGCTTGGCCAGGATCTTCCAGTGCTTGAGGGTGGCGATGGCCCGTTCGCCGAGGGCGCGGATCTTCGCGTGGGACCGGTTCACGGCCTTCTGCCGGCTGGACAGTTTCGGTCGGTGGCGGTGCCGTTTGAACGGGGTGCGCACGCTGCCTTTGGCGCCCTGGTATCCCTTGTCGGCGAAGGTCATCACGTCGTAGCTGGTCAGCGCGTCGATGATGCCGTGGGTGCGGGCGGCGGTCAGGTCGTGTGTCGAGCCGGGTAGCGCGGGCGAGGCCCACACGAGTCGCCCGGCGGCGTCGGCGATGACCTGCACGTTCACGTCGTGGCGCTTGTATTTACCGGAGTAGTACGGCTCCCGGTCGATCGGGATCAGCGTGCCGTCCAGAATCGCGTACGCCAGGCGCCGGATGCGCGGCATGGCAGTGGCCAGGTCCTCCGCGGCTGTCATGAGCAAGGCGATCGCTTCTTGTACGTACCGCCAGGCGGTGGCGACCTCTACCCCGAACCCGACAGCCAGCCTCGTGAGGGTGTCGCAGTTACGCAGGTGGGCTAGGGCGAGCAACGCTTGGCGTCCCGGTGGCAAGTCGCCGCCATCGGGACCCGCGTTGGTTGCGGTAGGCGCGGATGCGCTCGGCCAGGTCGTTCAGAGTCCGGCTGGACGAGCGTGATCGTGGCGGGGTAAGACAGCACGACGAGGCTCCGGTCGGGGCATCGGATCTTGGTCGCCTGCTGTCTTACCTGGAGCCTCGCCCTTATCAATCTCCGGCCCGCCCATACCCGTCCTGACCAGCAAGATCAGACTGGAAAAGGCTCAGTCAATATCTCTGATATCCGTCAACAGTGTCGAAGAACTTCCGGTATCTGTCGAGCGCGTCAAGCCGCTGTTGCTGCCAGCTCGCCGCCTAGAGTCCTCTCCCTAAGTGCGTGAGCTGGCTATTGACGCTCGGTGACGATCGGAAGTCTTGCGGAAGTCATTGACGACGATGCCGGTCATTGCCCATACTTCGATTCATCAAGGTCGATGTCGACCTGCTGGCGACGTGGCCACGAGGTGGTGTCGCCGCGAAGCTGTTAACGTGAACATAGGGAGTCAGGTCATGGTGAAACGTAGACCCGCGTTCGGGTCTATCGCGGTCGCGGCTGTGCTCGTCGCGGCCGCCGCCGGCGCGGCGCTTGGCGTCGGTCCGACCGCGTCCGCCCAGGACTTCGTCGCGGCCGCGGCGACCGCCGGCTGCGGCAAGACACCGACGTTGAGAAGCGGCACGTTCTCGATCCAGAGCGGCGGTCAGAACCGCTCGTACATCTTGAGGATCCCCGACAACTACGACCGCAACCGCCCCTACCGGTTGATCATCGGGTTGCACTGGTTGAACGGCAGCGCCGCCAACGTTTCGTCGAACGGCTGGTACGGGCTGTTGCCGCGTTCGAACAACAGCGCCATCTTCGTCGCCCCGCAAGGCATCGACAACGGCTGGGCCAACACCGGCGGTCGTGACCTGACCCTTGTCGACGACATCATGCGGCTGGTCGAAAACGACCTCTGCGTCGAGACGACGCAGCGCTTCGCTCTGGGTTGGAGCTACGGCGGGGCCATGAGCTACGCGCTCGCGTGTGCCCGGCCGACGGTCTTCCGCGCGGTAGCGGTCTACTCGGGCGCCAACCTCAGCGGCTGCAACGGCGGCACCCAGCCCGTCGCGTACTTCGGGATTCATGGCACGTTCGACAGCGTCCTGAACATTTCCCAGGGACGAGCGCTGCGGGACACGTTCGTCCGCAACAACGGCTGCACCGCGCAGAGCCCGCGCGAGCCGGCGCGGGGCAGTGGCACGCACATCACCACTGTCTACTCAGGATGCCGGGCCGGGTATCCGGTCCAATGGGCCGCGTTTGACGGAGACCACACACCCAGTCCGGTGGATGGCTCCGGCCCCGACGACTCCAGGACCTGGACCTCGGGCGAGGTGTGGAGCTTCTTCGCGCAGTTCCAGGGCACCCCGCCCACGACGCCTCCGACCACCCCTCCGACCACGCCTCCCACCACGCCGCCGACCACCCCTCCCACGACGCCTCCCACGACGCCTCCTACCACGCCACCGACAAGCCAACCGCCGGGCGCGTGCGCCGCTACCTACAAGGTCGTCGGGCAGTGGCAGGGCGGTTTCCAGGGCGAGGTGACCGTGACCGCCGGCACCGGCGGCCTGACCGGGTGGCGAGTCAGCTGGACATTCGCCAACGGGCAGGCCATCACCCAGATCTGGGGCGGCCGTAACGCGCCCAGCGGCAGCACCCAGAACGTGTCCAACGAAACTTGGAACGGCAACCTCGGTGCGGGCGCGTCGACGACGTTCGGCTTCCTCGGATCCTGGAACGGCGTCAACAGCACGCCGACCCTGACCTGCGCACAAGCCTGATCAATCCACTGTGGACCGACCCGGAGGTGCATGCCGCTGCTCCGCCAAGCGTCCACAGTAGCGTCCCGGCGGCGGGAGCCCGGGGCCAGCGGCCACACCGCTGGCTCTGGGCTCCCGCTCACATTCGATGGCGCGCCACCGCGACAGCGGCCTCCGCATGGCGGCCTTCGCGCAGGCCGGCGCGGCGAACGCGGGCGCCGCGCGTCAGGTCAGCAGGGGGAGTTGGTCTGGCGGAGCAGTCCGAGGCGCCACGGGAGTTGGGAGTAGTCGCCGCCGGCGGACGGGTCCAAGGAACGCGGCCCGATGGGGATGCTGGAGGTGCTGCCGGCGTTCGTGCGGGTCAGCGCGAATGCGCTGACGATCATGGGTGAGGCGGCGGGCATAAACCCGCGAGACGCTGCGTCAGGTTAGGCTATATCACGCGGATGACCGCGATTGCCACGAATGAAGTTTCAGCGCCATCGAGGGTGGCGCCGCCTGCACGCCGGCCGCCGGCCGGCCTGCCGAGTTGCGGAAATTGCTGGTCCAGCTCTTGGAGACCCGCGCCACGTCCTCGGCGGTCGCTGTAGACGTTGCTATTGGGGGGAGCAGTAGCTCGCCCCGCGCGACGACGATGTAGTGGGGGTGAAAAGCGGTGCTCGTCGGACACAAACCGATGCTCCACGGTGCGGTGCAACATCAACTGTGCCCGCACCGTTTGTGTTGGCGGTAGGTAGGTCAGTTGTAGGCCGAGGCTTCGGTGTACCCGGTTCGCGCCGCTGCTGGACCAGATCATTGACCTGCGCGGCCTCGTGATCACCGCGGACGCCCTGCACTGCCAACCCGATCACGTCGACTACCTCGCGCAGCGCGGCGCCCACTGGGTCCTGATCGTCAAGGACAACCAGCCCGACCTGCACGTCCAACTACGAGCCTTGCCCTGGCGGGCCGTCCCGGACGGTGACCGTGTCGAGGACCGAGGTCACGGCCGCCGCGAGATCCGCATCGTCAAGGTCCTCACCCTCACCCAGGGGATCGACTTCCCGCAGGCGTCGCAGGCGATCCGGATCCAACGTCGCCGCCGCCGGCTCGGCCAGCCGAAACGGTGGACCCTGAGACTGTCTACGGGATCACCCATCTGCCCGTGCACTACGCCAAACCCGCCCAACTGGCCTCGGGGCCCGCGGTCACTGGTCGATCGAGAACAAGGTTCACTGGGTCCGCGACGTCACCTACGACGACGACCGGTCCCAAATCCGTACCGGCACCGGCGCCCAGGGTCATGGCAGCTCTACCCAACACCGCCATCGGCCTGCTCCGCCTGGCCGGCTTCACCGATATCGCAGCCTCCAACCGCCACTACGCCGCGACAGCACCCTTTCGGCCTCGCCTAATCGACTTTTGCCGGCGCCCTGGCCCAAGACCACGCCGTACTGCTTAAGGATCAAGTTAGAGCCAGCAGGCCCGAACCCAACCCCGCCACAGGTCGCCATCGGTGCTGAAATTGCATCGCTCCCCGACGTTGAATTCATTGATCGTAACCTTCATCTCCGAAGAGTTTTTACTTACGTCGAGTCGGTTCTGGCTCGCGGTGCCACCGATACTCTTCCAAGATGAATAACCCGATCGGATAAACCAGACGTCGTGGCCGCCACCGACTAGGAAGGTGTATTGCCTGCCTTGAAATTCGGTGTCCCAGACCGGGTAGCTGCAGTAGTACCAGCCAGAAACGCCTTGCCGCGTGATCCCGCAGGTCGATTCCGCATTCGCGGAAGTCTGGACGCCCACGACAGAAGTTGCAGCAAGCACAAGCACCAGATACACGGCTCTGAACCGCCGGAGTCTTTGCGGCGGCGAGACCCAGAAGCTACTTCGTGGGCGCATCAAACTCTACCCCGTTCCAAATTAAGTGAGGTGCATATCGTAGGCATCGATCATTATCGCGTCAACGAGATGCGTATTTCAGCAATGCGTATTTCTGCAAGGGCCTGTCGCAGCTGGCTGGCCTTTGAGGTTCCGTCGGAACACCGCCCGCGGCTGGTCGGCTTGTCTCCGGCGACGGTTTCGTTGTGGTAGACGTACTGCCGGTTTCACACCTGTTGCCCGGTGTAGCGCGGGTTGGCCAGGATCGGCGCCACACCCCGCAACGTCCACCCCGCACCGCTGCGGTGCCGGTTCCGGGCCCGGTAGTGGGCGGCGGGGGATGGGACACCGAGCGCGTTGAGGGTGCGGGCGATCCCGGCGGTGCTGTGCCCCGCCAGCCGTTGCGCGAAGATCCACCGCAACGTGCGGTGCCGTCAGCGGGTCCACGTCCAAGCGGTGCCGGCGGCGGCCCCAGGCGGCGTGCGCGGCGTTCGGGTGCCGTCGACGAGGCGGTAGCCGTACGGCCGTTCGGACGCCACTGTGGTATCGCGCCGGTTTCCTCTTTTGCTGCGTTCGATGAACGAACGCGTGCGATGTCGATGAACCCTCTCCCGGATGCTGCCGGTGGGTGCGGGTGCGCCTTCGCGTGCCCGTCGGTTTGAGGGAGGTTCCATGTACCGACGAGTACTGCTCGCCAGCTGTGCCACGTTGGCGTTGGTCGGCGTGACGGGCGTCGCCGACGCGGCCTCCGGGCCCGGCGCGGAGGCCGGCGCCCCTGTCGACTCGGATGCCGCGCTGGTGGCGGCTATGAAGGACGTTCCGGAGTTCGGCGGTGCCTACGTCGGCGCGGACGGCGCGCTGCACGTGTGGCTGACCCGGCCGGCCGATGCCGCCCGTGCGCGTGCCGCGCTGACCCCCGGTCTGCGCGCCGCGTCGGCTGGTGCGAAGACCGTGGTGCACCGGGCGGACTACACGTTCGCGCAGCTAAAGGTCTGGCACGACAAGCTCGCCGGCATGCTGGCGATGCCCGGCGTGACGATGACGGACATCGACGAACGTGTCAACCGGCTCACCCTGGGCGTCGAGGACACCGCCGAGACCGCGGCGCGGGTCAAGGCGGCGCTCGCGCTGCACGGGATCCCGCGGGCGGCGGTCGACGTGGTGACCGCCACAGCGGTCACACCGACGTTGCGGGATCGGACGAGGCCGTTGCGCGGCGGCGTCCAGATCCAGTCGTCCGTCATCGAATGCACGCTGGGGCTGCCGGCGATCCGCAGTGGCATTTTCGGGTTCGTCACCAACTCGCACTGCTCCGCCATCCGCAGTCAGGTGGACAACGGCCTGTTCTGGCAGTCCTCCCAGGCAGCCGGGAACAACGACCTGGTGGGTGCCGAGCTGGTGGACCCCCCGTTCAAGACCGGTGGCACCTGCCCCACCGGGCGCCGGTGCCGGCTCAGCGACACCAACTTCGTGCGCAGCGACGTGGACGTCGCAGTCGGTCGGATCGCGCGGCCCGCGCTGGGCTCGACCAACTGGAACGGGACGAGCACCTTCCGGGTCACCGAGGCCTTCGACCCCGTCCTGGGCAGCACGGTGCAGAAGGTGGGCCGATCGACCGGGCGTACCCAGGGCACCGTGGCTCGGACCTGCGAGAACAGCAACGTGCTGAACACAGACATCACCCTGCTCTGCCAGGGTGTGGCCGACTACGTCTCCGCTGACGGGGACAGCGGCGCGCCGGTGTTCGAGGTCACCAACTCGCCGGCGACCAACGACGTGCGGGTCGTCGGGGTCCACTGGGGCAGCGCCGTGGTCAACAACGTGACCATCTCGGCGTTCAGCACGTTCAGGTTCATCATCCCGGAGATCGGCTTCATCTTCGTATGCGCCGTCAGCGGCTGCTGATCTTCTCGTACCATTTAGGAATTGTCGCTTTTAAGACGTAAGGATGATCAAGTATTCTGCCGTTCGGCTAGGTCTGTTGTACGGATGGACTACGGCGAGAGCGGTCGACGTGATCGGCGCCCCGAGACGACCTGTGGTGATGGGGGCGCCGTGTCCTCGACGGTTCAGGCCGATGGCCCCAGACGGTGCACCCGGATGCCGCAAGCTCCCGATGCCCGCAGGAGGACTCCGTCATGACCACAACCGCCGTTCCCCGCACGCGCACGGTTCGTCAGACATCCACCGTCGGGCGCGGTCATCGACGACGCGCTCGGCGACGAGGTGCGGGCGACCGTAATCGCGGCCGGCCTCGACAGCAGGCGTCGAGAGGCGACCCCTGCTCGACCAACCACCAGCATCTGTTGCGCGGCGTTCAGGATGAGCACGAAGACGGCGTTGTGGTCGTGAGGACACCAGCACGCCACTTCCACGGCGGCGTTCACAATGAGGTTCGGTAGGGACGGGCCCCAGGCGATGTACAGCGTGAGCTCGAGCCAGTCGACACCGGTGTCGTACATTTTGATTGCGGCGTCGAGGAGGAGGTTGTTATGGATGCGGTCGGTCGATGGCTGAGGATCGGCCGCCGACTGCAGATACCAGTGCCACTGGCTACGGCCGGCAGCAGGACGATGGTTGTCCATGGCGATTCCGAGCCTTCGTAGGTCTCCTTCGGCAGCCGGGTAGTTACGCTGAAGCACTTCCGACAGCGGGATTGCCGCTATCGATGAACCCTTCTCTGCCATGATCCCCATCAGGCATCCTCTTCCGCGATCCGGGCGGTTGCTCTCGTGGAGGGGTGGGGACTTGGCGCCGGGGTGTTCGGCTATTTGGCGGTCCAGCCAGTGGTCGGGGAAGTGGCGGCTTCTTTCACGAACAGGCGAGGGCCGGAGGCGGGGCCGATGCGCTGATACATGTCGCCGAGCGCGCCGGTCACGCGGCCTTCGGGGTGGTCGAGGCCGGCGATGAGGCAGCCGGCGCTGGCGAGACCGCCGGTGGCCGCGCCGGAGATGACGACGGAGTGTTCCGGCAAGGCTTCCAGGCCGGCGACCGCCTCGGTGACGTCCGGTTCGATTCGGTTGAGTCCACACACGGGTATCTGCTGGAATGCCTGGCCGGCGAAGCGCACCGCCCAGGTGGCGGCAGCGACGGTGTTGCCGGTGATCGAGACCTGCCCGAACGGGTTTTGAGCGGCGAGGTGGACGCCGGTCTCCCAGCGGCCGGCGTCTTTGGCGGTGATGGAGTTGTCGCGGACGGCGATGCCCTCGACGGCGGTGCTGGCCGAGCGGACCAGCACCGCTTGGCTGGCCTGGCCGACCGCGACCAGCAGGTTGCTGTCGACGGAGATGTCCCGTACCGAGTCGACGACGATGCCGGCGCCGGCCGCGATGTGGCAGATGTTGTTGGCGATCAGGGAGCGGTTGACCGGCCGGTCGTTGACCTGGCTCACGACGATGGCGCCGGCGGTGGTGCCGCGCTCGTCGGCGACCAGGTTGCCGCTGATGAGTAGGCCGTCGCCGCCGCGTTGGACGTGCAGCGGGATTCCCGCGATGCGGTCCTGCCCGGGGCTGGCCACCAGTACATTGTCCCGCAGAACGAGTTGCCGCACGTCGGTGCAGAAGATGGTGCCGCCGCGGATGTGGTTGTTGCTGAACGTGACGCGGCGCAGCGGGTCGGCGCCGGAGATGCCGGATAGTGAGACGGCGATCCCGCTCGCACTGCGGTGCGAGATGACGGTGGAGTCGATGACGATGTCGGATGGTGCGCCACTGCCGGTTGGTTCGAAGTCGATCGAGGCGTCGGTGCTGGGTGGGCTGGTGTCGATGTGGCAGTTCCGCACCAGCACGGCCTGCGCGCCGCGCTGGAACGATATCCCGGTCCGCTTGTTCTGCACGAAGTGGCAGCGTTCGATCGTCACCTCGCGCACCTTGCCGTCTGGCGCGCCGAGCAGCCGGATGCCGTCGCCGGCGGTCTGGAAGACGCGTACGCGTTCCAACACGACGTCTTGGGTGCCGGTGTTGAGGTTGATGCCGTGCGCCTGCTCGCTCGCGTTGCCGAGGGTCAGGTAGGAGCCGTGCAGGGACAGGTCTCGGATGCGCAAGCCCGCGCAGTCGAAGGTCTCGATCAGATGCGTGTCCAGGCCGCCGCCGAGGTCCTGGCCGGGCAGTAGGCGCAGGATTGTGGCGCCGGCACCGGAGCCGCGCAATGTCAGGTGCCGCAGCCCGCGCAGGGTTATGGCGCCGGCGACGCGGCTGGGGCGGGGCAGGCGGCCGAAGTCGTACACGCCCGGGCCGAACCGGATCTCGCCACCTGCCGGGTCGGCGGAGCGAAACGCGTCGAGCAGGCGCTCGAAGTCCTGGCGCATGTCCTTGTCCCAGACGTCCGCGAGCGCGTCGGCCACGGATCGCGGCGCGGGGTCGCGTAGCCGGGCGCCGGTCGGGTCCTGCACCGCCTCGATCCGGGTCAGGAACAGGCCGGCGGACTCGATCCGGATCGGGGTGCCGAGATCGGCGAACGAGAACCGCGCCGTGGCGCTGACCAGACCACCGCCACCGAGTGTGACCACACCGTCGGTGAGGGTGCGACCGGCCAGGGCGACGGTGCGGCCGTCGAGGGCGCGGCGGGCGTAGTTGTCCAGCCCTACCCGGTCGGGGGCGTTGAGGTGTACGGCCGAACCGGAGACGCCCGTGACGGCTGGCGCGGTGAGCTCTACGGCGTCGCGTCCGACGACCGCCGTGATGTCGGTGACCAGACGGGCGCCGCCTGGCCCGGCGCCGTCGACCGTGATCCGGCGACCCACATGCAGGTCCGCGCGAAACGGCTGCTGCCGCTCGGGATGCCCAGCATCCCCGTGTTCCAGCAAGATGCCGCGCAGCTCGCGGCTGCCGGCGGCCATCGTGGCCGCGCTAACGATCTGGTGCCGGGCCAGCGCCGAGATCGTGGTGTCCAGGTCGCCGGCGCCTGGGATGGCAATCAGCTTGCCGGCGTCGGAGGGGCGCAGCTCACCGCCTGGCACCTGGAGCTGGGTGCTGCCCGCGACGGTGGCGACCCGCGGCAGAAACCTGCCTCGCGGCGCGCCCACGAACTCGTCCGCGAAAAAGTCCATTCCACACGGTCAGTCCCGCGCCGCACGGATGCAACGCCGCCGTCCGCATCACGACAACGGCCGGCGTTTCCACCAAATGAAAGACCCGGCCAAGCCGGCGAACGAGATCGCGCAGGCTGGTCTGAAGCCCGACTGCGCACCACAGCGACGCCCGCTGTGTCGGCGGGAAATCCATCCGACCGCGAACAACCACACGGCGAACCAGCCGTCCGGTTCGACCCGCGGCACGCACCCGCTCCGATGATCCTTCAACGGTTCCGCCATAGGGCGTCGGTGCCCCAGCACCCCCCGACCCTGGATGCGGCCTCGAACACGGCGAGTTGGATCGGTCCACCCATGTTCGAACGCCACGTGCACCAACTGCCTCCGGGCCCTTCCAGCCACACGACCCCACAACGCCGGATCCGACGCGGCCGCGCACGGCGCCCTCCTCACCCAGACCCGACTCACCGAGCCACATCAGCACACCGTGGCACAGCACGACGGCGACCCCTCACCGTTGAGGGGAGGCAGCATCGAACTACCCGACCTTCGGACCGATCACCTACGCCTCCGCGCACGAGCGTCGTACCACCCACAACCCCGCCAGGATGGCGGCGGCGTGCCGTCTGGACAGCGTGGCAAACCCGGCATGCCCGCAGGTGAGGCACCGAAGGCACTCGGACATTGCAAGCCTTCTGAGCTGCAATTGTGAGATTCCAGTGAGTTCAACGTCAGATTCCCCGGGACCGGCGAACCTGTCGCCATGGGCGTTGACACTCCTACGGTCGAGTCCACACGTCCGGCTCGAATGGGCGGACCGCCCGTTCCCGCCACGGTTCGTACCAATCGCGCCGGCCAGGTTTGGTGACCCACGGGGAGGCGGCACCGATGCAGCGAACGCGATACCGGCTCCACGAACTGCCCGGCTACGTGCTGCTGTTCGTCGCACCGCCGGTCGCGCTGGTCGGCCTGCTGGGCTGGCCGTTGCCCGACCAGGTACCCAGCCGGACACAGTGGCAGGCGTGGCTGGCCGAACCACTGACCTGGCATTCCATCGTGGCCGCGGCGACCATCGCCGGTTGGCTGATGTGGGGCATTTACGCGGCAACGGCCGTCTGCGAGGTGTATCGGTGGATGAGCCGTGGCCGGCGGCTGCCGCGGCTGTCGATACCTGGCCCGCTGCAGGCATTGTCGGCGGCGGTGCTGGGCAGCACTGCGATCAGCGCCAGCGCCAGCGGCGCCGCCCAGGCATCCGCCGCGCTGGTCGACGCGGGCCTGAGCCAGCCGGCCCAGCCCCACCCAGATCGGCACCTCGCCACGACCACCACGGCTGCCCGGCCGGCGCTGACCGTCGCGACCGTCGCCAATGCCGTGCCCACCTCGGCCACCGACCGCCAAGCACCGATCATTGGTCTGCTGGCGGCATCTGCGCCGTCGGCGGACGCCGCTTCCGGGCTGGGTACATCGGCCACCGGGGCGGAGGCCACCCGCACCGCGGCGCGGTACCAGGCCCGCCCCGGCGACTGGCTCTGGCACATCGCCGACCGGTTCCTCGGCGACCCGCGCCGCTACCCAGACATCGCAGCGCTCAACCCCCACCTGGCGGCTGAACACGGCGCCGGGTTCCCGGACCACATCGAACCCGGCGACTTGCTCATCTTGCCCGCCGACGCCCGTGACCGCGGCCCTCGGCCGCACGCCACCGGCAGCGTCCGTCCCCCGAGACCCACGCCGCCAGCCACCGACACACCCCACGAGCCGGGCCCGGCCCGCCCCGATCCGTCGCCCCGCCACGGCCAGCCATCGAAGCCGCCCGACCAGCCCGCACCGGCGGGCAGTGCCTCGGCGCGCCCTTCGGCAACCAATTCCGCCACCACGCCGGCCGACGATCAGACGGGCGCCGCGCCGGGCTGGATTCAACTCGCCGGCGGATGCATCGGAGTCGGCTTCGCCGCCGGCCTCGTCTACGCGGCGGCCACCGTCTACAAGCGACGCCGGCACCGGCACCGGCCAACCACCACCACTGCCAGCCTCCAGCTACCGGAGGCCGAATCGTCCGCCGCACTGACCACGGTCACCGGCCTGCGGCGGATGCTGCGCCGCCATGCACCACACCTGCTGGACCCGCCGGTGCAGACCGCGCCAACGGTCCGCGAATACCGCAACGACCCCGTCGGCGCCCGGCCGCCGCAGGTCGGCCCAACCGGCAGCGAACTGGCGGGAATCGGTGACCTGCCCGCACACGGCGGCCTGGGCCTGACCGGCCCGGGTGCCACCGACGCAGCCCGAGCCATCCTCGCCGCCACCCTGACGGCCGGACGCCTCGACGATCCTGACGCCCAAAGCCGGGCCGTCGTCACCCAGACGGCGCTGAGCACCCTGCTCAGCCACTACGCCGACCAGGCTGCCGCGATGCGGCGGCTAACTGTCAGCGCAAGCTTCGCCGACGCGCTCACCACCATCGAGGAGGAGATCATCCGCCGTAGCCGGATCGTCGCCGACCACGAGAGCACCGATGTGGCCACCCTGCGGGCCAGCGACCCGCTGGCCGAACCGCTGCCGCAGCTGCTGCTGATCGCCGAACGGCCCGACGACAGCTGGCACAGGCGCCTGGCCACCGCAATCACGCTCGGCGGCCCGGTCGACGTCGGCGCTGTCGTGATCGGCCACTGGCCACCAGGTACCACCCTCACCGTCGCGGCCGACGGCACCACCGACACCGACCCGGCCCGGGTCGCCGTCCTGGACGCCGCCGCCGCCCACGACATTCTCACCGTGCTCGCCGAGGCCCACGGCGACACCCCACCCGAAGCCAACCAACGCCAGCCGGCGCCCGCCAGCCCGAACCAGTCGGAATCGACACCCGGCCAACCCGATCGGCCCGACGGCACAGATCCGGCCACCCCACCCGCGACCGGTGGCACCACCGCGGCCGTGCGAATCCTAGGGGTGCCGGCAATCCTCGGCCCCGACGGCACAGCGGTACGCGGACTTCGCGCCAAAGCCCTGGAACTGCTGGTCTACCTCGCCGTCCACCGCAGCGGCGCCGCCCTAGGCGACATCATGGAAGCGGTCTGGGGCGATGCCACCACCCGCCGCGCCGCCGAACGTCTGTCCACCTGCGTAGCGAACCTGCGCAGCGTGCTGCGCGCTGCTGCCCAACACGAAAAACCGGACCAGGACGCGGCTGGGCAGCGGATCGACCCGGTCGTGAACACCGGCGGCCGCTACCACCTCGACCCGACACTGGTCCACGTCGACTGGTGGACGGTGCTGGACGCCTGCACCCAAGCCGCCGCAGCCGGCGACGACACCACACGATTGACCCACCTGCGCACCGCGACAGCAGCCGTCGGCGGGGCACTGGCCGAAAACACCGACTACGAGTGGATCGACACCGACCGGGAACTTGTCCGCCGCCGGCTCGTCACCATCTACCTCGACACCGCGCGGCTGCTGGCTGACACCGACCCACACCAAGCCCGCACCCTGCTCGACCAGGCCTGCCACCTCGACCCGCTATCGGACTCCCTGGCCCGCCACGCCATACGAGCCGCCGCCCGCCTCGGCGACACCGACGCCATCCGGCACCGCCTTTCCATCCTGCGCCGCGAACTCGACGACACCGGCATCGACATCGACCCCGAGACCGAACAGCTCGCCGCCGACCTACTGCACCAACTGGCCGACGCCACCGCCACGACCGCAGCCCAATCGACGGAACGCACATCATGATCGTGTCACTGGAACCGGAACTGCTACGCCAACTAGCCCCACCGCAACCGGCCGGCGACACGGCCACCGCAGCAAGGCAGGCCGTCGACGCACAGCTGGCCGCCGCGATCCGCCGCACCGCCCTGGCCCGCCGCCTGTTCTACGCCGCCGTGCTCACCGTCGCCTGCTACGGCACCGCCACCGGCGTCACCAGCCGATTCGGACTGCCCTGGCCGGTCGCCGTCGGTGGCACCCTCACCCTCGAGCTCGGCGGAGTGGTGTTCCTGTCCAACGCCGAAACCCGCCGCCGACTCGGCGAAACCGCAACCACCTCCAGACTGCTCGGCGCCGCAGTCGCCGGCGCCGCTACCGCCTTCAACGCGGCCAGCCACACCAGCGTCCTACTCGGCGGGTTCTTCGCCCTGATGAGCGCCCTCGGATTCGCTGCCTGGTGGCTGGACGGAGAAAACAAACGCCGGGACCGGCTACGCGCCCACGGCCAGCTCGCCGCCGCCACCCCCACCTACGACCTGTTCAGCCACCGGCTGCGCCACCCCACCCTCACCCGCCGAGCCCGCCAACTAGCCAAGGCACACCCACAGCTGGGCCTGTACGGCTCGCTCGAGGCTGCGGTGGCCACCCTGCGCCGCGACAAACGCAACGCCGCACTGACCGCCGCCCTGCGCAAACGCATCCGCGCCGCGGTCGACGCCGACATGGCCCAGATCGCCGTGCTCACCTTCGACCTGGACCAGGTCGCCGACCGGCTGCGCCGCGACGCCGACTGCGACGGGCTGACCGCGCTGCTGGCCAGCGACCTCACCGCCGAACGCGTGCTGCGCGGCCGCCACAACCACCGCACACCGCCGCCGCGAACCTGGCCGGGCGACCACCCCGACAGCGTGCACGGCACTCGCAACAGACAAGGCGGCCAACAGCCACCCACCGACCTCGGGCAGCCGACCCGGCCGCCGCACCCAGACAACCGACCGGTCGACACCGGCCCAGCAAGACCAGCCGAGCCACCAGCAACCAGCGAAAGCGCTCTACAAAACAGCACCGGTACGGGTACGCCACCAGACAACGGGCCGGCCAAACCGATGCATGGCCGCCAGGAGGCTACCGCCGACGGTGCAACCGCAGGCGACACCGTCGGCGACAACGGCGCCGAGGGCACTGTCAGCGCACAAATCCTCGGCCGCCCCTCATTGCTGGACGTGAACGGTCAACCGGTCCGCGGCCTACGCAACAAGAGCATCGAGTTACTCGTCTACCTCGCCGTCCACCGCCAAGGCGCCAGCCAAGCCGACATCGTCGAAGCCATCTGGCCCGACATCACCCCCGAACGAGCCCTGCAGCGCCTCTCGACCTGCCTAGCGAACCTGCGCAGCGTCATCCGACACGCCCGCCAACCCGCCTCCAACACCGACTCCACAGCAGAACCAGTCCGATACGCGGCCGGCAACTACCGGCTGAACCCAGACGCCATCACCGTCGACTGGTGGCTGATCATGGACAGCCACACCCAGCCGGCCACGACCGCCGACGACCGCGCCCAGCTAGCCACAACTGCAGCGACCATCGCCGCCGGAAGCACCTACCCATGGATCGACATCGCACGACAGCGAGCCTATGACGCCGCGAAGACCACTGAAGTGGAAACCGACCCATGGCCGGCAGACCGACCAACCGGCTGGCTTCGGTCGTGAGTCACTGCACCAGCTGTCGCTGAGCTTCGGAATCAGCAAAATTCACCGATCTCGATGCTCACGGGTTTGCGCCACCCCCGATAGGGCTCGCCACGCCTGAGTCGGCCAGAGTACCGCTCACGCACGGTGACGGATGCCGGAGGTGGGCGAGCCTTGTCTGCGGCATGTCAGTGCACCCGATCAAGCCTCGCGACGGCCTCTACCCCGCGCACCATCTGTGGCTTGACAGGGCGTCGCGCTCGAGCGCGTAGGCCGCAACCTTGAGCCGCGTTGGACGGTGAATTGAACGACGACTACACCCTCGAGTCGGCGGACGCCGGCCGCACGGGGAAAAGGCGACTGTGCACCTCGTGGCAGCCTTCTGCATCCTCGCGATACGAGGGACTCTCAATGGTCGGGTAGCCGGGATGGGCTCACTCCCGGCTACCCGACCATCAGCAAAGAGATCGGCGACATGCTGCTGGAGTACTGGTCGACACTGTCACTGCGCCCGGCCAGGTCCGGGCCGGCGTGGCCGACCTCACCGGACGGCCCGGCCGCACCCTCGATCAGTGGGTCAGGGACCACCGCGCGAACTGCGGCGCGACCGTACCTTCGAGGCGATTTCCGTCGTACGCCCGGCGACCTACAGAGCGGTGGCCACCACCACGAAGTTTGCGACACGGTGGCCGTCGCGTTGCCTGCCGAGCGCATCGTCACAGGTCACCAGTGCCAGCCGTTTGCCGCGTGTGGTGGTTCCCCACACCGCGGGATCGCTCCGCAATTCATTTTTCGCCGTGGTGTATACGCGTGACGTAGTATAGACAGTAGAATTGCCGTTCCGGTCTGTGGTCGTGATCAAGTCGCCGATACGAATCTTATGCAGATCGGCGAACACATCACGCCCGTCGCCGCGCGCGACGTGACCAGCTACCACGCTGACACCCTCTTCGCCGGGTGCCACCCGGCCATTGCCGGTGAACCACACCACTTGGCCGGGGTCGGGGTTTATCTCGCCACCGCGAAGACCCTGAGGGATCAGCGAGTGCTGCAAATTGATGCTCTCGATGTGCAGCGAGGGGTTCGAGCGCGCCTTCGGCCCGGCCGCACCGTTCGGAGCCTGGCCTGGCTCCGAACGGTGCGGCCCTCCGGGGCTCATTAAGTACACGGCTGCCGAGACGGCGACAACGGCCAAGGCAACGGCACCTAGAACGATCCGCTTTCCACCCAGCCGTCGTCGCTTCACGACGAGTTCACCCACCTTCCCGCTCACTTTCCGGATTCACCCGATTGCCGTACGACCTAGCGTTTCCCACCGAGGCCATTATCTTGTCGGCCAAGGTGTGCTCGTTCCCTACGCCCCACACGCCGGTGAGATCGTCTGGGACTGCAACCACCTCTTTGCCATACATGTCGAAAACCTTTCCGCGCCCGCGATCGACGAATTTCAGACTGATTCCGGGACGGCGGTCGGTGGTTCCGATCTTCTCGGCGTAACCCAGTGTCCATGGGCGCTGGTTGACGATCGCGGGTGGCATGAGCAGCGGGCGGTCAGGCAGTTCATCGAGTTCACCTGGCTCGCCGGACGCGGAACCGCCCGAGAAGACGACGACAGCGATGCTGCCCGGCGCCAGCGGTCCAACCTTCATGTCGCCGTCCAACACGAGCCCGAAGTAATAGTCCGCGTTAGCCAAACGGATGCGGAACACGTCGCCGGTCTCCGGCCGCTTCTGGCGTTTAGTGAGCCTGTCGAGCGCAATCTCGTCATCCCTTGCCATGACTTCATCCTAACAGGCGGAACCCGAGGCTCATGGATAGGTAATGTTATGCGCCTTCAACCACGCCTCTCCCCATTCCACGGCGTCTTCGTAGTAATAATGCTTGGGTGAGATACTGTTGATCTTATTGAGGAATCCGGATGACCCGGGGCCGCCGGCACGCACGATCAGCGACTGCTCGATCGCGCGAGCCTCACCTCGGGTCAACTCCCCGCTGATGGGGATGAGGTCGAACTTGCCACCATGCTGTGCTTGCCGGCGAGCCGGATCCACCGTGATCCCTACATACACGTTCTTGCCGCCCCTTTCACCGCGATAGACGACAGTCCGGGCCGGTCCACCCTCGAGTGCTTTCGGAAGGACTTTGGCCGCGTCACCCACCGCTGTGGCTGCGATCTTGCGCTTGAGCGAATGACTGACAGGTAGCTCGTAGACGTAGCGATAAGCGGCCTTCGCCGCCTGTGCGCCACGGCGCGCGAACTTCGCCACGCTCTTGCCGACCTTAGCGCCGTCGCCGACAACGGGGATGAGGCCGGCAGCGCTGAGTGCCGCCCCTCCGAAGTCGCCCTGCACGGCGTTCGTCAGGAAGTCCCGGACGTCGCCGATGACCGCGACGCCGCTGGCGAACTGTCCTGCGAGGTACTGAAACGACTGCAACTGTGCGTCGTTGAGGCGACCGATGTTGCGCGCGCCCCACTCCCAATCGCCGTAGACGAATCCGGCAATGGCCGCACCGGTCGCTTCGGAACCTGTCAGGTCGTACTCCATGGGATGGAGCTTCTTCCCGTACTCATCGCTGTCGCCGTACGAGTCGCCGTCGATGTTGCGATTGGTAGGGTCTGAATCGAAGTCGTATTCCTGCTTATCGGACAGGCCGTCGGTATCGGTGTCCGCTGACCACAACGAGGTTCCCAGCGGAGTCTCCGCGAGGTCGTCGATACCGTCCGCGTCGGTGTCCTGCCGGGTCGGGTCGGAGATGGCAACGTAGCCCTTGCCCCAAGAGCTCGAGACCACAGCCCCGGCCTCTTCACCGTCGCTGAGGCCATCACCGTCCGTGTCTGCATTTGCCGCGTCGGTCTTAAAGACCGCACCTCGTTGGGTGCGCCAACCATCCTGCTCAGCCTTGTCGGAGAGACCGTCACCGTCAGAGTCAGGAGAGCCGATGTCGCCGGCGATGTCCTCGTAGGCGTCGATGAGCTGGCCGGCGTCGTCGATTTTGAAGTATTTGCCGCCGGTTTTGTCGGCGATATCCTGCAGGAGGCTGTCCTTCACTCCGGAACCGAGCCCGACGGTGTAGATGATGGTCTTGCTGTTCGCTGCACGCGTCGTTAGCGAGTCGGTGTAAGAGCCGTCGCCGTCCGTCAGCAGAACGATGATTCTGGCGCGGTTGGTGCCAGATCCCCTGTCCATCTCATCCAGCGCCGCATCGACGGCAACCCCGATGTCGGTGCCGCCGTTGCTGTCGATGGAGTCGACGAAACTCTTCACCACCTGGAAATCGCTGGTCAATGGCTGGAACCCGGCGACTCGAGAGTCGAAGTCGACACCACCCGCAAGGTCACCCGAAACGAGGGCGTCGACGAACTGTTTGGCCGCACTCTTCCGGAGATCCTGAGGGTCGTTGTCCAGCATCGATCCGGACGAGTCGAGGGCCAACATCGCCGCGATGTTCTTCTTAGATCCCGCGCGTGGAAGATCCAGCTCAGATTTCCAGACCGCCTCGAACTCATCGATGTCGACGAGAACGAAGGGTGAGAACGATTTCGTCGTGACCGACACGATTCCGGTCGAGCGGTCGACCGACTGAGACAGCGGCCGATCGAGCTGTCCGGTCTTCTCGTCGTAGTGCAGAACCGCAAGGTCGCCGGCCGGGAGCGATGCGGCGGCCACCTTGTAGGTCAGGGTTCCAGAGGTCAGAGTTCCCGAACTCACGACTCCGACCGGTGCGCCAACGGCGCCGGGGACCTGCCTAAGCTCGGTGTCGGCGGAGACGATCTGCGCGGTCAGCACAGCTCCCGCAGGACCGGTGACGGAGGCACTCGCGCCCAGCTGCTTGTTCTCGATCTTTACCGTGTGCTGCTCGTTCTTGACGGCTTTCAGAGGATCCGAGCCCAGCTTGACTTCATCCCCGTCTTTGACGCCGTCTCCGTCCGTGTCCGGGTTGATGGGTGAGGTGTGGTGCTCGGGCTCGGCGCCATCTTCGAGCCCGTCTTCGTCGGTGTCCCGGTCTGAAGGGTTGGTGGCGCCACGAACCTCTGCAAGGTTGCTCAGTGAGTCCTGATCGGTGTCGTCCTGCGCATCACCGAGCCCGTCGCCGTCGCTGTCCGCCTTGGTCGGCAGGGTGACAGTGCGGACCTCCTCGGTGTCGCTGAGGCCGTCACCGTCGGTGTCTGCCTTTTGCGGATCGGAGCCGAAACGTTTTTCGTTCTCGTCCGGCAAGCCGTCACCATCGAGGTCGGACTGGATGCCGGCAGCCTGCACGCATCCCTTCGGCTTCGCGACGACGTCAGCAGAGGCAATGCCGCCGAGCGAAAGAAGCAGAGCACCAACCGCGACAATGGTGACCAGGCCCTTCAGGCGGCCGCCCCGGCGCTGGCCCAGAAATACGGCGAGCGCCAACGTAACAATCGCCACCAGCACGAACGCCCCGTGCACCGGACTGCCCGACGACGTGACATCCGTGTTGATAGACGGGCCCAGAGGGAGGCAGCCGCTCTCCGCCTGGGCCAAGAGGCCCTGGTTCGCTAAGCCTGTAAACGCGCTCACGTAAAATCCCCACTGTGACGGAACCTCAGGTCAACTGTGGTTTCTACGTTGTTCGCTCGAAGACTGCAAGAGGCCGATCCACCATTCCACCGAAAGAGCCGGTCATAAA
Organism: Phytohabitans houttuyneae; assembly: GCF_011764425.1. NCBI lineage: Bacteria > Bacillati > Actinomycetota > Actinomycetes > Micromonosporales > Micromonosporaceae > Phytohabitans > Phytohabitans houttuyneae. Next base: position 1,526,225 of record NZ_BLPF01000002.1, read on the forward strand.
TTGGGCACCCAGGGGTAATGAGGGCACTCCGACCTTCGGACGCGCTGACAATAGCCAGTGAAGGACCATCTTTCACGCCGGAATCCCGCATATGACCGTTAAGACGAGGCCGCTATCACTCAACAGGCATCCCGGGTCACCGACGGGCCACCGCCGTCCGGATTCCGTATGGGGCGGCTGCACCGAGTCACACAATTCGCGGACAGAGTAGGCTGAGCCATTCCGGGCAAGCGGTTGACTACCGAGTGCTGTCATGTGGTGCGGTCCAGCTCCGCCTGGTCGGGGCCTCGACTACGCCTAGTAGCTTTGCATTGCACCCGCAACACAGCTGGGCGAGGAGCTGACACAGGCCGATGCAACTCGTATGCCGCTGGCTTCCGTACCGTAGGACCTGCGGTTGACTTGATCTCATCTCTTTCTCTGTCTTCGCGCCAGTCCCGACCGATACAGCCACTAGCTAGCGTGATCGAATGCATTGTTCTCGGCAAATCCGTGCGTTGGTGTGGCGACGTGGCCGTGTTTGCGGATGAACGACCACGTCGCTGACCCATTAACCTACCGTCGTCGACACCAGCTGCGTGCATGCCGACCCGAGTACCACCAAGGGTCTACCGCTGTCCACGCTGCCCGGATGACCCGTCGCCACCTCCGCGGGATCGCGCCGCCACCGCGCCAGTGCACCAGGGCGCCAGTCCCGTCGGCCAGATCGCCGGCACCATGTGCCGCCACGTCGAGTTGCTGACCGAGGCGATGGACGGCGAGCGGGACGCCTGCACCGACTTCCGCAAGCATGTGGCGTGGTACCTGGCGGGCTTTCCGGTTGGGGCCGACCTGCGCCGCGGGCTCGCCGTGATCAGCAGTCGGGTCGAGCTGGCCGACCTGCTGGGCCAGCTCGATCCAGAGGGGCCCTTTCCTGTTGACACGCTCGGCCGGCCGCGGGGCCGCACCGACTTGCCCGGCAAGGTGTTCCTGCCGGATGGGTGGCTGGCCGACCGGGGTGGCGAGGCCGTGCCCGAGGGAGGGGAGCTACCGGGTTCAGGAGGGTAGGAAGTGCCGCTTCTGGATCACGCCGTGTACGCCGACGGTCCGGTCGACCACTTGCGAGACCTCGAAGTCGGATGCCGCGGACAGGTACGCGTACGCCACCGCCCGGTCCATGCCGAGGTCGTGCTGTAGGAAGTCGAGGGCGTTGACCACCGCCCGCCGCATTGCGATGTCGAGGTCGTTGACCTGCCCGTTCTGGGCACCGTCCGGGTCGGACAGGCCGATCGGCACCCACGCGTCGGGTGTCTCGGCGAACGGGTACCGGAACGCTACCGAGGGTGCGCCGTCGGAGCCGGCCTTGCAGACGGTGAGCCGGAACGTTCCCCGTAGCGAGCCCTCCAAGGCGGTGAGCGCGACTTCACCGTCGCCCATCGCGAGGTGCGGATCGCCGACGTGGAACAGCGCGCCCTCGGCGAAGACCGGCAGGTAGAAGGTGGCACCCACGCCGAGCAGGTTGATGTCGATGTTGCCGCCGCCGAGCGTGGGCGGAATCGAGTTCAGCGCCGGGCCGGTGAGGCCGTCGCCGGCGGCGAAGGCAACTCCCATGATCCCCATGAACGGCCGCAGCGGAAACGCCACCGAGCCGCGCCGGCCGCGGGGAAGCACGCCGGTCAGCCCGCGCCGGCCCTGCCGTACCGGGGTGAAGATCGAGATGTTGCCGTACCGGGTCGGGTCGCCGGTCGGCCTGCCGTCGGTGGCGACCGGCGGCATGATCTCGTCGACCGTGATGCCGGCGGGCGCGGCGCCACCGGCCAGTTGCGGCAGCGCGCCCTTGCCGTGCCGGCTGGAGATCACCCCGTATGGCACCCGGGGCAGCATCGACAGCATCTCGACCTTGAGTACGTCGCCCGGCTCCGCGCTGTCGACGTGGATCGGGCCGGTGACCACGTGCGGGCCGTCCACATCGAAGTTCCGGGTGGTCCGGTCGTACTCGCGGGCCACCGCGATCGCGTCACTGAGCACCTGCTTGGCCGGTACGCCCTGCTTCGCGAAGTACGCCAGCGGGTCGCGGCCCTGGTCCTCCAGGATGCCCTCGTGCGAGACCGTGTCGATGGTGACGGTCTCGCCGGACCGCACGCGCAGCACAGGCTCGCTGCGAAGCGACGGGAGATAGCCCCAGCGGACCTGATCGGGCAGCGACGGCAGGTAGTGCCGGCCGTGGATCGGGCCCTTGCCGGGCTGGAGGATGCCCCGGCCCGCGGCGGATGCCCGGCCAGCCAGCAAGGGAGACGAGGCGCCCAACGCGAGGGCGGCGCCCAGGAACCGTCGACGTCCGTTCATGCGGGAAACGTGGACCGCCGGGATTTCGGGCCCGTCAATGCGACGTTAAATGATCAAATATTGCGCGACTCCGCTACGGTCTCGCCGCGACGCTTCCCCAAGCGCTGACTGTCGCCGGCGTAACGATAATCCTGGCCACCCGCCGCTCCGCCACCCGTACCCTCGGTGGGGCCCGTGCCGCAGAGATCGCACGGCACACCCCATGGTTGGGCGTCTTCCACCACACCGGGTCGGGCCTTGGAAGCGTGGCAGGACCGCGACCGGCGAGCGCACCTGGCGGTGCACCATCACTACGCGACCCTCGCCGCCGCTCCGTGCAGCTGACGCAACCGGCAACCGCGCCTTCGCTACGTGCCAGACATCCTTCACCCGCACAGCAGAGGCGCCGCTCACTCCCTCAGCGGCAAATGAGGATGCGCCGCCAATGGCCGAGGCTCGCATACATAGCTGGTGATCGAGGACGTCGGCGATGAGATCCAGCATGCACACGAACCCTGGACTAAACCGCTCGTGGCGCTCATCCGGCTGCTCCGCCATAAGGCAGCTGCGACTGGTGCGGACAAGCGTAGGAGGGCCAGGACGCATACGACACGGACCTCGACGCCATAGGCATAACCACACGGGCCGGCTCTACGACGGCCGGGCCCGTCGCGGCGATCCTCGTGGCAATCGTACGTGCCACCCAGGGCTGGCCGCGCTGGACGGCGGTGGAGATCCTCATGACTGCCTTGCCTGGGCGCGGCCGGAACAGCGCTTCGTCGACGGGAGCCCACGACGGTGGCCGACGCGGATCGGGAGCCGCTCGCCAAATGCGGTCGCTCGTTTTGAGAGAGCACGACTTCTCCTGGAGCACGCGGAATCCGGAGGACGTTCCGGGGTGCGCGACGGGCCGATCGGACAATTGTCGTCATCCATCGGTCGATCAAATGCAGCGTCGTCCGAGATCCGACTGCCCGATTAGCACGATGGGTCAAGTCTGGGCGCATGCGATTCGAGCGCGTGCAACCTTCCCATCCCAACTGAAGCCATCGACCAAACCGACCCAAGGTCACGAACTCACACTTACGGAAGTAGCGGCTTGTATAGCCCTACTGGCTGAATCAATCCAAGAGCGTGCCCGAACGCACACCCGGTCCGCCAGCAACTGGCAGGACCCTTGTAGTACCTAGGATGAATCTGCTCCGCAAGAAAGGCGTTGAGATGCATCTCGGCAGGAGCATCGGCTTCGCGGGCCGGCTTTTAACCGGCCTACTCGCCGGTGGGTGCGCATGGGTCGCGATCGTTGACGGTCCTGTCGATGACTTGCTTGGATCAGCCGAGATGATCTTTCGCTTGATCGCCGCCGGTGTCGCCGCAACAATGTTGGTCTGGCTCCTGATCGACCTCAAGCGCGGACGAAAAGACGAAAACTACTTGAGCAAGCCAGTGCCCGACAATCCTGATACCGACGAAGGCCTCGACGAGGAGATTGACGAGAGCATTCAGGCTGTATTACAAAAGTATGGTGACCCTCGGTCGCTTGATCTCTTCGGGAAAATGCTGACCGACTCTCGACTCCTAGTGCGGACCTATGAGCATGCAGATATCTTGGATCAATCATTGATGGTGACCACCTCAATCGACTACTGCCTAGATCGACCCCTCGCGCACGACACGGATACAGTTTCAGTGCCTGTGCCAGTCATCGAAGCTCCGAAAGGGCGCCTGCTCGACTCTTTTGAAGTGTTCGGCGACACGGGGACTATGTCCACCCTGCCCCAGAGAGAGATGCGGGGCCTACTGGCTTGGACACTTGTCTCGTACTACAAGGTGGCATATGGGCAAGCCGCAGGAGATCTCTTCGATCCGGCATCTAGACCCCCGCAACTTAAGGCTTTACTTCGGACGATCTATCGCCGTGGCAGGCTCAGTTCAAGTCAAGCTAAGGCACAATATGAGCAGGTCATAATGGGTCTTACTGTCGGGACGGGTCGTATTGAGCGTCGCTTCGCAGAGAGGCTGAAGTACCTCTGTATGTTCTACTCTCGGCACTACGTCGTAGGGGTCGACATCCATCTGGATCATCAATCGACCAGGCTTCACCTGAAGTACCGTCAATTGGCGCCGATATATGGCCTAGTGGAGGACTGGCGCAGTACGCTCCGCGCCAGACTTGGCCTTAGGCCGTACGTGTTCAAGCTACCGATGCCGATGCTTTATAGAACTGAGTCATACCATTTCTTCATGCGGGGCGCGCCTGGTCAATACGTTCAAGACCACTGCATCGTTGACAGCACCTCTAACACCCGAATTGGCGATTCCCTCAAAGAAGCTAGCTTCGCGGAGTGCTATCTCCGACTTCGACACAAGGTTGGACTTCCATATGCACGCGTTTACGCACGCGGCTTTCAGCGAGTCGATGATTCACGCCAAATTCCCATGGCATCCCTAGTAACGTTCGCTGAGGTACCGCCAGGTGCATTAGGTGGCGCCGCGCGAGTATTGATGGTGAGCACCGCCCTTGTCACTCTTTTCGCTTTCTTGCGACCGGCAGTACAAGACCTGCCGTCTGACGGCGCAGCTTTATTGCTTGCCGCTCCTGCTGCAATAGCGACGTGGGTAGGGCACAGTATCGAACGAGTTCGACAATCGTCACTATCGACTTATTTCGGGCTGCTGACGGCGCAGGTCCTTTCCGTGTCTAGTGCCCTGTTGTACCTCGCGGAGCGCCGAGTCCCTGACTGGGCTCAGAGATACCTAACGGTGCACGATCAAGGGATTGTCGGATTTTGGACGCTCCCTGACTTTGATGCCGCTTGGTTAGCTTTGAGTCTTGTTGGCGTTGCCTTCACACTCTACCTTCATGTCATACGCGAACGTTGTACGCGAACATACCTCAATGCCGTCCGGCGCTGGAACTCGCTTGAGTGAAGCCCCAGAACCTGACCACAAGACGCTCGTTCTAAGGAAGGACATTCGTGACAACACTGCTAGATCGGCTGCGCCGACACGCAGGACGGCGTATGGTGAGGCTGCCCGCACAGCGACAGCCGGAGCGTGTCCCCCGGGAGGCTCGCGTGCAACCAGAATTTGACGACCCAGGGCGCCTGGAACCCGGTTCGGCGTTCGCCTTCCGGATCGAGGCCGACCCTCGAGATGCAGCGTCCGTGCGTCCATTCATGGACGCAGAGGAGCGAGCCGAGCTGTACAGAGTACTTGAGGAGGGCGCTCGTAGCGCCGCCGACCACTTGCGGTCTCGGCAGTCTGAAGCACCAAGACCTTGATCTCTCGGTATGGGCCCTCACACCAACGACTAAGTGTGACCAGCAACCTTGCTCTTAGCTCCTGCGCTTGCCGCGGGCCGGGATAATGCTCAGGATCCGTGCCAAACACGGCTCCTGAGCTGCGGTTACCTCCTCGATGGCTGCACCGAGGTCGCTGCTTGGCGCTTCCGGACGTCAGCCGTTGACGAGCACCGCCGGGGCGGTGGCGCCGTGCCGGCCCACCTCGCCGAACTACCTGGCTCAAAGCCAGCCGGCGTAATGCTCGGCCCGAAAGGCGCGGCCACGATATGGCGGGTGCCCTCCGCGCGATGCTGCGGCCCCCGACTCGCCCAACAACAGCGCTTCGAAGGCATCGTCGCCGGCCTCCTACAAACGCCCTGCCAAGCCACATGAGCATGGCTGGCTCGCGGAGGTCGAGAGGACTGCAGAAGGGGTACGGCCACGGGCATCAGCGCGTAGCCGGCGAGGATCGCGACGGTGACGCCGCGGGACAGGTGCAGCCCGCGGCGGGCGAACGCGCCGACCACCCACCGCACGACCACGGTCGCCACCACGACGGCGCCGAGCAGCACCCAGCGCCGGGAGCCCGCCGAGCGCAGCGGCACCAGCCACGCCAGGCTCGCCACCGCGACAAGCGCAAGCGACGGCAGCATGCGGGGCAGCACGTGGGTGGCGAAGCCGTACCCCTCGATCATGGTGGGCACGCCGCGCCGCACGAACCAGCGCTCGGTCCGGCGCGCGAGAGCCCGTGAGGCGGTGAACGGCACAGCTAGATCATGCACGCCGCGGCCGCCGCGGGTGGGACACGTGCGGGCGTGCCGCACACTGCGGGCATGCGTCAGATCGAGGGGCTCACCGCCACCGGGATCGGCCACCTGCACGGTGGTCGTTGGGGTGCGGTCCGCACCGGCCTGGCGATGCTCCACTCGCGTGAGGCGGTGGTCGCCGGCCGGGAAGGCATGGTGGAGCGTGCCGGCTCGCGGCCGCCTGACGCCGAGCCGCTCGAACGGGCCTTGTTCGCCGCCCTCTACGGCGACATGGGGCTGCGCGAGTTGGCCGAACGGCCGCGCGTGCGGGAGGCGATCGGTGACGTGCGGCGCGACCTGGTCCGCCGAGGGCTGGTCCGCCCGCGGTGGCGGCGGGTACTGGTGCCGCTGGCCTTGGCGGTCGTGCCGCGGTTGATGCTGGCCCGGCTCATCGACGTGATCGGCGCGTCGATCGGCCTCGCCGCGTCGGTGGTGCTGGTCGGCGCCGCGTGCTGGTTCCTGCCACGGCGTACGGTCGCCGGCGCCCGCGCTCTGCGCCAGCTGCGCTCTCTGCACCCCGCGCCGGCCGGCCCTGGCGGCACGCCCGCGACGTTAGGGACCGCGGTCGCCCTTTACGGTGCGCAGGCGCTGCTCGCCACGATGCCCGTGTTCGCGCGCAACAGCGGGCTGCTCGACGGCGGCCGGTGGTCGGTCATCCACAGCGACAGTTCACTACGGTCCTCCTCAGCGACATAGGACGTCCCAAAACAATCGATACCTTCAGTGCGATGTGTTCCGTACGCGACTACCCGTTCAGCGCCCCGGACCGCCTCCACCTCGACCCCTTCTACGCGCAGCTGCGGCGCACCGAGCCGTTGACGCGGGTGCGGATGCCGTTCGGCGAGGAGGTCTGGCTCGCCACCCGCCACTCGGACGTGCGCACCGTGCTCGGCGACCCCCGCTTCAGCCGCGCCGCCAGCGTCGGGCGGGACGAGCCAAGGATCACGCCGCGGCCGATCGAGGGCGGCATGCTGTCGATGGACCCGCCGGAGCACAGCCGCCTGCGCCGGCTCATCGCCAAGGCGTTCACCGCGCGGCGGGTCGAGCTGCTGCGGCCGCGGACCCGGCAGATCGCCGACGGCCTGATCGACCGCATGGTCGAGGACGGGCCGCCGGCCGACCTGGTCGAGCGGTTCGCGACGCCGCTGCCCATCACAGTGATCTGCGAGCTGCTCGGCGTCCCGGTCGAGGACCAGGAGCACTTCGACGCCTGGTCGGAGGCGATCGTGTCGACCACGTCGCTCACCCCGGAGGAGATCAAGCGGTACCTGGAGAGCCTCTGGGGCTACATGGCCGGCCTGATCGCCGAGCGCCGCGTGCGCCCGACCGACGACCTCATCGGCGCGCTGGTGCCGGCCCGTGATTGACGCAGCGCCGCGAGCTCCGTACCAAGGTCTTGAGCGCTTTCAAGGGGAGGGCTGCGGCCCGCCTCTGGGAGGATGTCGGGTGCATTCACTTGGCGGAAGAGGGACGGCGGCGCGTGGTATGCATCTTCTCCCGTGGTGGATCAATCTCGGCTATATAGCCGGCGGGCTTGCTTTGTATTTGGCTGACCCGTCCTCCATCTTTCGAGGAATTGTCGGGATCGGCCTTGCTGTCGGCGCGGCCGGCGACCTCGCTTACCGCGCTGCCCTCCGTCTTTGGGGCGGAAGGAAGAAAAGCGGCGAATGAGCAAAACGTTGCTGACTCAAGGTGGTGACACGGGAACGGTTAGTAGTGGTCTGGAGCCCAAAAAGGTCGCCGATTCTCGGCCGATGTGGACGTGACCCTCTTGCCCAACGCCCATCCAGAGTAGGCAAGAGGGTCGCGACGCGTTCCGGAGCTGGCTTGGGCACTGTGTACGGCATCTGAAACAAGTTGTCCCCGGTCGAGCCAGCTACTGGCTGAGGGCTGCCGTGGCCATCTCACGTCCACTCGGCGCGAACCCTCGGCGAGCCGGGAGGCGATCATGCCGCCGACCTTTCGAAGCCAGCACCGGTTACCTGGGTCGGGGTTACGTGGGTGGCGTCGGCGGGGCCTGTCCGGGATCGGTGTCCCACACGCCCAGCGGATGCTCGGCGGTGATCCGGCCGCGGCCGGGTGTGAGGGTGGCGAACAGGTGGCTGTAGATGCCGTGTAGCTCGCCGCGGACCCGAACCAACCGCCTGCCGCGGATGTGCCGGGTTGGCAGGCCGGTCACGACTCGCCCGATCAGGCCGTACAGGTCACGGTCTTCGATCAGGACGGCGCAGGGCTCGCAGGCTGCCCACCGTTCGCCCCACGCGGCGGTGAGGGCGGGTTCGGTGTCGGTGCGTCGGGCGCGGGCGGCGTGGTGCCGGTCGCGGTAGTCGCCGGCGTCGAGCACACGGGTGGTGACCTGGCGCAGATGGGTGAGCTGGTCGTCGGCCCGGTACACCCATCGGGTGTCTGGGGCGGAGCAGAAGTCGCACTCGAACACCGGGTCGTCAATCTCGGCTACCGGCACCGGAAGAGCCCGGTGGTCGACGGTGCCGCCGCGCAGTTCGACCGCATGCCGGTAGGCCAGCCGCCCCTTGTGCAGGTGTGGCGTCAACGCGCGTCGACAGGTGCGGCAGAAGAACACGATCTTCGGCGACGGCCTGCCGGCCGGAGCGGATCCGGGGTGGTCGGGCCCCTGTGGACGGGTCATGGTCGGCCTCCGTCGCTGTACTGGTGGTCGGACTGGACCGCGCGAGCGCGGCGTGAAGGGGTGGTTGTTCGAGCCGTGGGGCCGGGGTCGGCTGACTCGACCGGCATCTTGGCCTCCTTTGTGGACGGTGCTGTGTGGAAGGTGGTGCTGAGGCTTGGCGGGGCGGAAATTTCGCGTGAGCAACCGCGGGCGCGTCGCGGCGGCATCGGCACGACGCGATCAGCCGGCACCGATGCGTGCTGGCGTGGAACTGGTTACGGCCGGGATCGACGCGCAGGTGTTGTCGAGGGGGCAGCCGGAACCCAGCGCCTGCACGCCGCCAGAGCCCTGGGACTGGTCGGGGTTCCTCACGGGTGCGGGCGCTGGGATCCCGGCCGCCACCTGGCAGTGGCTACCGGCTCACCATCGCGCTGAGGCCGGCCGGTCCGGGTCACCGCCGGTCAACCAGGCCGTGCGGTTAGGCGCGGACGGCGTGTAGCACAGGCATTCCTCGCGGGGTTGCCGGCAGTCCAGGCAGCAGCCGCAGGTGTGGCAGTAGCCGTCCGCGAAGCTGGTCAGCGCGCAGCAGTTCGCACAGGTATCCACCGCCGGCATGCGGTCCATGCCGTGCCGGCTCGCCAGTTCCTCGGCCCACCAGTCGTCGTAGAAGTGGTAGCCGGGCGCCGGCAGGTACCCGTCGTTGGAGTACCAGATGCCGCCATCCCACGTTCCCGCGGCTTCGTTGAGCAGGTAGGCATGCTCGCGGAACCGACGGTCGACGGTGAGGATCACCATCTTGTTGTACTTGCCCATCCACCGCTGCAGCCGTAGCCGGACACCGCGCCGGTGCAGCGGCCCGAAGGCGGGCAGGAACACCTCGGCGGCGATCCGGGTATCCGATCGAGGATCCTTCTTGGCGGGCTGGACAATGGCCGGCAGCACCCCGTTGTGGGCGATGACGGTCCGGTCATCGCCGCCGACCCGCAGGGGTGGCAGTTGGCCAGCACGGCGTGGCCGTGGGTGCCGAAGCGGGAGTGGAACAGCGCCGGCCCGGCCGGGTAACGGCTTCGGGCCTCAGCGAAGGCGTCGATGACCGCAACGGCGTCCATGCCACGGTGCACCAGAAGACCGTCGCCGGTGACGATCGCGAAGCCGTGCCCGTCGTCGTTGACCAGCGAGCCGTTGGTCAGCGACGGCAGGTGTGGTTGCACGCCGGGCGGTAGGAAGGTCAGCAGACACATCACAGCACCTCCAGCCGGTCCAGCAGCGGCTGGTAGATCCGCTGCTGGCGCAGCCATTGCACGAAGGTGATCCAGTCCCACCCGCTGCGGCTGACGATGTCCTTGGCGGTCAGCGTCCGGGTGTACTCGACCGAGGCGGCCGCGAACCCGAACACGGCCTGGACGTGGCAAGGGTCCAGGGAGCTGGCGAAGACCCGCAGCTCGAAGGTGTCGACGTTGCCGGTGTTGATAGCCCGGTACCGCTCGTCGCTGCGGCCGCCTTTGGCGTAGAACACGGCCGAACGGCGGTCGTCGTCGGTGAAGGCCGCCCACTGGCCGGAGGTGCGCTGCGCCAGCCGGGTGACATGCTGCTGGTTGCGGTAGATGAACTTCATCCACCGGTAGGTGTGGCACGGCGACCGGAACCCGGCGCGGGACAGGTGCACGTGCAGGCCGGTGTTGTCGCCGGTGTAGCAGCCCGCGTCGGCGAGCTCGGTGAGCATCTGCCAGGGAAAGTTGGCGATCGCCCACTCGTACGACATGGGATGGGTGACGATCTCGAACCCGTCGTTGAGCGAGCCGTCCTCCTTCAGGTAGCCCAGGTCTCGAAGGTGGGCGTCGGCGAGCTGGGCGCATTCGTACAGCCGAAGGTCCGGCGTCTCGACCTCGATCTCCGGACCGAGAAACAGTGGCCCGGTTCCGCGGAAGACCGGCAGCGGCCGGTAGCTGTAGCCGCGGATCACGTCGACGTCGGCGTCGGCGTCGACGCGGCAGTCCTCGCATTCGCAGCCGACCGGGTCGCAGCAGCCGGTGGCGCAGACCTCACCGCGGCGGCTCCACCGCGCGCATTCCGGGCACTGCCAGTAGCACGCGTCCAGGCAGCTGCTGCAGACCTCGGCGCGGTCGCTGGTCAGTACGGTGCGGTCGCGTCGGACAACTGTCTCGCAGCGCGCGCACGCCAGACACGCGCGGCAGCGGGTACCGAGCGGGTACCAGCGGTCGCAGCCGCTGCACTGCCAGCGATGCACGGCCGGGATGGGCTCGGCTCGCGACGCGGATTGCTGGCTGCCGGGCGGGTGCTCACCGGCGGCAGCGGTGGTCAGGGAACGGTTTTGTGGCATCGCCACACCTCCACAAGGAGTCGGGGAGGTGCGCGGGCCTTTCCGGCCCCGCGCACCTCGCGTTGCCGAAAGGCGGTCGGGATCGGAAGGGCCGGACCCGGGTCGGGTCTGGCGTTGTCAAGGGGCGGGCAGTGGGGCTGTCACTGCCCGGTGAGGCTCAGCTGCCGGGCGGCACCCCGACGCCGCTGCCGGAGCCGGCCGGGCAGACACACCTCACCGGCGACGATCTGGTTGTCGGCGCTGGCAGATTCGGCGACGGCACGGGCGGCAGCCGGCGACCAGCCACATCCGGGCGTACCGGCCGGCCGCACGGCTGTCAGCGGCGCGGCAGGCCTGCGTGCGCGTCGCCGCCGGCACGAAGCCGTACGGGGAAGCCGTCGCCGACCCGCCGGCTGCGGAGCCGGGGCGTCACCACAGGGGCGAGCGACGGCAGCCCGGCCGGTTGATGGACACGACCGGGGTGTGAAACGGGCGGTGGCGTGAGCACACCCGCTCGGGTCGGGATTGGATCGGCGGACGGCTATCCGAACGGGCGACGGATCTTCGCGATCCGCGGCGCCCAACCGTCCGCGTTGGTGAGCTTCACGACGTCGCCGGTGTGCGGGGCATGGACGATGAGGTGGTGTCCGATGTAGAGGCCGACGTGGCCGGGGTCGGTGCGGGTGCCGGTGGCGCCTGGAATGAAGACCAGATCGCCGGCTCGCGCATTGGACAGGGAGGCGACGGGCATCCCAATGTGCTGCTGATCGTCGGTGACCCGCGGTAGGGTGAGGCCGCTGGCGCGGTAGGCCTGCTGGATCAGGCTCGAACAGTCGCATTGTTTGGCCGGGTCCCCGGAGCGTGCGTCGGTGCAGTCGCCGCCGAACGAGTAGGGCGTGCCCAGTTGCCCTAACGCCCAACCGATCGCGATGGCCGCAGCCGGCGGCGTGTCGTCGGGCAAGGAGAAGTTTGCCGGCAGTGCCTGTGCCACTGCTGCCATCCCATCGCCGGCATGGCAGCGGCCGTATGCGCCGGTGGTGACGGCGACGATGGCGGCGGCGTCAGCCTCCCAGCGAGCGTAGGCGTCGCGGTGGCGGCTGTGCTGTACCGCGTGCGCGACGTCGGCCAGGGGCCGCTGCGCCCAGTTCGGGACGCCCAGCAGCTTGTCGTAGAACGTGTTTGCCGCGTGCGCGGGGTCGAGCAGCTGCTGCGGGGTACCCCATTGGTTGTTGGACCGCTGCTGGAACAACCCAAGCGGGCCATCGTGCTCCGGCCGGCCGATGTTGCGCAGCGACGACTGTTCGATAGCGGTGGCAACAGCGATGATCTGTCCATAGGTGGGCACGCCTCGGCCGGCGCCGACCACGACGATGGTGGTGGCGTTGCTCAACTGCTCACGGTCGTAACGTTCCACCCTGGTGGCGTCCGGAACCGGGCCCGGGGACGGGGTAGCCGGCTGCCGGCTGCAGGCCAGTGTGCCGCCGAAGATCCCGATGACGCCGGCGGCGCACAGAACCATGGCGCCGATAGCGACGGCGCCACACAGCAGGATCGGGCGGCCGGTCATGGCAGGCCGCACAACAGGTGGATGGTCATCACAGTCCTTCGTGGATGCGGGTTGCGGGTTCTTGGCGCGCGCTGCTGACTTCGCTCTGCTCGCGCCACGGCGGCTACCGGGCCGTCGACGAATCCCCGGCCGGGGATGCGTCATCCGCGGCCGGGTGGGGTTCGAGGGGAGCCGGTGACGGGGTCAGGTCGTGCAGGATCTGCCGGGCCACCCGCAGAACGGTGGTGGCGCACGACTTGACCAGGTCGAGGTCGCCGTCGGCCCAGCCGAGCACGTAGGCGTCGGAGTATGCGCGCGAATCCAGACCGAGCGCCGTGCACACGATGTGGGCCACGCTTTCGGCCTCGGTCTCTTGCCGGCCGCGATGCAGGTCGCCGCCGGCTTGGGCGCCGGCGGTGTGCCCGCAGCGGATGTGTGCCAGCTCATGCACGGTGGTTTTGGTGCGCTGGGCGGTGCTGATGTCGTCGCGGACCTTCACCACGTGCACACCGGGGCCGGTGACGGTGACCCCGTTCTTGGCGCCGAGATACGGGCTGCCGGGTGCGGCGAGTTCGAACGTGTAGCCGGCGGCGGTGATCAGCCCGACGAGGTCGTCGTAGGCGCCGGTCGGGTCGTCACCGGTCAGCAGTTCGGGAGCACGACCGCCGGCTGCCTGGATCCGCCGCTTGTATTGCACGGTCGGTGGGGTGAAGGCTGCACCGTCGGTCTGGCTGATGTCGAAGGTGGCGGCGAGGCTGAACCCGACGACCTGGACGGCCGGGCGGCCGTCCTGCTCGCGCCGCACGGTGCGGCCCTCGGCTTCCCACTGCTGGGCGTCCTGTTCGCTTGGGCGGCGGGTGATCGGCGCCCAGATGCGAAACGCCCGCTCGCCGGGGCGGACCTGCCGGCCGTGGCTGAGCCAGCCCGTGGTGCGGTCCTTGCGGCCGTAGGGCAGGAAGTAGCGTGGCGTGATGCCGCGCTCCTCGGCTTGGAGCATGAGCAGGATCTGGTTGTTGACGCTGTAATGCGCGCCGAAGATCGCCACCTGTTCGATGAACTCGATCCACTGGAGCGGATCGGCGGCCAGTGCGGCGAGCCGGGCGTCGAAGTCTGCCTGGATTTTGGCCAGCAGTGCTTGCCGGTCCTGCGTGGACAGTTTCGCCATCTAGGTCTCCTGCTGTTCTGCGCCTGGCGGCGTAGACCGGCTGGGACCGTGCGGCCCCAGCCGGCCCGCAGGCGCGATGAGTGGGGCAGCGTTCACGGCGGGGCGTCCCGTCGCTTCTTGCGTGGCCGAGCCCGGCCTCGGCGCGCGGGCGCCGGCGTGCCGGGATCCGCGGTCAGGGCGAAGGTGTGCTCGACCGCCGTCCGGTCACCGAGTTTCGGTGGTCTTGCCGGGCGGATGCGGCCTGACTTCGATCGGCCCGTGCCTGGCCGTTTGCCAGGTGACGGAGCGGCCACGCCGGTGCGCGGCCAGCAGCTCGTCCACCTGCTCGGCGCCGATCGGTACCACAATCGGCGGGTCCGGGCGCGGATCGTCGTAGACGACATCGCAGTGGCTCCGGTCCACCCGATACCAGTCCCAGCCCAGCTGGAGCGTGTACCGGCCCAGACGGTTGGGTGCGATCTCGAAGATGGCGTCGCTGTCGCCGGCCACATGGCGTTGGTCGACGATCAGATGGTCACCGATGAAGTGGATCCGGGCGTGCCGCGCGTCCACGTCGGCCAACGCGTCGGTGTGGTCGTAGCCGCCGGCGACCAGTCGCCGCAGGCCGGCGTCGCGGATCGCGTCGTGCTCAGCGCAGACCATGACGGCGACCGGCCGGTCGACCACGATGGCGCCGGGTGTGCGCGCCGCGGCGGCCAGGAAGCCAGCCCGCCAGCGGCGGCCGGCCGCGTTCGCCTCGCCGGGGACAGCGGGCCGCAGCAGCCCGTCGTAGCTGAACAGTCCCCGCCGGAAGCGGCGATCCTGGCCGGTCATGACACGCGCCCGGCGGTGTCCGCGATCCGGGCCAGCAACGCGACAACGGCGTTGTCAACCGGCCTCCGCGATCCGTCCGATATGGACTGGCGGGGATCGGTCGGGCCGGCCGCGGCGACCGGTAGATGGTGCGGGTGGCTGACTTGGTAGCGTTCTACCACGGATGTACTCCTGTTCTTGCGAGCGGTTCGAAAAGTCCGCGTCTGCCGTCCGGTCGCGCCGCAACGATGCGACGCCGGCCAGGCGTGACGGCGGTGCCTTCGTTAGCACCGCGACGCGCAGGCACAGGGGGATCGTGAAAGTGGCGCATCCACGGCTGGCCGACCGCACCGTCGGCGCGGGGTGCACCACGGCGAAACCGCAGGTCAGCGCAGGGTCCTATTGCTGCGGCCTGCCGATGCGCAGTTCGTAGCTGTCGCCGCCGGGCTCGTGGCTGAATGGGCTGCCGCCGTGCGGCCACTCGAGGGTGGCGGCCAGCGGGTCGGTGACCGCAGACTCGTCCGGCCACATAATGCCGTCGTCCTCGTGCCACAGCCGCCGGGCGTCGGCGTCGTAGGCGGCGACCAGGGTCGCGGCTGGGCCGTGGACATCGTCGCCGAGCCGGAACACGATCCGGGCCACGCCGGGCAGCGCCTGCCCAGCGGCGAGCGCGGCTTCGGCCGCCAGCAGCCGCACGTACCGTTCGGCCGCTGCCACCGCCTCGGCCCGCACCGCCGTCCGGCTGGCGGTGCGGGCGAGCGGTCCGAGCCGTTCGTAGGGCCGTTGTGTCGGCGTCGACATGCGGGTGCAGGTGTGGCCAGTGAGGTGGGCGTACACGGTGGCGGCCCGGAACGGTTCGCCGACGATGTGCGCCGGCGGCTCGATGCGGCGCCAGTTGTAGGGGTCGCAGGCCAGCCAGCTGCTGATGCCGGCGATCTTGAGGTGGACGACGTCGCCTACTGACAGCGACCGATGCCCGAGCAGGCGGTACACGCACGCGGCCAGGAAGGTGGTTTCGCCGTCGGTGGCGTAACGCTCGAGTTCGAGCATGTCGAGGTCGACGTTGAAGGTGCGGTAGGCCCAGTCGGCGACCAGGTACGGGTCGATGCCGGACGGGGTGTTGAGCATGTGGTTGATGGTGACAGCCAGGTGGTCGCCGTCCTGGTAGGGCTGAAACGGGCGGGTGAGGTTGTGGTGGATGGCGACGTGCGGCCGTTGCGGGTCGCTGGCGGGGCGGTGGGCGGACGTGGCCGGTTCGGGCATGGAAACGGATCCGATCTACTTGGTAGGGGCGTTGATGAGGGGTGGGTGAGCGTGGCGAGGCTGCCGGCGGCCGATGCCGAACGCAGGCGTGGCCGGGGCGCGGCGGTTAGGGGAGGGCGTCGACCTGCTTGGGGTAGGACATGCCGACCACGCCCACGTCGGACAGTTGCCGGAGCGTGCCGACCGCGTAGGCGGTCCGGCCCATCCCGTGGTGGGGAAGGCGGAGCTCGACGCGGCGGCGGGCGGACGGCGAGGTGAGCATGGCGTAGCGCAGGCAGCCCCGATGCCGCAGCCGCACAGCGTCCACATCGTTGAGTGCGTCGGGCAGCCAGCGTGCCGGATTCTGGCCGGCCCGCAGGGCCCGGGCGCCGAGGGCGATCAGGCGTCGCTCGACGTACTCGTGCCCGACGTGCTGGCTGCGGACCTTCTGCAGGGCGCGGTCGGAGATGCCGGTGCCGTCCGGCAGGACCGTCAGGTAGCGGCAGGCCGAGCGCCCGGTCAGGACCGCGTTGC
Source organism: Phytohabitans houttuyneae (assembly GCF_011764425.1). Lineage (NCBI taxonomy): Bacteria > Bacillati > Actinomycetota > Actinomycetes > Micromonosporales > Micromonosporaceae > Phytohabitans > Phytohabitans houttuyneae. The sequence goes on from NZ_BLPF01000002.1 coordinate 1,542,844, forward strand.
TGGCTTGGTAGATGATCCCCACGTGGCCGGGGAACAGGACCCTGCCGGCCACCGGGCGGGGTACCGGATCAGCGAAGCTGACCACGCCGGCGATACCGTCGTCGGCCAGGTAGCGAAAGCACTGGCCCAGAAACCAGCTTTCCGCGTTCCCGGGTGCCCGATCGATCTGCCCTGGTGGCCGGCGTCCGTGCTGTGGTTGGCCTTCGAGCACGAACCGTCCCAGTTCCAGGCTCTGCCGGTAGGGTTCCAGGCCGGGAAACACGTTGGTCAGGACCCGGCTTTGGGCGGGGATGGCGAAGACCGCCACGCCAACCAGGTCTCGGCCATCACCGGTGTGGATGAACATTCCGTAGCGGCGGGACGCGGCGACGTAGCTGCGGCTGTAGTGCATCGACTCGACATAGCGCTTCGCGGTCGCGTCGTCGATCGGCTCGACGTCGTAGCGTCGGCGGTCGAAGCCGCCCAGCGATGGCGGGGTCCACGAGTGCCGGCCATGCCACCACCGTTGGCCGATCCGGGAAGCGGGGTCGATCTCGCCGATGGTGGCGTGCACCGGAAGTGGGGCGGCGGTACCGGCACGCGCGGGAAAATGTTGCCGCCTCGGCGCGGATCCGCGCGGCAAGGGCGGGAGCGGGTTGGTCATCGGGGTTCTCCGAGTCTGGGGTGACCCGCGGATACCCTGCCCGGCCGGGCGGCGGAGCCCGGAGCCCTCCGGGACGGCCGCGTCGGCGTCAAGGTCCCGGGTCGGGGCAGTGGGAAGGATGTCGCGCTACCTGGTCACGCGGTGATCGCCGATGCGGCGACAGCCGGCGTCGCGCTGGCGGGCGCGAACTCTTTGCCGCGTGCGCGGGGGCGCTGAATCGCCGGTGCCAGGCGCTGTCAGGTGTGCGGTGGGCGCGGGGAAGGACTGGCCGGGGGAGCGTCCGGGCGGCTAGTCGTGGTTGAGGCTGGGCGGCTCGGACCGGTCGCGGGGCCGCACGGTGGGACGCATCGTGGTGGGGTCGGGGATTTCGTCGCGGGCCGGGTCGTATATCTCCAGGACGCTGCGGCGGCGTTTGGCGGTCAGCATGGCCCGGTCTGCGCGGCCGAGCGCGGCGCGGACGTCGCCGCCGGGTAGCTGGCACACGCCGATGCTCACCTGCATCGCTGTGTGGCGGCCGGCGACTTGCAGCGGGTCGTGAACTGCGGCGAGCAGTGCGTCGACCAGCTGCCAGCTGCTGCGCCGGGTGGCCAGCACGAACTCATCGCCGCCCAGGCGGCCGACCAGGTCGCCGTCGTCGGCCACGTCGGTCAGCCGGGCGGCGACGGCGGCGAGGTAGGCGTCACCGTACTGGTGGTCGTTGCTGTTGTTGATGGTGTGCATGTCGTCGACGTCGATGAGGGCCACGGACAACTCCTCGTCGGTGTCCGCGATGTACTGTTCGGCGAGCCGCCGCACGGGCAGCCCGGTCACCGGGTCGGTTTCTGCGCGGGCCAGGTCCTTGCGGGTCTGCTGCAGCATCTGCGCGGTGGCGGCCAGTTCGCTGCGGGTTGCGGCGAGCCGATGTCGGGCGCGGGCGAGCAGCACCGCCAGCCAGGGCACGGTGACGCCGAGGTAGACCAGGGCGGCGGGCAGGTGCCCGGTGAGCGCCAACAGCAGGGCCGGTATGTGGGCCAGCAGCGGCAGGCCGACAGCCGTGACCGGTACAGCCAGGCGTGGGAACGCGGTGAACACAGCTTGCTCCTTTCACACCACACACCCGGCGCGGGTAGGCAACGCGCCGGGTGTGCGGTCGTGGACTGGTCAGTCGCGGCGATGCACGGCCAGGTCGGCGATCCGGGCCCGGCGTTGGCGGGGCCGCGGCGACGGCGCGGCCTCGAGCCGCCGTTCGTGGGCATCGGCGTGGCGCACAGGTCGGGGAGTGGCCACCCAGGTGCCGCCCACATCGCACACCCACGGGTAGGCGTCCACGCCGACCGGGCCGCGGTCGGCGAGCTGGTGCGCCAGGTAGTGCTCGAGGAGTCGGTGGGGCACGCCGTGGCCGGTCGCGCTCCAGTGGCGGGTCAGGGCGGACTGGACTGCTTGCTGGCTGTCGCCCAGCGCGCGGAGCAGCCCGGTGGCCAGGTGGCGGCGCCGGTCGACCAGGTCGCGTGGCAGGGGCCGCTGGTGAGCGTTCGGCCGGCCGCGCCGATCGGTGTCGGTCGGGAAGCAGGCACGATGCCGCACGGCTGCCCGGACGTAGTAGCCGAGCATGGCGGCCAGGTCGCGGTGCACGGGCCGGGTGCGGGCACGGCCGACATCGCCGCGGCTCATGTACCGGGCGCCGGCGAGGATGTTCAGGACAGTGTGGACGCTCAGGTGCAGGGCCAGGGTGAGGTGCTGCGCGAGGCGCTGACGTGACGAGCTGTCAGGCATGGGCTTGTCCTTTCCGGAAGACAACGAAAAGGGAGGACCAGATGTGCTGGTCCTGCCTGCACGGGCCGGCAGTTGCCGGGGTTAGCGGTGTCGGCGACCGGCGACACCGGCCAGCCGCGTCTGATCGATCGCGATCTGCCATTGGCGGCGACGGACGCCGTGCCGGGGCCGGCAGCGGCGCCGCCCGGCGGTACCCCCGGGAGTAGGTGGTGCGCTCGAACGCATGGCGTCTGATCATTTGGTCTCCTTGTGCGGGCTTGTCGGGCGGTGTTCGGCCCGGCTCCGGCGGATGTGGATGGGTTAGTCACAGGCGAGGGCGACCAGGCGCTCGCGCGGGTCCAGGCCGGCCAACAGCTGCTGCGCCTCGTCCAGGTAGGACAGTTGGTCGGCGAGCCGGTCCGATGGTGCGCACCGGTAGGCGCCGTCGGCGGTGACCAGACCGTCGGCGGGAACCGCGCACAGCAGGCCGAGGTTGGCGTACCCGTCTGGCCCGGTCTGGAAGGCCTCCAGGTGGCTGGTGGGCAGGTGCAGCAGCCGATGCGGTAGGGCGTTGTAGGTGCGCATCACGGTGATGCGGGGTTGGGCCAGGTAGTCCTGCCGGGCGCGGTGCATGTTGTACCGCTTGGCGTCGGTGCGGGCCCGGTCCCAGAAGTGCCAGGGTGGCTGGGCGGGCCGGGTGCCGGCGACCACCTGGTTCCAGATGTGCCAGCGGTGCAGAAAGCCGCGGTAGCCGCTGGCGCGCATGTGGTCCAGGTCGAGCAGTCGGATCGGGCCGCCGGCTGCGGTGCGCTGCCAGGGCTGGATGAGGTGCCGGCGGCGCAGCCGGGTGCTGACCGCGAAGTGTCCGGCTGGGCTGGCAGCGGTGGCGGTGGTCGCCGCGGTCAGCAGGGTGGTCGCTTCGGTGACCAACAGGTCGGTGGGTGTGCTGTGGGGTAGGCAGACGATGACGACAGCCGTTCGGGGCATGGTGGTCCTCCCGGGTGGGTGTGCCGGATGGGGGCAGGCGCGGTCGACCTCCGCAGCGGGAGGGTGCGCAGAAGCGACGGCCTCGATTGAGGTCCGCGGTGATGGCGGCGGTCGGCCACCTGGTGCGGCGCCGTCGGTGCGGCGTCGGGATGGGCGGGCGGGGCGGGCGGAGCAAGGCCGACCGGCCGTAGAGGGCGGGTGGGCGGGTTTGCTGCCGCGGTCGCCGGGCGCCGAAGCCCGAGGTGGAGCGGGTGGGGTTTCAAATGGTTTTGAAGGCTTCACCGTAGTCCGGTAACCCAACAGGCCCGCGACCTCGACAGCGGCACCGCACCCCGGCTGGGGCTGGCCTGTTGTTGGGTGGCCGTGGCGGCGCCGGCGCGCACCTGTTGGGTGGACCCAAATCCCGCCGTGACGGGGCCGAGGGGCTAGCGGTGCAGCAGCCGCAGCGGGTCATCCTCGCCGGTCGGTGGACCGGGGTTGAGGATGCCTGGTTGGCCGTGTCGGCTCGGCAGCTCGGCCAGCGGCAGCCGATGCCGGCCGTTGCCGGCCACCCGCCACACCGGGCCGGCCGGGTTCGGCCCGGCTTGCGGGCAGCTGGTGGCGATGGTGAGGGTCGGCTCGCAGGCCTCGGCCAGCCGCCGGTGCAGGTGCTGTTCGCGGGCCCGGCTCGGCAGCATGAACAGCAGCGGATACTGTGGTCCGCCTTCGGCTTGCAGCAGGCGGTGGGCGGCGAGTCGGCCGACCAGCCGGCTGAGCGGCTCGGTGCCGCGGTCGAGTTCGAGATGGAATCCGACGGTGCGGTCCCTGGATCGCCAGATGCCGTGTCCGTCCGGGCGGATGCGTTGCCCGAACGCGGCCGCGGTGTTCTGCTCGGACCACCAGCGCAGCAGCCCGGTTTCTGGGTGGCCGCGGGCGTGGGCGAGCAGGTCGACGAAGAACTGGTTCGTCGACAGTTGGTGCGCCAGGGTCGGGCTGGCGTAGACGCGGTCCTGCCGGATCCGGACCATCCTGGCCGTGGGTGGGCTGTCGCCGCGGGCGAGGGCGGCCCAGCGGGCGGACAACAGCCCTGGTGTCCAACAGGTGGCGTTGGCCGCACCGGGCTGGTTGCGGATGAACCGGTCGACAAATGTCAGCGTGCGCAGTTGGTGCAGCCGGTGCCGGCAGGTGGTCGGATGCGCGAACAGCACCGCGGTCAGCTGATCGGTGGTGAGCGTGGTGTGTTCGTCCAGCAGCGCGGCGATGGTGTAGTCGCGCGGCCGGAGCCGGTGTGAGATGTCGATCAGGGACCGTGGGGCAGGACCGTACCCGGTGATCGTGCCGAGCACGAGGCGTCCTCCCCGTGCGGGGGTTCCCCGGTGGGAACCAGTCGGAGTTGGTCGTTGGCGGACATGATGCCTCCTGAGCTGTGCTGTTGGGTGAATGGGGTCCGGCCAGGCCCCGGCAGTACGGCGCCGGGGCCTGGCCGGGCCGGTGGCCGACCCGGTGACCGGGTCTACGCCGGCCGGCGGGGGTTGCTGCGTGCGGCGTCGGCCTGTTGCTGCCAGCGGCTGAACCGGCGGCCGGCCTGGATGGCTTGGAAGGCCGCGATGCGGTTGGCCGGGATGCCGACCAGCGGCGGTCCGAGGACAGCGAGCAGATCTGAGGCGTGCTGGGAGTTCCAGCCGGCCTCGGCGATGGCCTGCTCGTCGGCGAACACGTCGGCGACCCGGTCAACCGTCGGGTCGAGCAGGTGGTCCTGGCGGCCGCCGTAGGAGTACACCCAGCGAAGGTTCGCCGGCGGGTCGGGCTCGACGAGGGCCCGGAACCGGCGCACTTCCTTGGTGTAGGTGTAGAAGTTCACCCCCGGGCTGGCCCGGCAGATCCGCAGCCACGCCAGCAGGTAGGCGTCGGAGAAGAAGTCGCCGGAGTCGTGGATGCGCACCCAGCCGCCGCGCCGCCGCGGCGCGCAAACCTCGGCGCGCATGGCCTGCTCCCAGCCGGCCGGGTCGTCCAGCACGAACATCAAGTTGGCGTGGTGTTTGCGCCGCACGGCCGGCCACCGGTAGGTGCCGGTGCGGGCGTAGCACACCTGGGCGCAGATGCCCGCCGATGGGCAGGTGTTGAAGGTGCGGCCGTCCGGCAGCCGGCCGGCCCAGGCCGGCAGGGTCCAGTTCCAGACCCCGATGGTTTTCATCCGCCGGTTCTGGGTCAGCAGGTTTCGGGGGCGTAGTGCACCGCACTGCGGTGCCGACGTTGCGCTCATGCGTGTCCTCCTTCAGTGGGGCAACAGGGGTTAGTGCCGGCCACCACCGGTGGCCGGGTCAACGGGCAGACAGGCGACTGTGGGCGCCCCGGCGGTCACCGCGGCGTCCGGTCGCGTCGGTCGAGGTGCGCGCCCGCGCGTTACTGCTCGGCGTCGTTGCCTGGCCCGGGTTCGCGTCCGGTGTCCTGTGTGGACGCTTCGACGCCGGCGAGCCGGGCGATGGCGGCCGGCTTGACGTTGCGGCCGTTGGCGGCGGCGGCCTGCCGGACGGCGGTGGCCGCACCGACCACCGGCCTTGTCGGGTTGGTGCGTAAGGTGAAGGCGGCGCTTTCCCGGCCGTCGACGACCAGTCGGCAGGCTGCCCGGAACGCGTCCATGTGGCTCAGGTCGTGCTCGTCCAGCTCCGGCAGGGTGTGCCGGGCCAGCTGGTGGGCGTCCTCGGGGGCGCAGGAGAAGAAGATCTTGTTGCGGGCGTTGGCGGAGATGGCCAATTGGGTCTCGCGGGGCATCTGGGCCAGGTTCTGGTGGGCCAGTACCAGCCCGAACCGGTAGCCGCGGGCCTCGGCGAGCATGTCGCCGACGCTGCCGGGCAGGTTCAGGAAGTTGTGTGCCTCGTCGACATACACGCAGGCGTCGCGGCGCTGGTCTTCGGGCAGCCGGGCCCGGGCGGTGGCCGCCTGCCAGGCCGAGGCCAGCACGAATGAGCCCATCAGCCGGGTGGTTTCCTCGCCGATCTGACCTTTGGGCAGCCGGGCCAGCAGGATGCCGCCGTCCAGGATGTCGGCCATGTCGAAGCTGGACTTCGCGGCGCCGAAGGTGCGTCGCGGGAACGGGCGTAGCAGCACCGACCGCAGCCGGGACAGCAGCGGCGCGATCACCTGTGAGCGTTGCGGGATCGGTGCGCTCTCATACCACTCCCAGAACCCCAGCAGGCCTTCCGGGTCGTCAAGGTCGGCGGTGAACTGGTGCCGGAACCGGCGGTCTTGCAGCAGCGACGGGATCAACGTCATGGTGGCGTTGGCTTTGCGCAGCAGGGTCAGGCAGGTGACCCGGAGCATGTCGTCCATCCGCGGTCCCCAGTGCTTGGCGAAGATTTTCCCGAAGATGCTGACCACGTTGTCGGTGGCGAGGTTGTGGTCGTCCCCGGCCAGCGGGTTGAGGGTGGTGCCGTCCGGCTGGTCGGGGTCGAGCAGCACCAGCCGCCTGGCCAGCCGGGCGGGGATCCGGTCAAGCAGGTCGACGACCAGGTCACCTTTGGGGTCGATGACGATGGTGCCGCGGCGGGCGTGGATGTCGTCCAGGATCATGTTGAGCAGCAGGGTGCTCTTGCCGCTGCCGGTGGAGCCGACCACGTGCAGGTGCTGACGGGCGTCGGGCACCTTCACCGCCACCGAGTGGCCGCCCAGTTCGGCCCGGCCCAACACCTTGGTGTCCCGGCCGCCGACAGCGACGGCGACCGGCGCGGGCATGGGCTTGGCGCGGGCCCGGTCCAGGCCGGGCACGGCCAGGTCCTGCGGCAGGGCGGCGATGCTGGCCAGTTCGGCGGTGGTGAGCAGGAATCCGCGGTGAAGGACCCGGTCGGCGATGGCCCGGGCCGGGTGGCGCAGCATGATGCGGCGCAGCCGGTTACGGCCGGTCCAGGCGCCGAACGCGGCGACGAACCCGCTGGCCAGGGCACCGAGCCGCCGTTGGCGTTGTGCGGTGTCCTCGCGGCGGCGGCCGGTGTACGCGACCGCGTAGCGGATGGCGATCTGCCAGTGCGGCCCGTCCAGACTTTGCAGACTGGCGCGGGCGTCCCGCTCCCGCTGCGGATCGGCATACAGCGGCCGGCTGCTGTGCGGTGGACTGCCGCGGCCAGGGCTGAACACCTGCAACCCGAGCCGCAGTGCACCGGCCAGCCAGGCGGCCGGGTCGAACAGGTCCCGTGCCGGTGCGCCACCGGGCCGCAACGACGCCACCCCACGCCGCAGCAGCCGCACCTGCCGGCTGGTGGCCGGCCGGGCCAGCAGCTGCAGGCAGGCTGAATCGTCGGCGTGCAGGTTCGACGCGGCGGCGATCAGCGTGCGCAGCGGGTCGCCGTCGTGGTCGATGTGCAGCCGGTACCAGACCGGCAGGGTGGGGGCCAGGCATCCACCGACCGCGTCCGCGTCCAGCGGCAACGGCGCGGTGGCCCGCTCGACCGTGCACGAGGCGCCCGGCCAGGCGCCGCGGATGGCGGCCTGGACCGGGCCGAGCGGCACGCTGCTGGGGATCCACACCGCGATGGCCAGTTGCCGTCCGGTCCACCGGTACTCCAGTGCGGTTTGCCGGCGGCCGGCAAGCAGCCGTCGCCGCAGTCCGGTGCGCAGGATCTGCGCCATGGTGGCCCAGAACACGCCGCTGCCGGCCGGGTCGACCTGCGGCGGTGGAGTGATCGTCAACAGGGTGGCGTTGCGGTTCGTGGCCGCCCGGCGACGCCGCACGCGACGGTGATAGGCCAGGCAGATACCGGTCACGGCAGCGGCTGCGATGACCGCGGCCGCCGTCGCCAGCCACGGATGGTGGCAAATCCAGGAGCCGACGCCGGTGGCGGCCTCGACCAGCCACTGCGAAGGCTGCGGCAGCCCGGTGGGCGGCGTCGGCTTCGGCGAAGGTCCATAGTAGACGGTGGTCGTGTGCACGGCGCAACCTTCCTGAAAGGAAACAAACACGGGATGGCCGCCGGTGACGGCGGATGTCTGGGCCGCTGGGATGGATTTCTCGATGGACCGTTCGTCGAGATCAGCGGGACAGCAGGAACGTGACGACGACGAACCCGGCGTTGGGAGACCGGTACCTGCTGGGCGTCGGTGGGTGCTGGATACGTTGACTCGACGCTGGCCGACAACCGCAGCGTGTTGTCCGCGTCCATCCGCTTCCTGGGGCCTTTGTTGTGGACCGCCAGCACTTCGCACGCAGGTCGCTTACCTGCGCATCAGCGCAAGAAGTCAGGGAGCGCTATTCACCACTCGGCTATCCCAGGTTCGGGAGATCTCCAGCCCGCTGACGGTGTGTCGTAGCTCGGAGAAATTCGGTGAGGCGTCCGCGCCGGCCGGGTGTCGAGGATTTCCAGTTGACCAGGTGGGGGACGGCACGCTCGACCGCGGCCCGTGTGCTGTTGATGGCCCCGGCGCACGATCCGGGACACCGTCGACGTGAGCAGCCGAACAGCTCGCCTGCTGCGGCCTGGGAGTCGTTACGGCGGATCAGGAACAGGGTCAGCACCACTGCCGGGTGAAGCCCCAGCACCGGGCGCCGTCCCTTGACCGGCTGCCACACCCGCCCAACAGGCCGAACACTGCGGTCACCAGCTCGGCGACTTGGTCGCCGCGTAGCCCGGTCATAGCCGGACAGCGCCGCGGCCGCTCTTCACGATTCCTTGGTCTACAAAGTCAAGGGTGATCTACCGCCGCGCGGCCGACGTCACCTGTAGTGACACCCGTTCGCCTAACCGCAATGGACGGCCAGGCGTTCTGACCAGCGGCGCTCAATCGGTGACGGCGGTTTGACAACGTCATCGCTTATCCTGAGCGGCCATGCGATCGATTGCCAGTCGGATGGCCGCCGCCACGGGGAGCCGCACTCGTCCTCGGCATCGTCTCCGCCCCCGTCCGAGCCCATGACGACGAGGTCGACGTGCGACGCCGACGGGCAGCCGCGGCCCGTCGGGATAGGCGGCGGCTGGAAGTGTTGGTCAGGCCGTTTCTGCCAGGGCGGGTTCGTCGGCCGGGCGGTAGGTAGCGGTGAGGACGTATGCCGCGGTGTAGAGGGTGATCGCGGTCAGTGCGGTGGGATATCCCTCGGTGAAGTCCAGCAGCGGAAAGCTCGCTGGCATGTACTGGGTGCAGGGTTGGTCGCCGGTGATGCAGAGATTCGGATCGGGTGGCAGGGAACCGATCGGGATGTGGACGGGGTCCAGGACGCTGGCCGGGTACCACAACGGTGCGTAGCTGGCGTCGAGGCCGAGGCTGGACGCGTTCGGGGCGACGACGAGCGTGACCGCCGACCAGCAGGCGGCGACGGCACCGGCGCCGCCGACCAGGACAGCGACGCGTGGGGATCGGCCGGATGCGACGGCGAGCGCGGCGGCCAGCACCAGCGCCCATAGCAGGGTGGCGGTGGGCCGGCGCCAGGCGTCGCTGAGGTACCACACCAGTGATGGGCTGGCCAGGGCGGCGGCGGAAGCGGGCAGCAGGGCTGCGGCCACGATCGACCAGGGCCGCAGCAGCGGCGACGACCAGCCCGCGACCGCGGCGAGCAGCACGAGCGGCACGGTCAGCAGCAGCGCGATGAACGGAGTCATGTAGAGGCTGAGTACGACGCAGGCGGCCGGGGCTGCGACCAGAAGCGCGGCATGGCGCAGGATTGCGCCGGTGGACGTGTCCACATCCAGGAACGGCTGCCGCGGACCCAGGTGTGGGCGGGTGGCGGCGAGGCTGGCGGCGAACCTCAGCATCCGGACGCGCCGCCGCTGCGAGGCGAGTTCGTGCAGTTCGGCCGCCCACTCGACGCCCATCTCGTCGCGCAGGTGCGCCGGCCACCGCCGCACCGCCAGGGCTAGTAGTAGCCGGACGAGATGCCGTATCACCACGCGGGCCTCGGGCGGGGCGCGTCGGCCGGCCGGTGGACAGTGGTGGTGGCCCTCAAGTCGGCCAGTGCCTGCTGCGCCTGCTGGATGCCCTCGGCGGTGAGGCGGTAGTAGCGCCGGGCCGGGCGTGCGGCGGCGACCGGATCCAACCGTTCCCACTCGGCGGTAACCCAGCCCGCATCCTGCATCCGACGCAGAAGCGGATACAGCGTGCCGCTGGGCAGGCCGGTCACCGTCATGAGGTCGAGCCCGTATCGAAACCGGTCGGGCTCCTCCAGGAGGGCGGACAGCACCTTGACAACAGCGATCGTGACCCGCACGGCGGAAGACTATCGGTTTCCTACATAGGGGTCAACCTTCATCGGGACCCTCCGAATATGGGCGAAGTTGAGGCTGGACCGGTGCGCCGCATAGCCTTCCCGGGATCGAACAGCTGCGAGACCTTGCCATCCGACTGGTGATGAAGGAGCCAGTCGGCGATGACCTGCCGATGGCGGCCGCTCATGCCCTCACCCGAGGCGTCGACTCCCCGACCTTGCGTGAGCTCGCCGGCCTGCCGAAGTGACAGCCGTGGGATGCCGTCGACCTGTTCCGGCCGGCAAGCACATCCAGCTTGCCCGTTACGCGCACGGGCACTGATGCGCGCGTACGCCGCCGATGGTGCGCGGTCTGCTGATCGGTCTGTCTGGATCGGTGGCTGCTGATGGCGGCGTTGCCGGATCTTTCGCGGAGTATCCGGTGTGGGGTTAGGTGATGATGAACTGGGTCTGGGCGGCCGGCGAGAACAGATCGACCGCGTTGAAGGCGCGGACCGACAGCGTGTGGAAGCCCATCCCGGTCGGGGTGCGCAGCCGCGCGCTGGTGCCGCCGACCCGGGCGACGACCGAACCGTCCACGGACACCTCGTAGCCGGCGACCGGCGCCTCGGAGTAGGGAATCCGGGTCGAGGCCTGCCAGCTGAGCGTCAGTGCTTCCGCGGTGAGGCCGCTGACCTGCAGGCTGGACGGTGCCGAGGGTGCCGCGGTGGCGCTCCACTGGGTGCCGAGCCCCACGAAGTCGAACGGCGAGACGTTGCCGGCCGCGTCGATCGCCCGGACGCCGAACTCGTACAGCTTCGGCGGGAGGGCGTTGGTGGTCGAGTAGACGTACGAGGTCTCGGCGACGGTCCGCAGCTTCGTGCCGCTCTCGAAGAGTTCGTAGCCGACCACGCCGCGGTCGTCGGTGGACGCGTCCCAGACGAGGGTCACGCCGGGGTTCCAGACGATGTGCATGTTGTCCGGCGCGGTGGGGGTTGGAGGTCCGACCCGGCCGGCAGCCCGTCGCAGCGCTCGCCGTTGACCGTGCAGTCGATCGGATCGCCGGTCCCGGAGGCGACGAATCCGAATGAGACCGCGCCGCCCGCAGGCAGGGTGCTGTTCCAGGGGTAGTTGCGGAAGGTGTAGCAGTCGCCGATCTGGGTGAGCTGGATGTTCCAACCGTTGAGGATCCGGGTCCCGGACGGCAGGCAGAACCGCACCACCCAACCGTTCATCGGGCTATCGGTGTGGTTGTGGACGGTGAACTCCCCGACGTATCCGCCGGACCACTGCGTGGACTTGGTGAAGTGGCCCGCGGACGCCTGGGCGGGAGCAGCGATGATGAGGATGGTTGCGGCGACGAGGACGCCGGCCACCGCGGTACGGAGCAGGAGCCGCATATAGATAATCTTAATTGGTGGATCAGTGTGCTGTCGGGACAGATGACCAGAGATGACCATCAATAGTCGGAACGTTACTTGTAGACCCCTGTGCGCCACCGGGCACAACCCCCACTCGCCGACGATATATTTACAGATATCAAACTCTGGGGGTTGCGAATGACCGTTAGCATCCTGCGCCGACGACCACTCACCGCCGTCGTCGCCGCGCTCTCCACCGTGCTCATGGTGCTGGCCCTGACCGGCCGCCCCGCCCGGGCCGACACTCCACTGTCGACGCCGGGCACCCCGGTCGCCGGCACTGTCACGACGACGAGCGCCTCCTTCGCCTGGACGCCGTCGAACGGCCCGATCGCCACGTACACGATCGAGGTGACCCCCATCTACGCCTCTCTCCCGGAGAGGCTCCTTACCAGCACGACGCCCTACTACACCCATACCGGCTTGAGCCCGGACACCGCCTACCAGTACCGGGTTTGGGCCAACCCGCAGCCCGGCTCGGGCTACACCATGAGCAATCCGTCCGGGTACCTGACGGTCCGCACCCAACCGGTGCCCGACAGCGTGCCGCCGACCGCGCCCGGCGGCGCTTACGTATCCAACGTCGGCACCGTCTCCGCGACCGTCGTGGTGCTCTACCCGTCGACGGACAACCACCGAGTGGCCGGATACGCGATCCAGCGTCAGGTCGACGGCGGGTGGACCGACGTCGCCACGAACGACATCACCTCGGTGTACCTGCGCGAACTGACGCCGGATACCAGCTACACGGTCGCCGTGGTCGCCTTCGACGCCAACGGCAACCGGTCGCCGCGGTCGGCGCCGCTGACGTTCGCCACTGCCAAGCCCGAGCCGTACCCCACGTGCAAGGTCCAGATCAGCGGCTGGGGACAGTACATCACCGTCTACGTGACCATCCGGAACTTCACGCTCGACACCGTGCTGAACAACTGGCGGCTCGCCTTCACCCTGCCGACCGGGTACACCGTGGACTCGACGTTCAGCATGACCGTCAGCCGCAGCGGAGAGCAGGCGACCGGCACCCCCGCATCGTGGAACACCCGAATCCTGCCCGGCGGAGGCACGACCGTCGGCTTCAACAGCACTCGCCCGGCCGGCGCCCCGCTGCCGAGCGGGTTCGCCATCACAAGCCCAGACCTGAGCCCCATGCCCTGCACCAGCTAATCCCGCGCGGGCGCCCCTCCGGGAAAGGCACCCGGCCGCGGCCGGGTGCCTTTCGTTTCCGAACGGCCTCGCCGAGTGACCTGGGGCATGCGGGCTCGGAGTACCTGGCCGAGCCTCTTTCATTTAAGTCGCCAATCTGTTCCTACTTTCCGACGTCTGTCCGAGTACGACATCCGGCGTCCCCTGACGGTGACCGGGACCAACCTTCTCGGTCTGGTCAAACACATGGCGACCTGGAGGCCAGGTACCTCGGTGAGATCTTCGACCGCCCGTTTCCCGAGCCGCTGCCCCGCTGGCAGGACGCGGACGGTGGCGACCTGTGGGTGACTCGGGACGAGACTCGCGAACAGATCGTCGGCTTCTACCGGCGCGCGTGGGAGCATGCGGACGCCACGATCACCGAGCTTCCCATTGACGCCTTGGGCCACGTGCCGTGGTGGCCGCGGCCCGACGTGAAACTGTTCACCGTGATGGTCCACGTTCTGCAGGACACCACCCGGCACGCTGGACACGCTGACATCCTGCGTGAGCAGCTCGACGGCCGGACCGGGGTGATGGCTGAGTACGAGGAGCAGATCGACACGGCGGCCCGCGCGACACACTGGGCAAAGATCGAGCGGGCTGCGCAGGCAGCGGCCGGCGACGCGGGCCATGCCGGTCTATCTGCGACACGCGGCGCAGTCGAGACTGAGCCTTGATCGGTCTGACCTCGCGGCTGCCGTGGTTGATCTCTAGGCCCTTTTGGGGCGACGTCCCTGGACCTTGAGTGCTTGCCCAAGCCCGCGGGCTCGAGGCAGTTCGGTGCGTCCACGACGTCACCGGCGGCCCTGGCTGGCTGATCGGCATGCTCGCGGTCACCGGCCTGCGCCTGCAAACCGCCGTCGACCAACCCGCGACGACGGACGCAAGTGCGGGCAAAACTCGCGGAGATTGATCACCGGTCGAACCGATCAATGGACTCAAACTCACGGGTCGCTGGTGTCGCAACTCGCGAGCAGAGCCACCCGGTCGGCCGCTGGCCGACGAGTGTTGTCCCCTGGGGGTTGAGGTTCACGCGCCGACGACCTTGTGGAAAAGCAGTAGGGCGCCGCACGCGGCCCCGCCTCCGTACAAGGCTGCCAGTGGCGCCGAGGGTTCTGCCAGGTACGACAGGCCGCCGGACAGAAGTCCCACGACTAGCGCGAGCAGCAGCACGATCGCTGTGCGGACGCTTAGCAGCGGGCCTGGTGCGAACGGTGCCACGTCGGAACCTCCAAGGTTGGGGAAGCGAACATCGGCTCCTACGTCGCTGGCGGGCAGTGACCCCACGACATGAACCTGGGCGGGCCCGACACCAAACTTCACAGAAATCTGCCGCACGCGTGGGGTCCTGCCCGGACGGCAACCTAGGAGTCGAACGAACCTCGCCAGTTTGGCGGCGGCGTTGGCTCCTGCTAACAAGTCCGGAAGGTGGCACCGTGGGCCCTGGCGGCGACGAAGAGGCGGGTGAGGTGCCCGCCGTCACACGCCCTGCCGCCCTGCCCCCGCTGTTTCGAGCCGCCGTCCGGGCTGACCAACCGGTGCTCCAGCGGGATCTGTTATCGGCCACTGCCCGGGTGTTCACCCTGGATACCCTGGGGCCGGAGGACAACGTGGAGCGCCGGGAAGCCGATCAAACCCTCATCGCCGCACTCGCGCTCGATGATTTCGCCGGCCCTCGCTATGAGCGGTTCGAGGACGAGCTCGCCCGCTACGGCATATCCGTATTGTGCGGGTGGATGCGCTCGGGCCACATCTTCCAGCGCACCGCAGCGTGCGGGTTTGCCCTCCATCCGACTGACCATGAACTGGATGAGCTCTACCGGGAGGACACCACGCGGAAGGCACTGGCGACCATGACCGTTGCGTTGACCCTCCCCGACTTCCGCACCCGGGCCCTTGTCAGCGGCGGGTGGCGTGTCGACGGCGGCGCGTCCCTGACCACCTACTTCATACGCGCTTGCCTCTATGTGTTCCCCAACGAGTACCGCAGCTGGCGTAACCAGCGGGAGAACTGGAAGCGACAGGACAGACTCGACCCGGCCCTGACCACACCAGGCGCCGATCATGCCCCGGATCCGGCCACGATGACGCTCGCGGTGAACCGTGTCCGCGACCACCTCGCTGGTCTGCCATCACCCACACGAGAGTTGATCGCGCTTCACCTGGACGGCTACACCCACGCAGAGATCGCCGAGTTGCTTGGTGAACGGTCGGCGCGGGCCGTCGAGGGGAAACTGCACCGCTGGCGCATCGAGCAAAAGCGCCGATCCCAGGATGGAGGTGGGCTCGGTGAATGAACGGGACGAGGAATTCGAGCGGCTCCTGGGGGCGTCCTCGCTCGGTATGCCCGCAGCCCGGCAGCTGCGCGACCGCACACCCGCACATCAGGCGCGCCTCGTACGCCTGATCAACGAACTACGGCAGCAGGTCGATGACGCGCCAACCCCGGCACAGCGCAACGCGGCGATCCTCAAGCTGGACCGCATGTTCACCGCCCTGGGGTGGGACGCCCTTGCCCACCAGGCCAGGCAAGAGACACTCCCGTTGCCCCGGTCAGCGGGCCCACGCGTGAAAGCACGGCGAACAGCCGGCCTTCCGGGCCAGCCTGCACGCAGCCCCATGGCAACGCTGGAGAGGCAGTATGCGACCCCCGCCGGCGGACCGAGCCACGGCGGGACCTCACCCTCGAAACAATGCTGGTCGCGACCCCGGCCGCGGTACAGAAGTCCCGCCTCGCTGGCCATGACAAGCACCGCATCGCCACCGTCTGCGAAAACCGCCCGCAGGCGCTGGCGGAGATCGCTGCCATTACCCGCCTTCCGCTGGGCGTGGCCCGCGTGCTTGTCAGCGACATGGCGGCGGAAGGCCTCCTGACCCGGCGCAACGACCCTGAGGGCGTCAGCCGCGAGGCACACAAGGCTATGGCGGAGCGTGTGCTCACTGGACTCAGACAGGGCAGCGAGCCCGGGGCGAGCCCGAATCCGCAGATCAGGGCTGCCAAGATTGTGATCGCTGGAGGCAACGGCGTCGGCAAGACGTCCCTCATCGCTGCCGTCTCTCAGCACACCCCATTGACTGCCGAGGCGGTCATAGCCCCGGCAGGCATTGGCGACGATGCGGCCGCAGCGGCGGGCAAGGACACCACCACCGTCGCCTTGGACCTCGGCCGCATTACTGTGGCCGACGACCTCATGCTTTACCTGTTCGGCACCCCTGAGCAAGCGGGGCTCTGGGTTGTGTGGGACGACCTCATCCGCGGCGCGGTGGGTGCCGTGGTGCTGGTCGACCTCCGCCGGATCGCCGACGCGTTCGCCGCACTGGACTACTTCGAGATCCGGCAGTTGCCATTCCTCGTGGCGCTGAATGAGTTCGAAGGCGCGCCGCGGTACGAACTAAAGGATGTCCGCGAGGCACTCGCGATCGACGCGAACGTTCCGCTGGTTACCTGCGATGCACGCGACCGCAGCTCGGCCGTACGCACCCTGGCCAGCGTCGTTGACCACGCCCTCTCGGCGCGCGGCGCACAGAACCCGACGGCCGCCAAGCAAGCGTGATCCACCCGGCCGGTCACCTACCGCTATGACGGCAGCGTCGAGCCGCCCTTGTAGTCCGGTCACGTCACCGCGACCGGCCGATCGTGATCGGTCGCCAAGCGCTACGTAGCGACGCCTCGACCGCGCGGCCGGGAGCATCCGTTGATCAGCCTCGACGCCGGTAGGTTGATGAGCAGCGGCGTGGCCGTTCATTCGCAAAACACGGCCACGCCACCCAAACGCACTAATCTGCCGAGTTCGGTGCTCTTGTCTGTGACGCAGAGCCGTCGAGTTGCGCTGTGGCTAACTCGCAAGGCTGGGATAGCGTCAATCTACGCCCGACATGGAGATCTCGGAGCGCGACAGTTACAAGCAGTGCGTAGTGCGCAGGCCTCGGACCTATTTCCTGGTGCCATCATGGCTCCGGTATTCCTATCACTCGATCTCGTGCTGAAATCATCAGACAGAATGCGGAAATTCGTTTCCGAAGCCATTACCGCCACAGTCGGCCGCCAGCCTGGTCGGCGTCCGGGCGGCTCTGGTCTTGGCGAGGGGTCAATACGCCCGAATGCTCCGCCCAACATTGGGTTCACGGTTAACTAGGGGATGACGTTGGGAGAGGGCGCGTCCGAACCAAAGCCACGGCGGTTCGGGGATCGCTGTTGTCACGTCCGTTCGTTACAGCCTGACCCGCACCAAACGCGTCGACGGCGACCTGGATGGTAGTGTCTCGGCCGCGCAGCGCAATCACCGTGGCGGTCATGGCCGACCGCCACGGTGATGTACCGGATAAACGTGTCGGAGTCGCGCACGGCTGGTTGACGTCACGTCCGTGAGCCGAACGATGATGTACCGGATAACGGTTCACTATCCGATCGTATAGGTTTGACCGCTTCCTGCGCGCCGGTCAGAACAGCGATGCGATCGCCAAGATCGTTCCCGCGTTCTCGGCTACCTTCGCCGCAACTCTTGCCTCGAACCGCCACCCCTGCAGCGGAACGAGGCGGGTGACCCTGCCAGCGAGCTGAAGACTGGGGTCGAAGTAGTGGTGCCAGTTCACCGTACGGTCGCTGTCACCGAACGCGGTCCCGTTGACACCGCATGAGTGCTGCTCCGTTGCGGCGATGTATTCGTCCTCCGGACCTACAGCGATGATGACCGCGGTGCCGATGTACCCGCCGAACCAGGTGAAGGACGCAGTTCGGGTACAGGCGGCGATCATATTGTTGTCGTACAGATCGGCGGACGTCCACATGTGGTGATTGGCACCCAGATCCTTGTGGATCAGACCGCCGGTGCTCGCGATGATTCCCATCACCCCTCCTGGCTTATTACTGACGGGTGGACTCGGGCATGTCACTAGGAGCGCCGTCGGCAAACAGCCCTCGGATTATTGCGTCGGGCAGGAAGGCGACACTTTCCCGGTCGAAGCCATGGGACAAGGCCAGCTCCCGTGGATCGAGGACCCGCTGCAGCCGGCCACCCTCCATCTGGAACACCCCGGATTCCGACTCGACGATGGCCCCCTCCTGCAGGCTCGGGGAGGTAGTGTGGAAGGCAACGATGGGCCCAAGGGGATGCCTTCCATCTCGTCGTTGTCGACGATCAACAGACTCGAGGGTGACAGCCCTCGTTCCTGCATCGTCCACGCGTCGGGCACCCAGCGACGCTTCCCGTTCTCCACGACGTACACCTCGTGGCTTAATCGGTCAGTAATAAGGGTTCCGTTAGTGGACATTCAATTGGCTCCTCTCTTGATACTTATTAAGCGGGCAACGGCTTGCGGAACAGGGGTGCCACCAGGCCGAGGGCTGTTGTCGCCAGCACCACCGCTGCAGCAGCGACTGCAGCGGAGTACCAGGCGAGCTCACTAAAGGGCGAGTCCGGTAGGGCGAAGGCCCAGGTCGCGAAGGCGATCGTGCTGAAGGTCATCTCGACCAGCGGCCAGCTGTTCGGCTTCAGCGGGGGGCTCCCGTCGCTCGCCCGCACACGCGCCGCATAAAGCAACCAGACGACGACGGGAGAAGCGACGAGCATGACCCAGAACGCCACCCACCGGAGTGCGCTCGGAGGGGAATCGGCCGAGATCGCGGCGACGATGGCCGTATACATCACAATGACCTCGGTGGGGATGTACGTGACGATCCTGTCGATCGCCGAGGTCACTGAGTTCATACCGACTGGCTGCGAGCCGGCTCCCACGCGGCGGCCATAAGCCACTTTCGACATCGACATTGCGCTCATGCTTTCTCCCTTTCTGTTCTCCGGCATCGTTCCTGGAGGTGCCACTGTGTTTGCCAAGCTTGAGCGGCGCATGGCGCATGAACCTTTCGGGCATCTTGAATCCGCAGCCCGGACCCGCTAGGACGGACTTGTACGGCGCAGCTGACTCGTGGTTGCCGGAAGGCGGTCGTGATGCCAGTGGAGTTCTGCGTGCTCGGCGGCGTTCAGGCGCACCTCGACGGCCACCCCATCGATCTGGGCCACGCCCGGCAGTGGTGTGTGCTGTCCGCGTTGCTGGTCGACGCCAACCATCCGGTGTCGGTCGACCATCTGATCGAGCGGGCGTGGGGCAGCCACACGCCACAGCGGGTGCGCTCCGCCTTGTACACCTACGTGTCCCGGCTTCGCCAGGCGTTGACCGCCGTTCCTGATGTCGATATCACTAGGGCGCCTGCGGGCGGCTACGTCCTTCGCATCGAGCCCCTCGTCGTTGACCTGCACCGGTTCCAGTACCTGACCAGGCGGGCTCGCACGGCCAACGACACCGATGCCCTTGAGCTCTTGGAACAGGCGCTGGATCTGTGGCAGGGCGAAGCGTTCGCCAGCCTCGACACCCCATGGCTGACCACGGTTCGCGGCGCCTTTGAGCGGCAGCGGATGGCCGCCGAACTGGACCGTAACGACCTTGCCCTCCGTTGCGGACTCCACGATCGACTCTTACCGGACCTGTCTGCCGCAGCCGCCGCCCATCCACTCGATGAACGGCTTGCCGGTCAGTTGATGCTCGCCTTCTACCACTGTGGCCGCCAAGCCGACGCCCTCGCCCAATATGAACAGACGCGGCGACTGCTAGCCGAGGAACTTGGTGCCGATCCCAGCCTCGCGCTACGCCGCGTCCACCAAAAGATCCTCACTAACGACCGGACCGTCGACGCAACCGTGGCCATCACGAGCGGCACCGGCAGCGCAACGGCGGCGCGGGGGCGCGACGTCGCCCGTTCGGGCACGGCGGCACCCGCCGACCGCCGCCCGGGTCGCCGCATTCCGGCGCAGTTACCAGCGGATGTGCGCGCCTTCACCGGGCGGGACCAGGAACTGTCCCAACTCGACGATGTACTTGAGGCTGTCAGAGCGAGCGGCGCTGCCCATGGCGGCGCGGCGCCGGCGGTGCTGATCTCGACGGTGTCCGGCACGGCCGGGGTTGGCAAGACCAGCCTGGCGGTGCACTGGGCACACCGGGCACGAGACGCCTTCCCTGACGGGCAATTGTTTGTCAACCTACGCGGCTATGACTCCCAAGCGCCGCTGTCACCGTCCCGCGCGCTGGCCGGGTTCCTGGACGCGCTAGGGATCGCGGGCGCAGACATTCCGTCAGACGTTGACGACCGCGCGGCGCTCTACCGCACCGCGCTGGCCGGACGGCGGATGCTGGTGATGCTGGACAACGCGGGAAGTGTCGAGCAGATCCGGCCGCTGTTACCGGGTACGCCGACCTGCCTAGTGCTCGTAACGAGCCGGGACTCGCTGGCCGGCCTGGTTGCCCTGCACGGTGCCCAGCGGCTGGACCTCGACCTGCTACCGCCGGACAAGGCCGTAGAGCTGCTGCGACAGCTGATCGGAGCACGGGCCGATGCCGAACCGGCCGCCGTCGGTGTTCTGGCTCGCCAATGTGCACGGCTGCCCTTGGCGCTTAGGGTGGCGGCCGAGCTCGCCGCCAGTCGCCCTGCTACCACCCTCGCCACGCTCGTCGCCGAGCTAACCGATCTGCGACAACGGCTGGACCTACTCGACGGCGGCGGCGACCCACGGGCCGCAGTGCGTGTGGTGTTCTCCTGGTCGTACCGACACCTATCTGCGGACACCGCGCAGGCCTTTCGATCATTGGGCCTTCACCCAGGCGTCGACGTCGACAGCGCCGCTGTTGCGGCGCTAACCGGCAGCAGCGTCCAACGGGCACAGCGGCTCCTGGTCGCCCTGGACCGGGCCCATCTGAAGGAATCCGTCGGCAACGGCCGGCACAGCATGCACGACCTGCTGGGCGCCTACGCCGCCGAACGCGCCGCCGCCGACGACTCGGCCGCCGATCGACGAACAGCCCTCACCCGGCTGTTCGACCACTACCTGGCTACCGCCATGGCCGCAATGGACATCTTGCAGCCCAGCCGCGAAAACTACGTCGCTCACCTCTCCCGTCCGGCGGGCCGGACACCACTACCGCTGCGTGGCCCGGTCGAGGCCCGCTCCTGGCTGGACCAGGAACGCGCCAACCTGGTCGCTGCCTGTACCTACACGGCTCGCCACGGATGGGAGCAACACACCGTCGCAATCGCCGCCACCCTGTGGGATTATCTGAGGCCTGCTGGGCACTACACCGACGCGGTCACCATCTACACCGATGCCCGCAACGCGGCCCGCCACAGCGGCGACGCCGAAGGGGAGGCGTTCGCGCTAACGGTAATCGGCTACGTTCACCGACAACGAGCCGAGTGGAGCCAATCAATCGACTGCTTCCGGCAGGCACTGTCTCTGTCGCACCGTCTCCACGACACAAACGGCGAAGCCATCGCGATCATCGGCATCGGCATCGCCCTCATGCTGAAAGGCGAGTTCGCACCAGCAGCCAGCCATCTGAAACAAGCCTTGACCATCTTCACGGGGACCAGCGACTACGCAGGCCAGGTCGAAACGCTTTCCTACCTCGGCAGTCTCTACGCACGGCAAGGACGGTTGCAACAGAGCCACGAGCACCTCCTAGCTGCTCTCACTATCTGCCGACGGACGGGAGATCAAGTTGCCGAAGCATTCGTCCTACACGCCCTCGGAATGCTCTTCAATCGGCAAGGAGCGCTCGAACAAGCCACCGGCCATCTCCAACAATCCCTAACCCTGTTCAAACAGACCGGGCACGCCACCGGCGAAGTCATGGCCCTCACCGGCCTCGGCCTCGCCCATATCTTGTGCGGACGGCTGGACCAAGCCGACACCTGTCTCAACCACGCGTTGACTACGTGCAGGCAAATGGGCTACCGCTCCGAGGAGCTACGGGTCCTGCACTACCTCGAGATCCTCTCCTCTCCAGCCGTACAGTCACCCGACGCCGATACGATCTTGTCGTATCCGTGGTCGCTATCCGCAAACACGATCCCGGAGCAAGGCACCTGAGGCGGCCGGGATCACATCCACTGGCCCTCGGTATCCAATTCATCCCGAATGTCGACGCAGCCAAACTATCGGGGCAAACTGACGAGTACCGCGTTGACGCACCGCTTTTGTCGTTAGGCCGCTGCACAAGCGCAACACCGACACCCTACGTCGGAAGCGGCTCGCTCCAAGATCGGCTTACTCTTCTGCCGCCGGTCGCGCGCGGCTTCGGTGGCGCGCTGATGGCGAGCGTATCTTGATCTTGGAGTCCGGATCTGCCGCGATCCGGTGCGTCAGTGCCGCTCCAGTCGGTGACGGAACGTAGGCGCCACACGCTGGTTGGCCCTGACAGTGCCCCCACGGAGTCGCAACGGATCGTTACTGGGATCCGCCCTGTTCGCCAGCAAGCCCAGTCGGCAGAGCCGTCACTCGTTCGGTGCGCAGGGAGACAGAGTTCAGTGGCATACGGACAGACTTCGTTGGCAACGGACAGCGGACCACCTCAGCCTCGGCCGGCAATCACTTCGGCGTCGGGAACTCAGGGGTCCGACAAAGCGCAGACACCCTCACCGACCCCCAGGTTCCGGGCCTACCCCTCCGGCATGTCCGCGAATTCCAGGCCGGTGACGCAGAGGCGGTGCTCGGCGGGGGAGGCGACGGCGTGGAAGCTGACCCGCTGGGTGCCGGACAGCAGCAGCCCTTCGCCACGCTCTGCCCGCAGCAGGGTGTGGGCCTCGCCGGCGGTCAGGGCGAACGCGTCGGTGACCTCGTCGATGGCCTGCGGTGCTTGGCGGAGCAGGATCTGGGTAGCGGCGTTAGCGACGACAACCTGACCCAGCCGGGAGCTGAGCAGGTCACCAACATCCTGGGTGATCACACTGAGCCCGGTGTTGCGTTTGCGGGCGCTCTTGGCCAGCCGGGACAGGAACGTGGCGCCGTCACTGTCGCGCAGCAACGTCCACGCCTCGTCGACACACACCAGCCGGCGCGGCGGATTTGTCGACCCGGCGGCCGGCACGTCGACGTCTCGCCAGATCGCGTCCAACGCCAGCAGCATGCCTGGCGGGCGTAGCTCGTCGGGCAGCTGCCGGGTCGACCAGACCACCAGTTGCCCGTCCGGCACAGTGGTGGTGGGGCCGTCGAACAGGTCTTTGAACGAGCCGGTCGTCCACGGCGTGAGCCGGGCGGCCAGCATCTGGGCCGCCTCGGTGTGCTGCCGCGCCAGTTGGTCGGCGACGTCGCGCAGCAGGGGTGCCTGCCGTCGCCACGTCGCCGGGTCGTTGCTGATGCCCGCCTCGTGGTAGGCGCCGGTGATTGCCTTGTCCAGCGCGGCGCGTTCGGCTGGTGGCGGCTGCTGGCCCAGCAGCACAGCGGTCAGGGTATGCAGGAACAGGGCCCGGTAGGTCAGCGCCTGCGGGCGGTGGTCGCCGGGCGGGATATCGAGCGGGTTGAGGCGGACGCCGTCCGCGCCGAGGGCGATGCTGACGCCGCCGACCGCCTCGGCCAGCCGCCGGTATTCGTTGTCCGGGTCGACCACCGCGACGTGCACGCCGTCGGCCAGCGACCGCAGGATCTCGAGTTTGACGAAGTAGGACTTGCCCGCCCCGGACCGGGCCAGCACGACGCTGTTGGCGTTGTGTTGACTCCACCGGTCCCACCAGACGATGCCGTTGGAGTCGGGGTTGAGCCCGTACAGCGTTCCACCGGCCGGTGGGCTCTGCCCGGGCAGCGTTGCCGGCAGGTCAGCCGAGGCCAGCGGGAACGCGGTGGCCAGGGCGTCGGTGTCCATCACCCGTCGCATTCCCAACCCGTCGGCGGCCAGCGGCAGGGTGGACAGCCAGCCCTGCAGCTGCCGCCAGGTGGCCGGCTGGGTGTCCAGCAGCACCGACGCGGCGGTGGCCCGCACGTGCGCGACCTGCTCTAGCAGGTCATCCACGGTGGCGGCGTGTACGCACAGGTACAGCCCGACCCGGAACAGCCGGGACTGGCCGCGGGCGACCCGGTCGGCCAGATCGGCGGCGTCGTCGGCGGCCGCGTCGGTGACCGGGTCACCGAGCCGGCCATGTTCGGCGTCGGTGCGCCGGTTGGACTCCAATCGGGCCCGCTGGCGCCGCAACCGGGCCGCCGCCACCGGCGCCGGAACCGGGTCGATGTAGACGACCACGTCGAGCCGGCCCGGCCAGGACAGCAGCGGGTCCAGCCAGGCCGCGCCGACTTGCGCCGGGTAGCCGGTGACGATGAGGGCGGCGGCGTAGCCGTCACCGACTTTGACGTGCCGCGCGGTCACCTCGACCGACGCCGGGCCGACCGTCGAGGCGAGCCCCGCCGGGCCTGTGCTGGTGTCCCGTTTGCGGGGCAGCAGGGGCAGTATCATGGGAGCTCTCCGGGTCCGGTGATGGCCTCGTCGGGGCGCGCCCGCGGCCAGGTGACGTCGGTGGGGATGTAGGGGTCGACCGCGCAGGTCAGCACCGCCGCGGCACGGCCGCCGTCCAGCACCCTCGTCTGCGCGCCGAGGGCGGCCAGCGCGGTGGCGGTGTGCTCGGCGCGGCGTAGCACCTCGGTGCCGCCGCCGTGGTCGCGGTCGGCGGTGACCGCGATGGTGACCGTCCGGCACAGCGGATCGGTCCGGGCCGCCAACTCGTCCAGGAAGGCCGCGTAGTCCAAAGCCGCTTCGGCCAAGGCCGGGATAGGCATCGACTGGGCGGTCTCGGCGATCCGTTGGGCGTGGCTTGCCAGGTCCACCCGTTGGGTGGAAATGACGATCTGCACCGGAGCGGTCAGGCTGTTGAGCCAGCGCCCGTACCCGCCGATCAGCGCGTGCTGCTCGGCGCTGGTGCGCAACCCGATATTGACGGTGCTGCAGGCCACCAACGCCACCGCCCGGGCGCCGACCTCGATGACCCCGGCTTGGCTGATCGCCTGCGCCGGCAGCCGTAACGCCGCCACCCGCACGGGCGGTGTGGCCGGCGGCGCCCACCCCGGGACCGGCTGCCCACTACCGGCCGACGCGGGGACCAGCCGCTTCGGGCCGTGAATGTGCCGCAGCGCCGACAGCAGCCACATCTGCATCGCCAGCCCGTCACGCCGGCCCAGCGCCAGGACCGCCGTCGCCCCGGCTAGCGGAATGACGACCGCGACCAGCAGCGGCGCCGGCAGCAGATGGCCGACGGCTTGGTAGAGTCCGTAGCCGGCCGCGGCCGCGACGGCGAGAATGGCCATCTGCGGGGCCGTCAACCCGTAGATCACCTTGTCCGGGGTGTCGACGTCAGCGGGGATCCGGGCCTGCGGCGGGTCCTCGTTTTCAGACCGCATCGCAGCCTCCGTGGATGCGCCGGCGGGCCTTGAGCGCGCGGGTGTAAAGGTCGACGCCGTCGGCGAGCTCGTCGACCGTGTACGGGTAGATGGGGCGGCCGGTCGGCCAGGCGAACCCGACGACCGCCTGCGCACCCTGATGGCGGACCGTCATCGCGTCCGGCGAACACGCCGTGAGCCGGTCGCTGATCATGGCGTGGCCTTGCGGGATGAGGCGGCGCGGTTGCGCGCCACCTGGGTGTAGAGGTCGACACCGGCCCGTAGCTGCTGCGCCGTGTACGGGCGCACCACCCGCCCGCTCGGATAGGCCACGCCCACGCGGCCCGGCCCGGCACCGGAAGGCGGCGGCAGGGGCAGCGAACCCGACGGCCGCGGCGCACGCCGGCCGGTGGTGCCGGACTGCGACCGCGACGAGACCGGCCTGACCGGCCAGGACCGGGTCGCCCCGGCCGTTCCTGCCGCCCCCGGCCCGGACCGGGCACCCGGATGGGCGGAGCGCCGGCGGCCGGACATACGCCGGGTCAACTGCTGCACGACCATCACCCGCAGGATCATGCCCAGCGGGTTCGAGCCGCCGCCCCTGGTCACATACCGGCGCATCAGCGTCGGAATCTTGACCACAGCCCACAGTAGACAGAGCACGACGAACAGGTTCATCACCGCACCGGGATCACCGGGCAGGCCCAGCGTCGGCAGGTTGGCCTGCGGACTGAGGAAGATCGTGAGCGTCGTGTCCAAGGCGACCGCCTGCGCCACGACCGTGCCGAGCGCGGCCAGCAGAGTGCGCCACCACAGTTTCGCCGCACCCTCGGTTTGTGGCGTGCCGTGCAACGCCAGCGCGATCGGTGCGAGACCGGCGGCCACGATGAGCACCCCGATCCGCACGATCCACTGCACGATCAGGGCACCGGACAGCACCGCGATCAGCAGGCCGACCGCCAACAGCAGCACCGCCGCCGGCGCCGTCACATCCTGCACATCCAAAGCCGTGGTGGTCGTGGACCGCAGGTGCTGCATCGATTCCGGAGCCGTGATGTCCTGACCGGTCAACGCGGCGGTCACCGCGTTCGCCAACCCAATCAACGCCGACACCAACGGCACGGCGAAGTTGGCGCCGATGAGGCCGACCACCAGCCGCGGAACCAGCTCGCCCGGACCGTACGTGGTGTGGATCGTGCCCCGGCCAATGACCAGCAGCCCTGTCCACAGGAACGCCAGCACGTAGCCGGCATTGACAATTCCCAGCGACGTGTCGGCGAAATGCTGCACCTGCGGCAAGGCGGTCACATCCGGGCTGACGAACACGGTGCCAGACAACAGGTCCCACAACGCGTTCACCGCGCCCAGCACCGCCGCGGCGAACCAGGACAGCACACCCTCGATGATCTGGTCGACCAGCCAGCCCTTCATCTCAGCCGCCGATCCAGCCCTGGACGATGCCCAGCAGGATCGGCGCCAGGATCGCCAGGGCGTAGCCGAGCAGTGCGTTCTTGAAGGCCGCGTTGGACTTCTCGATCTCGCTGGGGTCACCGCCGGCGGCCATCCGACGCACGCCGCCGATGGTCAGGAACAAGGTGGCGATGCCCACCAACAGGCCGACAATCCACTCGGTGATCTGGTTGATAAT
The DNA here is from genome assembly GCF_011764425.1 of Phytohabitans houttuyneae. NCBI lineage: Bacteria > Bacillati > Actinomycetota > Actinomycetes > Micromonosporales > Micromonosporaceae > Phytohabitans > Phytohabitans houttuyneae. Next base: position 1,569,791 of record NZ_BLPF01000002.1, read on the forward strand.
CACCGGCAGCGGGTACGCGGCCAGGTGCGGATCGGCTGCGTACGCCGGCGCAGCGACAGAAACCGTCACCAGACAGAACACGGCGGCGGTAGTGATGGTGCGGTAGAGATTGCGGCGGAACATGATCCGGACACCTCCCGCCCTCGGCGCAAAGCCGCGGGCATTCAATCGGGTTGAGGTGCGCCACCGGGATCCGAGGACGGGGCCGCGGAGCACTGCTCCTTCCCGCCGACGATGGTCGAGGTGCGAACACGGCCATCAGGCCGGCCGCGCTCCCGGACCCGGGGCGCCGACACCAGCCGCCTATCGGTCCGGTGTCTTGCCCCCAAATCCCGCTGTTGGGCGGCCAACAACGACGCCGCCGTCGGGCCGGCGGCCAACACCGGCCCAACAGCGGCGCTGTTGGTCGCCAACAGTTCGACCGCAGCGGCGCCGTCGGCCTCTAACGTCCCGCCAACACCGGCGTCGACGGCCAACACCCCAACCCTTGCGCCGGACCGGCCAACACCGGCCCGGTTCGGTGGGCGAGGCCGGCGCAGGGGCACGAAAGCCAGATCCCCGGCGGTGATCGCGGCAGCCAGCTTCCGCTCCGCCCGCGCCCGGCGGCTGCCCACCGTGCTAGGCGGCGCGCCCAGCCGGGCGGCGGCCTGAGCGAGGGTGGTCTCGCCGAGCCGGGTAGCGGCGATCAGGTTCGCCTCGTCAGCGTCGATAACCCCGGCGGCCACCGCCCGGGCCAACACCAACTCCGGGTGATCCCACGGCTGGATCGGCGCCATCGGCTCGGCCACGTCGGCCCGGACCAGGGCAGGGTCGGCCTGCGCGTCCCGCGCCCGACGGGCGGCGCGTAGGCCGGCCCCGATCAGCCGGCCACACACCCGCGGCCCGTCCAGGTCGACGGTTTTGAGCCGGCTGACGAACCCGACAAGCAGCTCGGCGTCCAGATCGGCGGTGTCGCCGCGCCACCCGACGGTCACCTGCCCGGCGGCCGCGCGCAACCCTGGCAGCGCCATACCCACGGCGCAGACCACCCACGCGGGGCCGTCCCGGCGGGCCCGCATCACCAACTGCCGCCACACCGCGTCCCGCACACCGCCGCTGGTCGCCGGTGCGAGCAGCAGCCTGCGCAGCTGCTCCAGCGGCAGAATCCGGTCGGGCAGGCCGTCAAAGCCGCGTCCGTCGAAGGCGATCGGGGCGGGCGGCTGGATCAGCAGGGTAAAGGCGCGTTCCGCCGCGTCCAACGGGGACGTCGGCCAGCCTCGATTAGGCATCGTGACCTCACGGAGGAAGAAAAGCCGGCGACCGCGGTCCCGCGGTGCCCGGCGTCCATCCCCGCACGGCGACCCAACACCTGACCCCACAGCACTGATCGGGGCGCGTCTGTTGGCGCAGGTCCTCGGCGCGCCACCGGCAACAGCCGCCCAGCGCTGCAGCACCACGACTGGTGCCATCCGCGCAGCGCAGCGACGCCGTTGACCAGTGTTGACCGGACCGGTCTGTGGCCGCAGCACCAAGCCCTCACCGTGTCGTGGCCGGGGCTGTGGCCGCCGGGCAGCCAACAGACCTACCGACGCGCTGCTGTTGCCCAACAGCACCCAACGCCCTTGCCCCGCAGCACACGCTCATCCAGCACGCCGGCCGCGGTTGGGTGGCGTTGGGCGGCGGGAGGCTGTTGGCCTCGTTGCCGGCCCCGACTGTTGGGCATTTGGTTGATGCGAACACGGCCAGCAAGGCGCGGGGCCACCCACACGTGACAACCCACTCCACCAGCGATCCACGATCGCCTCAGCACCGGCCACCGGCCGCGAGCCTGCGCCGGCCGGCGACGGCGCCTGCCCCCGACAGCACCGCGGTGCCGATCACCGTGTGGCGACTGGACAGCCGTGCCACCGCGAACCCGGTCGACGGCTTCGCCACCAGACTCGCCCGGCGACTCATCCAGATCTACACCGAACCGCACGACACCGTCGCCGACTTCGACGACGACCCACACCTGGAGGCCGCCAGCCACGCCGCTGGCCGCACCTACCTGAGCCTGACCGGGCCGGCGTCGCTGCAGACCTTAGGCCGGCAGCCCGGGGCGGCGTCCCTGATCGTCTGCCGGTGGCCGCGCTTGGTCGCCTGGCCAACCAGACCGACCACCCTGTTCGCCGCCTGTCACCTGGTGCGCGCACCCGACGGCTGCGTCGTGGCTGCCCTCCGCCGCCGTGACACCGACCGGGTCGACTACGTCGACCACACCAGAATCCTGCAGCAAGCCACGCAGGCCAGCGGGTTCCGGCACGTGCTGCAAATCGTCGCGGTCGGCGGCGCGGACACCGGCGACCAGTTCACCTACTACGCCACCGCTGAGGAGGCAACCGAAGTAGTCGGCGCCCAACCCGGCGACGCTGGCATCTGCTACATCGACATGCTCGCCCACAGCGCGGCCAGTCCTGGCCACCCGCTGCCCGAACCGGTATGGCCATGAGCGTTAGGGCAGCGTCCCGGGTGGGCGGTGGCCAGTGCGCGCCCGAGTGCGACGAGCACCGCCGCAGGAGTCGGCCCGTGCGCAAGATGTGGCTAACCGGCAGGTGCCAACGCCGCCGCCGCAAACCTCACCGATCGCCTCGTACGTGGCGTCCACCGGCCGGCGGCTCAACGCGCGGTACGTCGCACACACCAAGACGGGACGGGGTCGCCGCCACCGGGCATCGACCTGGGCTGAGCACAACGAGGGCCGACGGTCCCACCGAGGCAGCCAGATACGTGCCAGAAGCCGGGTCGGCAGAACGGTTCTGGAGCCCCGGCAAACCCGGCGACCCGCGATGGAGACGGGCCGCAGCACGAGCTATGACCAACGATCCTGGCTACTACCTGAGGCACGCCAACGACGACCTCGCGCTGGTGCAGAACGACGGGTCGGGCACGTCCGCCGACGACGCCAGGTTCCGCCGCGTGGCAGGCTGGGCGACCCCACGTTCCGGATGGGTCGCCTGAGCCGCCGATCAGACCGCGCCGGCGGTGAGCCGCAGCACGAAGCCGTCGCCGGCGCGGCCGAAGGCCACGTGGTCGCACAGCTGGTGGATCAACCAGAGGCCGAGGCCGCCGGGTCCGCCGTTGGTGGCCGGCAGCAGGCCGGCGTACGGGTCGGTCGGCCCGGCCCCGCCATCGCGGACCGTGATGACCGTCCGGCCGTCGCCGTGCCAGGCCCGCAGCCGCACCGGCGGCAGCCCGTGGCGCAGCCCGTTGGTGACCGCCTCGCTGACCGCGATGAGTAGCTGTTCGAGCCGATCGATCGACAGGAGCCCACCGACGGCGCCTTGGACGGCCGCGCGGGCGGCCGCCGGCGTCGGGTCGGTGAGGTCGAGCAGGGGCGGACCGTCCTGCAGCGGGTCGGCCCGCACCGGCGACCGGTCGAGCTCGAACCGCTCCGGCGGGACGTAGGTCGGGCTCGGCAGGCGCAGCCCGGCGGCGGTGGCCCGGCGGGGGTGGGTGCGCTCGATGTCGGCCAGGACCTCGTCCGGGGTGGCGCTCGTGTCATACGCGCACATGCTCCACAGTGGAAACTCGTCGTACGCGTGGTTGATGGCCGACTCATAGCGGGCCCACCAGTCCCAGACCGCGGGCCGCAGGTTGTCCGGCGGCAGCTCCCCGACGATCCGGATCTGGCTGGCGCCCCGGGCCACGTGCTCGGCCAGCAGCGTGCGGTAGGCCCGGATGGCCCCGGCCGGCCGGGCGTACGTGTCGCCGCCGGGCAGGTAGGCGACGTCGGCGCCGGGCGGCAGGGCCGACTGGACCAGCGCCGTGCCCTTTTCCCCGAACGCGACGATCGTCGGCTCGCCGGCTTCGAGCCCGTCCAGCAGGAACGGCACCACGACCTCGAGCAGCTCGTTGGGCGAGGAGTAGTAGACGGCCTCGTGGTAGTACCCCTGGTGTCCCGCCGCCGCGCCGGTCCTCACGGCTCCACCCGCACGTCGACGCCCATCAGCCGGACCAGCTGCCGGGCGGTCCGCGGCGGCCCGCGCAGGACCGCCGGGTGGCCGCGCCGCTGCGCGTGGTCGACAAGGGCCAGGACCGACCGGTGGTCGCTGAAGCGAAGTCCGGTGAGGTCGAAGACCAGCGCGCCGTCGACCGGCTCGGCACCGGCCCGGTCCAGCGCCTCCGGCAGCAGGTCGGACGATGTCATGTCGAGTTCGCCGGAAAGGGCGACCGACCCGCGCGAGGGCGGGCAGGCGAAGACGCGGAACGGCGGGTGCTCGCCGGTCGCGCGCGGGTGCATGCTGGCCAGGCGGGTGAGGGCCGGCTCGGCGATGACGCGACGGTCGAAGGCGCGCACATGGCGGCCATCGGGTGCTCGCTCATGTACCGGTCGACCAGGTGCTCGTAGCGCAGGAACGCGTCCAGCTGGGCCGCGGTGCGCACCAGCGGGGTCGCCTCGGCGACCACCCGTAAGCCGGTGAACCCGTCCGCCACAGCGGCCTCGGTGAATGCGCGGTAGGCCGTGACCTGCGCATGTGGCGTGACCGGGACGCCGCCTGCGTCCACGTCGGCGGTCGAGAAATGCGGCAGCCCGTCGATGCCGAGGCCCGCGTACGCCTGCGGCGGGCCGACGAACACGACTCGCTGTCCGGCGCGAACGCCTTCGGCGAGGAAGGCCCGGGCGGCACCGAGAAACGTGGCCGCCTCGTCGTAGACGAGGCAGACGTGCTGGTGCGCCGGAGGGACGGGCATTTCCCGATCGTAGCCGCTGCTCCGCATCGGCGGGCGGGCCGCACGAGGTGGTTCCGCTGCATTTGATACAACCAGTATTGGCGCGTTTACGAACAAATCAGGCGCGTGTCGGATTTGTGACGAGGCGATGGGTTTGACCAGCATGCGGTACAAGGATGAGGGCTGGCAACGCTGGACAGGGTCCGTCCTTCGGAGATGCCCGCGCTGACCATCGGTGCACCCGGAGGATGTCGATGACGCAAAGCGCTATGGACTTCGCGCACCCTGCCGCCGGTCCGGCCGGCGCGGACACGCGCACGCCCGCCGTCGTGGCGCCGGTGGTGCCCAAGGGCGGCGGGGCGATCCGCACCATGGGCGAGACCTTCACCGCCAACCCGGCGACCGGCACCGGGACCATGCGCTTTGCGCTGCCGCTCTCGCCGGGCCGCGCCGGTTTCGGCCCTCGGCTGGCGCTGTCCTACGACAGCGGCTCCGGCAACGGACCCTTCGGCCTCGGCTGGAGCCTGGACCTGCCGGCGATCAGCCGCCGCACCGACCGCCGCATTCCCCGCTACGACGACGCCCAAGAGTCAGACACATTCGTGCTGTCCGGATCCGAGGATCTCGTCCCGCTGCTGCAGCGGGACGCGGCCGGAAAGTGGGCGCACGTGCCGGAGCCCCGCGACGGGTACCTGGTGCACCGCTACCGGCCGCGGGTCGAAGGTTTGTTCGCGCGCATCGAGCGGTGGGTCCGCCGATCCGACGGCGACACCTGCTGGCGCACGATCAGCCGGGACAACGTGACGACGTGGTACGGGCGCACGCCGCGCAGCAGGATCGCCGACCCGGCCGACCCGTCCCGGGTCTTCAGCTGGCTCATCTGCTCCACCCACGACGACAAGGGCAACGCGGCCCGGTACGACTACGAGCCGGAGACCGCCGACCGGGTCTTCGAGGACGCGCAGGGGCGGTACACAGCGCCCGCGCACGAGCGAAACCGGACCGACGCCGGCCGCGGCGCCAACCGGTACCTCAAGCGGATCCGCTACGGCAACCGGGTCCCCAACCGCGACACCGAAGGCGCCGCCGTCGACCCGGAGTCCATCCAGGACTGGATGTTCGAGGTGGTCTTCGACTACGGCGACGGCCACTACGCCGACGCGCCGGCCGTGGACGGGCAGCAGTTCGCCACCGCCACGGCGGCACCCGCGCCCGGCGCCCGCTGGCCGGTGCGGTCCGACCCCTTCTCCACCTACCGGGCCGGCTTCGAGGTGCGCACCTACCGCCTCTGCCACCGGGTGCTGATGTTCCACCGCTTCGCGCAGGAGCTGGGCCGCCCCGACTACCTGACCCGCGCGCTGCGCCTGCAGTACGAGGCCGGCCCCGCTGCGACCTACCTCACCTCCGTCGTCGAGTCCGGGTACGAGCTGCGCGCCACCGCACAGCTGCCCGACCGGTACCTGGTGCGCTCCTTCCCGCCGGTCGAGCTGGAGTACAGCCGGGTGCCCGACGCGGCGGCGCTGGCCGGCCTGCCGGTGCGGGACGTGCGCGGCGCCGACCTCGACGCGGTCGGCTCGGCCGCCCGGTGGGTGGACCTGGACGGCGACGGCGCCGCCGGCATCCTCACCGAGCACGAGGGCGCCTGGTACTACCGCCGCAACGCCAGCGATGTGCGCCCGCCCGACGGCGGCGGGCCGCCCGTCGCCCGGTTCGAAGCCGCCGTCCCGGTGGCGTCCCGGCCGGCCCTTGCCGCCCGGGCCGGTGCCGCCACGCTGATCGACCTCGCCGGCGAGGGCCGGGTCGGCTTCGCCGCCCTCGCGCCGGGCACCGGCGGGTTTCACGAGCGCACGCCAGGCGGGGACTGGACGCCGTTTCGGCCCTTCGACACGTTCCCCAACCTCGACATCGACGATCCGAACCTGCGGATGCTCGACCTGGACGGCGACGGCATCGCCGAGATCGTCGTGACCGAACAGGACGCCATCACCTGGTACCCGTCGCTGGGCAAATCGGGTTTCGGGCCGGCGGCGCGCCAGTCGCTCGGCGACGGCGCGGACCGCGGACCGCGGCTCGTCTTCGACGACGGCGCGACCAGCTTCTTCGTCGCCGACCTCAGCGGTGACGGCACCACCGACCTGGTGCAGATCACCAACGGCGCCGTCTGCTACTGGCCCAACCTGGGGTACGGGCGGTTCGGCGCCCGGGTGGTGATGGACAACGCGCCGGTCTTCGGCCCGGCGGAGCTGTTCGACCCAGCGCGGGTGCACCTGGCCGACGTCGACGGCTCCGGCACCACCGACATCGTCTACCTCGGCGGCGCCGGGGCGACGCTCTACCGCAACCTTGCCGGCAACGGCTGGAGCGACGGCGTAACCCTCCCGCAGTGCGCGGTCGTCGAGCGGCCCGAGGACGCCCAGGTCGTCGACCTGCTCGGCGCCGGCACCGCCTGCCTGGTCTGGTCGAGCCACGGGACGATGCGGTACGTCGACCTCATGGGCGGCCACAAGCCGCACCTGCTGGTCGGCCAGCGCAACAACCTCGGCGCCGAGACGCGGCTGAGCTACCTGCCGTCGACCGCGTTCAGCCGGGCGGACCGGCTGGCCGGCCGGCCGTGGACGACCCGCCTGCCGTTCGCGGTGCACGTGCTGGAGCGGGTGGAGAGCATCGACCACCTGACCGGCAACCGGTTCCTGACCCGCTACGCGTACCACAATGGACACTTCGACGCCGGCGAGCGGGAGTTTCACGGCTTCGGCCTGGTGGAGCAGTGGGACACCCAGCACCTGGCGGCGCTGGCGACCGCGACGAACGTCGACGCCGCCTCCCACGTGCCGCCGGTGCTGACCAGGACCTGGTTTCACACCGGCGCGCCAGCCGACGGCACCGCCCTACCGGACGGCCTGACGATCGACGAGCGGCGGGAGGCCTGCCGCGCGCTCAAGGGCGTCATGCTCCGCCGCGAGATGTACGGCCTGGACGGGCGGGCCGAGCAGGACCGCCCGTACGTGGTGACCGAGCAGGACTTCGCGGTCCACCTGGTGCAGCCGAGGGCACAGCAGCGGCACGCCGTCTTCTACGCCCACCAGCGCCAGGCGGTCGAGTCGCAGTACGACCGGGTCCCGACCGATCCCCGCGTCAAGCACACGATCGTGCTCGAGGTGGACACCGGCTCCGGCAACGTGCTGCGGGAGCTGCGGATCGCGTACGGGCGTACGGCGCCGCCGGCGGACCTTTCGCCGCGCGACCGCGAGGTGCAGTCCCGGGCCACCGTGCTGCTGGTCGAAAACACGTACACCAACGCGATCGACGATCCCGCGCAGTGGCCCGACGATTACCGGGTCCCGGTGCCGGCGGCCAGCCACACCAGCGAGCTGACCGGCTTTCGCCCCGCCGGCGGCGCGGCCCGGTTCGGCTTCGCGGAGTGGGCGGCGGACGGCTTCGCCGCGCTCGGCTCCGCCACCGAGATCGGCTACAACGCGACCCCCGACCACACGACGCGGCAGCGGCGGCTCGTCGAGGCCGCCAGGACGTTCTACCGCGCGGACGACCTGACCGGACCGCTGACCTTCACCAAGGTGCAGCCCCGGGCCGTCCTGGACCAGGTGTACCGGCTCGCGTTCACCCCGCAGCTGCTGGCCGCCGCGTTCGTGCGCCGCCGTCCCGGCCAGCCCGACCAGGCGCTGCTGCCTACCCCCGCCGCGCTGCTCGAAGGCGGGGGAGCGGACCACGGCGGGTACGTGCCGATGGACGGCGGCTGGTGGATCCCCAGCGGCCGGGCGTTCTTCGACCCCGCTGCCGACCCGGCCGATCCGGCCGCGACCGCCGCGCAGGAGCTGGCCACCGCCCGGGCGCACTTCCACCTGCCGCGCAAGGTCGTCGACCCGTTCGGCAACGCCACGGTGGTGACCTACGACGCCCCGCACGACCTGCTGGTCACCCTCTCCGTGGACGCGGCGGGCAACGAGGTCGCCGCCGCGCACGACTACCGGGTGCTGCTGCCCCGGCAGGTCACCGACCCGAACGGCAACCGCACCGCCGTGGCGTTCGACGCGCTGGGCCTCGTGGTGGCCACCGCGCTGATGGGCAAGGCCACCGAACAGCGCGGCGACCTGCTGGGCCAGCTCGACCCGCATCCGGCGCCGGCCGTCCGGCGGGCGCTGCTCGCCGACCCGCTGGCGCAGGCCGCCGCGCTGCTGGGCACGGCGACGACCCGCATCGTGTACGACCTGGACCTGTTCGCCCGCAGCGGGCAGCCGGCGACCTCGGTCACGCTGGCCCGGGAGACGCACCTGTCCGAGCCCGGCGGGGCAACCCCGCGGATCCAGGTGAAGGTCGAGTTCACCGACGGCTTCGGCCGGCCGGTGCAGGCCAAGCGGCTGGCCGAGCCCGGCGACGCGCCGCGGCGGCAGGCCCCGCCGGTACCGCTGCCGGACGGCGATGCCGTGCCCGGCCCGCTCGTGCGCGACGCGCAGGGCCGCCCCGTCCTGGCGCCCGCCACGCCGCGGTGGGTCGGCACCGGCCGCACCGTCTTCAACAACAAGGGCCTTCCGGTCCGCCGGTACGAACCGTTCTTCAGCGCGACCCACCTTTACGAGCCGGAGCCGGACCTGACCGACACGGGCGTGAGCCCGCAGCTGTTCTACGACCCTGTCGACCGGATCGTGGCGATCCTGCACCCGGACCACACGTACGAGAAGATCGTGCACTCGCCCTGGCAGCGGGTCGACCACGACCGCAACGACTGCGTCGCGCCGCGCGGGGCGCAGACCGGCGACCCGCGCACCGACCCCGATGTCGCGGGCCACATGCGGGGCTACTTCGACGCGCAGGACGCCGGCTGGGCGACCTGGTTCGCCCGGCGCGCCGGCGACGCCCTCGGCGCCGACGAGGCCGACGCCGCCCAGCGGGCCGCGCTGCACGCCGACACCCCGGTGACCGCGCACCTCGACCCGCTCGGCCGGCCGTTCGCGACGATCGCCACCAACCGGTTCGTCGACAACGGCGTCGAGGTGCAGCAGGCCGAGACGACCCGCGTGGGCTGGGACGCCGAGGGCAACCAGCGCACCGTGCACGACCCGCTGGACCGGCTCGCGATGCGCTCCGACTACGACATGCTCGGCCGAATCATCCACCAGGCCAGCATGGACGCCGGCGAGCGGTGGTCGCTGCCCGACGTGACCGGCGCGCCGGTACGGGAGTGGAACGCCCGCGGCCACCTGCGGCGCATCGAGTACGACGGGCTGCGCCGCCCGACCGGCCTGTTCGTCACCGAGGACGGCGGCGAGCGCCTTGCCGAGCGCACCGTGTACGGCGAGGCGCAGGGCACGGCCGGCAACCACCGCACCCGGGTGTACGAGGTCTTCGACGCCGTCGGCCGGGTGACCCACCTGTCGTACGACTTCGCCGGCAACCTCACCGCCAGCCGCCGCGACCTGCTGCGCGACTGGGACTCCACAGTGGACTGGTCGGACGACCCGCCGGTGGACGACGGCAGCTTCACCAGCACCGGCACCTACGACGCGCTGAACCGTGTCGTCACCGCCACCACACCGGACGGCAGCGTGTACCGGCCGGGCTGGAACGAGGCCGGCCTGCTGGACAGCGTCGAGGTGGCGCTGCGCGGCGCCGCGCAGCCGACCGCCTTCGTCACCGACATCGACTACGACGCCAAGGGGCAGCGGCAGCGGATCGCCTACGCCAATGGCGCCGAGACCACCTACACCTACGACGCCGCGACGTTCCGGCTGGCCGGGCTGCGGACCACCCGCCCGGCCGCCGCCGACTCCACCGCCGCGCAGCTGTTCACCGACCCGACCGTGGTACAGGACCTGGCCTACACCTACGACCCGGTCGGCAACCTGACCCGGATCCGGGACGCGGCGCAGAAGGTGGTCATCCACGACGGCCAGCGGGTCGACCCGGTCGCCACGTTCACCTGCGACGCCCTCTACCGCCTCGTGCAGGCCACCGGGCGTGAGCACCTCGGACAGACGGCGTTCGACACCGCTCCGACCGCTGACCGCCGGGACCGCCCGTTCGTGGGCGTCCGCGCCAACCCGAACGACCTGCAGGCGCTGCGCAACTACACCGAGACGTACCGGTACGACCTGGCCGGCAACGTCGAGCAGATGCGGCACGCCGCCGCCGGCGGTGGCTGGACCCGCACCTACACCTACGGCGAGCCGAGCCGGCTGGAGCCGGCGCGGGCCGGCAACCGGCTGAGCAGCACCACGCTCGGCGGCAACGCCCTGCCGGCCGAGACCTACTCCTACACCGACGCGCAGGGCATGGAGGCGCACGGCTGCATCACCGCGATCAACGGCGCCGAGCTGCGCTGGGACGTCAAGGACCGGCTGCACCGCGCGGACCTCGGCGGCGGTGGCGTCGCCTGGTACGCCTACGACGCCGGCGGCCGCCGGATGCGCAAGGTGGTCGAGTCGCAGGACGGCATCCGCCGCAAGGAGCGCGTCTACCTCGGTGCGTTCGAGGTGTACCGCGAGTACGACGCGACCGGCACGAGCGTGCGGCTGCGCCGCGAGTCGCTGCGGGTGATGGACGACCAGGCGCAGGTGGCCCAGGTCGAGACGCTCACGGTGGACGAGGGCGCCGCCGTCGCCGACCCGGTACCGGTCCAGCGCTACCAGCTCGCCAACCACCTGGGGACCGCGTCGGTAGAGCTGGACGAGGCGGGTGCGCTGATCAGCCTGGAAGAGTTCACACCGTACGGCGCGAGCGCGTTGCAGGCCGGTCGCGGTGTCGCCGAGGTGAGCCTCAAACGCTACCGCTACATCGGCCGGGAACGGGACGGCGAGACCGGCCTGGACTACGCCGGCGCGCGGTTCTACGCCTCGTGGCTGGGCCGCTGGTGCTCACCCGACCCCGAGCTGCTCGTCGACGGGCCGAACCTGTACCGCTACTGCCGGGACAACCCGGTGCGCTTCCGCGACCCGGCCGGCACCGACCCGGTGGACGCCGGCAAGCCCGACGCCGAGCCGAACCCGCGGACCTTCAAAACCTTCGACGACTACCGCAAATCCGTGCCCAAGCAGACCGACGAGATGGCCCGCAAGCTGTGGGACGAGGCGCACAAGAAGAAGTACCTGATCCTGTACGACAAGGGCGACGACGAGTTCAAACGCCAGGCGCAGCAGGCCGCCAGAGACCACGGCGTCACGGCGCAGAGCGTCGAGTCCAAGAAGCTCAGCGACGTCATCGCCAAGGAGAAACCGGACGTCGTCATGACCTTCGGGCACGGCATCTCCAACCAGATGTCGTTCGGCGACAGCGAGTGGATCGGCGCGCCGACGCTCAAACGCGAGCTGAAGGAAGCCAAGCAGAGCCAGCAGATCACGTTCGTGGTGCAGGCCTGCTCCTGCGGGAAGAAGAACGGCCTGGCGGACACGCTGGCGGCCGACCCGGACCTGTCGAACTACACGTTCGTGTCGCACATCGACATCGGCCACGTCACCCGCAACAGCGACGTGCGCATCGCCAACGGCAGCACGCTGCCGGAGTTCCTGCGCCAGAAGGTCGAGTACCAGTACAGCCTCGACAAGGCGACCGCCCGCACGGTGGTCACCGAGGTGCTGCGGGTGGCGACCAAGTCCGAGACCGCCGCCGACGACAAGGTCAACACCGTGATCCGGGAGTCGGCGGTGCTCGGCTTCGACGCGCTGTGGGAGCTCATCGCCGGCAACGGCGACATCCCCTCACACGACGCGGTCAAGGCACTCAACCTCAGCGCCGACGCGCTGGCCCGGCTCACCGAAGGCATCAAGGAGCTGCGCTCGCGGCTTGCCACCGCCGCAGCCAAGCACGCCAAACCGCCGCCGCTCAAGCACCACGTCACCGAGATCAGGTAAACCACCGCCGGAACCATGCCGGCGCGGCCGGTACCGGGCATCTTCGAAAGCGAGACTCGACATGCCGCCCATCCGCATCACCGCCACCGCACCGGACGTCGCCAACCTCCACGCGGGACTGGGCCGGCTGCGCATCACCGTCGACCCGGCCGAGCGCGCCACCGGCGAGCTCGGCGCCTCCACCCGGGAGGCGATCCGGGCGTTCCAGCGCACCGCCGGGCTGCCGGCCTCCGGCGAGCTGACCGCCGAGACCGTCGACCGGCTCAACCGCGACCTCAGCCACCGGTTCTTCACCGACAGCAAAACCCGGGCGGCGAAGATCCAGCAGCTGCTGGCCCGCACCGGCCAGCAGATCGACCCCGCCGAGACCAACAGCCGCCGCTTCGGGCACAGCACCGAGGCCGCGCTTGTCGCCTACCTGCGCGGCGCAGGCCTGGCCGAGGACACCGCGCTGACCCCGCAGCTCGTCGACCGCCTCGAACGCGACGCCCTCACCGCCCGGCTGGGCAGCCGGACCCAGGTCGGTCAGGTCCAGCGCACGCTGCTGTCGGCCATCCGGATCGGCAAGCTGGAGCTGCGGATCGACCCGGTCGAGCTGCGCGAGAAGCGGCTCGGCGAGACCAGCCGGGCGGCGATCGTCGCCTTCCAGCGCAAGTACCACCTGGAGGCCACCGGCGAGCTGGACCCGCTGACCCTGCGCCGGATGGAAACGGTCGCCACCAGCCGCCCGGTGCCGGTCGCGAAGCTGAAGGTCGACGTCGCCGACGGGCTCACCACGCTCACCCGCAACCTGCGGCTCAACATGACCAACAAGCACGTCGGCACGCTGCAGCGGTCGCTGGCCTTCCTCGGCCTGCAGATCGACGAGAAGGAGTTCAAGACCGCCACCTTCGGCGCCTCCACCCGGCAGGCGGTGATCGCGTTCCAGAAGCGCCACCAGCTGCCGGTCACCGGACACGTCGAGGGCGAGACGCTGCGGCGGCTCAACGGCCAGATCGTCGGCGCCAACCCGCAGGCGGTCACCGAGGCGGCGCCGGCCCGGCTGCGCGGCTCCGTGCGCGACGAGCTCTGGCAGGGCCGCGCCGGCGTGCGGGTCCAGCTCTGGGAGAAGCTGATCCGCGGCACCGGGGCGCTGCTCGGCGAACGGCCGACGACCGGCTCCGGGTTCTACGACATCCCGTACACCCCGCCGCTGGACCCGGCCACGAAACAGTGGCGCAGCCCATACCACCTGCTCGTCAAGGTGGTCGACGCCGCCAACACGGTGCTGGACCAGAAGGTGCTGTTCAACCCGACGCGCATCGCCTGGGTCAACTTCGTCCAGGGCAGCCAGCCGTACCGCGGCGCCTCCGAGTTCGAGCAGCGCCTGGCGGCCGTGACCCGCGTGACGGGTTCGCTGGCCCTGCACGACCTGGAGGAGACCGGCACCGCACAAGAGATCACCCATGTCGCGGTCAACACCGGCCTGAGCGTCAACGACGTGATGCGCCTGGTCATCGCCGACCGGGTCGCGGCCGAGATCGCCGCCGCGCCGGTCGACACCGCCGCCGTCTACGCCTTCATCCGGCAGAACCTGCCGCCCTCGCTGCCCAGCGACCTGATGCAGAGCACCCAGCAGTGGACCCTCGTCGACCAGGTCACCGAGCGGGTGGCCAGCGGGCTCGTCTTCCTGGAGCCCGGCCTGCTGGCCGAGGCGTTCGACAACGCGGTGCGGGAGAACTACATACCGGTCAGCACCGCACTCGGCCGCGACGCCGTCCTGGCCGCACTGGCCGAGGCCCGCGAGCGGTTCCTGCTGGAAAAGCCGATCCTGGTCGGCGACGGCACCCTCAAGACGTTGCTGGACACCTCGTCGGTCGGCACGGCCCACTACGGCAAGGTCGCCGACGCCTTCTACACCCACAAGACCCTCGGCGACGACTTCTTCGCCGACGCCCGCAGCCGGCCGGCGGACTTCGGCGGCCCGGACGCGATCGACGACCTGGAGACCGCGGTCAGCCTCGGCGAGGTCACCAAGAACTTCGCCCCGATGGCCGCCCACCTCAAAACCGTGATCGAGGACCCGGCCGACGCCCGAGCCAGCGCGCCGCGCGACTTCGCCAAGCTGGCGCACGCGGACTGGGTACAGGTCATCACCGACGCCGGGGGAGCGGTGCCCGCCGGTACCGACGGCGCCAGCACCGCCGACAAGATCGCCAACTATGCCGCCACGCTGGCCGCGCAGGCCGAGCGCCTCTATCCCACGGTCGCCTTCGTCGCCGAGGCCGGCCGGGGTGCGCGCACGCAGCTGGCCCACGTCGCCGAGATCCAGCAGTTCGTCGACACTCAGCCCGCCTTCGACCTGCGCACCAGCCGCGTCGACGCGTACACGGCGACCAACAACCTCACCGTCGACGACGCGGTGCGCGGCGAGCTCAAGGTGCTGCAGCGGGTGCGGCGCATCGCCCCCGACGCCACGCTCGGCCGGGTACTGCTCGACGAGGGCATCCACAGCGCGTTCCAGGTGCTGACCATGGGCAAGGAACGGATCGTGCAGACCCTGGCCGGCGCCGGCGTCGACCAGCGGGTGGCGCTGACCGTCTACGGCACGGCCGAGTTCCAGTACGGCCAGGCGGTCAACCGGTTGGTGGCCTTCCGCACCGAGCTCAACCGCGCCACACCGAAGGCGATCGTGTCGCACACCTACACCGCCGAGGAGCTCGAGGAGTTCTCCGGCGGCGTGCCCAACCTGGAGACCCTTTTCGGCTCCATGGACGTCTGCGACTGCCCCGACTGCCTGTCCGTGCTCGGCCCGCCGGCGTACCTGGCCGACGTGTTGCGCTTCCTGCAGGAGCAGCCCTCCGAGATCGCCGGCGAGTCGGTGCGCGAGCAGCTGTTCAAGCGCCGCCCCGACCTCGGGACGCTGAAGCTCAACTGCGACAACACAAACGTCGCGCTGCCCTACGTCGACCTGGTCAACGAGGTGCTGGAGGCGCTGGTGCCGCCGGGCGAGCCCGGCACCGGCCACCAGACCACGCGCACGGCGCAGGAGCTGCGCGCGTTCCCCGAGCACGAGCGCAGGGCCGCGTACGACACGCTGAAGGAAGCCGACTTCCCGATGCACAGCGCCTTCAACCTCTGGCAGGAGCAGGCGCGCGTGTTCCTCGGCCACCTGGGCATCGCCCGCCACGAGCTGATGAGCCGCTTCCAGGCGGCCACCGGCCCGACTCCGTCCGACGTGAGCATCGCCGGGGAGTACCTCGGCATTTCCACCCACGAGACCGACCTCGTCACCACCGCCCGGCCCACCGACGCGGACCAGCAGAGGTACTGGGGGCTGGAGTCGGTCACCGCCACGATGCCGGTCGCCGACTTCCTCGAACGCTCCAAGATCACGTACGCCGAGCTGCTCCGGCTGTGCGATGTGGACTTCGTCAACCCGGCCGGCGCCGGCCACACGGTGATCGAACGGCCGGCCAACACCTACAGCCTGCGCGCGCAGCGGCTGACCAACCTCACCGCGGCGAAGCTGGACCGGAT
Organism: Phytohabitans houttuyneae; assembly: GCF_011764425.1. Classification (NCBI taxonomy): domain Bacteria; kingdom Bacillati; phylum Actinomycetota; class Actinomycetes; order Micromonosporales; family Micromonosporaceae; genus Phytohabitans; species Phytohabitans houttuyneae. The sequence continues at coordinate 1,585,861 of NZ_BLPF01000002.1, forward strand.
GCACCGGTTCCTGCGGCTGTGGCGGCACACGCCGTGGCAGATGTGGGAGCTGGACCTGCTGATCCGCGCGGCCAAAGTCGGCGGCGGCGCCCTTTCCGGCGACACCCTCGTGCGCCTCACCCGGGTCCGCGAGCTGCAGTCCCGGCTGCGCGTCGACGTCGAGACGGTGCTGGCCATGTACGGCGAGCTGCCCACCGCCGACCGCAGAAACCCCGAGGACCCGCAGAAGGTGGTCCGCTCCGCCTACGGCCGCCGCTTCCAGAACCCCACGATCACCAACCCGGTCGACACCGCGTTCACGCTGCCGATCGCCGGCGACCCGCTGCTGGCCGACCACCGGCCGGCCCTGGTCGCCGCCCTCGGCGTCAGCGACGTCGACCTCACGCCGCTGCTGGCACGCACCGACGGCGCGCTCACCGTCGCCAACCTCTCCACCCTCGTCGGCTACGCCGCCCTGGCCGGCGGGCTGGGGATGCGGGCACCGGACCTGGTCACGATGCTGGCACTGGCCGGCATCGACGACCCGTTCGCCACCGTCGCGCAGACCCTCGACACGATCCGGCAGGCCGACGCGATCGCCGCCGGCGGCATCGCCGTCGCCGCCCTCGACCACCTGCTCAACGCCCGGCCCGACGCCGCCTACGGCCTGCGCGACGAGGTCGTCGCCCAGCAGATCGGCACGGTCCGGGAAAGCCTGCGCAGCAATCCCGCCGCCGAGCCGCGCGGGCAGGTGATCGCGGCGGTCGCCACCGCACTCGCCCTCACCGACGGGCAGGCCGCCGCGCTGCTCGACGGCCTCGACGACGCCGGCAGCCCGGTCCTGGACCGCTTCCTCGACCCCGCACTGACCGCCACCGGCGCCGACGGCGCGTACACCAACCCGGTCGACAGGGCCACCTTCGGGCCGCTGTTCCGCTGCTACCGCCGGCTGCACAAGGCCGGCATCCTGCTCACCCTGCACCGGATCACCGAACCGGCCGAGGTCGCCTGGTGGCTGGCGAACGCCGCCGCGGTCGGCGCCCTGAGCCCCGCCGACCTGCCGGTCGACACCGCACCGGCCGCGCCGCTGTACGGCAGGTGGCTGGCCCTGCACCGCTTCGCGCGGTTCCGGGACGCGCACCCGGCGCCGGAAGGTACCTCGCTGACCGCGCTGCTCGACCTGGCCCGGACGGCCGGCTCGCCCGGCGGCACGGTGCTGGACCGGCTCAGCGCCCTCACCGGCTGGGACCGCGACGACCTGGACGACCTGCACACCGGGCTCGGCTTCACCCACGGCGCCACCTCCTCGTACCGCTCGGTGGACACCTACCTGCGGCTGGCGGAGTGCTTCCACGCCATCCGCCGCGTCGGCGTGACCGCCGGCCAGCTGCTGTCCTGGGCCGACCGCGACCGCGACACCGGCGGCGCGCAGTTCACCACCGCGCAGCAGGTACGCCAGGCGGCCAAAGCCCACTACACCACCGGCGCCTGGCTCACCACGGTCACGCCGCTGGTCGACGGGCTGCGGGAGCGCAAGCGCGACGCGCTCACCGCGTGGCTCGTCGAGCACTCGCTGCGCACCGAAGACGAGGCGATCACGGTCAACGCCAAGCAGTGGCCCAACCCGCGGCGCTGGAAGGACGCCGACGACCTGCTGGCCTGGGTGCTGATCGACGTGCAGATGAGCTCCTGCCAGCTCACCTCGCGCACCAAGCAGGCGATCAGCGCGACCCAGATGTTCGTGCAGCGCTGCCTGCTCAACCAGGAGCAGGCGTTCGTCCAGGTGTCCCGGGCGGCGCTGGCCGACACCGTCTCGCTGGACAGCTGGAAACAGTGGCGGTGGATGAAGAACTACCGGGTCTGGGAAGCCAACCGCAAGGTCTTCCTCTACCCGGAAAACTGGATCGAGCCGGAGCTGCGCGACGACAAGACCCCGTTCTTCGACGAGCTGGAAAGCGAGCTGCTGCAGGCCGAGATCACCGACGCCGCGGCCGAGGCGGCCTTCCGGCACTACCTGGAGAAGGTCCACGAGGTGGCCCGGCTGGAGGTCACCGGCGTCTACTACGAGGTCGACGACGACAACCCCTACGACAACCTGCCGCCGAACATCAACCGGCTGCACGTCATCGGGCGGACCAAGGCCGACCCCGCCGTCTACTTCTACCGCCAGCACGACCTCAACTACGGCACCTGGTCGCCGTGGGAGCGGATCGACGTGGAGATCGGCGGCGACCACGCCATCCCGGTGGTGTACAACCGTGCCCTGTACGTCTTCTGGCTCGTGTTCACCGAGAAGCCGCAGAAGCCGCGCAAGCAGCCGGCCGCCCAGCCCAGCGCCAAACCGCAGGACACCCCGACCCGTCCACCCAGCTGGAGATCCAGCTGGCCTGGACGATGCGCAAGGAGGACGGCTGGACCGCCAAGAAGCTGTCCCGCGAGCGGCTGCTGCACCCGTGGCAGCGGCCGCTGCACTCCTACAACCTGCGGCCGCGGTACCGCTCGCAGGAGAACATGCTCTGGCTGGACCTCTACATCTCGACGTCGGTGGAGTTCAACGGGGCGCAGTTCACCGACCCGTACACCGGCCTCAAGCAGCGCCTGACCGCCACCGCCTACGACGAGTCCGGCCGCCCGTGGCACTCCTCGTCGTTCCTGTTCGACGGGGCCGTGGTCGGCACCCGCATGAAGGGCCTCAGCGGCAGGTACCACCTCAAGAACGCGACCGGAAGCATCTCCGACGACCTGACCGCGACCGACTCGCACACCTGGGTCAGCACCACGTTCGGCCCGAACGGCGCGGCGATCGGGCGGGCCGTCGGCGGCCGCGAGACCATGCCCCGCACGGTCCTTCCGTCCGGGATGCACTTCGAGTACACCCGGCTGCGCAACAACACCCGGGTGGCCAACCCGAACGTGCTCAACGTCCTGGAAGGCGCGGGCAGCGTGACGCTGCTGCGCGGCGCGCGCGCCCCGTTCGACCTCGTCTTCTCCCAGCACGGCCTGCAGTTCGACGAGGCGGTCACCTTCCCGCCGCCGATGATCTACCAGGACCCGCAGCGCTCGTTCTTCATCAAGCCGCACTGGCGCACGGTGCTGATGGGCTACAACAAGACGCTGCAACGGCTGCGGTACGACTTCACGCCCTTCTACCACCCGTACTCGGCGCTGTTCCTGCGCGAGCTGAAGCGGTCCGGGCTCGACGGGCTGCTCAACCGCAGGATCCAGATCTCGCCGCAGTCGTACCACCCCGGCAACAGCTACCGGTTCGTCGACTACGTCCCCGCACCGCCGGCGCAGTCGCGGCCGTCGGCCGCCAGCGACGTCGTCGACTTCGACCTCGGCGGCGCCTACAGCACCTACAACTGGGAGATCTTCTTCCACGCCCCGCTGCTGGTGGCCACCAAGCTGACCCAGAACCAGCGGTTCGAGGAGGCCATGCGCTGGTTCCACTTCATCTTCGACCCGACCAGCACGGACGGCGTCGAGTCACCGCAGCGCTTCTGGGTCACGCGCCCCTTCCACGAGCAGAACCGCGAACAGTACCGCCGCCAGCGCATCGAGGAGCTGCTCAAGGACATCGGCGCCAACCTGGACCAGCTGCGGGCCTGGAAGAACAGCCCGTTCAAGCCGCACCTGATCGCCCGCTACCGGCCGGTGGCGTACCAGAAGACCGTGGTCATGCGGTACATCGACAACCTCGTCGCCTGGGGCGACCAGCTGTTCCGGCAGGACACGATCGAGTCCATCAACGAGGCCACCACGCTGTACCTGCTGGCCTCGGAGATTCTGGGCCCGCGACCGGTCACCGTGCCGGACGTGAACCGCGCCGACCGCTCGTACAACGAGCTGACCGCCGAGGGCGAGCTGGACCCGTTCGGAAACCAGAAGATCGAGGTCCTGATGGAGAACCTGACCGACTCGCCGGTCCAGGTGATTCGCACCGACGAGGGCGCCGAGCCGATGCCGGTACTGACGATCTCCTACTTCGGCATCCCGCAGAACCGCGACCTGCTCGACTACTGGGACCTTGTCGCGGACCGGCTCTGGAAGATCCGCAACTGCATGAACATCCGCGGCATCGTGCGGCAGCTGCCGCTGTTCGAGCCGCCGATCGACCCCGCGGTGCTGGTCCAGGCCGCGGCCGCCGGCGTCGACCTGGACACCGTGCTCGGCCCGGGCGGCACGCCGTCCAGCCAGTACCGCTCCCGGGTCCTGCTGCAGAAGGCGCTGGAGCTCACCCAGGACGTGCGCGCCCTCGGCGACCGGCTCCTGGCGGCGATCGAGCGCGGCGACGCCGAGGCGCTGGAGCTGATCCGGGCCTCGAACGAGGCGCGGCTGCTGGATGCCACCCTCGACATCAAGCGACTGCAGGTCAAGGAGGCCGAACACAACCAGGTGGCGCTGGAACGGACCAAGGAGACCGCCGAGGGGCGGATCGAGTACTACGGCGGCCGCGAGTACATCAACCTCTGGGAAGGCACCGCCCTCACGCTCAGCGGCATCGCCACACTCGCGCAGACGGCGATCGCGCTCGGCTACGCGCTGGCCGGCGGCCTCACGTTCATCCCCAAGTTCACCATCGGCGCCTCCGGCTTCGGCGGATCGCCGGTCGCGGCCGCCGACACGCCCGACGGCGTCAAGTTCTCCAAGGCCGCCGAATGCGCGGTCGCCACGATCTCGGCGATCGCCACCGCCGCCGAGAAGTGGGCCGGCATGGCGACCACGATGGGCGGCTACCAGCGCCGCGCCGAGGAGTGGGAGTTCCAGAAGAACCAGGCGGGGCTCGAGGTCAACCAGCTGCTGGCCCAGATCGAGGCGGCCAAGGTCCGGGTCGCCATCGCCGAGGCCGACCTGGCCAGCCAGCAGACGCAGATCGAGCAGGCGCGGGGGATCGAGGACTACCTGCGCACCAAGTACTCCAACCGCCAGCTCTACGACTGGATGCTGCGGCAGGTCAGCACCGTGTACTTCCAGGGCTACCAGCTCGCGTTCGACATGGCCAAGCGCGCCGAGACGGCGATGCGTTACGAGCTCGGCGACGACACGCTCACGTTCGTCCAGTTCGGATACTGGGACGGCCTGAAGAAGGGGCTGCTGGCCGGCGAGCGGCTCGCCAACGACCTGCGCCGCATGGAAGCGGCCTGGTTCGAGCGGAACACCCGCACGTTCGAGATCAGCAAAAACGTCTCGCTCGCCCAGGTCGACCCGCTCGCCCTGCTCACCCTCAAGACGACCGGCACCTGCCAGGTGACGCTGCCGGAGTGGCTGTACGACCTGGACTACCCGGGCCACCTGCGGCGGCGGATCACCGCCGTCTCGATCAGCATCCCCTGCGTGGTCGGGCCGTACACGAGTGTCAACTGCACGCTGTCGCTGACCGCCGACGGGGTGCGGGTCAAGGACGGCGTGGCCGGCGGCTACGGCGACCCGCTGGCGCCGACCGACGACCGGTTCACCGCCATGCACGCGCCGATCACCTCGATCGCGACGAGCCACGCCCAGAACGACAGCGGCACGTTCGAGCTGAACTTCAACGACGAGCGGTTCCTGCCGTTCGAGGGAGCCGGCGCGGTCAGCACCTGGACGATCGACCTGCCGCCCGCGCACAACCAGTTCGACTTCAACACCATCTCGGACGTCGTGCTGCACGTGCGGTACACCGCCGAGCCGGGCAGCGGCGCGCTGGCCGACGCGGCCAGGACCCACCTCGCGGCGGTGGTGCCGAAGTCGGGCACGCGGATGTTCGTGCTCAACCGGGAGTTCGCCGGCGAGTGGCAGCGCTTCCTGTCCCCGCAGCCCGGCACCGACCAGGAGCTCGTCGTGACGCTGGAGCGCAAGCACCTGCCGTTCCGCGCCCGTACCGCCACCAACGTCAAGATCACTCGGCTTGACCTGATCGTGGACAGCGCACACCCGGACAGCTACGAGGTGAGCCTGACGTTCGCCGGTGCCGCCCAGGCCGCCAGCCACGTGATGCCGCGGCTCGGCGGGCCGGACGAGGCACACCACCTGATCGTCGATCCGGTGGCCCCGCCGCAGAACCTGCTCGGGCCGCTGTCGGTGAAGGTGCGGCGCGCCGGCGTGACCGACTTCCGCTCGCTGCCGGCCGACGACCTGAAGGAGGCTTACCTGGTCGTCGCGTTCACCACGTCATGACCGGCCCGCTGCCGCCGGCCCTCGCGGCCGTCGTCGACGCCGTCGTCACCCACTGCGATCCGGACGAGATAGTCCTCTTCGGGTCGTGGGCAAAAGGCACCACGCACCGGTACAGCGACATCGACATTCTCGTGATCGGCCCGTTCACCGCCTCGCCGTGGCTGCGCGACCGCGAGCTGCGCGAGGCGCTGCGCGAGCTTCCGGTCGCGGTCGACCTGCACCTGCTCACGCCGAGGGAAATGGCGGTCGAGTCCGCGCGGCCGCACACGTACCTCAACACCCTGCGCGAGACGAGCCAACGTGTCTACTTGCGGACAGGCCGCCCGACATCCTTGCCCGGCGGTCCCGCGGCTGCCTAGAATCGTGGTACTCGAAGGCACTTAAAGTTGAAGTATTGCGTGCGGAATAGTCCGAAGCAGGAAAAGCATCATCACAAAAAGACCATCGAGTCATTTCGCAAAGGCCCACGGCTAACAGCACGGGGCCTTTGTCTTATCTGGGGGCCGGTTGCCCCGCCACCGCTTGACAAGCCATGCATGCCCATACTTCGATATGTCTCCCGGCGGTGTGGAGGCGACATGCGATATGTGGCAATGGTGACGGCGGCCGTCCTGGCCCTCTCCGGCGGCGCCGCCTCGGCGGACCCGGAAAGCGGCCCACCCGCACCGGTCGACCTCACCGTCAGCGCGGGCGGCGAGTCGGGCGTGCTGTCCTGGCGGCAGCCGCCAGGACAGCGGGCCCGCGCCTTCCGCGTCTACGAAAGCGGCGTCGAGATCGCCCGCAACACCACGACCCACGCGCCACTGCGCAATCTCGGCTTCGCGCGCACCCGCACCTACACCGTCACCGCGGTCGACGGCCTGGGCCGCGAGTCCGCCCACTCCGCACCGATCAGCCGGCGCCTGGGCATCTCCGGCGTGCCACCAATGTGCGTGCCGGCCACCCTCACCGGCGTGGTCGCGACCGCGGTCACCGCCTCCGCCGTCTCGCTGACCTGGACGGTCAACGGCGACCCGGGCCTCACCGTCGTCACCGGCGGCCCGGCCGGCCCCGTCGCGACCGACCAGTCCGGCATCCGCGTCGGCGGCCTCAGCCCCGCCACGGCGTACACCTTCACGCTCACCCACCAGCCGCGCTGCTCCGCCCCGGCCGCGCCGGCCACGGCGGTGACCGTCGTGACCGCGGCCGGCGCCGCCGGCACACCCGCGCCGCCCGCCGCGCCCACCGTCACCGCGAGCACCGACACCACCGTCACCCTCGGCTGGCAGCCGCCGCCCACCGGCGCGAGCGGGTACGCCGTCTACGAGTCCGGCCGGCGCGTGGCGACCTCCACCGGCCCGTCCGCCACGGTGCGCGGCCTGTACCACGCCGCCCGGTACACCTTCCAGATCACCGCGCTCGACGCCGCCGGCAACGAGTCGCCCGCCGTCCTGGTCGCCGCGAACACCGCCACCTGCCAGGCCAGCCCGCCGCGGCCGGCCGCCCTCACCGCCACCGCGCTGTCCGCGTCGTCGATCCGGCTCTCCTGGCAGTACGACGCCTGGGCCGAGGGATACACGCTCTACAGCGGCGACGCGGCGGTCGGCACCAGCGCCGGCACGGCCACCGTGCTCAGCGGACTGCCGCCGGCCACCGTCCACCGCCTGCGCGTCGCCGCCACCCTGCCCGGCACCTGCGGGCAGAGCCCGCTCAGCTCGGTCATCCGCGTCACCACGCCGGCCGGTCCCGCCGCCCGGCCGGCACGCCCGGCCGACTTCCGGGTGGCATCCGGCAACCCCATGACGGGTGCGGTGACGCTGACCTGGACGCAGCCGGACGGCGGCCAGCCCGCCACCGGCTTCCGGGTGTACCGGGGTGCCGAGATCCTCGCGGAGGTGGCGGCCGCGCCCGCGACGCTCCTGCTCCCGCAGGCGACCACCCAGGTGCTCACGGTCGTCGCCGTCGACGCGCAGGGGATGGAGTCCGCGCGCAGCGCCGACCTGACCGTCCGCGTGCCGTACCTGCCCCCGCCGTAGCGGCGTGCGTCAGGGCTGCGTCAGCGGTTTGCAGGCGAACCTCCCTACGGTGGGGCTGGCTGCCGGGTGCGAGGCATCCCCCATGCCATCCCCCGGCGGCCTCCCCTCGAGGACCCGGCTCCGGTGTGCGTCGCGCCGGAGCCGGATCCGCTCGTGCAGACGTGCAGTGCCAACTACCTGACGCCGACCAGCTCACCGCGACTGCTCTGCGGCCCGGTCGATGAGCAGCTCCGCCCGGGCCTTGAGCCGAGGCAGCGCATCGGCGTCCATTGAGGACAGTGTCTCGCGCACGACCGCCACCGCGGCGCCGGCGTCGCCCGCGACGAGGTGCGCCTCGGCCAGGTGCAGGGATGCGGTGGCCACGCCGCGGGTGTCGCCCGCCTGCGCCATCAGCTCCCGGGCGTGCCGCGCCTCCGCGACCGCCGCGCGGTGGTCTCCTTGCACCCGCCGCATCCGGCTGTGATGCATCAGCAGCCAGGCATGGCCGAGCGTGTTGGTCCGCGGGTCGGTGAGCTCGCTCGCTCGCGCGTACGTCCGCTCCGCGGTCTCCAGGTCGCCGAGCGAGGTGGCGCAGTCGGTGATGCGCACGAGGATCGCGCGCTCCGCCTCCGGGTTGTCCAGCTCCCGCACCACGGCGAGGGCCTTCGCCAGTAGGGGGAGTGCGGCGGCCGGCTCGTCGGTGATCAGCGTCTCGGCGTGGGTGCGCAGCGCCAGCACGATGCTCTCGCGGTCGCCGGCCGCCTCCGCGACCCGGATGGCCTCCTGGGCGTGTGCGGTGCCGGGCAGCCCCTGCCAGATGCGGGCGAAGGCCAGGCCGGTGAGGCTGTGTACCAGCTCGCGGTGCAGGCCCAGCCGCCGGAAGACCCGCACGCAGGAGGCGAAGGCGTTGGCGGCCTCGTCGACCCGCTGGGACAGCAGGATGTCGGCCCGGCTCGTCTCCGCGCGGTAGGCCACCGTCTGGTCGCCGGCCGCGAGCGCCGCGTCGCGTACCTGCGCCCGGGCCTGTTCGAGCTGCTCGAAGCCGCCCCGGATGGCCAACGCGGGTATGACGAGGTCGGCGAGGATCGCGGCCCTGTCGTACCAGCCGTAGCGGCAGGCCTGCGCGATGATGTGCAGCAGCAGCGTCCGCTCGGCGTGCAGCCATCCGTCGGCGTCCTTGGCCAGCCAGCCGGCGTCGCAGGCGGCGGGCGGCAGGTCGGCGGGGAGCGGGCCGGGTGGCAGCCCTTCGTTGACCCGCGTGGCGCCCGCGTAGGCCTCGTTGCCCAGCTGGAGCAGCTCGCCGAGCAGCCGCTTGACCGCCGCCCGGGACAGGCTTTCGTCCTCCTGCCCGGCGAGCTCGCGGGCGTAGAGGGCGACAAGGTCGTGCGGCCGGTAGCGGAACTGGCCGCACGCGTCGGCGCCCACCGGGTCGAGGAGCCCGGCCGTCGCCAGCTGCTCGGCGAGCCGGTCGCCGCCGCCGGCGTCGTCGCAGAGCACGCCGAGCGCCCACGCCGCGAACGGCCCGGGCGGCAGAAGCCCCATCCGCCGGACCGCGACCTGAACCGGCGGTGCGAGGCCGGAGTAGGCCAGCTCGAGCTGGGAACGGACTTCGAGCCGGCCGACCGACAGCTCGTCCAGGCGGCGGGTGTCGTCGCGGAGCCGGTCGGCCAGTGCGCTGAGCCGGACCGTGGCTCCCGGCTGCAGGCGCGCGCCGACGATGCGCACCGCGAGTGGCAGGCGGCCGCACAGGTCGACGATCTCCTCCGCCACCCCGCGCTCGTCCGCCACCCGGCGGCTGTCCACGATGCGGCTGAGCAGGGTCACGCCCTCGTCGATCGAAAACGGCGGCAACCGGTGCCGGTGTGCGCCCGGCAGCTCGGGAAGGGTGCGGCGGCTGGTGACGAGCACCGCCGCGCCGGGCGTGCCGGGAAGCAGCGGGGTGATCTGGTCGGCGTCGGCGGCGTCGTCGAGCACGATCAGCACCCGCCGGTCGGCCACCCGGGCCCGGAACGCCGCGGCCCGCGCGCCCAGACCTCGCGGCAGGGCGGCGGGCAGGTGCCCGAGGGCGTGCAGGAACTCCCCGAGTACCTCCACCGGATCTCGCGGCGTCGGGCCGGCGCCCTCCAGGTTGATGTACAGCTGGCCGTCCGGAAACCGCGAGCGCAGCTGGTGGGCCACGTGTACCGCGAGCGTCGACTTGCCCACGCCGGCCACCCCGCTGACCACCGCGATCGGTACCGCGTCGGCGCGCGTGAGCAGCGCCGCCAACCGTCCGGACTGCTCCGCCCGCCCGACGAAGTCGCCGATGGACGGTGGCAGCTGGCACAGCACCGGGTAGGGCACCCACTCGGACTCGGCGCGGTCGTCCTGCCCGTTCAGGATCACCTGCTGCAGCGACTCCAGCTCGTTTCCCGGGTCGAGGCCGAGCTCGGCCCGCAGGTGGGCGCGGGTGTCCCGGTAGACGTCGAGCGCCTCGGCCCGCCGGCCCGAGCGGTGCAGGGTACGCATCAGCTGGGCGCGCAGCCCTTCCCGCAGCGGGTGCAGGGCGGTGAGCGCGCGCAGCTCTTCGACGACGCCGCGGTGGTTGCCGGTCGCGACCTCCAGCTCGAACCGCTGCTCGGCGGCCTGCAGGCACCGTTCCAGCAGGCGCGGTACGTCCTGGCGGTGCAGCGCCGGCGACTCCACATCGGACAGTATCGGCCCGCGCCACAGCCCGACCGCCGTACGCAGCGCGTCGAGCTCGCCCTGGCGGTCGGCCCGCAGCGCCGCCGACCGCGCCTTCTCCAGCAGCGCCTCGAAGTCCTGCACGTCCGAGGAGCCGGGCGGCAGGTCGATCGCGTAGCCACCGGCACGCGTGTTCACGATTCCGTCGACGCCCAGGATCCGCCGCAGCCGCGCGGTGTAGGTCTGCAGCGTCGCGCGGGCACCGGCCGGCGGCTCGTCCTCCCAGATGCGGTCGATGAGCGCGGCGACCGGGACCACCGAGCCGGGCTGGAGCAGCAGCGAGGCCAGGATGATCCTCAGCTTGGGCGCGGTGACCTCCACGAGCTGGCCGTCCCGGCGTACCTCCAACGAGCCCATGATCCGGAAGTAGAGCGCGTTTGCCATCCGTTCCCCCTCGGTCTGGGCGGCTCCGGGCCCGGCGCATGCCGATGGACGGACCCTCCCTTTGAGGTAGACACCGGCGGCGCGGAAAACTGGTCGGGCCGTGACCGCTTAATGTTTGGTCGCCGCCACCCGGTTGTGGAGTGGAAATGCGGCCAACTTTCGCGGTTAGCCAGCCAAGCCCACCGGGATCGGCGCGGGGCGCGGGTCACACACCGATGTGCAACCTGCGGGTTGCGCCTGCCGGCATCATGTGCAACTCTGGGGTTGCACATTGGGTGAACGAGGAGGCTTCATGAGCGAGGACCGGATCGAGTGCGACACCCTCATCGAGGCGTCACTGGAGCGGGTGTGGTCGCTCGTCGTCACGCCCGGATTCTGGGTGGCCAGCGAGGATGCCGTCGCGGGAATGGTGGCCGAGGAGGGCGCGTCATTCGTGGCGAACAACCCCAACGTCGGTCAGGTCGCTGTCCGGGTGGAGAAGGTCGAGCCGCAGACGTATGTGGCGTACCGCTGGACGAGCGCGTTTCCCGGCGAAGAACTGCGCGAGGACAACAGCACGCTCGTCGAGTTCACGTTGAGCACCGAGGACGGCGGGACGCGGCTGCGGGTCGTCGAGAGCGGATTCGCCTCACTGAACACATCCGCGCAGGCGCGGGAAAAGGCGGTGCGGTTCAATGCCAGCGGCTGGCCGCAGGTGTTCGACATGGTCAGGAAGCGTGCGGAACAATCGGCCGTGTGACCGACGACCGTGGCGGCGCCGTCGAGGCGGTTGACAGCGTCCTCGCCGCGCTGGCCGACCCGACCCGGCGGCAGCTGCTCGACCTGCTCGCCGCGCACGGCGAGGCCACGGCGACGGCACTCGCCGAGCGGCTTCCCGTCTCGCGGCAGGCGGTCGTGAAGCACCTTGCCGTCCTGGACGCCGCCGGCCTGGTTTCCGGCGCCCGGGTCGGCCGCGAGGTGCGGTACGCGGTACGGCCGGACGCGCTCAACGCGACAGCGCGGTGGATGACCGCGCTGGCCACCGAATGGGACCGGCGGCTGGCCGCCATCAAGCGCTTCGCCGAAACCGCCGAACGGAATTCGCAGTAGCACTCTTTCCGTTCGCCGAATTCTTTTTCTTCTGAACCGCGGTCGTACGGTGCTGCGCTGCATCCTGCGCCGCGGTGGAAAGGACTGTCCAATGACGACCGAACACATCGGCGGCAGGCAGCGGCTGACGCTGCTCGTCCTGCTCGGCGCCGGCTTCATGCTCTCCGTGGACTTCTCCATCCTCAACGTGGCGTTGCCGCGGATGGGTGAGGTGGTCGGCATGGACCTGGCCGACCTGCCGTGGATCGCCAGTGCGTACGCGCTGCCCGCGGCCGGCTTCACCCTGCTGTTCGGGCGGGTGGGAGACCTGGTCGGGCGCCGCCGGATGTTCATCACCGGCATCGCGCTGCTCATCGTGGCCTCGCTGCTCGGCGGGTTCGCCACCAGCGCGGCGCTGCTGCTGACCGCGCGGGTGCTGCAGGGCCTGGCCAACGCGATCGCGATCCCCGCCGCGATGGCGCTGCTCGTCACGGCCGTCCACGACGAGCGGGCGCGGGCGCGGGTACTGGGACTCAACGGCGCGTTGCTGTCCGGCGGGTTCACCGTCGGCGCGCTCGTGGGCGGCAGCCTGGTGAGCGCGCTGGACTGGCGGTGGGCGTTCTGGATCAACGTGCCGGTGGCCGTGGCCATCGTGGCCGTCACCCCTTCGCGGTCCGTGAGAGCGCCCGCCCGGCCGGCGTGAAGCTCGACGTGCCCGGCGCGGTGTCGGTCACCGCCGGCCTTCTCGCCCTGGTGTACGGCGTGTCCATGCAGAACTGGCCGGCCTTCGCCGCCGGCGCCGTGCTGCTGGGGATCTTCTGGGTCATCGAACTGCGCGCCAAGGCGCCACTGGCGTCGCTGACGCTGCTCAACCGGCCGAACATCAAGTGGGGAAACCTCGGCGGCCTGATCGCGTTCGTCATGTCCACCGGCGTCAACTTCGGCCTCACCATCTACATGCAGGACGTGCTCGGCCTCGAGCCGTTCACCGTGGGCCTTGTCTTCGGCGTGCCGGGCCTGGCGGCCGTCGTCGCCGGGATCGTCGCCGGTCGCCTGATCGGCCGCTACGGCTACCGCACCGTCCTGGCCGCCGGCCTGCTCACGCAGGGCCTCATGACGGTGCCGCTGCTGTGGATCGGCACGTCGACGGCCAGCCTGTTCATCATCGTTCCGTCGCTGTTCGTGCTGTTCTTCGGGCATGTCACCGCGATCGTGGCGTACACGGTCACCGCCACCTCCGGCCTTCCGGACTCCCAGCAGGGACTGGCCACCGGCCTGGCATCGCTGTCGCAGCAGGTCGCGGTCACGATCGGCATCCCCATCTTCGGCGCGATCGCCGCCACCCGGACCGACATCCTCGACGGCATCAAGCTGGCGATGCAGGCGCAGGTGGTCGCCATCGTGGTGGCGGTCGCGCTCATCTGGGTCGGGCTGCGCCCACGCCCGCAAGCCACCGAGGTGGCCGAGCCCGCTCGCGTACGATCCTCCGCATGACAACCGACTCGTCGGCGCGGACGGTGCGGGTGCGGGCCGGCGCCGTGGCGGCCATGACGATGACTGTGTTCGGCGCCTGCCTCACCGCGCTGCTGCTGGCGGCCGCGACCTGGTGGACGGCCTCCTTCGCCGCCGACGGCGAACTGCGCGGCTCGGCGTGGGCGGCCGTGGCGGGCCTCGTCATGTACGCCCTCATCAGCGGGCTGGCGACCTGGTACATCGGCCGGCGAGGCGTCCAGGAGCTGCGCCGCGTCCGAGGCCGCTAGCCGGGCGGGGACCGTGCCGACCACCGGGACGCCGCATCACATCGAGATCTGGGTACCCGACCTCGGCCGGGCCGTCCTGAGCTGGGGATGGCTGCTGCAACGCCTGGGCTACACCGAGTTTCAGTCCTGGCCCGCCGGTCGCAGCTGGCAGCTGGGCCCGACCTACATCGTCGTCGAGCAGTCCCCGGACCTCACCGCCGTCGACCACGACCGCCGCCGGCCCGGCCTCAACCACCTCGCGTTCCATGTGGAGGGCCGGCGGCTCGTCGACACCCTGGCCGAGCAGGCCGCCGACCACGGCTGGAGCCTGATGTTCCGGGACCGCCACCCGCACGCCGGCGGCCCGGACCACTACGCCGCCTACCTCGAAAACACCGACGGCTTCGAGGTCGAGCTCGTCGCCATCCCGCGGTAGGCCACCCGCCGACCGGCCGCGCGCCGCGCGAGCACGGCGCGTGATGGCGCAGCATTCGCCGCGTGATGACGCAGGGTTTGGCTCCCGCGCGTCGGAATTCTTGACGTGCCTTCAGGCCCCGGGCGCCAATACGTAGGCGACCACTTCGCCGGCGCGCGTCGCAGCACACTCGTCCCATCAACATGGAGGCTTCATGCTCTTCAGGAGACGACAGGGCAGGACGGGCACAAGGCGGCGCAGCCGGCTGACGGCCTGGGTCCTGACGGCGAGCTTGGCCGCAGGCCTGGCCGCCGTGATCGCGCCCTCGGCCGCGCAGGCGGGTGCCATCGTGCCCTGCCCGAGCGACATCCAGTACTGGCACCACTACGCCTACCTCGGCCGGCTGGGGCACATGTACGAGGGCCACCGGTACCGCGTGGTGTCCGCGACGCCGCGCTTTCTGGTCAGCGACGGCCGCGCGGTGACCAACGGCCTGCCCTACCCGGTCGCGGCGACCGTCACGGCCAACCAGACGCAGACATTCCAGGTCACCACGACGGTCGGTGTGGCCGCGCAGCTAACCGAGCAGCTGACGATCAACGTCAGCACGGCGATCACGCAGATCCGCTCCACGATGATCGGCGTGTCGACGTCGTTCGAGGTGCCGGCGTACAGCACCGTCTACGCCGACTACGGCGTGCACGGCTACGACGTGTCGTACTACGTCGAGAAGTGGCACCGGCGCAACGCCTCGACGAGCTGCGAGGAGTGGGGCTACTACCCGTCGACCGTCACGGCACCCACGTACATCGAGGGGTGGCAACTGCGGACCGGCTGAGCCGGCAACCCGGCGAGGGCGAGACGGCCGACGCCTTCTCGCCCTCGTCAGCCGGCGCGCCGGAGCCATCCGGGAGAATGCGATGCACGGCCTCGTTCCCGGGTGGCGGGGGTGAGGGCTTTACCCTGCCGTCCTGGCCGCTTATGACGACAGCCACCGCGTTGGCGCGGAAGCGCACCTCGGCCGACGGACCACCCCCGCGTGCGCGGGGAGCAGGCCTTGGCTAGCACGCCGGCAAACCGGCCGGACGGACCACCCCCGCGTGCGCGGGAGCAGGATTCCTGCTCGGAGCGCGCAGGCAAAGGCCGGGACCACCCCGCGTCCGCGGGAGCAGATCGTTTTAGTTGGTAGATGTTGCAGTGTGAATGGGACCACCCCCGCGTGCGCGGTGCAGCGATCAGCCAACAAGCCCACGACGGCCGACTCCACCGGACTACCCCCCGGCGTGCGCGGGGAGCAGCGGCAACACCAACAACTACCGCGGGTACATCCGGGACCACCCCCGCGTGCGCGGCGCGCATCCTGGCCAACATGTCCACCCAGGCTGTCTACCTGCAACGGCCGGGCGAGGCGGTCCGGCTGGCCCGGGCCGCCGTCAACGGCGGCCGCGGCCGCGCTCACAACGCCGTCATGGCCCGGCTACACACCGCCGAAGCATGCGCACACGCCATCGCTGGCGACGCACGCAACTGCACCGCCGCGCTGAAGCTAGCCGACGACGCCACCACGAGGATCAACGGATCAGACCAGCCCGCGTGGGCCGGCTACTTCACCCCGGCGCACCTGGCCGGCACGACAATCCGCTGCCTGCGCGACCTCGGCCGCACTACCGAAGCCCTTCGCTATACGGAGCAGGCCCTGGATCTTCCAGAGGGAAGCGTACGTACCCGAGCCCTGCACACCGCGCTGATCGCAAGCGTCCACACCGCCGGGTCACCCGCCGAGCCGGAGCATGCCAGCCAGCTCGGCCACGACGCGCTTCAACTCGCCGAACGAGTGCACTCCCGCCGGGTCACCGACCGCATCATCGACCTGGCCCAGCGGCTCTCCACCTACCGCGGCAATCCAGCCGTGGACGAGTTCCTGCACCTCGCCCGCAACTGTGTTTCATCAGCCAGCCGTGGGTAGAGTCAGCAAATGACGTGGGTTGAGCCAGACAAGTGGTACGCGCAACTGGCCACCTTCCACGCCGCCGCAGCCCTGTTCGTCACCGACGACACCGACCGGGTGCTGCTGGTCAAACCGACCTACCGCGACCACTGGGCCATCCCCGGCGGCTACGTCGACCAGCACGAAACCCCGCACGCCGCCGCCGAACGCGAACTACACGAAGAACTCGGCCTCGCCCTGCCCGTCGGCGATCTGCTGGTCATCGACTGGGCTTCACCCGCAGGGCCACGACCCCGGGCACTGGTCAACTTCATCTTCGACGGCGGCCGACTCACCACCAACCACAACATCCGCGTCGAGCCTGACGAGCTGGAAACCTACGCCTTCCACGACCCCGAACAGTGCCGCCACCTGCTGCCGCCACGCGTGGCACCGCGCATCGAGGCCGCCCTCCTCGCCCGCACCAAGGGCACCACGATCTACCTCACCGACGGAGCGGCGCCGACACAGCCCTAAAGACTTCCCGTAGCGGGAGCACAGGAAGACCCAACCGCGTGTGCGCTGGGAGCTTGACGTCAAAACACCTCGTAGTGGGGTAGCGCGTTCGACCATGCCCAGGTGCGCGGCTAGTGGAGCTTGCCCGATCATCCGCGCTACTGGCCGCCGACAGCCCGAAGGTCAGTCAGCCGCGAAGCTGCTGGAGAGATTGGCATCGTGCTGGATCCGGCTCGTCTTGACCTTGCCCACGTCATCGATCACCGAGATCCAGACGATCCAGCGCCCAGGCTGAGTGTCTTCTACACCGCGGACGGTTGGGTCGGCACCCCGATCAACGCCGAACCCCACCCGGCGGTCGTCAGATGGGGAACCAGCGGCAGAGCGGACGCGGATGGCCTGCCACCGCGCGGATGGTCGGCTAGGAAGGGAACAGATGCTGATCGACGAACGCAAGGACCCATAACGCAACGCCTCCAGTGCCCCGGCCACGCGGCGAGCATGCCGGCGTTCCCGGAAACATTGCATAGAAACATTTGAATATTTCGACAAGTTTCCGTAATCTGGCTGCGTACCCCCGGCGATCAGAAGGCGGTGCCCATGTACCCGGTGAAGCGTGCCCTTGCCGTGCTCGCCACCGCGGCGGTGACCGCCGCCGCGATGGTCCTCACCGGGCCGGCCGCCAGCGCCGAGTCGAACGGGGGAGTGCGGGTCATGCCGCTCGGCGACTCGATCACCGACGGGTTCAACGTGCCGGGCGGCTACCGGATCGGGCTGTGGCAGCGGTTTGTGGCCGGCGGTCACACCGTCGACTTCGTGGGCTCGCAGTTCAACGGGCCGGCCAGCCTCGGCGACCACGACCACCAGGGCCACTCCGGCTGGCGGATCGACCAGATCGACGCCAACGTCGTCAACTGGCTCCGCGCCACCACGCCGCGGACGGTGCTGTTGCACATCGGCACGAACGACATGTTCGGAAACGCGTCCGGCGCGCCCGCCAGACTGTCCACATTGCTCGACCGCATCACGAACACGTCGCCGGGCATCATCGTCTTCGTCGCGACCATCGTCCCGCTTCCCAGTGCGGACGCCGCGGTCCGCACGTACAACGCGGCGATACCGGGGATCGTGCAGAGCAAGGTCGCGGCCGGCAAGCGGGTGTACCTGGTGGACATGTTCCGGGCGCTGACCGCGTCGGACCTGGCCGACGGGATCCACCCCAACGCGGGCGGCTACGAGAAGATGGCCGCAGTGTGGTACGACGCGCTGCGCTCCGTGCCCGACAGCCTCAGCAACGGCACGCCCACGTCCGCGCCGCCGACCTCGACACCGCCCACCTCCGTGCCGCCGACGTCCGTGCCGCCGACGTCTCTACCGCCGACGTCCGTGCCGCCCACGGGCGACGCCTGCACGGCCACCTACCGCACGATCGGCACCTGGAGCGGCGGCTTCCAGGCCGAGGTCAGCGTGCGCAACAACCGCACCACCACATTGAACGGCTGGACGGTGCGCACCACCCTCGCGAGTGGCCAGAGCATCACCAACCTGTGGAACGGCGTCAACACCGGCACCAGCGGCGCGGTCTCGGTGCGCAACGCGCCATACAACGGCAGCCTCGCGGCAGGCGGCACCACGACCTTCGGCTTCGTCGCCACCGGAAACGGCGCCCTGGCACCGACCGGCACCACCTGCACGAGCCCCTGACCCGCGGCGCGTCAGGCCAGGCGCGCCTCCAGCGCCTCGATGATGCGCGGCCGCAGCTCGGCGGCGCTGATCACGGCGTCGACGGAGCCGACCCGCACGGCGCGGTGGATGTCGTGCACGCGGTCGAACTCCGCGGCGACCTCGCCGAGCTTCTCCACGCGGACCGTGGCCCGCAGCTCGTCGAGCTCGGCGGCGAGCGTGGCCCGGTCGACGCCGGTGGCGGCCGCGACGCGGGCCTCCAGGTCGCGCACGCGCGGATCGGCGGCGGTACGGGCGTTGACGTCGCCGGTGAACACCACCGCGGCCGCGGGAGCGCCGCCGAGCACCGAGGCGAACGAGCCCTCCAGCGCCAGTACCGTCATGTTGGGGTTGAGCATTTTGGAGAACACGACGAACGCGCCGCCGTGGTAGCGGGAGATCACGCAGAACACGATCGGGCCGCGGAAGTTGACGATGGCGCGGCCGATCTCGGCGCCGTACTCCAGCTGGAGCTTGCGCATCGACTCCGGTGAGCCGTCAAAGCCGGACAGGTTGGCCAGCACGACAAGGGGCCGGTTGCCGCTCGCCGCGTTGATGGCGCGCGCGGCCTTCTTCGACGAGCGCGGGAAGAGCGTGCCGGCCGTGTACGTGTCCGGGCCGTCGGTGGGCGGGAAGCCGCGCCGCGGCACCGAGCGGGACTCGATGCCGAGCAGGCACACCGGGATACCGCCGAGGTGGGCGTCCTGCACCACCGCGGTCTCCGCGTCGGCCATGCCGGCCCAGCGTTCGATCGCGGGATGGTCCTGATCGGACACTGCCCGCATCACGGACCGGATGTCGAAGGCCTTCTTGCGGTCCGGGTTGGCCTTCGCGGAGAAGATCTCGCCGACGGTGGCGAAGTCGCTGCCGTCCATGGCGTGCGGGAAGCCGGAGACGTCGCGGTCGATCGGGTCGGTGGTGGTGGCCCGCCGCGGCGCCGACTCGCCCGGCGCGACGTACGTGTGGTCGTAGTGCGCCATCAGCACCCCACGCGCCGCGCCGAGGGTCGGTGCCCAGTACTGCGCCTGCCCGTTCGGCCCCATCACCCGGTCGTAGCCGCCGATGCCGAAGTTGTCCTCGGCGGACACGCCGCCGGAGAAGTCGAGCGCGTGCTTGCCGGTGAGCACCATCGCCGAGTCGGGCGTCATCACCAGGATGCCCTTTGTGTGCATGAGCATCGTCGCCTCGGCGTTCCAGTACGGCTGGGCGCCCACGTTGATGCCCGCGACCACGATGTTGATCTCGCCGCCGTCCTGGGTGAACTCCACGATCCGCTTGAGCGCGGCGGCGACCCAGTCCATGTTCTCCGTGCCCGACTCCATGGAGATCCGGGCGCCGGCCGACAGCGCGTACCACTCCAGCGGCACCCGCATCCGCTCCGCCAGGTCGAGCGCGGCGATCACCCGCCGGCACTCCGGCTCCGACAGCGCGCCCAGCGACTTGGTGGGGTCGCCGAGCAGCACCACGCGGACGACACCCTGCGGGTGCCGCTCGGTCGGCGTGGTGACCACGCCCGCCACGATCGCCGCGGTGTTGCGTCCCTTCGGGCGGCCCACCGGCACCAGCACGTGGTCGTCGTCGAGGTCGTGCTCCACGAAGTCGCCGAGCATCCCGGCCACCTCGTACGGGTACACCGTGTTGCGGCTGCTGGCGCGCAACGCCTTGAGCCGGTAGTCGTCCAGCGGCTCGACCGGCTCGTCGGAGGGCTCACCCATGGTCAGCTGGGTGCCGCGGGTGGCGTCGAAGGAGATGCGCATCCAGGTCTTGGCCAGCGCGCCGGTCGCCCGGTCGCGCTGCCGGCCGATGAACAGGATCTCCTCCAGCCCTGCGCCAACCGTGGTCGGCAGGACGCGCCGCGCGATCATCTCCATCTCGTCGCGGGTGATGTCACCCGGCGGCCACACGTACAGCACGATCCGGTTGGTGTTGAACCGCTTGTTGGACGGCCGCCGGGACTGCGCGCGGCGGATCGAGTCGGCGCAGGTGGCGATCAGGTTTTCCGCGGTCGGCAGCGCGACCAGCCGGCCGTCCTGGTCGCGCAGGTCGGCCAGGTCGCGGATCTGCGCGAAGGCGACCAGCCGGTCGTCGGACGGGTTTTCCCGCGCCACGCACTGGAAGAGGTAGACCTCCTCGTCCGAAGAAGGCAGGCGGGTCAGGTCGAACCGGCTCAGCCGCTCCATCTGCATCCGCTGCGCGATGTACGGGTGCAGGCCGCGGATCAGCCGCTGCTCGGTCATCACGCCGTCGGACGGGCGGAACGTGACGTGGTGGTGCATCACGGCGCCGCCGCGGCCGGCCACGGTGGTGGTGAGCCGGCGCACCTGGTGCGGCAGCGGGTGCGCGGCGACCACCTCGTGCAGGGCGGCCGCCATCGCGTCGGAGTCTTCCGGCTGCCCCTCCCAGGCCAGGTAGATGTCGGCGTCGACCGGAACGTCGCCGTCGCTGGCCAGCTCGGCCAGGCCGCGCAGCGCGCCACCCAAGGTGTCGAACCGGACGGCCGCCGAGACCACGCAGGAGCTGGCCCGCTCGGCGACCACGAACGCGCAGCCCGCGACGTGCCGGGTGCGGACGCCGGTGAGGCCCTTGTTGCCGTAGTACCGCCGGGTCAGCACCTCCAGCATCACCGAGTTGTCCAGGTTGGCCCGGACCAGCCGCTGGCCGAGCAGGCGCACCAGCGGCTCGGTGCTGCGCACCATCTCGGCGATCCGCTCGGCCCGGTCGGGCGACTGCGGGTGCGCGTCGAGGTGGCGCAGGTGCTGGCGGACCTCGGCGTACACCCGGGCGCGGTTGCGCAGCAGCAGCGGCTGGGCGAACCAGGCGAACACCACGCCGCGGGCCAGGTCGGCGAGCACGGGGAAGCGGACCTGCGTGGCGGCCACCAGCCGCTCCAGCGCCAGACCGGCCGGCTCGCGCAGCGCCTCGTCCGGCGGCGACTCGACCAGCCAGGCGCGCAGCAGCGTGGCGACCAAGGCGGCGTCGGTGGAGGCCCGCTGCTGGGCAAGGAAGATCCGGAACACGGCCGCTTCGAGCTCGGGTGTGCGCTCCAGCTCGGCGACGCCGTAGTGGCCGACGGCGGTGGCGAGCTTGACCCGGAACGTCTCCGGCAGCCCGGCCCGCTCCACGTCCAGGCTCTGCAGGTACATGTGGAAGAACTCGCGGGGGCTGCGCACGTGGCTGTCGCCGCCGGCGCTGTCCTCGCCCGTCGGCCGGTTGCGGCTCAGCTCGGCGAGATCCGCGAACACCTCCAGCAGCGCCAGCTCACCGGCCAGCGGCCGCACACCCTCGGCCACGGCCGCCCGGCGTGCGGCGAGGTAGTCCTCGAGCACGCGGCCGTCGTCGTGCGGGTCGACGTCGTAGCCCAGCAGCAGGCTGCGCAAGTCCTGCTGGCCGCGGGCGACACGCAGGCGGGCCGGCGCGTCCGCGGGCGTGGCGGGCAGGTCCAGCTCGACGTCCGCCGCGGGCGCCGCCTCGACGTCCGCGGAGTCGTTGAGCGGCTCCAGCCGCAGCAGGGGCGCACCGGTCTCCACCTTGCTGCCGACCGTGACAGCGCACTCCTTCAGGCGCGCCCGGAACGGCGCCCGCAGCACCGTCTCCATCTTCATGCTCTCCATCACGAGCACCGGGGCGTCGGCCTCGACCTCGTCGCCGACCGCCACCGGCACGGCGACGACCAGTGCCGGCCACGGCGAGCGGATGACGCCGCCCTCGTCGCGGCTGACGCGGTGGGTCACGCCGTCGACCTCGACCAGGTGGATCGGCCCGTGGGTGGCGGTCAGCAGCCGGTACCGCTTGCCGTTGACCGCGATCTGCCCGGTGTGCTCGTCGAAGCGTTCCAGCTCGACCTCGGCCGTGGCGCTCTCGCCGCCGGCCTGGATGCCCACCTGGAACCGGTGCGCGCCGACCCGCGCGACCCGCACGCGGTAGCCGGCGCCGCGCAGCTTGAGGTCGAGCGGCCGGCCGCTCTCGTGCTGCACCTGCGGGCGCCCGCCGAACGCGGTCGACAGCAGCCGCTGGCGCTCGGCGCGTTCCTCCTCCTCGTACGCCTCGATGGCGGCGGCCGCCACCGCGACGGCGGAGTGCTGCTGCGAGACGAGCCGGCCCTCGCCGCGGACGCGGTCGATCCAGCCGGTGTCGGCGCTGGCGTCGATCACCTCGGGCTGGTCCAGCAGGTCCAGAACGAAGCTGCGGTTCGTCGCGCCGCCCTCGATCACGACAGTGGTCTGTGCCATGGCGCGGCGCAGGCGGCCGAGGGCCTCGTCGCGGTCCCGGCCGTACGCGATGATCTTGGCGATCATGGAGTCGAAGTCGGCCGGGATGGTGTCGCCCTCGCTGACGCCGGTGTCCACCCGGATGCCGGGCCCGACCGGCAGGTCCAGCCGCGCGATGCGGCCGGGGGAGGGGGCGAAGTCGCGGTCGGGATCCTCGGCGTTGAGCCGGGCCTCGATCGCGTGCCCGCGCTCGGCGGGGGCCGGCCTTCCAGGCGGCCGCCGGCCGCCACCTCAAGCTGCGCTTTGACCAGGTCAAATCCGGTCGTGTACTCGGTGATCGGGTGCTCGACCTGCAGGCGCGTGTTGACCTCCAGGAAGGCGAAGATCCGGTCGCCGGGGTGGTAGAGGAACTCGACCGTCGCCGCGCCCCGGTAGCCCACCGCGACGGCCAGCCGCTCGGCCGACGCCTTGAGCTCGTCCGCCTGCTCGGGGCTGAGCACCGGCGAGGCCGACTCCTCCACGATCTTCTGGTTGCGCCGCTGCACCGAGCAGTCCCGCACGCCCAGCGCCCACGCGGTGCTGCCGTCGGCGATCACCTGGACCTCGACGTGCCGCGCGCCGGTCACCAGGCGCTCCAGGAAGACCACGCCGCTGCCGAAGGCCCGCTCGGCCTCCTGCCGCGTGCGCGAGTACGCATCCTCGAGATCGGCGCCGTTGGTCACCACCCGGATGCCGCGGCCGCCGCCGCCCGCGGTCGCCTTCAGCATCAGCGGGTACCCGATCCGCTCGGCGGCCGCCAGCGCGTCGTCCACGGTGTCGACCGGGCCGCGGCTCCACGGCGCCACCGGCACGCCGACCTCCTCGGCGATCAGCTTCGCGCCGATCTTGTCGCCGAGCCGGCGCATGGCCTCCGCGCTCGGCCCCACGAAGGTGACGCCGATCTTCTCGCACAGCTCCGCGAACGCCGGGTCCTCCGCGACGAACCCCCAGCCGACCCACGCCGCGTCGGCACCGGTCTCCACCAGCGCGGACTCCAGCAGCGGCAGGTTCAGGTACGGACGCGCCGCCGCCGGGCCCAGCTCGTACGCGATGTCGGCCTCGCGCACGAACGTGGCGGTGCGGTCGACGTCCGTGTGCAGGGCGACGGTCTCGATCCGGGAGCCGGTCTGCGCGGCTATCTCGCGGACCGCGTGAATGAGCCGCATCGCGGCCTCACCGCGGTTGACGATGGCGATACGCCTGAACACCTGCGAACCTCTTCCCCGTCGCGGCCGACACGTCCGGCAATGATCTGGTCCCCGGATCCTCGCCGATCGTAAAGCGCGAGCCCAGTGGCCCGCTGACGAGAAAGCGGGGCCAGCTTTTGGCGGAACCCAACAACGAGTCTTGTCGGATTCGCCTAACCGGCCTTGCTTATGGTACTGGCGCTCACCGCAGGACGGCCGTCAGGTTTGCTGTCGTTTCCTTACAAGACGTCGCCAAGGGCGCGCCCTAGCATGCGGAGTGGCCGCATTTTCGATCTACATGGCGACCTCGTCGCCTGACCATGGAGGAGAAACCTCGCATGCGTGAGCTGGTCTATACCGGGTTCATGTCGCTCGACGGCGTTGTGGACTCACCGGGCGGTGGACCGGGCGAGGAGCACCGCAGCGGTGGCTGGGTGTTCAAGGACCTCGAGATGGTGCCCGAAGCCTGGACGATCAAGGGGGAAGAGCTCGCCGACACGACCGCGCTGCTCTTCGGCCGCCGCAGCTACGAGGCGTTCGCCCCCGTCTGGCGAGAGTCCGAAGACCACGCCGACTACAAGGAGCTGCCCAAGTACGTCCTGTCCAGCACGCTGCCCGAGGACGCCCTCATCGACGGATGGGGCCCGACGACGATCCTGCGCTCGACCGACGACGTCGCCGAGCTCAAGAAGAGCGACGGCGGCGCGATCTTCATACACGGCAGCGCGGAGCTGGCCCGGCGCCTGTCGGACGCGGGCCTGATCGACCGCTACAACCTGCTGGTCTTCCCGGTGCTGCTCGGCGGGGGCAAGAGCCTGTTCAGCGACGCCGACAAGGCCAAGCAGATGCTCAACCTGCGCGAGTCCGAGGCGTACCGCAACGGCATCCTGAAGCTGATCTACGAGGTCCGCTGATC
Source organism: Phytohabitans houttuyneae (assembly GCF_011764425.1). NCBI lineage: Bacteria > Bacillati > Actinomycetota > Actinomycetes > Micromonosporales > Micromonosporaceae > Phytohabitans > Phytohabitans houttuyneae. Next base: position 1,610,835 of record NZ_BLPF01000002.1, read on the forward strand.
CAGGCTCAACGCGATCGCCCCGCCGGTGCCCTCGCGCAGCTGCCGCGCCGTCCGCCCGACGTACCGGTTCAGGGCATGGGCCAGGTGCGGCGCGTCGAAGTACTCCAGCCCGGTGACGACGTCGGCGACCGGGGCGCCGGCGGCCAGGAGCGTCGCGGCCTCGCGCGCGCGTTCGATCTGGCGCACGGCGCCCTGGGTAAGCCCGGTCGCCGCCCGGAAGCGGCGTTCCACCGTGCGGTCCGAGACCGGCGGGCGGTGGCCACGGCGCACCTCGGCGACGAGCGGGTCGCGGACCAGGGCACCGGCCCGGACCAGGCGCTCCACCAGGGCCTCGGCGTCGTCCGGGCCCGGCGTCTCCCAGCGGTCGCCGTCGAGCTCGAAGGTGCGGTGGGTGGTGCCGGGCAGCACGACCCCGCCGTCGACGAGGACCGGCGCGGGCAGCGCCCGCAGCGACGTGCCGACGGCGAAGTCGATACCCACGAAGGTGGCGCCGTCCGGCACCGGCGCGGTGCTGGTCCTGGTCTCGGGGCCGGTGACGCTCGCGTACGCCTTCCCCTCGCGCTCGTGGAACACCAGGCCCCAGCGGACCGCCGCCACCGAGGTCATCCGCGTGACCTGCTCGCTGGTGCAGGTCCACACGCTGTCCACCCACGGTGAGTCGGACGCCCGGGTCTGAAACCGCAGGTTCATCGCGCCTCGCCCCGCCTCGCCACCCGTTCGATGGCGTCGATGAACTGCGGCCAGACCGGCCGGGGCAGGTCGTGGCCCATGCCCGGCACGACCAGCAGCTCCGCCTTCGGAATCGCGTCAGCGGTCGCCCGGCCGCCACTGACGCCGATCAGCGGATCCTCCGCCCCGTGGATGACGGCCGTCGGCGCGGCCACCTTCCGCAGCTGCTCCGTGCGGTCGGGCGCGGCCAGCACCGCGGCCAGCTGCCGGGCCGTGCCCGCCGGCCGGTACGCCCGGTCGACCTTCGCGGTCGCCCGGCGCAGCAGCTCGTCGTCGCCGACCGGAAACCCGGGGGAGCTGAGCAGGCGGGCGCCGACCAGCGCGTTGCTGATCGCCTCGTCGCGGTTGGTCGCCGGCGGCCGGGCGAGCAGCATCGCCGCCTGCGGCGTGGGCTGGCCGACCGTGCGGTCGCCGGTCGTCGACATGATCGAGCAGAGGCTGCGGACCCGCCGCGGATGGCTGATCGTCAGCTGCTGGGCGATCATGCCGCCCATCGACGCGGCCACGACGTGCGCCGACTCGATACCCAGCGCGTCGAGAAGGCCGATCGTGTCGCCCACCATGTCGCCGAGCCCGTACGGCACGGTGCGCAGGTCGCCGCCGAACACCGCGGCCAGGTCGGGCACCCCCGCCTCGTCGCAACCGCCGGACAGGCCGGCGTCCCGGTTGTCGAACCGGATCACCCGGTACCCGCGGCCGGCGAGCCGCTCGCAGAACTCCTGCGGCCAGTCGATGAGCTGCGCGCCGAGCCCCATGATCAGCAACATCGGCGGGTCGTCGGCTTTCCCGAGAACGTCGTACTCGATCGTGATGCCGTTCGCGGTCGCTGTCGCCACGCCGCCCACCTCTCGTACGCGCCCGGTCGCGCGATCATTATCGCGACCCGGGCCGCCACCGGCCCAGGCGACTTCCGGCATCGTGATCTCGCAGGAATGATTGCCGCATGACGACCGGGACGAACCCCGCCGCCTTGGCCGAGGCGCCACTGCTCCAGGCCCGCAACTCCGCCGCGTTCTGGGCCGCGACCGGCCGGGCCCGCGGGCACGAGGTGCTGCGCCGCCCCGGCTTTCTCGCCGTCGCCGGCGACGACCGCGCCGGCCTGCGCATCCTCATCCAGGAGCCCAAACTCGGCGGCGACGAACTGGCCGAGATCACCGAGCTAGCGCGCGGCGCCGCCGGCCCCGTGGATGTCGAGGACCCCTTCAGCGCGACCGACCTGACCCACCTCAACCTGCGTAGCTGGCAGATGCCGGTCATGCTGCGCCAGCCCGGCCCGGTCGCCGAACCCGCGATGAGCGTGCGCCGGGTACGGACCGAGGACGACCTGCGCGCCGCCGAGCGCGCCGTGATCGACGGCTTCGAGCTGACCAGGTTCGAGCCGTACCGCGGCGGCGAGATGTTTCCGATGGCGCTGCTCACCCAGCCGGGCGTCGACGTCTTCGTCGCCCACCTCGACGGCGAGATCGCCGGCGCGGCCGTCACCGTCGTGGCGAACGGGATCGCCAGCCACTACTGGGTCGGCACGCCACCAGCCTTCCGCTCCCGCGGCGTGGGCCGCGCGGTGATGCTCGGCTCGCTCGCCCCGCTGACCGGCCTGCCGGTCACCCTCACCGCGTCACGGCTGGGCAAACCGCTGTACGAGTCGCTCGGCTACACCGTGGCCGCACCGTCAACCTGGTGGTCATCGACCTGAGACCCGCCCGGCGTCGACGACGGGCGCCGGCCCCGCCTGGCCCGCCACCACCGGCGGACCAGCCAGCCAGGCCCTTGCACGGGCAACGGCAGCAGCAACGGCACGGCCGCCGTCACGGCAACGACCAGCCAGAGCCCCACATCGCCGGGATCGCGGACGCGCGTGAACACGATAAGCGCCGCCACGAGCAACGACGCGACCTCCACCGCGTCGTTGCGCACCCTCGCCAGGACCCGCCGGCGCCCCGTCAAAACCTCCGGCCGCCCAACCTCGCCGTTCCTCATCGCCGCGGCCCAGCCCCGCCACGAACCCGCCATGACCCACACGAACGTGATGGGTGCCTTGACCAGCGAGATCCAGGCCGCAAACCACGCCCGCCGGTCAGCGACGTCGCCGAGCAGGCCGGGCGCGACCCAGGACAGCAGCACATAGGAGGCGAAAAGCAAGAAGAAGTCGAGGACGAACACGACCACGGGGATGCCCGGCGCCAGCAGGCGGCTCGCGCGCCTGACCTCCTGAGCGTCCATCATCGACACGCCCCACAGTATCGGCGACCGGTACCGTCTGCGGATGCCGCGCCTCCACCACGTCACGTCCGTGCGCAACCGCGAGTCGATAAGGACGTACGGCCTGGACTGGTCCCGGATGGGGGCCGCGCGGGGCATCGCAGGCAGCCGCGGCCCGGAGGTCGAGGGCTGCTTCCTCTGCGTCGACCCGCACGAGGTCGACTGGTTCATCTTCTTGAACAACACTGGCGGGCCGGTGGACGTGTGGGCGGTGGACGGCATCGAGGTCGGCGAGCTCCTTCTCTCGCCCGAAGGCCACCACTACTTCCCGGGCAGGATCGAGCCCGGACGCCTCACCCTGGTACGGCAGGACGTGCCGGCCGGCAGATCTCTCGCAAACGATGCCGGTGCGTGAGCTGCGAGCCGCCGCGATGTCCGCAGTGGTCCGGACCGTCGCTCCCGCGGCGTCACCCTCCGCGTTTCGTCGCCCCATCCCTCCGGACCGACGCCACCCCGCATGATGTTTCGGCCGGTTATGAGACCGCGGAGCGTCCGAAAGCCAGTCCTGGTGGCGACGAACTTTGCGCTATAGCGATGTCGACGCAAAGCGAGATCCCTCGCGGCTCAACGCCGTGGCGCAGCGCATCGCCGGATAGAAAGGAATGGCTTGGTGGGGCAGCGGGGCGCCCGACGGACTACAGCCTCACGACCGTGTACTAGGCAGGAGCGTCCCGCGCCGAACGGATAAGTCCAACACCAAGAAGCACATAACAGGGTCTACGGGCAAGGTATGCGGGGCGGGACCGCTTCAGCCCTGAATGTCTAGTGCGGGCCGAAACGCTGGATGTACGACGAAGCCGTTCACAGAGCGTAGATTGCTGATGTGGTCAGGAAAGCTCGGATCGTCGTAGTTGAAAATCGCAGGCTCATCCTCTTGTCGCCCATCGGTAGCCACTGATTCCGGAGTGGATGTGACGCAACCGATAAAGCCAATATTATGTAGCATTCTAAGCAAGGGTTGACATACTTCCGTCGGATCTTCCGAACCGGATGCCGACCAGAGCGGCGCGGCCAGTTCCTTCATCCATGGAGTACCGGCAAAGTCTGGCTCGACAGTAAGCAATGCACAATTGACTAGCCGTTGTGACATCTGCTGCCAGGTAAGGGTGTATGGACTTCCGGTGAAGATGCGCAGCACGCGCTCAATGCCTGGAAATGTTGGCTTCCATTCGTCCCGTAGGGCGAGTAGCCGATTAGCCGAGTATGTAGCTTCTGCGGCATGAATGCTCTTCCACGTCAACTTTTCCTTGCCGTTGGCATACGAGAAGCATTTGTTGAGGAAGGCGATTGCATCCCGGGGGCGCATTAGCGTGCGGTTCAGGATGTGAACGAGCGCGTCGCCCATCGTGCGATTTGTTCGAGGCAATATGTCTGCGACACATTTGATGTCATCTAGGTCGAATCGAGTCGCCGCTGCAGCGGCACGATTATCTAGTAGCTCGCGTAGGTCGTCTTTACTCCACGCCACTCTGTGACTAAGGGCGCGGAACTTTTCCTCCTGCCCGCCGGTGCGTCCGAAGTCCAGTGATTCGAAGATATTCGTTCGTAGTGCTACCAAAACCTTCAAGTTCTCGACCCTTGTCAGGTCGAATACGGCACGGAAGAGGCAGCGGATAAGGTCGTTTCCGACCTTCTCGTCCGCCCAGTCGCGATCGAGGTCGTCGATAATGATGTACGTGAAGTGCTGTCGAGAATCGAGGATGTCCTCATTTAGAACAGTCATCATCTTGTTCAGTCGAGGCAATTGGGTCTCGTTTACGACTCGCTGAAATCGGTTGACCAGTTCAGTTCGCTCGGCAAGCGACTCCCCGTATGAATCTCCGCCAGAAATTGAAAGATCCCCGATGCCGGTGGCAGAGATCTTGGCACCAGATTCGGCCTTGATCTGATTCTCGAAAGTTCTGGTTATCTCCTTTACTCGCTCATCGGTCTCACACCAGAACTTTCCCTCGAATTCTTCGAGGTATGCAAGTGCGGCGCGTTTGCTTCGATCGCGCTTGATTTTGTCCTTTAGTACGTCCATGAATCGCCGCTGAGCATCCGCTGAATCGACTTTGTAGCGATGTTTGATGATTTCGATCAAAAGGACGTGCTTCCAGAGTGCAATGAAGAGAGAGTCCAGATGTGCGTCAAGCGAGTAAAGGTACTTGATGACACCAAGCTCTGTTATGTACGGAAGGGAGAGGTCCTCAGGATTTACTCGGATTGTGTGTTCTCGGTGCGCTTCCTCTAGGCGCCTGAGGCAGGCTGACTTGCCGCTGCCGGTTCGACCGATCAAGAAGCACTTGCGATCTTCGGGTGAGACGATCGCTCGATAGAGCCAAGTCTCGTAGAAGGCTTCTCGTAGTAGGCCGTCGAATTCCGCCGCCTCCTCGCCCAGGTTGAACTCGCCGCGAATCCGTCTACTTCGGACCGGCCTCGGCACGAGATACCCCCACAGGTCATCGGAAGCGAGTGGGGGCGATTCTAGCGTGACGTCAGAGGTTTGTAGCGGCGTGGCGTGCGGGTGGGGACGCATAAGTGATCCAACGACGACCTCGCGCGGGCGGTCGTTGCCTGGAGCAGAAGTCCCCCGATCGTCCTATGAGTTTCCGATCGTGCCCTAACGACGAGCATCAAGCCCTTGTCTCGGGTGGGACCGAGGGCTTGGTCCCACCCGCTTCGTTCGCGCTACGGGTTACCACCACGCAAACCATAGGCTGGAGTCGGAAGATTGACGGTCGCCTCGATGGCTCGTGTCTGGCCATCGGAGATCTTGCCCCCTCATGATCGTCGCCGGTAGGGCTGGCCAGGTCGGATTGATGGGCATCGACCATAGGTCGCTGCCACAAGTGAAGAACCCCGGTCTCCACCTGAGACCGGGGTTCGAGGAGCGTCAGAATCCTGACCGTCTACGGGCGACTCGGCCGTCCGCCATAAGTCGGCTTCGGGAGGTCAACGGTCGCCTCGATGGCCAACGTCCCAGCCATCCGAGATCTTGGCGCTTCCTGGGAAGTCACCGGAGCTACGGTCCGGACCACGCGGCGTCGCGGCAGTCCTGACCATTTCGCGCTGGAACTTCGAGGGATCTTGAGGTGCGCGGTCACCCCAGCCCCGGCGGGTACCCTCGGCCGGTGTTCTCGCCTCAAGGTCCGTCCCTCCGCGAGCTCTGCGTCCAAGCGTTGTCGTCGGTCGAGCGGGGCTATGACCTGCTGGCTCCGAAGTTCGACTTCACGCCCTTCCGCACCCCGGAGAGCATCCTCGGTCCGACCGCGCAGGTGCTTTCCGAGCTCGGACCGTTCGACCAGGGGTTGGACGTGTGCTGCGGCACGGGCGCGGGCATCCGGGTCCTCGCGTCCGTGTGCCGCGGACCGGTCACGGGCGTCGACTTCAGCGCGGGCATGCTCGCCCAGGCGCGCGGCGCGCATCCGGGCGCGAGGTGGGTGCGGGCCGATGTGCGGGCGATGCCGTTCGTGCAGGGGTTTGACCTCGCGGTCACGTTCGGGGCGCTCGGGCATTTCCTGGCCGCGGAGCGTCCGGCCGTGTTCGAGGGGGTGTACCGCGCGCTGCGGCCGGGCGGGCTCTTCGCTTTTCCGATCGGCGCGCCGCCGTCGCTCACGTCGGTGGCGCACTGGGTGACGGCCGGGTTTGATCTGGCCATGCGGGTCCGCAATGCCTTGTGGCGACCGCCGTTCGTGATGTACTACCGCACCAGCCCGCTGCCCGCGGTCCGCGACGACCTGGCGGCGGCGGGGTTCGCGGTGACGGCGGCCGCGCTGCCTGGGCTGGGCCGGCAGCGGGACGGCAGCCCGCGGTACGGCCTCATTCTCGCGCGTAAGCCGGCCTGAACATCTCGCCGAGCCACACCACGACGGTCGGCGCCACGGCGGCCAGCACGGTGAAGTGGTCGGCGCCGGCGATGGGTACGTAGTCGACGTCGGTGCCGCCGGCCGCCAGCTGTCCGGCGGTCAGCTCGGTCAGCGCCGCGGGCAGCGCGTCCGCGGTGCCGTGGGCCAGGCGGACCGGGCGCGGGTAGCGCGTCACCGGTACCTCGTCGTCGGCCAGCAGTGCGGCGAACCGCGCGCCGGCGGCGGGCGGGGCGAGGAACGCGTCGGCGTTTGTGACGCCCGCGGCGGAGGCGGCCAGGTCGGCCACGCAGAGGCGGCCCGCGGCCGCGACGAGCTCCAGGCCGCGCGGTGTGAACCAGTCCTCGGCCCGGAAGTCGGCGCGGTCGGTGATCGGCAGGGTGCGGCCCAGGTATGGGATCGCCGGGTTGAGCGGCGCGGTGGGGACGCCGCTGGCGGCCGACTGCAGCCCCCACTGCGTGGTGGGTGCCACCGCGATGGTGCCGACGTGGCGCAGCTCGGGCGCGTACGACGTGGCGAGCGAGCCGGCCCACAGTGCGGCGTGCCCGCCCATCGAGTAGCCGACCGACGCCCACGCGGGGGAGACCGGCGCGATCCGGCGGGCCGCGCGCACGACGTCGATGAGGGCGGCCGCCTCGGCGCGGCCGTGCACTCCGGAGCCTTCGCCGGGCGTGCCGATGCCCTCGTAGTCGGTGACCGCGACCGCGTAGCCGGCGGCCAGCAGCGCCTCGCCGAGCGGCCGGGCGAACGGTGGCGTGCCGGCGACCGATGCGGCGCAGGCGTCGGGCGTGCCGTTGAAGCCGGGCCCGAAGCCGACCACCCGCCAACCCCCGGCGGGTGGTCGCCCGGTGGGCACGCTGACCGTGCCGCTGACCACGGTGCGGCGGCCGCTCCACGAGGTCGAGACGTACCAGACACGCCACGCGGCGCCGGTGCCGGTCAGCCGAAGCTCGGTGGGCAGGGGGCGCACCGCGACGGGGGTGCCGAGCGAGCGTCCGCGCTCGTTGGCGGCCGCCGGCGCGCCCGCCGCGACGAGCGACGCCATGACCGCGATGAGTACCAGCCCTCGCTTCATGGATCGATGGTAGTGACTGTCGGTCGGGCGGTGTGGCCGTCCCGCCGCGGCACGGGTCGATCACGCAGTGGAGCGGGACCATCCGCCCGGTGTGAGATGATCGGCGAGTCGCCCGAAAACCTGAACGTTTCCAGAAAAGTGTTCTATGTTGATCGTGTGAGGGCGGACTTCGAGGAGCAGCTACGAGCGGTCTCGCTGCGCGTGACCAGGCCGCGGCTCGCGGTGCTCGCCGCTCTTCGCGACAACCCGCACGTCGACACCGACAGGGTGATCGCGCTCGTCCGGGCCGACCACCCCACGGTCTCCCACCAGGCGGTGTACGACGTGCTGCGCGCCCTCACCGACGCCGGCCTGGTGCGGCGCATCCAGCCGGCCGGCGCCACCGCCCGCTACGAGTCGCGGGTGGGCGACAACCACCACCACGTGGTGTGCCGCTCGTGCGGCGCGATCGCCGACGTCGACTGCGCCGTCGGCCACGTCCCCTGCCTGACCGCCTCGGACGACCGCGGTTTCGTGGTCGACGAGGCGGAGGTCGTCTACTGGGGCACCTGCCCCGACTGCGCGGCCGAACCTACGCCCAAGTGACCGAAGTTAGGCCAAGTGACCGGAAGTTCGGAAGGAAACGAATGAGCGACACCCAGGACAGCGCCCAGTCGAGCGCGGCGGGCTGCCCGGTCGCGCACGACTCCGTGACCGCGCACGGCAGCGAGAGCGAAAACCCGGCGATCGACTCGCCGACCCCGAAGCGGAGCGGCCGCCCGCGCTCGATCCGCGACTGGTGGCCCAACCAGCTCGACCTCTCGGTACTGCACGCGAAGTCGTCAAAGGGCAACCCGCTGGGCGAGACGTTCAGCTACGCCGAGGAGTTCCAGAAGCTCGACGTCGAGGCCCTCAAGCAGGACATCGCCGAGGTGCTCACCACCTCGCAGGACTGGTGGCCGGCCGACTTCGGCCACTACGGCGGCCTGATGATCCGGATGAGCTGGCACGCCGCGGGCACGTACCGCATCCACGACGGCCGCGGTGGTGCCGGCGACGGCGGGCAGCGCTTCGCGCCGCTCAACAGCTGGCCGGACAACGCCAACCTCGACAAGGCGCGCCGGCTGCTGTGGCCGGTCAAGCAGAAGTACGGCCAGCAGATCTCCTGGGCCGACCTGCTCGTGCTGGCCGGCAACGTCGCCCTGGAGTCGATGGGCTTCAAGACGTTCGGCTTCGGCTTCGGTCGCGAGGATGTCTGGGAGCCGGAGGAGATCTTCTGGGGCCCGGAGGACACCTGGCTCGGCGACGAGCGGTACGTCACCGACACGACGATGGCGCCCGAGGTCGGCGCCACCGAGATGGGGCTCATCTACGTCAACCCCGAAGGCCCTCGCGGCAGCGCGGACCCGCTGGCGGCGGCCCACTTCATCCGGGAGACGTTCGGCCGGATGGCGATGAACGACGAGGAGACCGTCGCCCTCATCGCCGGCGGCCACACCTTCGGCAAGACCCACGGCGCCGCGATCGCCGACGACCATGTGGGCCCCGAGCCCGAGGCCGCCCCGTTGGAGGCGCAGGGCCTGGGCTGGCTGAGCAGCCACGGCAGCGGCAAGGGCGGTGACGCGATCACCAGCGGCCTCGAGGTGACCTGGACCGACCGGCCGACACAGTGGAGCAACCGGTTCTTCGAGATCCTGTTCGGCTACGAGTGGGAGCTCACGACCAGCCCCGGCGGTGCGAAGCAGTGGGTGGCCAAGGACGCCGAGGCGATCATCCCGGACCCGTTCGACCCGGCCAGGAAGCACAAGCCGACGATGCTCACGACCGACCTGTCGCTGCGCGTCGACCCGGCGTACGAGAAGATCTCGCGCCGCTTCCTGGAAAACCCGGACGAGTTCGCGCTGGCCTTCGCCAAGGCCTGGTACAAGCTGCTGCACCGCGACATGGGCCCGGTCAGCCGCTTCCTCGGGCCGTGGGTCGCCGAGCCGCAGTTGTGGCAGGACCCGGTGCCGGCCGTCGACCACGCGCTCGTAAGTGACGCCGACGTCGCGGCCCTCAAGGCGAAGGTGCTGGACTCCGGCCTGACCACCGCCCAGCTGGTCTCGACCGCCTGGGCCTCCGCGGCCAGCTTCCGGTCGACCGACAAGCGCGGCGGCGCCAACGGCGCGCGGATCCGCCTCGAGCCGCAGCGCAGCTGGGAGGTCAACCAGCCCGAGCAGCTGGCGACGGTACTCGACGCGCTCGAAGGCATCCAGCGGGAGTTCAACGACGCCGGCGGCGCGAAGATCTCGCTGGCCGACCTGATCGTGCTGGCCGGCTCGGCCGCCGTCGAGAAGGCTGCGCGCGAGGGCGGCTTGGAGGTGACGGTGCCGTTCCACCCCGGACGCACCGACGCCACCGCGGAGCAGACCGACGTCGAGTCCTTCCGGGTCCTCGAGCCGCGCGCCGACGGGTTCCGCAACTACCTGCGTGCCGGCGAGAAAACCCAGCCGGAGGTACTGCTCGTCGACCGCGCGTACATGCTGGACCTGACCGCGCCCGAGATGACCGTCCTCATCGGCGGCCTGCGCTCGCTCGGCGCGAACGTCGGCGGCAGCCAGCACGGCGTGCTGACCGACCGGCCGGGCGTGCTCACCAACGACTTCTTCGTCAACCTGCTGTCGCCGGGTACCCGGTGGAAGGCGTCGGAGTCCGAGGAGAACGCGTACGAGATCCGCGACGCGGCCACCGGAGAGCTGAAGTGGACGGCCACCGCGGTCGACCTCATCTTCGGCTCCAACTCGCAGCTGCGGGCCCTCGCCGAGGTGTACGCCAGCGGCGACGCCCGGGACAGGTTCGTGAGGGACTTCGTCGCGGCCTGGACCAAGGTCATGGAGCTGGACCGGTTCGACCTCGCCTGATCCGCACTCACCTGACGGGCCCGGCCGATCGCTGATCGGCCGGGCCCGCTCCCTGCCGCAGCCGGCGAACCCCTACGACACCCCGCTACGACACGGCGCCCGCTGACGATCAGCCTGCCGATGCTCGGCGGACGGGGGTCCACCCTTCCTCGTTTCGCGCGGCCCTGAGCGTGGCCGGATCGCGAATTGCCTAGCGCCGGATGCGGCCTGACCGCGCACGCTGCGCTTGCAGGAGGACACCGCTGGCGTTGAGTCGGAACCTGGCCATTGGAATGCTGACCTGATGCTTCTGGGCGATGGCGGCTGGGTCCGAGCCGGCGAATGCCTCACGCAGAAGGAGGGCACGGGGGAGGAGCAGGCAGCCGGCAAGCCAGTTCGCCTCCTCCTCCTGCTCGGGGTTGCAGGTGAAGAAGGTATGGCCGCCGATTTGCTGGAGTTCTCGGACGTCATGGCGTAGCAGCAGGTGGGCGATTTCGTGAGCGATGTCGCTGTTGGTGCGGCCTACCTCGTTGTAGGGGTTGCTAACGATGACGGTTCGGCCGTCGGGTAGGTGGAACGTCGCGGCGGAGAACACGCCGGGTTGGAGCCGGTCGAGTTCTTCGAGATCGGCTTGGTCGACGAGGTCATCCGCTGAATAGATTTCGATGCTGAGGTGCGTGGCGAGATCGCGTATCGGCATGTGAGCGTGCGGCTGGAGTCCAAGCTGGGCTCGCGTGCGGTCGGCGAGCCGCTCGGCCTCAGTCTTGAATCCCCGTCGCATGTGGTGTCCGCCTTCGCCGTCAGCGTTCGGCCGACGGCGTGGTGGTCAGCTTCTGTTGCATCTGTTCGAGCAGCTCTGCGAGCTTGCGAGAGGCCTCAGGGTTGAACGTTGTCGCGGCCCGAAGGTGAACGCGCATGCCGCGATCGGTGCCAGCCAGGTTGGTGTACAGCTCGCGTACCAAGCCAGCGATCTTCTCCGCCGCAGCGTCAGTGAGGTTGGGATCGCGGGCGAGGTGGTAGGCGATGACCTCGGGCGTGTTCTCGGTCCTGATCTGCGGCGGTTCGAAGAAGCGTTCCGGCGGAAGGCCGAGCCAGTGCACGATTCTCCGGAAGTTCGCCAGATCGGGCAGATCGCCCTTCTCGACCCGGGCCAAGGTGTTGAAGGGCACCTCGGCCTGTTCGGCGGCGGCCCGCAGACTTAGCCGGCCTCGTCGCTCGCGCTCGGCGCGGACGAGCCGTCCCAGCATCTTGATGTCGATCGGCTCGTCCACGTCCACCTCCATCACCACGTCGAGGGTCATGTTTTGGATCAACATAATCGCATCAGTGTGGCTGGACTCGTCGGGTCGGGCGGGGCGTACGCGTCGAGTCGCGGGACTGGAGCGCCGAGCGGTTGTACCTCGATCGGTACATGCCGTACGATCCTCGTGGTTCCAGCGTAGCCCCATTTCGTGGGAGCCGGGAGGACGCACGCTCGATGCGGGTAGGGACCCGCGAATTTGGGGGTTATATGGCTCAGGCCGTTGGTGCGCGCCGGGCTGCGCGGCGTCTGCCGGATGTGGCGGCGCCGGGCGTAGCGGACGCGCGGCAGTTGCCCGATGAGGAGTTCGCTGGCGCGTGGTCAGCGATCGTCATGCCGGCGGGGACGAAGAGCAGGTTGTTGCGCACCGCGGTCGCGTCAGCGCACCTGCGTGCGGCAGTGCCGTTCGACGCCCTGCCGTTGCATGGGGTGCTCTTGTTGGCGGGACCACCCGGTGTCGGGAAGACCACCGTGGCACGCGGCCTCGCGGACCGGGTGTCCCGGACCGTGGTCGACACGTCCCCGTGGTTGTTCATCGAGGTTGATCCGCACGGACTGGCCAGCTCGTCGCTCGGGCGTAGCCAGCGGGCAGTTGATCAGTTGTTCGGAACGCTGCTGGATGAGCACGCCAGCGCCGGCCCGATGATCGTGCTGCTGGACGAGGTGGAGACGTTGTTCACCGACCGGACCGCGCTGTCGATGGAGGCCAACCCGATCGACGTGCACCGTGCGGTGGATGCCGCGCTGGTCGGCCTGGACCGGCTGGCTCGACGCCACCCGAACGTGCTGATCATCGCGACCACGAACTTCAAGGAGGCCATTGATCCCGCCCTCGCGTCGCGGGCTGACTGGATCTTCGAGGTCCCGCTGCCCGACCGCACCGCCCGGCGGACGATTTTGGAGCACACCGCGGCCGCGGTCGCCGCCGCCTTCCCGGATGCGGCTGGGCTACTGGAGCCGGACGTGCTGGACCGCGCGGCGGACTTGGCAACCGGCTTGGACGGCCGCCAATTGCGCAAGGCGGTCGCCGCCGCGTGTGCCGTCCGCCGCGAGGCGCAGGGCGATCCCGGTCGCGTTTCCGGCGAAGATCTCCTGACGGCGCTCGGCGAGCTGGGTGGCCGATCATGAGCGTGGTTTCCAGGACGGTTCCCTCTGTACCGGTGCGCACCTCGGTCGAGACGTGGGACGCGATCGTCGAGTCACTCACCGCGCCTGACCAAGCGGCGCGCACGAGCTTGGAGACGATCACGAACGTGGCCGCCATGTTGATCGCCGAGGAGTACACCCGCGACGCCCCGATCGTCGTCATGCCCGCCAGCGGCGACCGGGTACGGATCTATACCGCGCACGGCACGGCCGCGATCGAGAGTGAGGACGAGCCGCCGCTGGCGACCTGGCCCCTCGCCGACCCGGGCTGGCGGCTGTCACTTCCATGCGGCATCGATGACATCGACGACGTTCGCGCCGCGCTGCAGCCGTACCCGTTCGTTGAGGTGCGGGACGTCACCGACGGGATCGCGGTCACCGCCGCATCGACACCTCATGCAGCCGGCTCCATCTCGATCAACTACGACGAACTGGAGCGGTCGTGAGCACGAGCGTCCGGGTCAACACCTACACCCACGCGACCACCCACGTCGCGACAAACATGCTTCGCAGCGTGAAGCAGATCATCCGTGAGAGCGGACTGAGCACCGACAAGATCCGAAACCAGTGGGGCGTGCTCGAGTCCGGGGTGGCGACCTGGCTGGGATCCAGGCACCTCAAGAGCCTCGTGCTGGAGGTGTACGACCCCGGCAAACCGGCCGGCGCTGACCTGGTGGGCCGGTTCGACTTCACCATCGACTACACGTACTACGGCGACGGCGACGGCGAACTGTGGCTCGACCCGGATACCGTCTCCTACACCGTGCGCAAGAACGGCTCCTACCCGTCGCGCTGCGAGTACCGCATCGTCGCCGAGACGGCGTCCGGCCGACCAGACGTAGCCGGCTGGAGCAGCACCACTCTCCGTTCGACGGCCGGCTTCACCCGGCACTCCGTCGGTACCGCAATCGGCGGCGGCAGCCTCGGCGCGGGCCTCAGCTACTACACCCGGAGCAGCTAATGATCAGTCCGAACGAAGCGTTCCGTAAGTTCCGCACGCGGCTGGAGACCACCGATGCCGAGGACAACTCGGCCAGCACCCGGCAGCAACGCATCCGTCAGCAGCTCGATGCGGCGTTGGACATCAAGGAGGACTTCCTCACCGGCGCGTACCGGCGGCACACCAAGACAAAGCCGCTGCGCGATGTCGACATCATGATCGTCCTGACGGACCCCGGTTACCTCGACCGCCACCCCCACGACGTACTGGAAGATGTCCGCGGCGTGCTGGCGCCGCACTACGGCGACGACCGCGTGTGCTGCGACCGGCGCGCCGTACGCGTCGACTTCGGCGTGAACGTCGTCGACGACGTCAGCGACGAGGTCGTGTCGTTCGATGTCGTCCCCGCGTTCGCCCACGGCGACCACTACCTGATCCCCGACGACGTCCAGGGCGAGTGGGTCCACACCAACCCCAAGGTCCACGCGGACAAGGCCACCACGGCGAACCAGAACTTCGCCGAGCAGTGGAAGCCGCTGGTCAAGATGATCAAGAAATGGAACGAAGTTCACGCCCACCCGATCGAGCCGTCGTTCCTCATCGAGGTGATGGCCCTGAAGCTGATCACCGGTTCGTGGTCCGGTGACCACCGGCGAGAACTCCGGCAGTTCTTCGCCAGCGCTGCCGACCACATCGACGACGGCTGGTCCGACCCGGCGGGCGTCGGCCCGGACATCTCCGACGTTCTCGACGGCGACGCCACGAAGATGGAAAAGGCGCGCGCGGCCCTGCGGGCCGCCGAGGCCGCGTGCACCGCGGCGATCAACCTGGAGCGGTCCGGCCGCACCGGCGACGCCCTCGCAGCATGGCGCAATCTGTTCGGTCCGTTGTTTCCGCTGTCGTGACCGGTACGCCAACGGCCCGGCCGGTTCCCGAGGGGCAGTCCTCGCTTATCAAACAGCGGCAGGACAATCCCGAGCACCTGCGGCGCCTGCTCGCCTACAGCCGCTACTACCAGGTCGCTCACCGCTGGCGGCGCGCTCGGGCCTTCGGGACGTTCGTCCTAGCCGCCGTCGGCCCGTTCGTCTCGCTGTCCATCCCGTCTACCACCGACCTCGTAGCGGCTATCAGTGCCGGCTGGCTCGTGCTCGGCCGCACCCTGTTGACGTGGATGGAGCAGCGCAGCACGCTCGAAGCGGTCCGGGTTCATGAGCTGTACGACACGAGCTTGTTCCACCTGCCCTGGAACGCAGCCCTCGCAGGCCGACGACCGTCGCCCGACGACGTGTGCGCGGCGGCCCGGCAAATCAAGGCCGACACCGACTATCGCGAGTGGTACAGCATCGACCTAGGTAACACGCCGTGGCCGGCCGATGTCTTGCTCTGCCAGCGCCAGAGCATGGTGTGGAGCCGACAGGATCACCGGGCGTACGGCGGCACCATCCTGATCGCGGGGATCTCCTGGTTCGTCGTCGGGCTCATCGTCGCGCTCGTCCGGGACATGAGCCTGGCGGACTACCTCGTCAAGATCTTCCTTCCTAGCGCGCCGGCATTCCTCGACTCCGTAGAGCTAGCCCGGCTGCATTGGCAGCACGCAACCGCCCGCCAACAGGTCGAACACAAAATTAACGATCTCTGGCAGGCGTACATCACGCAGCCAGAGACGGTGACCGTCGCCGAATGCCGCGAGATTCAGGACTCCGCGTACCTGCTCCGCCGGGACGGCCCCCGGGTACCGCAGCTCTTCTACAAGCTGCGTCGGGCAGCGTCGGAGGCGAACACGAAGGCCGGCACCGAAGCCCTGCGCAACGAAGGCCGAGAGCCGGACCCAACACCGTAGTGCGCTTGATCGGGTCGGGCTGTTCGGGGAGCGCCAACCCGAACACGACAGCGAGGCTGTAGGCCGCCGCACGCGGGTGGTCGCCGAGGTACTGGTCGCCGCCCTTGGCCCACGCATCGATCTCCACGGTCCAGGGCAAGTACTTGTGGGGACGAGCAGAACCGCGAATGCGGCGACGCCAGTGGTGCCTACACCGACGAGTAGGACTTCCGGGAGTTGGTGCAGGCCGCTGGTCGCGGGGGCCGCAGCCGCTCGACGGGCCGGAGATGGAACCATTCCGGTACGAGTGCCGAACGATCAGGAGCGGGCCAACGGCGGCGGGTGGAAGCACCGACTGCTCGGACGGCGCGGGCCCGGAGGTGGCCGGGCCGGAGGGCGCAGGCGCCTGTGGCACCGCTGGGTTCATGCTCGCGCACGGCGGCGTCCAGGCCGGGTCCATCGTGGTCGCCATCACCTGGGCGCCCCTGCCCGAGAACTCACCCTCGCCCAGGTGCGTGACCTCGCCGGCACCCCAGGGAACTGCTCTTTCAACACGCGCTCCATTGTGGACCGTCGGCCCACCCAGGGACGCGGCCACAGCGTGCGGCCATGGGCGCCCGCGCTGCACGGACGGTGGGTCGCCGCTCAGTCGCCGCCGCCGGCAGGCAGCATGCCCCAGATCAGCGGCATTGTGGGTGCGGTCACAGCCACCCACCTCTCCGGCAGTCGATGGCGAACCGGCTACCGGATGGTGACGGCGACCGTGTGCCAGCCGGTGGCGCCGTCGGGGAAGGGTGCGGCCCGTTCCGGCGTCTGGGTGTCGCCGGTCGCGTCGGTGGCGCGGACCCGGATGGTGTGGCCGCCGGCGGTGGCGTTCCAGGTGTGTCGCCATTGGACCCAGGTGTCGACGGACGGGACGGGGAGCAGTTCGCACAGGGTCCACGGAGCGTCGTCGACCTGCAGTTCGACGGCGGCGATGCCGCGGTGCTGTGCCCACGCGACGCCGGCGATCGTGACCGGTCCCGGGTCGAGGGTGGCGAACGGCGTGGGCCGGTCGATGCGGGAGGCCGTCTTGACCGATGCGGTGGCCGCCCACCCGCGCTGTACCCAGTAGGCGTCGACCTGGTCGAAGCGGGTGACCGTCAGCTCGGTGACCCATTTGCACGCGCCGGCGTAGCCGTAGAGGCCGGGGGTGAGCATGCGCACGGGAAAGCCGTGGCGCAGGGGAGCGGCTCGCCGTTCATGCCGACGGCCAGCAGGGTGTCCCGGCCATCCATGATCGTTTCGATCGGGGTACCGATGGTCATGCCGTCGGTGGAGCGGGCGACGAGCTGGTCGGCGCCGGCCCGGATACCGGCCTCGCGCAGCAGGTCGGACAGGGCGGCGCCGAGCCACCGGGCGGTGCCGACGTACGGGCCGCCCACCTCGTTGGAGACGCAGTTGAGGGTGATGTCCCGCTCGGCGAGCGGCCGGGCGAGCAGGTCGGCGAAGGTGAGCGTGACGGGCCGCTCGACCATGCCGCGCAGGCGTAGCCGCCACCCGTCGACGTCGACGCGGGGGACCGTCAGGGCGGTGTCGACCCGGTAGAAGTCCGCGTTGGCGGTGTAGAAGCCGGGAGCGTGGAAGGCCGGCAGGGGCTTGGCGGGCGCCGGGAGGCGGACCGCCTCGCGCGCGGCCGCCGCGTCGCCGGTGCGCTGCCGGCGCAGGATCGCGGCGCCGCCGCCGGCCAGCGCGGTACCGGCCACCAGTGCCGTCGCGGTCAGCAGCCGGCGCCGCGTGCCGTCGGTCGGGCCGCGCGGGCGGCTGCCGGGCGGGTCAGGTACGCCAGGACGGCGACGCTGACCGCGGCGCCGGCCAGCGAGGGGATCGCGTCCGCGGGCCGGGCGGCGGGGCGGGCCAGCGCCGCGGCCGCACCGGCCAGGCCGAGCGCGGCGGCCAGCACCAGGCCGAGGCGGCGCCGGCGGGCGGCCACGATCCCGACCGTCGCGGCGGCGCCGAGCAGCGCCGCGCGGATCGTCCACAGCAGGATGGGCTTGTCGGCGGTGCCGAACGTGCGGACCGCGTACTCCTTGACCGGCGTCGGAGTGGCGTCGATGACGGCGCCGCCTACCGCGATGAGCGGGGAGGCTTCCGGCCGCAGGATCGCCGCGGCCAGTTCCGCGGCGGCCAGGCCGGCGACGGCGGCGAGCACGCCGTAGCCGGCGGCGGTCACGAAGCGTGGGATCCGCATGGCGGGCCTCCAGGTTCGGCCGCGCGGCCGGGCCGATGGACGGTGGCGTACTGCCCGGCCGCGCGGTGCCTCGACGGGGTGTCAGGCGGTCGGCATGAGGACGGTGTCGATGATGTAGACGGTGGCGTTGGCGGTCTGCACGTTGCCGCAGACGACCGTGGCGTCGCCGACGGAGAAGTCCTCGCCGCTGCCGGTCACGTTGAGCTCGCTGCCTTCGAGGGTCGTGTGCGTCCCGGCGAGCTGCGCGGGGGCGAGCTTCTGCGGCACCGCGTGGTAGGTGAGGATCTTGGTCAGCGTGGCCTTGTCGGCCAACACCTTGTCGAGGTCCGCCTTCGGGATCTTGGCGAACGCGTCGTTGGTGGGCGCGAACACGGTCAGGGCCGGCGCGGTGTTGAGCGAGTCGACGAGGCCGGCCTGCTGGACGGCGGTGACCAATGTGGACAGCATCGGGTTGCCGGAGGCGGCGGTGGCGACGGGCACCTTGGCCATCGCCTCGAAGCTGCCGGCGTTGGACGGGTCGGTGGGGACGGCGGCGCAGCCGCTGCCGAACTCGTCGCCGTCCATGCCGGCCATCGCCTGCGTCGGCGACGCCGCGGCCGCGGTGGTGGCGGCCGCGCCCATGTCGCTTGTGTCGTCGCTGTCGCCACAGGCGGCCGTCGACAGGGCAAAGGTGGCGGCCGCCGCGAAGGCGACCAGGGTACGTGCGCGCATGACAAGAATCCCTTTCATTGGGTATTGCTGTGCGTGAGGGATTCGTACCGAAAGAGGGGTTGGATTGGTTTGTCTTTAATGCGCGATATCAGCTGAGCCGGACGACGGCGACAGGAGACGAGGTGGGTGCCCGTGAGCCGCCGGCAGGCTCGACGGTGACCGCGAGCGCGTCCACGCCGCGGACGGGGCCGAGCAGCACCGGGCCGCGGGAGAGTAGGCCCGCCGGCACCGGCTGGTTGCCCCGGATCAGCCACAGCTGGTGAATGCGGCCCGGTCCGGCGTCGGACAGGTTCTGTGCGACCACCACCGCCTGGTCGCGGCTGGGGGACACCGCGACGCTCAGCCGGTCGCCGGAGCGCAGCCGCACGTCCGGTGCGGACAGTACGGCCCCGATCGCCGCGGCCTGTTCGCGCGCGGCCTGGGCGGAGTCGCGCTGCTCGGCCACCCGCGGCTGCTGCGCCAGGTATCCGCCGACGCCCCCGCCGGCGACCAGCGCCACCGCCGCGGCGGCCAGCGCGCCGCGGTGACGCCAGCCCACCCGGCGCTGCCGCGGGCCGGTCAGCCGGGGCGGCTCCTGCCGGGTCTGCCGCACCTTGGCCAGCACCTGTTCGCGCAGCCTGGGCGGGGGCGCCGACCAGGCGCCGTCGGCGAGCCGCGCGGCGGTCTCGCGCAGCTCGGCCACCTCGGTGCGGCAGGCGTCGCAGCCGGTGAGGTGCCGCTCGAACGCGGCGCGTTCCAGGTCCGAGACGGCGTCCAGCACGTAGGCGCCGCCCAGGGCGTGTACGTCCACGGTGATCATGAGGGCACCTCCACGCCGAGGCAGTCGCGCAGGCGGATCAGCCCGTCCCGCATCCGGGTCTTCACGGTGGGCAAGGCGACGTGCAGCAGCTCGGCGACCTCGCGGTAGGTGTGTCCGCCGTAGTAGGCCAGCGTCACGGCCTGGCGCTGCAGGTCGGTGAGCACGTCGAGGCAGCGGTGGACCTGCTGCCGTTCGAGGCGGTCGCCCACCTCCTCGGCGACGTGGTCGTACGGCGTCTGCGCCGAGCCGGCCGCCACCCGCCGCAGGACCTCGACGCGCGACTGCTCGCCGCGGACGCGGTCGACGGCCCGGCGGTGCGCGATCGTGAACACCCAGTTGACGGCCGAACCCCGGCCGGGCTGGAAGCGGGCAGCGGTGCGCCACACCTCCACCAGCACCTCCTGCGCGACCTCCTCGGCCTGGGCCGGATCCCGCAGCACCCGGCGCGCCAGGCCGTACACCCGGGGTGAGACAAGCTCGTACAGCCGCCCGAACGCGGCCTCGTCGCCTCGGCCGACGGCGCTGAGCAGCCCATCCAGGTCCGGCCGCTCACCGGCCGGTTCCGGTACTGCCGCGAGCGGTCTCACCCGCTGCCGACGACGCTCCTGCTGCTGCCCCATCCACGCGCCTCGCATCCACCCAGTTCAGGTTCAACACGAGTAATTCGGTACGAACCCGGGGGCGGATGGGTGCAGCCCGGTCAGGCCGGCGGCAGCCAGGTGTAGCCGTGCAGGCCCTTGTGGCCGTAGACGTACAGGGCGGTGCCGTCCCGGCTCCAGCGGCAGCCGGTCGGGCCGGGGACGCTCTCGTGGGTGCGGGTCTCGGCGAGGCAGTGGCCGGTGTGCGGGTCGTAGACGCGGACCAGGCCGTCGTCCTCGGTGCCGCGTTCGAACAATGTCTGCTGCGTGCGGTGGCTGAGCACCGCGAGCCAGCGCCCGTCGGGCGAGGTGGCGAGGTAGGTGATGGCGCGCCCGGCGTGCTCGTGCGCGACGAGGTCGCGCACCGCGCCGGTCAGCCCGCCCCAGACGCCGAGGAGCAGAAGGTCGCTGCCGAACGGTGTCATGTGCGCCGCGACCGTGCACGGGCCGCATCGCCAAACGGTATCGGTGGCCGTCGAGCCGCCTCCACCCGTTTCTCAGCCGATGCGCCCGACCGCGGCCGGGGCGAGCGCGGTGCACGCCTCCAGCGCCGCGCCGGCGGCGCCGCCCGCGATCATCTGCAGCTCCAGGGCGATGTTGGCCCGCCGGAGCAGCAGCGTGCTCATGTGGTCGCGCCCGTCCTCGTACACGATCCGCACGAACACGTTTTCGTCGCCGAGGCCCGGCACCGTGCCCGAGCTGATCCCGCCGGTGCCGCTCGGGTATGCGGCCTGGAGCTTGCCGCGCATGTCCGCGAACGCGGCCTCCGGCTGCGCGCCGAGGTCGAAAGCGGTCAGGAACAACGCGTTGATCTCGAGCCGGCCGACGTCCGGCGCGAAGTAGCCGCGCACGCCGGGGCGCTGGAGGATGGCGTCGTCGGTGGTACCCGCGAACGGCGTGCACGGGTTGGCCGGCCAGCCCGTCGCGGACGCCACCTCGCCGGGCGTGACCAGCGCGCACGGCTGGGGGAGGGCCAGCGCGGCCGGCGCCGCGGCCGGGCCGGCACCTGTCGCGCCCACCTCGCCGGCCGCGGTGCGGGGCTGGCCGCGCGTGCCGAACGGTGGCACGTCGAGCCCCGCCGCGAGCACCACCGCCGCGACAGCCACCACCGCCACGGCGGCCACCAGTCCGGCGATGCGGGGGCGCAGCTTGCCGCGCCGTCGCCGGCGCCTGGGCCGCCGGTCGCGACCGCCGTCGGCAGGTTCCTCGTGCCGGTGGCGGGCCGTGGGTTCCGGCATGGGTACCTGCGGCAGCGCCAGCAGCGGCGGCAGCGTGACGATCAGCCACCAGTAGATGACCTCGGAGCGTTTGCGCTCCGGGTCGCAGATCCGGCAGGCGCCGTCGCGCCCGCCCGTGCGGTTGGGGCTCGGGTCCAGGTGCTTGCCGATCTCGCGGTACAGCGTCGTGGTCACCTCGGCACCCGCCGAGACGCGCTGCCACACCTCGGCCTTGAGCTCGGCCAGCCGCGGGCACGGCGGAGACGTCCACGCGGTCGTCGGCTCCTGGAGCCACACGGTGACATGCGCCCGGCCGCGCAGGTGGTGCATCGCCCGCTCGCCCTGGGTCTGCGCGGTGGCGGCGCTCAGCCCGCCGCCCAGGACCTGCGCGACCTCGCCGTACGACCGGCCCTGCTGGCGCAGGCACAGGACCATGCGCTCCTGGTGGGACAGGCCGGCCAGCTCCTCGAGCACCCGGCGGGAGCGGTAGCCGAAGGCGGCGGCGGCCGGGTCGGCCCCGCCGGGTACCACGGTGGTGTCGTCGTGGTGCGTCTCGACCCGCAGAGCCCGGGCGTGTCCCAGGTGGTCGACGACCGGCACCTCGCGGCGCCGGTCACTGATGCCGCGACCGAGGTCGTGGCACACGTTGCGGGTGATCTTCCGGATGTAGGCGGTGCCGTTGACGATCGGCCCGGCGGCCGGGTCGCGGCGGCGCAGATGCTCCAGCAGCCGCCGCCACGTCTCCTGCTCGGCTTCGTACGCCGCTTCCACACTGGCGAGAATGCTCAGGCACAGCGGGTGGACCGCCTGGTGCACGGCGTTCGTCAGTTCCTGGGCGGTCGCCGCGTCCAGGTCCTGCGTGGCGAGGCGCTCGATCAGCGGGGCGAGCCGATCCGGCACATCCTCGGCTTCAGCTCCGTCGAGCATCACGGTCACCAACTTTCCGGGCGGCACGGCAAATCGTTCCGGTACCGGATCCGGTAAGCACTCCCCGTGGCGGCCAGTGTCCGGTGCGTGATCGGCCACGGTCCGCTGGTCTGTCGGCTCGCGGTAAGTGCCGGCGGAGCCGAGGGAAAAAATCTTGCGCCGGCCTGTCGGTTTCCGGGGCGGGCCGCTGTCTGGGGCGGTGCCGGGCGAAGGAGCCCGGCCCACTGATGCCCTCACTCCCCGGAGGCCCTCGTGTCCCGTACCGGCGTGCTCTCGCTGCTCGCCTCGCTCACCGGAGCCGCCGCGCTCCTCGGCGACGTGCTCAGCCTGGTGATCCTCGTCGTCCCTCGCGCCGCACCACAGTCGCATGTGGAGGCTGTGTTCACGATCGTCAACCTCGCCGGCTTGCTGCTCGGCGTCTGCTGTGGACTGTCCAAGGGGCGGCTGAAGAGAGCGTCACGTAAGGTGGATCGATTGCGCCCAGCGAGACGCGATCTCGTCTCATGAGGTAGGGTTGGCGGGTGGCGGCGTGGACGGTCCACCGCAAACACGGCCACGCCGCCTTTCTCAAAGCTCCCGGGATCGTCCTCTGGTTAGATCGTTTCGACGATCGACGGAGAGGGCGGTACGCCGTGACACCGGAGCTTCGCGAGCAGGAGGAACGCCTCCAGTTCGACCGCTTTGACCATGACGACGCCTGGGAGCTGGGAAACCTTCTGGTCCGGCTGGCCAGGGAGCGCGGCCTCCCGGTCACCGTCGACATCCGCCGCGGCGACCACCAGCTCTTCCACTACGCGCTGCCGGGCACGTCGCCCGACAACGACGACTGGATCGAACGGAAGATCCGCGTCGTCCGCCGGTTCGGACACAGCTCGTACCTCGTGGGCCAGAGCTACCGCGACCGGGGCACCACCTTCGACGCCGAGCCCCACCTCGAACCGGCCCTGTACGCCGCGCACGGCGGCTGCTTCCCGATCATCGTCAAGGGCACCGGCCCGGTCGGCACCGTCACCGTCTCGGGCCTGCCCCAACTCGACGATCACCGCCTGGTCGTCGAGGCCATCGAGGCGTTCCTGGAATCCAGGGGCGCGGAAAAGAGCCCCGGCTCGTAGGACCTGATTCTCCACTTTCGACCGTCCGCGACGATTAGGCGCTCGGTTGTCTGGCCAGGCGGCTGTGCCGTCGTAGAAGTCGGTAGCCGGCCAGGGTTGCGGCTGCTTGACTTCGACATGTGATTAGTGATGTGAGGCTCCGCGCGTGCCTCGCGGATTCGTGGGGTTTGGCGGACCCGACGGTAGAGGTCCACAACGGCGGGATGAACTCGGCGACGTGGTTCGTCAGCGTGGGTGGTGAGCGCTGGGTCGCCAAGGCGGTCGTTCCGGCTTCGCGCCGCTCCTTCGTTGCGGGTCTGGCGGTGGCGTCTGCACTTGAAGCAACCGGGATTCCAGCGGGAGCCCCGGTAGCCACCCGGCAGGGACAGTTTGTCGTTGATGTCGATGACGTCCCGTGGCGTTGCTGGACTGGGTTCCAGGTGAGGAACTGTCGGGGGCAGATCTAGGCGATCACCGGCTGATCGGCGCGACCCTCGCTCGGGTGCACGCTGCGCTTTGCGAGGTGTCGGTTGCCGTTGCTGATCGATTCCACTGGGTCGATCCGGATGGCGAGCACCTGGGGATTCGCCCGTGGGTTCGGGATGCTGTGGCCGCGGGTGTCGCTGCGTACGACGAGCTTGATCCACCGTCGCTGTCGCGGGGTCTGTTGCATACCGATCCGGCTCCGCAGGCGTTCCGGTTGGACCGTGCACGTGGAGTCTGCGGTTTGATCGACTGGAGCACCGCCATGACCGGGCCGCTGTTGTACGACCTGGCGTCGGCGGTGATGTATGTCGGGGGCCCGGGCCGCGCGGGTTCCTTGGTGGAGGCGTATCTGGACGATGGGATTGTTCCGCGGGTCGAGGTCGAACGTGGCCTGCTGGCGATGTTGCGTTTCCGGTGGGCTGTGCAGGCCGACTATTTCGCTCGCCGGATCGCAGCCGAAGATCTGACTGGCATCGCCAGTGCTGCTGAGAACGAGGTTGGATTGGAGGACGCTCGAGGCTGGCTCAGCCGCCTGAGTCGGACGGGGTCCACCTTGTGAAGGTGTAGCCGGCGGACCAGGAACCTCCCGCGAGGTAGGCCCGATCCACCGTCCGTTGGAGCAGGATGGCGTGGTGCTGCCTGTCGAGAAGGTGCTTCCCGCGGTCGGCGACGCCCTGCAAGACGGGGGCGCCGCCGTCCTTGTGGCGCCGCCGGGTGCCGGCAAGACGACGCTGGTGCCGCTGGCCTTGATGGAGCGGATACCGGGCCGCGTCGTGGTCGCGGAGCCGCGCCGGATCGCTGCCCGCGCGGCGGCGCGGCGGATGGCCGCCCTGCTCGGGGACCGGGTCGGCGGGCAGGTGGGATACACCGTTCGGGGAGATCGCCGGGTCAGCGCGGCGACCCGCGTGGAGGTGGTGACCACCGGCGTGCTCGTACGGCGGCTGCAGCGCGACCCCGACCTGCCCGGCACCGGCGCGGTGATCCTGGACGAGTGTCACGAGCGGCACCTGGACGCGGACCTGGCCCTGGCCTTCTGCGTCGACGTACGCGCCACGCTCCGGCCCGACCTGCGGCTGCTCGCGATGTCCGCGACGGCCGACCCGGTGGCGGTGGCCCGCGCGCTGGGCGCCGGGGAGGTCGTGGTGGCCGAGGAGGCCTCACACCCCGTCGACGTGGTGTGGACGCCGCCACCCCGGCCGGTGGACGCGCCGCTCGGCCTGCGCGTCGACCCGCGGCTGCTGGACCATGTCGCCGCCACGGTGCGGCGGGCGTGGAGCGAGCGCGAGGGTGACGTGCTGGTGTTTCTGCCCGGCGCCGGTGAGATCAGGGCGGTCGCCTCTCGGCTGGCCGACCTCACCGTGCTGATGCTGCACGGCCGTCTGGACGCCGCCGCCCAGGACGCAGTGCTGCGGCCGGGCGCCGGGCGGCGGGTCGTGCTGGCCACCGCGGTCGCCGAGAGCAGCCTGACCGTGCCCGGCGTCCGGGTCGTCGTCGACGCGGGCCTGAGCCGGGTGCCGCGCACCGACCAGGCCCGCGGGCTGGGCACGCTGGTCACCGTGCCGGTGTCGCGGTCGACCGCCGACCAGCGCGCCGGCCGGGCCGGGCGAGAGGCGCCCGGCGTGGTGTACCGCTGCTGGTCGCCGGCGCAGCACGAGCGGCTGCCGGCCCAGCCCGAGCCCGAGATCGCGGCGGCCGACCTGACCGGCTTCGCGCTCGACCTGGCTTGCTGGGGAGACCCGGACGGCGGCGGGCTGGCGCTGCCGGACAAGCCCCCGCCGGTGCGATGCGGGCCGCGGCCCGGACGCTGCGCGCGCTCGGCGCGGTCGAGGACAGCGGTCGGGTCACCGCGCGCGGGCGCGCGATCGCCGCTGTCGGCGCGCACCCGCGGCTGGCCCGGGCACTGCTCGACGGCGCGCCGGCGGTCGGCGCCGACCGGGCCGCGCAGATCGTCGCGCTGCTCACCGAGCAGGCGGCCGGCGAGGATCTCGTCGCGGTGTGGCGCCAGCAGCGTGGCAGCGGCGACCGCCAGTGGCAGACAGAGGTGCGCCGGCTGCGCGCCGAGGCCGGTGACTGGCCGAGGACGGAGCTGACGGACGACCTGGCCGCCGGGCTGGTTGTCGGTCTGGCGTACCCGGAGCGGCTGGCCCGGGTCCGGCAGCCGGGCGGCACGGAGTACCTCATGGTCGGTGGGACCGCCGCGAACCTCGCGCCGGGGTCGGTGCTGGCGGGTGTCGCCTGGCTGGCGATCGCCGTCGCGGACCGTGACCCGCGCCAGCCGGCGGCACGCATCCGGTCGGCCGCCGCGATCGACGAGGCGACCGCGCGGGTGGCCGGCGCGGGCCACCTGGTGCGGGGCCAGGAGGTGGCCTGGTCCGGCGGCGACGTGGTCGCCCGCGAGTTCGAGCGGCTCGGCGCGGTCACGCTGGTCGAGCGGCCCCTGCCCGATCCGGACCGGGACGCGCTCGACCGTGCCCTGCTGGAAGGGCTGCGCCGCGAGGGCCTGCCGCTGCTGCCGTGGGACCGTGACGCGCGGGGGCTGCGCGAGCGGCTCGCGTTCTGCCGGCACGCGCTCGGCGCCCCGTGGCCGGACGTGTCCGACGACGCCCTGCTGCGTACGGCCGGGGAATGGCTGGGTCCGGAGCTGCACGCCGCGCGGCGCCGAGCCGACCTCGAACGCGTCGACGTCGCCACCGCCCTGCGGCGGCTGCTGCCCTGGCCGCAGGCCGCGGCGCTGGACCGGGTGGCGCCGGAGCGGCTGCTGGTGCCTGGCGGGTCACGGCTGCGGGTGGACTACGCCGATCCGCAGGCGCCGGTGCTGGCGCTGCGGGTGCAGGAGGCGTTCGGCTGGCAGCGGGCGCCCGTGATCGCGGACGGGCGGGTGACCGTCCTGCTGCACCTGCTGTCACCGGCGCGGCGCCCGGTCGCGGTCACGGCCGATCTGGAATCGTTCTGGCGCACCGGCTATCCGCGGGTACGCGCCGAGCTGCGCGGCCGCTACCCCCGTCACGCGTGGCCCGAGGACCCGACCGCCCCGTCCCGGCCGTGACAGCCACCGGGGACGTCCGGATACATGATCGTCGGCTGTGGCTTAAGTGAGTCATCCGGAAGCCGACACCTTGCATCATCGCGCGCCTCCACCGGCTCCTGCGTCTGACTCGACGCCGGAGATCCCGCTGGAGGAAGCATGCACCGCGACGAATCGCTGCCCAGTCACGACAAGGTCTTCGGCGAGCTCGACGTGCCGATCGTCGACGAGGCGCGGTCGGTGTACTCCCCGGCGGCCTACCTGGCCGACCTCCTCCAACTGGCCGAGGACTGCGCCACCGGCGTGCCCGAGGGCGCCGAGCGGCTCGGCGACCGGCGGCCCGACCTCGCCCGCGTGCTGCTCGACGCGCGGGCGAGCTTCACCGAGGTGCCGTACCTGGACATCGTCAACGAGGTGCTGGGGGAGCGGGTCGGTGGCGGCGCCGACCCGTTCGCGCGGCTCGCCGCGGCACGGTACCCGTTCCTCGCGCCGTTCTCCCTCGCCCACGAGCGGCTGCGCCAGTGCCTGCGCGAGCTGGGCGTCGACCCGGTCGAGCTGTACCGCCGGTTCGCGCCGCACGCCCACCCGGACGTCGTCGCCCGCGAACACCTGGGGCTCACCGCGGCCGAGGTGACGATGGTGACCACCGCCCTCGACGGTGGCCAGGCGCTGCGTGAGCAGTACAACCTGGGCGGCGGCGAGGCGTTCGACGCGCTGGCCGACGCCGACCGGTTCCGGCGCGCCGCCGGCCTGACCCAGGCAGAGCTGCGCGAGCTTGTGTACGGCGAGCTCGGCGCCGGCGAGCGGGACGCGGCGGCCGCCTTCTTCGTGCACCAGGGCGGCGAGGTCGTGTCGCTCGACGCGGACGAGCGGCGCCTGGTGCTCGCCGGCGGCACCGGATCCGTGCCGGTCGCCTGGTTCGACCGGGCCAGCCGGTTCATCCGGCTGGCCCGCCGCACCGGAATGTCCTTTGTGGAGCTCGATCGGGTGCTGCGGGCGTGTGCGGGCAACCGGCTCGACCTGGCCGCCGTCCGGGCGCTCGCGGTCGTCAGCCACCTGCGCCGGGAGCTCGACCTGCCGGTCGACGTGGTGGCCAGCCTGGTAGCCCCGATCGAGACGCTGGGCGTCGGCGACGCGGCACCGGCAGACCTGTTCAACCGGGTCTTCAACGTGCCCTTCGCGGCGCTGGACGGCACCGTGCTGCGCGGGCCGGGCATGCCGCCTCCGGACTACGCCGGCCTGGCCGAGCTGCGCTGCACCGGCGACATCCTCGCGCCGGTGAACGCGGAGTACCGGCGGCGGGTGGGCGCCGCCGTGGGGCTGGCCGCGCACGACCTCGCCGCGGTCGTCACCCGTGCCCGCGAGCGCGGCCCCGCCGGCCTGTTCGGCCGCACCGGAGCCGGCCTTGCCGAGCTGTCGCTGCTGCACCGGGTCGGCCGGCTCACCGCGGCGCTGGACATCTCCGTCACGGAGCTGTTCGCCCTGCTCGACGTCCTGGACAGCGACCCGTCCATGAAGCGGTACACGACCTTCCCCGTCCTCGTCGACAGCGGAGCCTCAAACGCCGGCGGCGACCTGGTGCTCGCCGGTGCCGAAGGCCCGGACGCGGGCCTGTGGCTCGTACAAACCCTGCTGGCCGTGGTGCGCTGGATGCGGGCGACCGGCCTGACCGCCACCGACCTGGCCGGCATCCTGGGCGGTGCGGCGGGAGAGGGCGCGGAAGACCGGCTCCTGCTGGACGGCCTGCGCGCGCGTTTCGAAGCGATCGCGCCGGCCGCCGCCGTGTTCGGCTCCGAGCGCTTCGGCGAGCGGGCGGCACAGGTCATCCGCGACGTCATCGCCGACGCCGCGGCCGGCGCCGGGCGCGGCGGGTCGCTGCTGCGCGTCGACCCGCCGCTGCGGGAGGCCGCCGCACGCACCGCGCTGGCGGAGCTGAGCGCGGTCGCCGCCAACGACTTCCTTGGCCTGGGACTCGGTGACCGGCTGGCCGCCAAGGCGTACACGAACCTCACGCTCGCCGGCTACCTCGGCGAAGGCGGCGCGGTCGTGGTGGAGCGCGTGCCCGCCACGCCCGCGGAGCTGCGCCTTCGCGGCGACTTCGCCGCATACCAGGACATGCTCTTCGACCTGGTGGGCAAGCTCTGCGAGGGGAGCGAACAGCCGGCCTTCTACCCGTCCGACCTGGCCAGCCTCGCTGGCATGAGCGAGGCCGAACGCACCGAGCTGTACGACAACCTCGTCCACAACGGATATTTGACCTCGACCGGTGAGGTGCTGGACCCGGGCTTCTTCGCGACGATCGGCAACCGGACCGCCTTCGCCGTCGACGCCGACCTCGCCGACCTCGCTGACGGGGTGCACGCCCTGCTGCTGGACCTCGCCGGCCGGTCCGGCGCACTCGCCCCGGAGGACCTGCACGGCCTGGCCGACGCGGCCGCCGCCCAGCGGGTCGCGGACCGGCTCGCCGCGCGGCACCTGCGCGACGGGCGGCTCACCGAGGAGGCGGCCGCCCTCGTCGCCGACCCCGACGCCGCGCTCGGCCTGGACGGCTTCACCGCCGCCGAGAACGCCACGATCGCCCACCAGCTCCGGGTGATCCTCGCCGACGGCCGGCCGTTCCGGGTGGATCCGGCGGCCCTGACCGCGCTCGGGTTCACCGACGACGAGCGCCGCCGCCTGCTGGCCCAGCTCGTCGAGGCCGGCCACCTCACCGAGGCGCTCGGCGTCGCCCCGCAGCGGTTGGCGTACTTCGCGCACGCCCCGCACGCCGCGGACTTCGGCCTGCCCGGTCTGGTCGACTTCCGGGTGGAGATCTTCCACCTGCTGCACGCCGCCGCGACCGAGACCGTCGCCGGTACCGCGCACATCACCGGCGTGCTGGAGCGACTCGCGACCGCGCAGCACGCGACGCTTGTCGAGTACCTCAGGGAGGGGCTCGGCGTGCCGGCCGCGACCGTACAGGCGATCTGCGCGGCCGTCGCCGGTGACCTCGACCGTGCCCTGGACGTGCTGGTGGAGCCGCTGCTGGCCGACCCCGCCGCGGTCGCCGACGACCCGTACCCGCGCCGCGCGCTGCGGCGGATGCGCGGCTTCGCCCGCTTCGCCACGACGGTCGGCCTGGACGCCGACCAGGTGACGCTCGCGTTCCGCGACCAGGACCTGACCGGCAAGTACCCCGAGCCGCTGGCCCTGCCGCCGGGCGCCGACCGGATCGACGCGCTGCTGGAAAGCGCCGACGGCAACGTGTACGTGTTCCACGGCGCCGACGTGTGGGTGTACTCCGCCGCGACGCACGCCCTGCTCGACGACCGGCCGAGGTCGCTGGCGGACCTGTCGCCGGCACTCGGCCAGCTGGCCACTGTGGACACCGCGTTCGCCGACGCGGCCGGCGCCGAGTGGATCGTCGGCCGCGACGGCGAGGGTGTGCCGCACACGTTCGTCCGGGAGCCCGGCCGCCCCCGCTGGCTGCGGCGGGTACACGAGTGGGGCGTGGTGGCGAACGCGTTCGACGGCGCGCGGCGGATCGACGCCGCGTTCGTCGACGAGGGCGGCCGGACCTACCTGTTCCACCGCGACCAGTACGTCCGGTACGCCGGCGACGACCACGAGTACGTCGACGAGGGCTACCCGCGGCAGATCGTCGACTGGGCCGAGACCGAGCGGCGTACCGCCCCGCTGCCCGAGCGCTTCCGCACGTCGCTGGACGCCGCCTTCCACGGGCTGGACGGCACGACGTACCTGTTCGCCGGTGACAGCTTCCTGCCGGTACGCGACGGTGCCGGGGCACAGCCGATCGCCGGCACCTGGGGCACGACCGCCAACGCGCTGGCCGGCGCCGAGCGGGTGGACGCCACCTATGTGGACGGTCCGGCGCTGTACGTCTTCGCCGGCAACCAGGTGGCCCGGTACACGGCCGGCATCGAGTCCGCCGGTGTCCGGGTCGACGACGGGTACCCGTGCCGGATCGACGCACACCTGGAACACGTGCCGGCCGAGTTCGACGGCGGGGTGGAGGCGGCCTTCGCCGACGACGCGCACGTCGTGCACCTGTTCAAGGACGGGCGGACGGTCGCGCTCGACAGTGCGAACCCGGCGGTGGTCGCGACCGCCTCGCGGTGGGGACACCTGCCGCCCGCCCTGCCCGAGGGCACCGTCGACGCCGCGCTGGCCGGCGTCGACGGGCACACCTACCTGTTCAGCGGCGAGACCTACATCCGCTACTCCGGCACCGACTACTCCACTGTGGACCTCGGCTACCCGCGGCGGATCGACGGCGACTGGGCGGGGCTGCGCCGGGTCGACGCCGCGTTCGTCCAGGACGGCGCGACGTACCTGTTCGGCGCGGCCGGCCTGCTGTTCGACGTGTCCATCGGCCACCGCGACGAGGATCTCGACGCCGGCCGGCTGCCGCGTGACCTGGGCCAGCGGCTGCTCGCGCACGGCGTGACGGTCGCCGACGGCGCGCCGGTCACCGGCCAGGACCCGCTGTGGCAGGTCACCGCCGAGGACGGCATCGCGTTGCGGCTGCTGCGGGTCGACGAGGACCGGCTGGAGGTGCGCTGCGACCCGGCCACCGAGATGGCGTTCCACGTCCGCTACTCCACGCCGGACTACGCGGTGCCCGACCCCGGGTACCCGCGCCCGATGTCGGACAACTGGTGGAACCTGCCCGAGGACCTGGTCGAGGAGGGCGCCGCCTTCGCCCGCGTGGACGCGGTGCTGACCGGCCGGGACAACCGCACGTACCTCTTCTCCGGCGGGCAGTTCCTCGTCTTCGACAACAAGCGCCGCTGGTGGTCCGAGCCCCGGACGCTGGAGCAGCACTGGGACAGCCTCCCGTTCGGCGGCGTCGACGCGGCCTTCGTCGGCACCGACGGCCGCACCTACCTGTTCCACCGCGGCCGGTACGCGCGCTACTCGACCGCCGACTACACCAGGCTCGACGACCGGTACCCGGCGGCGGTCACGCCGTTCTGGGGCAAGGTCGCCAACAACCTCGCCCGCACCGGCAGGGTCGACGCGGTGCTCGTCCTCGACGGCGAGGACGGCGCGCGGCACACCTACCTGTTCTCCGGCGACCAGTTCATCCGGTACACCGGTGCGGCCGCCGGCGCCACCGCGGACATCGGCTATCCCCGCGCGCTGAGCGCGCTGTCCCAGGAGCCGAGGCTGGGCAACCTGCGCGTGAGCCTGCCGGGTGTCTCGGCGGCGTTCGCCGACCGGGGCAGCGTCTACCTGTTCAGCGGCGACACGTGCCATGTGGTGTCCGAGTCCGCCCACCGCCGCTACGACGACCTGGCCCAGGACGTCGTGGGCTGCGCCTACGTCGACGACGGCGAGGTCTGCGTCGAGCATCCGGGCGGCTGGTACCGGTACAGCGCGCTGGAGGGCACCGCCGTCGCGCGCGACCCGGTGCGCCCGCGGAGCCTGCGCCGGGTCCCCGTCAGCTGGCGGACCGGGCTGGACGCGGTGCTGCGCGGCGTCGACGGCAACACCTACCTGTTTCAGGGCACCTCCTGCTACAACGCCGACCTGGGCCGGGAGTACCCGCTGGCCGAGGAGTGGGGCCGGCCGCGCAACACGATCTTCCACGACAGCGCCGTCGACGCCGCCTTCGTCGGCACGGACGGCCGCACCTACGTGTTCCGCGACGACCAGTTCGTCGTGTACGCCGGCGACACCTACCTCGACGCCGAGGTCGAGGGCGACGCCAGGCCCGTCGCGGAGCACTGGGGCGGGCTGACCCGGGTGGCGCTCGCGTACGTGCGCGACGGCGTCACCCACCTCTTCGAACCGGCTGACGCGACCGGCGCCATCCGCTACGTCACGTACTCCGGCGCCGACTACAGCCGCCCCGACCACGACCGGCCCCGCACGACCGACGCCAGCTTCTGGGAGGTACCCGAACGGGACCGCCCCGCCGGCTTCACGATGCCGGCGGCGGTGCTGGCGAGCGGCACCAGCACCCTGCTGCTGATCGGCGAGGACTGCCTGGCGCACAACGACGCCGCCGGCACCTGGTCGGCGCCCCGCCCGATCGCGCGGATCTGGCCCGGCACCGGCCGCCTCGACGCGCTCACGGCCGCGTTCACCGGCCGCGACGGCGCGACCTACTTCTTCGACGGCGAGGACTTCATCCGCCACGACGGGCGGTCCGCCGCCGCCCGCGAGCCGATCCGCGCCCGGTGGGCCCGTACCCGCAACAACTTCCTCACCCGCACCGGCGAGGACATCGTCGACGCGGCGCTGGTGCACCGCGGCGTCACGTTCCTGTTCTCCGGCGACCAGTACGTGCGTTACAGCGGCCCGGACTACCGCTACGCCGACCCCGGCTATCCCAAGCAGATCGTCGGGAACATCCGCTCGGAGGAGGCGTTCGCCGCGCTCCCCGCCGAGGTGGAGGACGACCTCGCGGAGCGGTTCGCCGCCGGCGGCCGGGCGATGGTCGACGCCGCGGTCGCCGACGAGCGCACCGTGTACCTGTTCGTCGGCCGCACCTGCCACGCGGTCTCCGGCGAGCTGGCGGCGGCGTACGACATCGCGCGGCTCGGCCAGGCCCGCAACAACGTCGCCGAGCGGGGCCGCGTCGACGCCGCCCTGGTCCTCGGCGAGCACACCTACCTGTTCTCCGGCGACCAGTACGTGCGCTACACCGGCGGCGACTACGGCCGGGCCGACGACGCACACCCGCGCACGATCGCCGCCGGCCTGCCCGGCGAGCTGGGCGTACCGGCGCTGCCGGAAGCCTTCCACGACGGCATCGACGCGGCGTTCGAGACCGGCGACGGGCGGACGATCCTGTTCGCCGGCGAACAGGTCGTGTCCATCAAGGACGGTGCCGTCACGCCCGGCTCGATCGAGGGCTGGGGCACCGTACAGAACGACTTCCGCGCCGAGCGGGCGGGCCTCGACGCCGCCTTCGTGGCCGCGACCGGCGAGCTGTACGCCTTCGCCGGCTCCCAGTACGTCCGGTACGCGCCGCTGGCACTGGACACAGTGGAGCCCGGCTACCCGAGGCGGATCGAGGACAGCTGGGGTGACCTGCCGGATGGGTTCGAGCAGCGGGTCGACGGCGCGTTCCGGTTCGCCGGGCGCACCTACCTCGCGCGCGGCGACGAGTACGTGCGCTACTCCGGCGACGGGTACAGCGCCGTCGACGGCACGTACCCGCAGCCGTTCCGGCACCGCTGGACCGACGCGGCCGACTACCGGCTCAGCGACCTGCGCACGATCGCCCGCTTCGCCGAGCTGGCCCGCACCCACCCGGACAGCGACGGCGGCCTGGCCACCTTCCTGCTGCCCGATCCGCGCGTCGTCGCGGACCCGTACCGCCACCTCGCCGACCTTTTCGGCTGGGACGCCGGCGAGCTGAAGTGGTGCCGGCGCAACAGCCGGCTGTTCACCGGCGTGGGCGAGGGCGGGCCGGACGGTGCGGACGGCGACCGGCTGGAGCTGGAGTTCCTCGCCGCGCTGAGCGACGTGTTCGCACTCGCGGCCCGGCTCGGCACCCCGCCGTCCCAGGTACACGCCGCGCTCTGGTCGCCGCTGCACCGGGACGGCGACGCGGGCGCGGCCGCCGACGCGCTGCACACCCTGCTCGCCCGGCGCACCGGAGCCGAGCGGTGGCCCGCGCTGGCCCGGCGGCTGCACGACGAGCTCAACCTGCGCAAGCGCGACGTGCTCGTCGCCGCGGTGCTCGGCGACAGCGGCGAAACCTCCCGCGACCTGTTCGTCCGCCACCTGCTCGACGTCGACATGGGCGCGCGGGGCACCACCTCCCGCATCCGCGAGGCGATCGCGGCGGCCCAGCTGTTCATCCACCGGTACCTGCTCGGCCTCGAACTGGCCGGCGGCGACGAGGAGACCCGGCAGCGGGTCAAGCAGTGGTGGGGCTGGATGCGCAACTACCGGGTCTGGGAGGCCAACCGCCGGGCTTTCCTCTACCCGGAGAACGTCCTTCGCCCGGAGCTGCGCCCGACCAAGACCAACGCCTTCCACGCGCTGGAGGACGAGCTGCTGCGCGGCGAGATCACCGCCGAGGGTGTGGAGAACGCGTACAGGCGCTACCTCGACGAGTACACCGAGGTGTCCCGGCTGGCCATCGCCGGCGGCTACGTGTACACGAAGGACCAGCTGCCGGACGGACCGCGGCGGCTGGTGCTGTTCGGCCGGACCAGGACCGCCCCGCGCCGCTACTACCACCGGCGCGCCGAGTTCGCCGACCGGGCCAAGCTGTCCGCCTCCTGGGAGCCTTGGCAGCCGGTCGACGTGCGGATCGACGCCGACCACGTGCACCCCGTGCACGCGTTCGGCCGGGTGTTCGTCTTCTGGGCGGTGCCCGAACCGGTGACCGAGGACGACCCGAACACCACCTCCGTCGTGGCCCGCTCCGCCCCCGACGGCCAGGTGATCTCCGGGCGCGGCCGCGCCCAGCGGATCCGGATCCACTACTCCTTCCAAAACCTGAACCAGCAGTGGGTACCGGCGCAGACGCTCGGGACGGGGGTCCGCGAGGAGGGCACGATCTCCGGCGCCACGCTCCTGCTCCTGCCGCGCATGAAGACCGCCGACCAGATGTCGATCGTCGTGTCGTGCGCGTACACGGTGACCGCGAAGGGTGAAGGCGCCGCGGAGCCCACCACGCGGACCGGCAACGCCCTGTTCGAGCTCAACCCCGAGCTGTACGCCGAGGACCTGCTCGCGACCGGCGACGCGGCGACCGAGACCGCCGCGCTCGTGGCCGAGGCGACCGCGCTCGAGGCCGACCGCACCGAGGCCGCCGCCGAACGCGTCGCGCGCATCTTCGTGGACCCGGTGGGGGAGGGCGACGTCGTGCGCTTCGACGCCCCGGCCGGCTCGGACCTGTGGTTCAGCGTCGACCACAAGGGCGGCAGCTTCCTGTGCCGCGCGGCGGCGGTGGAGCCGCTCGAGTTGGTCACGACCGCCCTGGCACCCAACGGTGAGCGGCTGCCGGACCGGCCGGCGGTCGACGCGGCCGTGGAGCTGCCCAGCGGCGACCGTTACTTCTTCGACAACACGGCCAACACGTACCTGCACATCGGGCCGCCGCCCGCGGCCGGCGAGGCGCTGGTGACCGGCGGTGGACCCATCGCACCGCGCTGGGGACGCGTGCCGAGCCCGCTCACCGCGGCCGGCACTGTCGACTCGGTGCTGTTCCGCGGCGACCAGACGTTCGTCTTCTCCGGCGAGACGTACGTGCGGTTCACCGGCGTGCCGTTCGGCGACCCCGACGCCGGCTACCCGCGGCCGCTGCGGGACAACCCCGACACCCTGCCCCGATGGGAGCGGCTGGACGTCGCGTTCACCGCGCCCAACGGCGTCGAGTACTTCCTCGACAACACCGGCGACCGCCTCGTCACCTCCACGGACCTCGCCGCGGCGGCCGCCGCGGCCGCTGCCGCCGAGGCGGAGGGAAAGACGCCGGAACCCGTCACCACGCGCAGTGTCGCGGCCGGGCTCTGGCCCCGCTCGGGCAAGCCGGAGCAGTTCGGCACCGTGGACGCCGCCGTCGTGACCGAGAAGGCGACATACCTCATCTCCGGCCAGTGGTACGTCCGCTTCTGGCGCCGCACCGGCGGCGGTGGCGGGTCCTCACAGCAGCGCAAGGTGCTGCCGCTCGCCCCCAACAACGACGACCTGCCGACCGACTTCACCATCTCCGCGGGCGTGTGGCGGGACGGCAGGATGTACTACTTCGGCGACGGCGAGGACTTCTACGAGATCGACCGGGCCGGCAACCGCGTCACCCGGCCCACGTACGGCACGACCGCGCTCGCGCAGACGCAGGACGTCGACGCGGCGTGGGCCACCGCCGACCACCTCTACCTGACCACCGGGGCGCAGTACGTGCGGTACACCCTCGACGGCGGGACGGTGCCCTACTTCGTCGACCCGGGCTACCCGGAGGATCTGCCGGTGGCGGTCGAGGCCGCGTTCCGCCGCGACAGCACCGTGTACCTGTTCGCCGGCGACGGGTACACGCACCTCGGCATCGACCAGGAACCCGCCGACATGGGTGAGCTGCGTGCGGCCGCCGGCGCCTGGGGAGACCTGCCCGGCGCGGACCTGCCACCCTTCGACGCCGCGCTGACCACCGCGACCGACCTCTACCTGTTCCACGGCGGCGGCTACGTGCGGTACCCGAAGACCGTGGGCGTGAACCGGCCGTACGAGCACGCCGCGCTCCCGTTCGAGATGATCCGCCTCACCACAGGCACCGCCTCGACGCTCAACCGGCGGCTGCTCGCGGGTGGCCTGCCCGCGCTGCTCGCCCTGTCCACACAGGAGACCGACGAGGTCACCGTCACCACCGACGAGACCGCCACGTCCGCGATCCGGGTGCGGCCCGAGCTGGTCGACGCCAACCGGCTGCCGACCGGCTCGCACCTTGACTTCGGCAACGCCAACGGCCTCTACTACTGGGAGATCTTCTTCCACGCTCCGCTGCTGATCGCGCAGGCGCTCAACGGCGCGCAGCGGTTCGAGGACGCGCGGCGCTGGTACGAGTACGTCTTCGATCCGACCAACCCCGGCTCGTACTGGCGGTTCCTGCCCTTCCTCGCGGTCGACCCGCGGGCGCTGGCCGCCGCCCTCGACCACGACCTGGACCGGCTCTCCGATGTGGACCTGCCGGCCGGCGGCGTGGCGACCGCGCTCGGTCCGGTCGTCGACGCCCTGCGGGCGCTGGCACCGGCGCTCGCACAGAACCGGGACCCGGCGACCGAGCGGGAACGGCTCGCCCTGGCGACCGTCACCGGGCGGCAGCCGCGCGAGCAGGTCGACACCGCGGTCGCCGCGCTGGTGGCCCTCGCCGACCTCACCGCGGCACAGCGCGACGCGCTGGCCGCCCTCCAGGAGCACCTGGTCCTGCTGGCCGAGCTGGTCCGGCAGCTCGACCTGGCCGCCGACCGTGACGCCCTGCTCAAGGTGTACCGGGACAACCCGTTCGACCCGTACGCCGTCGCCGACCTGCGCCCGGTGGCGTACCGCCGCGCGGTCGTCATGGGCTACGTCGACAACCTGCTCGACTGGGCCGACCTGCTGTTCCGGCAGTACACGCCGGAGAGCGTCGACGAGGCGCGGATGCTCTACATGCTCGCCCACGACCTGCTCGGCGAGCGGCCGGAACGCCTCGGCACCCAGCTGCGGCCACCGTCGGAGTCGTTCGCGGAACTCGCGGCCGGCGGCGACCTGGACCTGGTCGGCTTCTTCACCGCCGGCGGCACGATGACCACGGGCGGGGGCTCGGTGCACGCCGGCGTCGCCAATGCCTACTTCCAGATCCCGGAGAACACCCTCTTCGAGGAGTACTGGACGCGCATCGAGGACCGGCTGCGGAAGATCCGGCAGTCGCTGGACATCATGGGCATCGGCCAGCCGCTGCCGCTGTTCGCCCCGCCGATCGATCCGCTGGCCCTCGTGCGCGGCGCGGCCGCCGGCAACGGACTGGACCTGGCCGCCGCGAGCACACCGCCCGCCGTACCGCACTACCGGTTCGCGTTCACGCACCGCAGGGCCCAGGAGCTTGTCGACAAGCTGCGCCAGTTCGGCAGCGACCTGCTCGGCGTCCTCGAGCGCGCCAGCGCGGAGGAGCTGAGCCTGCTGCAGGGCCGCCAGGAGCGGGAGATCCGCGCGCTGACCCGGGACGTCAAGCAGGCCCAGATCAGCGTGGCCGAGCAGAACCACGCCGAGCTGACCGTCAGCCTCGCCGAGGCGCGGGCACGGTCCACCCACTACGAAAACCTGATCGCCACCGGCATGACCCAGCTGGAACACGCGCAGCTCGACAACATGTCCAGCGCCGTGGACGCCCACCTGGCGGCGAGCGTGCTGAAGGTCGCGGCCGGGATCTCCTACGCCGTGCCGCAGTTCTACGTCGGCCCGTTCATCATCGGCACCGACACCGGTGGCCGGCAGCTCGGCGACTCGATCGACAAGGCGTCCGAGGTCTCCGAGTCGCTGGGTGAGATGTTCAGCATGCTCGGCGAGGTGCTGGGTATCCAGGCGCAGCACGCCCGGACGGCCGAGGACTGGGAGCTGCAGCTGGCCACCGCGCAGAGCGACGCGGCGGAGCTGGGACACCGCATCACCGGCGCCGTCGAACAGGTGCGGATCGCCCGGCAGGAGGCGGAGATCCTGGAACGGGAGATCGCCCACGGCGAGGCCGTCGCGACGTTCCTGAAGGACAAGTTCACAAACGCCGAACTGTACGGGTGGATGGCCGCGAGCCTGTCCGGGCTCTACTTCCAGGCGTACCACCTGGCGTACGAGATGGCGCGCGCCGCCGAGCAGGCCTACCGCTTCGAGCGCGGGCTGACCGCCGGCGAGGCCACGACGTTCATCCGGCCGGCGCACTGGCAGAGCCGCCGCAACGGCCTGCTCGCCGGTGACGGGCTCTGGCTCGACCTGGAACGCCTCGGCAAGGCGCACCTGGACGCCGGCGGGCGCGGCCTGGAGATCACCCGCCAGGTCTCGCTGCGGGCGCTGGACCCGATCGCGCTGCTGCGGCTGCGCGACGGCGGCAGGTGCGAGTTCGCGCTGACCGAGGCCCTGTTCGACCACGACTTCCCCGGCCACTACCGGCGCCAGCTCCGCACGGTGACCGTGACCTTCGCGGACGCCGACGGGCAACCGCTGGGCGTGAACGCCATGCTGACCCAGCTCGCCCACAAGACAGTGCTGGAAGCCGACCCCCAGGCGGTACGGCACCTGCTCGACCCGCAGGGCGCACCACCGGCGTCGGTCCGCGGCGACCTGCGGGCCGGCCAGCAGATCGCGCTGTCCCAACCGGACGGCGGGCGGGAGAACAACGGCCTGTTCGACGCCCGCTTCGACGACGACCGGTACCTGCCGTTCGAGGGCACCGGCGCGGTTTCCCGGTGGAGCCTTGACCACCACGGCCGGCCGGTACGGGGCCTGTTCGACGTCGTCTTCACCGTCAAGTACACGGCGGAGCAGGGCGGTGAGGCGTTCGCCAACGCGGTCCGGAGCATGCTGCGGCCGCGGCCCGCGGCACGCCTGTTCGACCTGGCCCGCGACTTCCCGCAGGAGTGGAGCGCCTTCCTGTCGGACGGGGACGGGCGCCTCGTCCTTCCGCTCACCGCCGAGATGTTCCCGGACCTGGCGAGCCAGCAGGTCACCGGCGTCTACGCGACGTACGAGCGGGCGGACGGCACCGGTACCCGGCTGCTGCTCGGCGGCGACCCGGCGATGGCCCTGCCCGAGGGGCAGCTACTGCCCACGCCGGGCCGCACGCTCGCCTCGCCGGGCTGGATGTTCACAGTGGACGGTCCGAAGGAGGACCTGCGCAACGTCGGTCTCGCCCTGACCTACCAAGCCCGCACCCTGTAGCCGAACGGAGCAGACCGATGACCTCCACCCACCACAAGAACCGCCCGAAGGCCGGCTCGTTCTCGGCCAGACCCACCACGCCGCCGGCCAACGCACCCACCCAGGCCAACGCACCCGCCCAGGCCAATGCCGGCCCCCAGGCCAATGCCGGCCCCCAGGCCAACGCCGGGCCCCAGGCCGGGGGCAACCAGCCTCAGCCGGCCGCCACGCCCGCGACCGACGACGCCCTGGTCAAGAACAAGCGCGACGAGCTCGCCAACCGGTTTCAGGAGTCGATGTCGGATCC
Source organism: Phytohabitans houttuyneae (assembly GCF_011764425.1). Classification (NCBI taxonomy): domain Bacteria; kingdom Bacillati; phylum Actinomycetota; class Actinomycetes; order Micromonosporales; family Micromonosporaceae; genus Phytohabitans; species Phytohabitans houttuyneae. The sequence continues at coordinate 1,651,587 of NZ_BLPF01000002.1, forward strand.
GGGCTACGTCAAAACCCTTGTCGACGATCTGGCGAACGGGAAGCCGGACCAGGTTCGCGAGGTGATCGACTATCTGCGGTCGCCGAAGGTGAAGGCGCCCTGGCCAGGCCGGATCAAGGCCGCGCAGGCGCTCGTCGAGGCCACCTTCGCGAATCCGAAGGCCCTGGCCGCGCTTTACGAGGACCCCAAGCTGTTCGCGGTGCTGGTGATGGTGGCCAACGACATCCAGCCGTCCGGCTGGCTCGGCGCCAAGGTAGCCGCGTTCCCTCTGCGGCAGGACCTGGCGATGACGATGATTGAGAGCTGCTGGAAGGACTTCGCGGCTCCGACCAAGCTCGACCCAAACCTGCGCGACTGGCTGCTTGGCCTGGTGAGCGTCAAGCAGCTCAACGAGCGCGGCAGCGGCCGTGCCGGCAGGTTGCTCAACCTGCTGTGGAACTCCAAGGAGTACGGCGCGATCAAGAACCTCATTGCCGGAGGCATCGACATCCTGCAGCCGGCCACCGCCACCTGGCCGAGAGGACCAGAGGACGAGGGTGTCTACAGCGGGTTCGTCCAGCCGCTGGGGCACGTGCTCGCCGAGTCGGTCTGGCTCGTGTACCTCAAGGCACAGAAGGCACTGCCGAGCCTGCCGCACGCGCACGAGGAGCAGACCCGAGACGCGAAGATCGACCACATCGAGGAGATGCTGAAGATTATCGGTGGGTGGCAGAAGGAGCAGCGGCCCTTCCTCACGACATACGCCGACGTGGTCAATAGCGGCTTGGTCAAGGCGTTCCTGACCAAGAAGGGCACGATCTGGGGCTTCGAGAACATCCGGATGCCGTTCGTGCACGCCGTACGTGCCCTGGTCGACCCGCAGCCGCTGCGCATGATGGAGCTGTGGGAGACGGTCAAGATCGCCCTGGGAAAGGGTGAGTACGCGAAGCTGCTGGCTGATCCCGACACCACGATCGACCGGTTGATCAAGCTTGGCGTGGCGGACTTCCGGAAGAACGTCGCCGAGCATCCCTTCGAGTTCATGGACTACGGCGACATCGAAGCGTTCATCGCCGAGTTCGAGGCGCAGTGCAAGACCTTCCTGCAGGCACTGGCGCAGCCGACCCGGCTGCCCAAGTTCGCCACCGCGGCGATCGGCGGCCAGGACTACACCAAACACCTCGGCTCGTTCGGCTGCCAGGCCGGCCTGTACTGGGCGAAGAAGACCGGCAAGCCCGTCTACTACTGCATCGACGGCGTCGACTTCAAGGACGTCACGGAGTACAAGAGGTTCAAAACCAAGGCGATCAACGCGCACCTGCACGACGGCAAACCGGCCTACACCGACGCGATCACGCTGGCCGAGCTCCGGGAGATCCTGCGGCACTGGGACGAACTGGCCGACACCGTCATCTTCGTGGAGAAGGGCGAGATCCTCAAGGACGCCGAGATCAAGGTCAAGGGCTGGCGTGCCGATCTCTTCAAGGACGAGGGAAAGGACGCGGACGGCAGGAAGCCGAAGGAAAAGCCGGCGCCCGGGACGGAGCCGCGTCTCGCACCCACGCGTGCGGCCCTGCAGCCCATCATCGACACGTACATCAAGCCGCTCGGCCTGCCAGAGGCACACGTGAACAGCATCGGCGACCACGACATCATGCGGGTCGCCACGGCGGTCGACATGTTGCGGATCGCGGCGGCCGCCAAGGACACCAGCGTCGTCGGCCTGTGCCTTCAGTCCGCCAGCATCCTCGCCGCACACGGGATCCTGCCCGAAGACTTCGCCTACGGGTTCGACCAGCTGCTCAAGGAGAAGGACCCCGTCCGGCGGTCCACGCTCGTCACCGGACTCTTGTGGCAGCTGGCGGAGGCCGGCATCAGCGACCACCTCGCCAAGCCCCTCGCCGAGGCCGTCCGGCGCGTCCCGCCGCCGCCCCCGCCGCCTCCACCGGCCAAGAGCTGAGCCACCGGTAGCGCGGCTACCGGGCCGGCAGCGCCGCGTCCAGCTCGTGCCAGGTGGCCGGGTCGCGGACGTCGGCGAAGCTCATGCCGGCGACCACCCTGGCCATCTCCGCGCGGGACACGGTGCCGCTGCCGACGTCCACCGTGAACGTGCCGAAGTCGACCGCGCACCGGCGGCCGTCGACGAGGTCGGTGCACTGCGCGGGCCGGCCGGCGATCGTGCGGTCGGGGCGCCAGCCGGGCCGGCCGCTCGGCGGGCCGTCCAGCACCGTGATGTCCATGGCGCCGCCGTCACGTTCGAGCTGCACGACCGACAGTGCGGCCGGACTCGCCTGGACGACGTGGAACGGCCGGTACCCGGCGGGCAGGTAGCTGAGCCGGTACGGCACCGTCACCTCGTAGGGCGCGGTGAACCGCACCGCCTCCGCCAGGCTGACGAGGGTCTGCTGAGGCAGCGGCGGCCCGGACGTCTCGATGACGGCCCAGCCACCGGGCGCGTGCTCCCAGCGGATGGCGCTCGCGGCGCCCTTGACCGAGTACCAGGCTGGCTTGCCGTTGACCCGCACGCGCGCCGGGCTGTCGGAGACGTCCCAGGCGGCGCGGCTCTTGGTGTCCGCCCGGTGCACGAAGAGCTGGGCGCGGGCCGGCCCCTCCCCGGCCGGGCGGATGGCGGCGATCTGCACGTCGGCGTTGACGCCCATGGGCTGCAGCGTGAAGCCGGCGATCGGGCCGGGGCGCAGCGTGAACGCGAACGGGGGCCGCGGACCGCTCGGCACCGGCGCGGAAGAGGGGGTGGCCGCGGTGCCGGCAACCGGTGCGGTCACCGTCCGGACCGGGTCCTGCCGGTCAGGACCACCGGACCACTGGTGTACCGCCACCGGCAGGCCGGCCGCCATGACAGCGGCGGTGGCGGCCGCCGCGCCGGCGGTGTGCCGGCGCCGCCGCCTGACAGCGGTGCGCCGGGCACGTTCCAGCACCCGGTCCCGGTCCGGCGCCAGAACCTCCCGCTCGACGAGCGCGGCGCGCAGGTCTTCCTCGGTACGCATCATTGATCCTTCCTGACCAGAGCGGCTTGCCTGCGGTGCAGGTCGACGGGGTCCAGTTCGACGCGGAGTGTGGCCAGCGCGCGCGAGGCGTAGCCGCGTACCGTGCTCGGCCCGCAGCCCAGCACGTCCGCGATCTCGCCGTCGGACAAACCCTCGTAGTAGCGGAGCACGAGCACGACCTGCTGCCGGCGCGGCAGCCGGGCCAGCTCGGTGAGCAGGGCGTCGCGCTCGGCGTGCACGGTCGCCGCGTCCCGCTGCGCGGCCATCCACAAGGGACGGTGGTCCTCCGCGAGGCGGCCGATCGGTATCAGCCGCGTCCAGCGCCCCCGCCGCCAGGACAGAAACTCGTTGGTGACCATCCGGCGCACGTACAGGTCCGGCGCGCCGTGCCGGGTGATCCGCGACCACCGCGCGTGCGCGCGGGCGAGCACCTCCTGCACGATGTCCTCGGCGAGCTCCCGGTCCCCGGTGAGCACGGCGGCGTACCTGAGCAACGCGGGAGACCGCGACGCGGCGTACTCCTCGAAGGTCATCTCGCCTCCCGTCCCTGACGACCTGTCCACCCCTTAACACGCCGCCCGGGCGCGATCTGCTGTGCGGGTCAGGCGGAAAGTCCGGCGGCGGTGAGGCTCGCCTCCCACAGGCGGCGGGCCCGCTCCGGATCGGTGGCGCGGCGGGTGGCGGGCATCGGCGCCCGGGACGCGAAGTACCCGCCAGCCCGCAGCGCCTCGCCGGCGGTGGCGAGCCAGACGAGCGTGTCGGCCGCCCGCTCGGGCGTGCGGAAGAACATCGGCACGGCTCGGCCCAGCGTGAACAGCGGGCTCGTGCGGCCGAAGCCGGTCAGCACCGCGCCCGGGAAGAAGCAGGTCGGCACGACGCCGAGCGGCGCCCACCGGCGTGCGGCCTCGACCGTGAAGAGCAGGTTGGCCTGCTTGCTCGCGCCGTACGCCAGCCAGCGGCTGCGGTAGCGGGTCAGCGGCGCGAACGGGTTGTCGGGGTCGAGCCACCCCCACGCCTCGGCGAGCGACCCGGTGGTGACCAGCCGGGCCGGGCCGGGGGTGGCCGCGCGCAGGTTGTCCAGCAGCAGGTGGCTGAGCAGGAACCCGGCGAGGTGGTTGACCTGCATCGTGACGTCGTACCCGTCGACGGTCGCGCGGCGCCACGGGCCGAGCGCGCCCGCGTTGTTGACCAGGACGTCGATCCGGGGGTGGGCGGCGCGCAGGTCGGCGGCGACCCGGCGCACCTCGTCGAGGACCGCGAAGTCGGCCCGGTGGGCGGCCGGGGTGCGGCCGCCGGCACGCGCGACGCGCTGCACCGCCCGCTCCAGCCGGCCCGGGTCGCGGCCGAGCAGGACGACCTCGTCACCGGCGCGGGCGAGCGCCTCGGCGGCGGCGAGCCCGATCCCGGAGCTGCCGCCGGTGACCACCACGGTGCGCCTGTGCGACACCGTTACAACCTACGGCCCCGGTACGCCACCTGCCGGCCCCGCGGCCGTAGGGTCACGAAGTTGTGGGATCGGCAAGCCGCGCCGCGGCGCTCGCGGCGGTGGCCTGCTTCGTCGGGGGCGCGGTCGCGGTCACCGTCGCGGTGGTCGCGGGGCCGGCCGCCGGCTGGACGGGGTACGTCAGCGAGGCGGGCATCGGATCGGGCGGCTACCCGGCGGTGTACCGCATCGGGGTCCTGGTCTTCGCCGCCGGCCTGCTCCCGCTCAGCGTGGTGGCCGCCGGCACCAGCCGGGTCGCCGCCGCCCTGTTCGCCGGCGCGGCCGTCGGTGGCGCGCTGTCCGGGGTGGCGACCTGCAGCGAGGGATGCCCGCTGCCACCCTTCGAAGCCGCCACCGTGGCGGACCTCGTGCACGGCGTGGCGAGCATCGCGGCGGTCGGGGCGTGCGTGCTGGCGATGCCGGTCGTCGCGACGCGCGCCACCACCCGGTTGCGCCGGGCCTCCCTGGCCGCCGCCGCGGTGGCGTTTCCCCTCGCGGCCGCGGTCGGCGTGGGCATGCTGACCATCGGTCGCGGTGCCGTGGTCGGCGTCACGGAGCGGGTGCTCCTGATCACGGTCGCGGTCTGGCTGATCACGCTCGCCGCCAGGCTGCCGGAGCGCTGAGCCTCGCCGGCGCGGGTAAGCTGGGCAGCGGCCGCGTTTGCGCTCCCGACTCCCAGGGTCGACGCGGCCCGCCAGCCCGAGCGCCTCACCAAGCGAGGTGGTTCGGCCATGGCGTCAACTCTCGGGATCGTGGCAGCCAGCTGGGGCGTCGTGATGGCCGTCGCGCCGCTGCTTCAGATCCGCCGCATGATCATCCGCCGCTCGTCCGAGGACATCTCCCTCGGCTACTTCGCGGTGCTGCTGCCCGGGTTCGCGCTCTGGATCGCCTACGGCTGGAGCCGCGCCGACTGGGCGCTGCTGGTGCCCAACGCCGCCGCCCTCACCGTCGGGATCGCCACCATCCTGGCGAGTCTCGCGCTGCGCCGCGCGTCGGCGGACGGACATCTCTCCCCGGAACACCGCGACTGACCGCTTCGTCCCGTGCCGGGGGTCGGCACAATGGCGGGGTGCGATTGGTCACGCTCGACCGCGACTCGGTCGCCCCCATGCTGGCCGGCGAGACGCCGGGACCGGGCGCCATCCTCGCTCACGTGGCCACCACCGGTCACGGCCGCGCCTGGGCCGACCAGTGGCCGTCGCCGTCGGCGCTGCTGGTCGAGGTGGGCGGCAACTACCTGCTCGCGGGCGCGCCCGAGGCGGTCGAGCCGGCGGCGCTGCGCCCGCTGGTGACCGGGTTTCTCGCCGCGCCGGAGCAGTTCGCGCCGGTGGTGGCGGAGGCCTTCCCGGACCGGACGGTGTGGGACCGGATCATCCACCGGCTGCCGGCAGGGCAGGACGCCCCGCCGCCCGGTCCGGCGTCCGGGGTGCGCGCGCTGAACGCGGCGGACACGGACGCGGTCGCGGGCCTCAGCCCCGAGCTGGCCTGGGTCACGAAGACCTGGGGCGGGCCGGCCGGGCTGGCCAGCCGCGCCCACGCGCTCGGCGCCTTTGTCGACGGCCGGCTCGTCGCGGTGGCCGGCTCGTTCTTCATCGGCGCCCGGCACGAGGACGCGGTCGTGGCCACCGAGCCGCCGTGCCGCGGGCGCGGGCTGGCCACCGCGTGCGCGCGGGCGTGGTGTGCCGGGGTGGTGGCCCGCGGCCGGACGCCGACCTGGACCACCTCACCGGACAACCTCGGCAGCCGGCGGATCGCGGAGCGGCTGGGGCTGGAGCTGGTACGCCGCGACGTGCTGCACGTGGTCAATGTGGACGTTCCCGGTTAGCCGCGCCGTGCTGCCCATCGTCGATAGCGCCGGCAACACCCTCGTCGACTTTCGCCGCGTCGCCGAGGGGAGCGGTGGCCGGGCGTCGAAGATCTGCCCATGCCCGCGTCCCTGGTCGTGGTCCGCCACGCGGACACCATCCTGCTGATCTTCGACAGCTGGCGGCGGCAGTGGGAGCTTCCCGGCGGCACCCGCGAGCCGGGTGAGAGCGCCCACCAGACCGCGGTGCGGGAGCTGCGCGAGGAGACCGGCTTGGAGGTGGCGGGCCTTGTCCACGCAGGTGTGGCCGAGTTCGCACTCGTGGCGCCGCAGCGCCGCGAACTCCTTGCTGTGTACCAGGTCCGGCTCGAAGCGGTGCCCCCGCTGACGGTGAACGACGAGGCTTTGGCCTTCCGGTGGTGGTCCATCTCCGAACCGGCGGGCGAGGACGCAAGCCCGCTCGACGCGGAGATCGGCCGGCTGGTGGTCGCCGCGCCACCGACCGGCCCGGCCGGCGCGCCGGCCAGCACCTGACGCCGCCGGGATCCAGGCGGCGGCCGGGCGCCGCCGGTCTGCCGTCCGGCCCGCCGCCGTCCGGCAAGGATCTTGAAAGCGGCCTAGAAGCGGTCGAGGCGGCAGCCTGACAGAGCCGGCTCGACGCTTCCGTCGACCACCTCCCGCGCGACAAGGCGGCCCACGGCCGCGGCGAGCGTGACCGCCGCGTGCATCACCGCCACGTAGAGGCCGGGGACCTCGGCGACCGGGCCGACGATCGGCTCACCGTCGACCGGCATCGGGCGCTCTCCGACCCGGGTGCTGAGCAGCTCGACACCCTCGGCGCCGCGGAACGTGGAGCGGACGGCGGCAAGGGTCCGCTCGGCCGAGTCCGCGGCGGCGATCAGCCGGTCCGCGGCGACCTGCCGAAGGTCGAAGTCCTCGGTGTTGACCACCGTGCGGACCAGACCGGCCGGGGCGCGGAGCCGGAACAGCGGCGACGGCGACGGTTCGACCGGGACGCGCACGCCGAGGGCACGCTCAGGGCGGCGGTGGCGACTCCGGCCGCCAGCACCACCGTCGCACCGGAGAGGGGGCCTGCCGCCGTCTCCACCCCGGCAACCTGACCCGCCGCATCCCGGCGGACCGAGGTAACCGGCGTGTCCAGCTGCACCCGCGCGCCATGGGCGCGAGCGCCCGCGACCAGCCGCTCGGTCACGCCCACCGAGTCGACACCGCCGTCACCCGGCGCCCAGACAGCCCACTCGGGAGGCTGCCGGACGGTCGGCTCGAGCGCCGCCACGGCGGCCGCGTCCACGATCGTCTGCCCGGGCCCGGCGTCCGGCGCACCGCCCTCCCGACGCCAGCTCAGCGAGCCGGACCAGGTGACCGGGAGTCCCGGCAGCTCGGCACCGAGCCGGTGGTACTCCTCGGTCGCGCTGGCCCGCAGCCCGGCGGCGGGACCTGTGCGCACGCCGGAGGCCCCGATCCAGGCGAACGAGTCCGCCGTCACGCCCGCGCCCGGCAGCCCGGAGTCGACCAACGTCACGGCGGCGCCCGCCCGGGCGGCGTGGTAGGCCACCGATGCGCCGACAATGCCGGCACCGACGACGACCACGTCCCTGCTCACCGGTGGGCTCGACACGCTCACGACCTTAGCGCCCGCGGCGGCCCGGCCCGTTGCACGCGGGAAGCCTTTCGGCGTCAGGCAGCGCCCGGCCCGTTGCAGGCAGGACATCGACCAGGCGCGGCCCGGCGGGGCCTTGCCGCGCGGCTCCAGCACGACCACGGCGGGTCCGCGACGAAGTAGCCGTCGAGGTGGTCGTCCAGCTCGCGCCACCGGGCCTACAGGCGCTCGTGCTCGTCGCCCGGTCGCGGCCGGGCCCAGGTGAGGCGGATGCTGCCGGAGCGGCCGTCCGGGTGGCGCCAGCGCTTGCCGCGGGGCCGCCACAGGCCCAGGCGGGCGCCATCAGCCCACGATGGACCGAGCCGCCGGGCGGACAAAGCCACTGCCCGTCGTCCGGGCACTCCGCCGTCCGGGGGAGGGGAGCCGAATGTTTCCAGCAGGTTTCACTTGCGGACTCACCGATATCAATGCATGCTGTTTGCAGCGCTGCAAGAGACGGGTGCGGGGGTGACCCGATGCCGTCTCGTTGCGGCGAATGCGGGCCCGGTGCCGGGCAAGTCGCGCTATCTGTGTAGGACCGTGCCCGCGGTCAGCCATGTGAACGCTAACATCGACAGGCCTAAACCCACCTTCGGCGTGTCGCAGGTGAGGAGGGAACGGATGAGCAGGGTTCGGCGCGCGTTGGCGCTCGCCGTGGCCGGGGCCGTCGTGGCGGTTTCGGCCGTGGTGGTGACGCTGTCCTCGGCGTACGCGGTCACGATCGACCCGAACGCGTGGTACCAGATCGTGTCCCGCCACAGCGGACTCGCACTGGGCATCGCCGGATCGTCCACGGCGGACCAGGCCGGGCTGGTGCAGACAGCGCGGGGCGACCAGACCAGCAAGCAGTTCCAGTTCGTCGCCTCGGGCAACGGCTACTACCGGCTCAAGGCCCGGCACAGCGGCAAGGTCCTCGACGTGTGGGAGTGGTCGACCGCGGATGGCGCGAACATCGTGCAGTGGCCGGACCTCAACGGTGCGAACCAGCAGTGGTCGGTCGTCGACACCACCTCCGGGTACGTCAAGATGGTCAACCGCAACAGCGGCAAGGCGCTGGACGTGTGGGAGTGGTCCACGTCGGACGGTGCGCGGATCTCCCAGTACACCGACGTGGGCGGCACCAACCAGCAGTGGCAGCTGGTCGCGGCCGGCGGCGGCACACCGACGACCGCGCCGACGACCGGCGGCCCGGCGCGCACGTTCACCAACCCGGTCAAGCGCAACGGGCCCGACCCCTGGCTGACGTACCACAACGGCTACTACTACCTGGCCACCACCACGTGGAACTCGACGATCACGATGCGCCGCTCGACCACGCTGGGCGGCCTGGCCACGGCCTCCGACCAGGTGGTCTTCAACCTCGCGGGCCGGGCGAACGGGTGCTGCAACATGTGGGCCCCGGAGTTCCATCTGCTCAACGGGCGCTGGTACCTGTACTACGTGGCCGGCCAGAACGTGGCCGACTACAACCCCACGCAGCGGCTGCACGTGCTGGAGAGCGCCGGCACCGATCCGATGGGGCCGTACACGTTCAAGGCCGACCTCGGCGGCGACTGGCAACTGGACGCCAGCGTGCTGCAGGTGAGCGGCCGGCTGTACCTGATGGGCACGTACAACGCCGGCGGCAGCTTCGGGCAGAGCCTGTTCATCACGCCGATGAGCAACCCCTACACGCTGAGCGGCTCCCGCGTGCGCCTGACCTCGCCGACCCTGAGCTGGGAGCGGCAGACCGGCGCGGTGGCCGAAGGGCCGGAGCCGCTCTACCGCAACGGCAGGACCTTCATCGTGTACTCCGCCAGCGCGTGCTGGGGTCCGGACTACAAGCTGGGCCTGCTCACCTTCACCGGCTCGGACCCGCTCAACCCCGCGCACTGGACCAAATCGCCGAACCCCGTCTTCCAGCGCAACGACGCCAACGGTGTCTTCGCTCCCGGGCACAACGGCTTCTTCAAGTCACCCGACGGCACCGAGGACTGGATCGTCTACCACGCCAACGACTCGGCCGGCGGCGGCTGCGACATGAACCGCTCCACCCGGGCGCAGAAGTTCACCTGGAACGCCGACGGCACGCCGAACTTCGGCACACCCGTGCGCCTCGGCGTCACCCTCACCGCACCCTCCGGCGAGCGCTGACCTCAGCGCGCGAAAGGGCACCTCGATGAACCTCACCTCACCGGCGCCGTCGCGGCGGCGCCTCCGGCGGTCGCTGGTCGCCGCCCTGGTCGGCGCGGTCGTGGCCGCCTCGGCCGCGGTCGTCACGTTCTCCAACGCGTACGCGGTCACGATCGACCCCAACGCCTGGTACCAGGTCGTGTCCCGCCACAGTGGACTCGCACTGGGCATCGCCGGATCGTCCACGGCGGACCAGGCCGGCCTGGTACAGACCGCGCGGGGCGACCAGGCGAGCAAGCAGTTCCAGTTCGTCGCCTCGGGCAACGGCTACTACCGGCTCAAGGCCCGGCACAGCGGCAAGGTGCTGGACGTCCTCAACTTCTCCACCGCCAACGGCGCCAACGTCGTGCAGTGGTCCGACCTGAACGGCACCAACCAGCAGTGGTCGGCGGTGGACACCGACTCCGGGTACGTCAAGCTGCTCAACCGCAACAGCGGCAAGGCGCTGGACGTGTGGGAGTGGTCCACGTCGGACGGTGGGCGGATCTCCCAGTACAACGACACGGGCGGGACGAACCAGCAGTGGCAGCTCGTCACGGTCGGCTCGGGCACCCCGACGACGGCGCCGACGACCGCGGCACCCACGAGCTCGCCCGGCACGCCGCCCGGCTCGTACCCCAACCCCGCCCGGCTGACCGGCTCGACCGGCGCGCACGACCCCACCGCGGTCCGGGCGCCCAACGGCACGTACATCGTCGTGACCACCGGCGACAACCTGCCGATCAAGACGTCGACCGACCGGACCTCCTGGCAGAACGCCGGTGTCGTCTGGCCGAACGGCGCCTCGTGGACCACGGCGTACACCGGTGGCGGCCGGAGCCTGTGGGCGCCGGACATCTCGTACCGCAACGGCCAGTTCTACCTGTACTACTCGGCATCGACCTTCGGTTCGCAGCACTCGGCGATCTTCCTGGCCACCAGCCCGACCGGCGCCGCCGGATCGTGGACGAACCAGGGGCTGATCATCGAGAGCAGCTCGGCGGTGAACTACAACGCGATCGACCCGAACCTCATCGTCGACGACGCGGGTCAGTGGTGGCTGAGCTTCGGCTCGTTCTGGACCGGCATCAAGCTGATCCGCCTCGACTCCGGCACCGGCCGCAGGTCCACATCGGACACGGCGGTACGGGCGCTCGCGCAGCGGACCACGGCCGGCGGGGCGATCGAGGCGCCGTTCATCTACAAGCGCGGCGCGTACTACTACCTGTTCGTCTCGTTCGACCGCTGCTGCCAGGGAGCCTCCAGCACGTACCGGATCATGGTGGGTCGTTCGACGTCGGTGACCGGCCCGTACACCGACCGCAACGGGGTGGCCCTGACCGCCGGCGGCGGCACCCAGATCCTGGCCGGGCACGGCTCCATCCACGGGCCGGGCCATCAGGCCGTGCTCGGTGACAGCGGCGGCGACGTGTTGTTCTACCACTACTACGCCGACAGCGGCGCGTCGTTCCTCGGCATCAACCAGCTCGGCTGGGATGCCGCGGCCTGGCCGTACGTCTACTGACGGCGCACCTCACGATCCGGCCCGGGGCCGCGGCCCCGGGCCGGACGCCGCCCCGAGGGCTGTCATGGTCACGCGGTGTGGCGCAGCAGGGCGTCCACGACGGCCGGCCACGTCACGCGCGGCACGCCCTGCCCGATGCCGGGCAGTGTGAGCAGCGTGGCGCCGGGGATCTCCGCGGCCAGCGCGACAGCGTTTCCGTGCGGGAAGAACGGATCCTCGTCCCCGTGGATCACCAGGGTCGGTGCGGTGATCTCGCCGAGCCGCTCGCGCCACCGCGGCTTGCAGTCGACGGCCGCGAACATGGTGCCGAGGTGGCTCGCCCGCTGTGCCTTCGCCGTGCCTCCCGCCCGGTCGAATACTGCCCCGGCGGTCGCCCGCACGTCCCGTTCGTCGAATCCGCGCGACCCGGACAGCAGCCGCGCGGAGCCGGTCATGTAGTCGACCACGCTGCTTCGATCGGTCCAGTCCGGCCCCGGACGCCCGAACAGCTGCTCCATCACCTGCGGTGCGTGGTCGGGCAGGTCGGGATCGGCGGGTCCGGGCGCGACCGCACGGGTGGAGACCAGCGTCAGCGACGCGACCTGGTCGGGATGGTCGAGCGCGAGCAGCTGCGCGACGAAGCCGCCGACACCCATCCCGACCACGTGTGTACGCCCGAGGTCCAGCGCCACCACCAGCTCGGACGCGTCGGTCACCAGGTCGCGCAGGTCGTAGCCGGGCGCGTCCGGGTCGACGAACGTCGACTGGCCGGCGTCGCGCAGGTCGTAGCGCACCACGTACCGCCCGGAAAGCGCCGCGCACAGCTCGTCCGGCCAGCTCAGCATGGTGACGCCGACGAGCAGCACCGGCGGGTCCGCCGGGTCGCCGAAGGTCTCCACGCACAGCTCGACACCGTTGACCTTGATGGGCATCTCCCACTCCTTCCGAGTCATCAACTCAGACCAAGCGGCGCCCGAAAACTCATCGCACCCGCGCCGGGGCGTCGACAGAGCTAGAAACTCTCCCGAAAGTACCGCACTCAAGACCGCCACTTTCGGTGGTTACCGGGCCGTCGTGGCCTGGCCTCCGCCGGAGCGGTATTGATCGTCGCCAAAACCACCCAGGCCGCAGCCGCCGACTACCCGGTGGCCAACACGTCCGTGCCGGCCAGCTCCCGGCTGCCCGATCCGTTGCGGAAGCCCTTCGCAGTACCCCACCACAGGCCGTGTGCGGCGACTCCGGTCACCGCGCACGGCTTGGTGTCCCGGCCGGACGTGAACAGGCCCGGCTCAACAGAAGCGGGTCACCAGACGAGGCAGAAGGGGTGGTCGGCGGGGTCGGTGAAGACCCGGTAGCGTTCGCCGCCGGCACTGAGCCGCCGCGCGCCCAGCTCCAGCGCGCGGGCCTGCGCGGTGACGAGGTCGTCGACGACGAGGTCGAGGTGGGCCTGCTGGGGGTACGCCGGATCGGGCCAGCGGGGTGGGTTGTAGTCGTCGACCCGCTGGAACATCAGGTTTCGCTCGCCGTCGGTGATGAGCGCGCCCTCGGGGTGGTCGTGGACGAGCCGCATGCCGGTGAGGTCGGCGTAGAAACGGGCCAGCTCCGATGCGTCGGGGGCGTCGACCGTGACCGCGAACAGGCGCATCACCGGGCCGACGCCGTCGGCCTGGCAGAGGTCGAACGGATGGCCGGCCGGGTCGGCCATGGTGATCCACGCGGGACCGTCGGCCAGCCGGGTGGCGCCGAGACGGATGGCGCGCTCGACCTGCGCCTGCGGATCGTCGGTCTCCAGGTCCAGGTGGAACTGCTGCGGAAACTCCTGTCCGGGCCAGCGCGGCGGGACGTGGTCGGGTGCCCGCTGAAACTCGATCTCCTGGCCCTCCGGGGTGCGGAGGCCGAACCGCTCGCCGTCTTTGCGCACGATGTCCCATCCGGTGAGTCCGGCATAGAACGCACCGACCGTGTCGATATCCACCGCATCGAAGATGGCCAGGTCCAGACGGGCATTGCCGGTCATGGTCACATTCTGCCTTGTCCGCGGCCCCAACCGGGCGGCGTCGGTACCGCCACCCCCTGTCCAGTGGCGTCCATCGCTGTCTACGATCGCCGTCCCGGTGACGGACAGCGTGCGAGCCTGCACGCCATGCGTACACATAGACGCCCTTTGCCGGGCGTACCCAGCCGCTGGCTGGCTCTGTTCGTGATCGCGGCACTCGCCGCGGGCCTGGCACCGGCGACGGCCTCGGCCGCCCCGCCGCCGGCGGCCGCGGCGGGGGAGAGCGTCCGCGTGATCGTGGGCCTGCGGGCCGACTTCGACCCGTCGTCACTGCGGCAGCAGGCGACCCGGGCCTCGGCACAGGAGCGGATCGCCACCGCCGCCGCCGCGGTCGAAACCGAGCTGCGCGGCGTGCCGCACACGATCCACCACCGGTACGACTCGCTGCCGTACCTGGCGTTGACCGCACCGTCCGGCGCGATCGACGCGCTGCGCAAGGCCGGCCGGATCACGTCGGTGCAGCGCGACGAGGCGGAACGGGTGGCGCTGTCGGACAGCACGCGGATCATCGGCGCGCAGGAGGCGACCGCGCACGGCTTCGACGGTACGGGCCGGGTCATCGCGGTGCTCGACACCGGTGTCGAACGGACCCACCCGTTCCTGTCCGGCCGGGTCGTGGAAGAGGCGTGCTTCTCCGGCAACAGCAACTGCCCGAACGGGAGCACGTCACAGACCGGTGTCGGGGCGGCGGCGCCGTGCACGTACTCGCCGAGCGAATGCCCGCACGGCACGCACGTGGCGGGGATCGCGGCCGGGCGGCGGTCCGGGTCGATCACCTTCGACGGGGTGGCGCCGGGTGCCAGCGTCATGCCGATCCAGGTGTTCAGCCGCTTCACCGGGACCTTCGACTGCGGCCCGCTGCTTGCGGTCTGCGCCAAGTCGTTCCAGTCCGACCAGGTCGCCGGGCTCAACCAGGTGATCAACCGGCTGCTCGGCGGCGTGCGGATCGCCGCGGTCAACATCAGCATCGGGTCGGCCGCCACCCAGTCGACGGCGTGCGACAGCGACGTGCGCAAAACGGCGATCGACTCGCTGCGCGCCCAAGGGGTGCCCACGGTCATCGCGTCCGGCAACTCCGGCTCCAACACCGGCGTGAGCACGCCGGCGTGCATCAGCACCGCGGTCACCGTGGGCAACACCACGAAGGCCGACGCGGTGGCCAGCGACTCCAACTCCTCCCAGCAGGTCGACCTCCTGGCCCCCGGCTCGTCGATCGTGTCGTCGGTGCCGGGCGGCGGTACGGCCACGATGAGCGGCACCTCGATGGCCGCGCCGCACGTCGCGGGCGCGATGGCCGTGTACCGGGAGAGATTCCCCGGCACCGACCTGTCGACGGTGCTCGCCACCCTGCACAACACGGGAGTGGTGATCACCGATCCGGACAACCTCGTGGTGAAGCGGCGGATCAACATCAGCACCGCGATGGCCGGCTACGCCTTCGTCTGGGCAAACCAGCCGTCGTCCGCCTCGTACACGCCGGACACCTTCTACCAGTGGAACTCCACCGCCGCCACCGTCCAGATCATCCGCCAGGGCACCGGCGACTACATGGTGCAGCTGTTCGGCCTGGCCGGCACCGAGCAGGCCGCCGGCCTCGTCGCCGGCGGGCATGTGCAGGTCACCATGCACGGCCAGACGACGAACCGGTGCAAGGTGGGTGACTGGTTCATGTTCAGCACCAGCGAGCTGCGGGTGCGGGTGCTGTGCCACACCACCGCCGGTGCGGCCGTCGACAACCGGTTCTCGATGCTCTACTACAACTACGAGACCGTGCGGGCCGTCGACATGGGCTACGCATGGGTCTCCGCCTCCGGCAGCGCGCCGACGCTGTGGCAGGCCAACTCGTCCGCCGCCACCGCGGTCAACACCGTGACGCACACCGCCGGCAGCGGCATCTACACCGTGCTCTTCCCGGGTCTGACCGACGGCAACGGCAACGCGCAGGTGACCGCGGTCGGCGGTGGATCCGAGTACTGCAAGATCCGCAGCAGCAGCGTGGTCGCGGCGGGCGCCCAGGTCGTGGTCGGCTGCCACAACGCGGCCGGCACGCTGGTCGACGCCGCCTTCGACGTCGCGTACACCGCGGGCGCGGTGCCCAGCGACGGGCACGGGGCCTACGGCACGGCCCATCTGTCCAGCAGCACTGCCTGGTACAACCTGAACAACCGGTTCAACACCTCCGGCGGCGTGGTGCAGGCACGGCGGACGCCGGGCACCTCCGCGGGCACCTACGAGGTGCGGCTGGGCAACCAGGTGGACTTCGACGACACCAACACGATCGTGACCGCGATCGGCACCTCCGGCACGACCTGCGGCATCGAGTTCTGGGTCGCCTCGGGCAGCGACACGCTCGTGCAGGTGAGCTGCCGCAGCCCCGCAGGTACGCCGATCAACAGCCAGTTTTCGCTGCTTTTCACGACAAACCGCTGACGCTATGAGGGGGTCGCCGGCCCGGGGAGTGTCCCGGGCCGGCGGCGCGCGCACCGACACTCCACTGTGTCCAGGAGATGACATGGCAAGTCGACGGGTACCGATATAGTTTCGTTCCGTGTCGATTTCCGATCCGGAAGGGCCCTTGGCCGGACCGGAAAGCGCCGCGATACACAGCGCGGATGACCTTGCCCGCGTGCTGCGCCAGCTGCGACGCAGGGATGCGCGCCGGCGCGGGGAGTCCCCGCTGACCTATCGCGAGCTCGCCGCCAAGACCGGCTGGTCACATTCGGCCATCGGGCTGTACTTCAGCGGCCAGGCCCTGGCGCCGACCGACAGGTTCGACGTGCTGGTGCAGCTGCTCGGCGCCAGCCCGGCCGAGCAGCGGTGGCTGGCGACCGCCCGGGACCGCATCGAGGAAAACCGGCACGCCGACACCGGAGGCGCCCGCCGGGCGCGGCGGCCGCAGGCTCCCGCGGTGGTACCGCACGCGCTGCCCGCACCGGCACCGCACTTCACCGGCCGGCTCGCCGAGCTGGACGTGCTCACCGGCCTGCTGGGCACCCGCGCCGTTCCGGGCGGCACCGTGGTGATCTCCGCGATCGGCGGTACCGCCGGCGTCGGCAAGACCGCCCTGGCACTGCACTGGTCGCACCAGGTCGCCGACCGGTTTCCGGACGGTCAGCTCTTCGTCAACCTTCGCGGCTTCGACCCCGACGACCAGGTGGTGCACCCCGCCGACGCGGTGCGGACCCTGCTCGACGCGATGGGGGTGCCGGCCCGCCGGGTGCCGGCGACGCTCGACGGGCAGACCGCCATGTACCGCAGCCTGCTGGCCGGCAAGCGGATGTTGATCGTGCTGGACAACGCCCGCGACGCCGGCCAGGTCCGGCCGCTGCTGCCCGGCGTGCCCGGCTGCCTCGTGCTGGTGACCAGCCGCAACCTGCTCGCCGGGCTGATCGCCACCGAAGGCGCACACCCGCTCACGCTCGACCTCCTCACCCCGTCGGAGGCCCGCGACCTGCTGGCCAGCCGGCTCGGAACCGAGCGGACCGCGGCCGAGCCGGAGGCCGTCGACCAGATCGTCACCCGGTGCGCCCGGCTGCCGCTGGCGCTGGCGATCGTGGCCGCGCACGCCGCCACCAACCCCGGCCTCCGCCTGGCCGACCTCGCCGACGCGCTCGCCGACAGCCGCCGCCAGTGGGCGCCACTGACCGCGGACGGCGATCCGGCGGCCGACGTGCGGTCGGTGTTCTTCTGGTCCTACCGGACCCTCGACCCGGACGCGGCCCGGCTGTTTCGCCTGCTCGGCCTGCACCCGGGCCCGGACCTCACCGCCGCGGCCGCGGCCAGCATGGCCGGCTGCACACTCCCGCAGGCACGCACGTGGCTGGCCGAGCTGACCCGCGCCCACCTCGTCGCCGAGCACCGGCCCGGGCGGTACACGCAGCACGACCTGCTGCGCGGGTACGCCGCGGAGCGGGCCGGCGCGATCGACACCGAGCAGGAGCGGCAGGCGGCGACCGGCCGGATGCTCGACCACTACCTGCACTCGGCGTACGCGGCCGAGCGGCAGATGAACACCTTCCGCGATCCGATCACATTGGACCCGCCGGCGCCGGGCACCGCACCGGAGGAGCCGGCCGACAACAGCGGGGCGAAGGACTGGCTCGGCGCCGAGCGGGCCGTGCTGCTCGCCACCGTGCACCACGCCGCCGCCACCGGCCACGACACCCACGCCTGGCAGCTGTCCTGGGCCCTGTCCACCTACCTCGACTACCAGGGACACTGGCACGACTGGCTGGCCGTGGGCCAAGCGGCCGAGGCGGCCGCCGACCGGCTGGCCGACCCGACCGCACAGGCACTGGGCCACCGGCTGCTCGCCATCTGCAACCTTCGCCTCGGCCGGCTCGAAGACACCGACCGGCACCTGCGCCGGGCGCTGGAGCTGTACCGCCGCGCCGACGACCTGCCCGGGCAGGGCGCGATCCACCTCTACCTCGGCGACATGTGGTACGAGCAGGACCGCCACAGCGAGGCCCTGGACCACGCCCGCCAGGCCCTCGACCTCTTCCGCGCCGCCGGGCACCGCCGCGGCCAGGCCGACGCGCTCAACTTCGTGGGCTGGTGCTGCGCGCTGCTCGGCGACTACCGGCAGGCCATCGTGCACTGCGAGGAGAGCCTGCGGGTGCACCGCGAGCTGGGACACGGCATCGTCGAGGCCACGACGTGGGACAGCCTCGGGTACGCCCACCACCACCTCGGCGACCACGCGTACGCCGTCGAGTGCTTCCAGCAGGCGCTGGAGCTGTTCCGCCGCCTCGGCTCCCGGTACAACGAGGCCTTGACCTTGAGCCGGCTCGGCGACACGCACCGCGCGGCCGGCGACGGCGACGCCGCGCGGGAGGTGTGGGAGCAGGCGTTGAGCATCCTCGACGACCTCGAACACCCCGAGGCCGAGGATGTCCGCGCCAAGCTCAACTCCTGAGCCCGAAGACGGGCGTGCGCCGTGACCGGTCCCCCGGTCACGGCGCACGCCGCGGTTTGCTGTTCGGTTGTTACTGGACGATGCCGCCGGGGCGGAGCCTGACCGTCAGCTCGGAGCTGACCACCGTGACGCCGGGGACCGTGGTCGCCGTCATCTCGCTGGTGACCACGCCCTTGCCGAGGCCGACGCCGGTGACCTGGACGACGTACGACACCGAGGCACCCGGCGTGGGCGCGCTACTGGTGATCCGCAGGTCTTCCGTCGGCAGCGTGCCCGCCGGAAGCTGCTCGCCGCCGCTGCCGTTGACGTTTTCGGCGCCGACGATCAGGTCCTGCCCGGTGGGTGCGCCGGGCAGTGCGGCCGGATCGTAGGCGAAGACGATGTCCTCCTCGCCGTTGAGCCCGATCCAGATCTGGAAGTGCCGGTTGGAGTCGGTGCCCCAGACGTCCACCTGCCACTCGAGGACCAGCCAGTCGCTGACCCCGTCGGTCAGGACGGTGGCCCGGATGCCCTGGTCGTTGGTGCCGTCCAGGTCGGTCCAGAACGGCGCCAGCACGTTGTTGGGCCGCGCCGGGTCGGGGATCTGGGTCAGCTCGCAGCAGTTGTTGTCCTCGGACGTGCCGCCACCCACGACCGCGTACCCGTTGGAGTCGATCCCGATCCTCGTGTACGTCTGCCCGCCGTAGATGAACGGCGGCACGTTGAAGTTCAGGATCTCCTCGTCACCGATCGCGTTCGGTGCGACGCCGAACGCCGCCAGCGGGATGTACCCGGCGGTGGTGCCCGGGTCGAGCGACGGCACACCCGGCACGGCGCCGGCCAGCGGCACGTCGTTCTTGACCACCTTGCGCGGGCCGGCGACGGTGGCGCCCTCGACCCCGGAGACCTTGAGGTTCTGGTTGACGGTGGTCGAAAGGTCCGCCACGGCGTCGCCGAAGGACTCGTTGGTCGCCGTGATCGTGCAGTCCGCCGTGCCGCCCAGGGTCACCTGGGTCGGTGCGCACTCGCTGGCCAGCTTGACGTCGCCCTGCTGCGGCACGAAGGCCACCGGCAGGTGCAGCGTCGGCAGGCTGGGCGAGACCGGGTCGAGGATCACCTGGCCGAACTGCTGCCCGCTCGCCGTCGACGTGATGGTGATCGTCACGTCCCGCGACTTGCCGGCGCCCAGCGTGAAGACGCTGGGCGTGGCGGTGATCTTGCTGCCGGCCGGCGCCTTGGTGTGCACCCGGTACGTCTGCGGGCCGCTGCTCACGTTCTTCGCGGTACGCACCGTGGTGACCCGGCCCGGCATGGTCGGCGCGTTTACCGACGGCAGGTTCAGGTGCACCGCGCTGACCGGGTTGTTGCCGATGGCGAGCATCCGCTCGGCCGACTCGTCGAATGTCAGGCCCGGCTTCTGCGCCTTGCGCAGGTCGACCCGGCCGGCGCCGTAGTCGAACGGGTCGGCCGGCGTGGTCAGGTCTTCCTTGACGACTTCCTGGATGGCCGTCGTCATCATCGCGGACTTGATCTGCCCCGGGCTCCAGCCGGGGTGCAGGGACTTGAGCAGCACCGCCGCGCCGGCGATGTGCGGCGCGGACATCGAGGTGCCCGCGATCGCCTGGAAGTACTCGCCGGGCGGGCCGTTTTCGACCGCGTCCGGCGTCGGCGAGTTGCCGGCCAGGATCTGCACGCCGGGCGCGGTGATGTCCGGCTTGATGCCGAAGCCGCCGGGCCCGCGCGAGGAGAACGCGGCCATCACGTCCGCCTGGCCGTTTTCCTTCTGGCCGGCGGTGAAGCTGCCGGTCACGGCGGTGTGCGAGGTCATGAAGGCCTTGAACTGCGTGCCGTCGGCCAGGTGCACCGTCGGCAGCCAGTGGTTGTCGGTCTCGATGTCGGCCAGCGACGGGTTGTAGAGCACCATGCCGACCGCGCCGCCCTGCAGGACGTTGTAGCCCTTTTCGACGCGGGCGTTTCCGCCGCGCTGGCAGGCGACGATCTTGCCGGTGAACGCGCCGGCCGGGGCGGGCGCGTCACACAGCGCGGGGTACCCGGCGGCCGACTCGGCCAGCACGACCGGGGTGTCCGCGGTGACGCCGGCGGTGATCGAGGCGCCCTTCAAGGTCAGCGTGTCCGCGCCGCTCTTGATGGTCAGCGTGGAGTTGAACTCGCGGGTCTGTGTCGACGCCGCGACGGTCGTGACCCACGGCGAGACGTGGTCGGTGGTCGCCGAGCCGGGGCCGGAGTTGCCCGCGGACGCCGCGACGAAGACACCCGCCGCGTACGCGTCGAGGAACGCCAGCTCGGCCGGGTCGGTGAACGGCTGGCTGCCACCGGAGATCGAGTAGTTGATCACGTCGACCCCGTCGAGCACGGCCTGCCCGATCGCGGCGGCCAGGTCGGAGTCGTACCCGCCCTGCTCGCCGAGTCCCTTGTAGACGGAGAGCCACGCGCCCGGCGCGATGCCCTGCACCGGTCCGCGCTCCACACCGAAGACCGGTGCCGAGGCGAGCACGTTGCCGGCCGAGGTGGACGCGGTGTGGGTACCGTGGCCGCCGCTGTCCCGGGCCGACTCGTAGTCCTCGCCGTCGTTGAGCGCCAGGTACGTGTCCAGGAACGCCGCGCCGCCGATCAGCTTGTTGTTGCAGGCGAACACGTCCGTCTGCGGCGTCAGCGGGTTGTCCCCGAAGTCGCACTCGCGCGGCGTGCCGTCCGCCTTGGCCGGCGGGGCGTTGAGGTTGCCCTGGTCGGCGAAGGACGGGTGCTCCGGCCAGGCGCCGGTGTCGATGACGCCGATGATGATGCCGGCTCCGGCGTTCTTCTTGCCGCCCAGCGCGCCGTACGTGCTGGTGGCCCCGATGAACGCGGCGCTCGCGTCGGTCAGCGGCTGGCGCAGCTGATCCCTCTGCACCGCCACCACACCGTCGACCTTCAGCAGGTCGCCGACCTTGTTGGCCGGCACCGTGGCGGACACCCCGCCGTACACCGTGCGCAGCCGCTGCCGCACCGCCGCGCTGGGCACCGCCTTGGTGAGCGCGGTGACGATCTGCTGCTCGCGCTGCACGATGTGCTTCTCGTACGCCTGCACGGCCGGGCCGCGGCCGAGCTTGCGGCCGGTCTCCGAGGGGCTCGTCGCGGCCAGGCCGGCCACGCCGCCGCCGTACGTGGCGACTGGGTCGTAGTCCAGCTTGACGAGGACCGGGATCCGGGTCGCCTCGGCGCGGTTGAGCAGAGTCGGGTCGGTCTGCGCCAACCGGCTCGTGGGTGACTTGGCGGCGGACACCCGGTCGGCCGGCTGGAGGTTCTGGTCGACGGTGAAATCACCACTGGGTGCGGCGACACCGGGACCAGCCCAGGTCACCACGGCCAGCGGAAGAGTGAGAGCGGCCGCGAACCCGGCCCGCAGCCACTTCTTTTGGCGCATCCGATTCCCTCCCAGGGAGAGCGTTACGCGCCTGCCCTGCGCCTGGCGGGCATCGACCGGGTCAGCGCAAATAGTCGGCGCGTGGAGTGTGGGCATGATTTCACGTGACACACCAAATGCACAGAGCACACGCAGGCTCCATTGGGACTTGGCTCACTTCAGCCATCCGTGAACACAAAGGACCGTGACTGTTCCGGCAAAACGGGCGGGTTGCGGCGGCCGGGACCCCCCGCCCGGTGGGTTCCGGGCCCGCGGCGCGTCTGGCAGGATCGATCGGTACATGACGTTGCTGGACCTCTGCCGTGACAGCTTGGATGGGCTGTCCGTGGGCGACGCTTTGGGCGCCCAGTTCTTCGTTCCCGGGTCGGACCCTTCGGCGCTGCGTGGCGGGCGCCTGCCCGACGCGCCGTGGCCGTGGACCGACGACACCGAAATGGCCTGCTCGATCGTCGAGGAGCTGCGCGAGCACGGCGGAATCGACCAGGACCGGCTGGCCGCACGATTCGCCGAAAACTTCGAGCCCTACCGCGGGTACGGCGGTGGCGCCGTCGTCCTGCTGCGCCAGTTGCGGGAGGGCGCGCACTGGCGCGTGGCCGCCCCCGCGGCGTTCGGCGGCCAAGGATCGATGGGCAATGGCGCGGCCATGCGGGTGGCCCCGCTCGGCGCCTTCCACGCCGGACACAGCCGCACCGCCGCGCTGGAGGCCATGCGGTCGGCGGAGGTCACCCACGCGCACCCGGAGGCCATCCTCGGCGCCGCGGCGGTCGCGGTGGCCGCGGCCGAGGCCGGCTGGGCGCGGCTGACCCGCCACCGGCTCCAACCCGACGAGCTGATCGAGGCGGTACTGGCACACCTCGTCGACAGCGGGGTGATGAGCGGGACCGTCCGGGCCGGGCGCCTGCTGGGGGTGAGCGTGGCCGAAGCCGCGTACGAGCTGGGCAACGGCGCGCAGGTGCTGGCCTTCGACACCGTGCCGTTCGCGCTGTGGGCCGCCGCCACGTGGCTGGACGACTATCCGACGGCGATCCACGCCTGCGTCGAGGCCGGCGGCGACGTCGACACGACGGCGGCGATCGTGGGCGGCATCGTCGCGGCGTACGCGGGCACCGGACCCAACGGCATCCCGGCGGAGTGGCTGAAGCGCCGGGAGCCGCTACCGGCACCCTGACCCGGCGCGCCGGTATCCTGCCGGCCGTGCAGATCACCAGCCTCGATCCACAGCCCCCGGCGGATCGGGCGACCAGCGCCACTGCTCGATGCCGGCCCAGGTGCGGCGCAGGGCAGCGGCAAGCTCGCCGCCGA
Source organism: Phytohabitans houttuyneae (assembly GCF_011764425.1). Lineage (NCBI taxonomy): Bacteria > Bacillati > Actinomycetota > Actinomycetes > Micromonosporales > Micromonosporaceae > Phytohabitans > Phytohabitans houttuyneae. Next base: position 1,674,852 of record NZ_BLPF01000002.1, read on the forward strand.
AAGCGACGGTGCCTTCGTGGGAGGCGTACGCGACCCAGGTGAGGCCGTCGTCGCACCACACCGCTTCGGAGGCGGCGTAGCGCGGTGCGAACAGCTCCACGTCGACGAGATAGTCGATGCGGTCCTCGCACAGCTCGTACACCCGCCGGTCGCCCACCTCGCGCAGCGCGTGTCGCGCGCGGGCGAGGCCCTGCTCGTCCCACATGGCGTCCGCGACGAGGATCAGGACGTCCGGCGGGATCGGTGCTGCCACCAGCGGGTGCCATATCCGGTCGGCCAGCCCCCAACGGAGCCGTAGCTGTTCGTCCCTGGCGGCCGACTCGGCCGGGGCCAGAACCCTCCGGTACGGCAGCGGCTCGGCCCGAAGGTCGCCGCCGGCCAGCCAACGGTGCACCGTCGACCGGAACAGGCCGCGTTCGGCGGCCATCGCCTCGGCCACCACCTCGTCGCCGTCCGGCCGCGTGAAGGGTGACTCGGCCGCGCGGGCCGCCTCGACAAGGGCGTCGACGAGCGCGGGCAGGGGCGGGAGCGAGTCCGGGTCCAGCCGCTCGACCTCGAACAGCACGGCGGCCGCCACCTGGTAGCGGGGAAAGACGCGCAGCGCTTCGGGCCGGTAGGACCCGTCCTCGGTCCGGCCGGCGCCGGGCAGTGTCGAGTACTCGCGTGTCAGCTCCGCGTACCGGTCCGTCAACCAACGGCGCGCCGCGGTGTGCAAGGTCAACGGGTCCATGGGTGCCGGGCCAGGGTCGCCGGTCTTGGACATCAGGCGATCCTAGCCCGCCCGCACTGTCCACTGTGCACGGCCTGAGCGAGTTGACAGGCAAGTGGTCGCTTGCATATGTTCGGGGTGTGGACCTGGTCTTCAAGGCGTTGGCCGACCACACGCGGCGCACGATCCTCGACGAGCTGACCGACCGCGACGGCCAGACGCTCTTCGAGATCTGCGCGCGCCTGGCGACCAAGCACGGGCTGGGCTCGTCGCGGCAGGCGATCTCGCAGCACCTCGACGTGCTGGAGGCCGCGGGTCTGGTCGAGACGCGCCGCGAGGGTCGGTACAAGTTTCATCACATCAACACCGCGCCGCTCGAGCCGATCGTCGAGCGGTGGCTGAAGCGAGCGGAGAGGGACTGACATGAGGATCACCGTTGCCAGCGTGCTCGTCGACGACCAGGAGAAGGCGCTGCGGTTCTACACCGAGGTGCTCGGCTTCAAGGAGAAGGTCAACGTCCCGGTGGGTGACGACCGGTGGATCACCGTGGTGTCGCCGGAGGACCCGGACGGCGTCGAGCTCGCCCTGGAGCCCGACGCGCACCCGGCGGCCAAGACCTTCAAGGAGGCGCTTGTCGCGGACGGTATCCCGTACACGGCGTTCGCCGTCGGGGATGTCCGGGCCGAGCACGAGCGGTTGCGCGGGCTGGGGGTGCGCTTCACCCAGGAGCCGGCGGAGATGGGGCCGATGATCTCGGCGGTGCTTGACGACACCTGCGGAAACCTGATCCAGATCCAGACCTTCACCGGCTAGGCGGTGGGGGACACGCCCAGGGTGCCGGGATCGACAAGCAGGACGCCGGCCGTCGAGGCCACCGCGATGCCACCGTCGACGGTCGCGAGGCCGGTGACGCCGACCTGGATGGGCAGGGTGGCGAGGGGTGCCAGCGTGAGCGGGTCCCAGAGCCGCAGCGTGCGGTCCAGGCCGCCGCTGACCAGTACGCGGCGGCCGTCCGGTCCCTCCCGGGTGATCAGCGAGGTGACCTCACGGGAGTGGGCCCTGGGCAGTCTTGTCACGACGCTCCGGGTGCTCGGGTCGACGACGCGGACGGCGCCGTCGCGCATTCCGGCGGCCAGCAGCCAGGTCTCGCCGACGCGGTAGCCGGCCAGGCAGAGGATCTTCCGGCGCGGCAACGGTATCGGCTCGGAGACCTCCTCGCGGGTGACCGGGTCCCAGATCCGGATGACGTCGTCGCCGCCGGTCGCGACCAGCGACCGGCCGTTGACGCTGGAACGGAAGACCGCGGCGGCCCGGATCCGCCCGTCGTGGCCCCTGAGGCGCAGGTGCATGCGCGGGCCGCGGGCGCTGAGCGTCCAGAAGGCGACCCATCCGTCGCTGCTGCCGCTCACCACGTAGTCGTGCCCTTTGGAGCTGCGGAAACCGGCCAGCGCCAGCACCTCGCCGTGGTGGCGCCAGTCCGCGTCGCCGACCTGCGAGCCGTCGACCGGATCCCACATCCGCACGGTACCGTCGCTGCCGGCCGTGACCAGGCGGCGCGCGCCGGACGGCCCGCTGCCCGGAAGGATCGCGTTGATCGCCATCCGCGGGTTGCCGGACACCTCCTTGGGCGGCTCGGGGTCGTTGATGGCCCAGATCCGCAGGCGCCGGTCACTGCCGCCGGTGGCGAGCATCGGACGGCGGTTCACGGTGAACGCGCCGATCGCCGTGACCCGCCGGCCATGGCTGGGGTAGGCGGTGGCCGGCGGCGGGCGGACCGAGGGATCCCAGATGCGCACGACGCGGTCGTGGCCGGCCGAGGCGATTGCCGGCAGGCCCTGCTGGTCGGTCAGGACGGCCGTGGCCCGGATGCCGCCGCGGTGGGTCCGCTGGGAGTCGGCCAAAACCTCGACGCCCGCGACGGGGTCCCAGATCCGGAGCATCTTGTCGTCGCCGCCGGAGGCGAGCAAGGGGGTACCGTCCGCGCCGATGAACGGCGTCACCGCGTGCACCGCCCGGTGGCCGGCGTTGCCGGGAGCGCGCAGCGGCTCCCGCACCTCCCGCCCGGTGGCGGGGTCCCAGATCCGGACGCAGCCCTCGCCGCCCGCGGACGCCAGCCACGGCCGGCGGCCACGGCCGGGAAACGTGGCGACGTCGTACACCCAGTCGGTGTGTCCGCTGAGGACGCGCAGCGGTTCGCCGGTCAGCGCGTCCCAGATCCGCAGGGTCTTGTCGCGGCTTGCCGTGGCCAGCAGCGCCCGCCCGTCCGCGTCCGTGAACGGCACGACCGCCATCACCCAATGGTCATGGCCCGGGCAGGCCGCCAGCGGCTCGTGCTTGTCCAGGTCCCAGATCCGCAGCGTCTTGTCGTCGCCGCCGGAGGCGAGCAGCCGCCGGCCTTCCGCGGTGAAGGCGGCAAGGGCACGGACCCGGCCTGCGTGGCCGGCCAGTGGGCCTGGCGGGGTCCGGTGGCGCTTGGGGTCCCAGAAGCGGATGAGGCCGCCGTCGCCGCCCGACGCGAGCAGGTTCCGGCCGCCTGCCATGGCCGCCGTGAGGGCCCACACCGCACCCCCGGCTGGCTGAGGCGGTCGACCTGCTGGCCCGTCACGGGATCGATGAGGCGGACGGACCCCTCGTCGCCGGCGCTCGCGAGGAGGGTCCCGCGCGGGCCGAGGAACGTCGTCAGGGCGTTCACCATGCCGCCGCCGGCCTTGCCGACCGTGAGGTGCGCGGTCTCGCCGGCCAGCCAGGCGCTGCGCACCGACCACGTGTCGCCGTCCACGTTGCGGCCGAACCGGCTGGTGCCGGCGTACCGGGCCATCGCCACCTCGCGGATGCCCCGCCGGTCCGCGGGATCGGCGGTGGCGATGAGGTGGCCGGCGCCGACCGCGCCGACGATCTCCGGGGGCAGGTCGTTGTGGCCGAGCGCGTCGCGGATGAGATCGGTACGCAGCCGGACGCCGTCCAGCCGGTCGAGGACCCGCGGGCGCTCGGCGAGCGCGTTCCAGCCGAGCCGGCCGGCGGCCGCCGCGTGCGCCGACAGGTACGCGCGCGAGTAGGGCGCGAGCGCGCCGTCGCCACCGGTCGCCTGCAGCAGCGCCCGCACGATCGCCAGATGCGCGCTCTCCTCGCCGGCACCGTGCCGCTCGCGCAGCACGTCCTCGTAGACGGTGTGAGCCAGCCGGTACACGGTGGTGCCGTTTTCCACGTCGGCCACCAGGAAACCGGCCGCGCGGCGCTGGACCGCCTCGGCGATGTCGGCGGTGGTGAGCGGAGGCCCGGTGGTCAGGGCGCCGGCGACGGTCGCCCAGACACCGTCCGCACTGGGCAGGCCACGCCCGCGCATGTAGGCGAGGGCCAGCAGCAGCCGCGGTATCGCCGGCGCCTGCCCGCCGGCGCGGTCGAGCCAGTCGGCGAAGATGCCGCTGCGGCCGCGGGCGAGCAGGCCGTCGAGCGCTTCCCGATCCTCCAGCAGGCCCGGGCGTTCCAGCAGCTCACCGACGGCGAGGCGGGCGAACAGGAAGTCGCGGCCGCGGCGGGCGACCAGCCGCGCCGTCGCGAGCGCCGCCGGCCCGGCCAGGTCGGGAAACGCGCGGAAGAGGCGGTCCTGCACGTACTCCACGACGGTGGACTCGTCGTACTCGACGCTCAGCACCGGGTGCTCCCCGAGCTCCTCCAGGATCTCCGCCGAGCGGCGGGTGCCGACCAGCACGCGGATGCCGCCACGCCGCGCGATCTGGGCGAGCATCCCGGCGACGATCTCCGGCTCGCGTGCCTGGTCGAGCGCGTCCGCGAGCAGCGTCAGGGGCGGGAGCCGGTCGGTGAGCCAGCGGGCCAGCCGCCCGGGGTCGTTGTACAGCGGGGGCCTGGCGAGCCCACCGACCTCGGCGAGGGCCGCGGCCAGCGAGTGGCGGTCGAAGCCGGTCAGCAGCAGCGTCGAGGTGAAGACGCCGTCGCCGGGAAGCTGCTCCTCGTCGGCGGTGAGGTCGAAGCCGAGCCGGGCCAGCACGGTGCGCATCGGCGGCCGGGACTGGACCAGGACGTGCCCGAGGATCGCGGACTTGCCGACACCGGCGTGGCCGGCCACCGCGAGCAGGCCGTGGTCGTTGTCGCGCAGCCAGCCCGCGATGCGCCGCTGCTCAGCGTCGCGACCGGTGAAGTACCAGCTCAGGTCGCCGGCCTCGCCGCCGTGCAGGGGGCGGACGAAGTGCGCCCGCTCGAGCTCGCCGAGCGCGTTGATCTCCCGTTCGACGTCGGCCAGCAGGTCGAGCGGTGCGGTGACCGGCGCGGTCGCCTGCCGCCGCACCAGGTCGGCGCCGGACAGCGTGCCGAATGAGATGACGTTCGCGGCGTACAGGCCGTCGGCGACCATCTGGCCGATCAGGCCGGCCACGGGGATCCGGTCGTTGCGCGCGAAGTGGGTGCTCAGGGTCTGCGCGAGGTGGCGGCTCACCTCGCCGAGCCGCGTCTCGCCGTCGCCCGACGTGCCCAGGAGCAGAAGCTGTGTCGGCGTGGCGTCCCTCGTGGCCGTGACGTGCGTGGCCAGCTCCCGGACGAACGCCGCCGAGGAGCACGCGTCGATGATCATCACGGTCCATGGCGGCGGGTGCTCATCGCCGTACCGGCCGCGGAGCACCTCGCTGAGCTTGAGCGGGAGCACGCCGTGCATGTCGCGCTCGTCGTCGTGATGGACGGTGAAGTAGTGCGCGAGCAGGGCCCGCTCGCTGTCCCGGAAGCCGTGGCCCACCCAGTAGAAGATGGTGGCGCGCCCGCGCCACCGGTGGTTCCAGTCGCTGAGGCGGATGTTCACCCCGTCCTCGCCGCGCTCCTCGACAGCCGCCGGCCACGGGTCGTGCGCGAAGCCGAAGGGCGCCAGCAGCTCCGCGATCCGGCCGACCTCCGCGTCGGTGTCGAGGCGCGTCCAGCGGGTGTCGCGGTAGGCGCCGATCGGGAGGGAGAAGAACAGCGGCGCCTCGTCACTCATCCGCGTCGCCGCCGTCGAGGGCGAGCACCAGATGGCTCAGGCGCCCGCCGCCCGCGGTCACCTCCAGGCGGTAGAGGCCGGACGAGGGTGCGTTCACGAGTACCTGTACCGCGCCGTCGCGGATCTCGACGGTGCACGGCAGGCGGCGGCCCGCACCGGTGACCTCGGTGATCGTCGCGGCGACCCGCGTCCGGCGACGCACGCCGCGCAGCGTGGCCGTCCATTCCTCCCCGACCGGCACCGGGGTGTCGGGCACGTCCAGCCCGACGCCCTCGGTGGCGCCCTGAGGCGGGCCCAGCTGCTCGGGATCGAACTCGCGCAGCGTCTGCACGACATCGCGCAGCACCGCGTCCGCCTTGGTCAGCCCCTGGTGCGTCTGGTCGAAGCGGACCGGGACCCGGCCGCGTATCTCGCCGGATCCGGTGGGCACGGTGCCGTCACCGAAGCGGTCCGGGCGGCCGGCGCGAAGCTCGTGGTGCAGCAGGGTGACCACCCCGGAGCTCAGGCTCAGGCTCTGCGCGGTCGGCTGCGCCCCGCCCACGACCAGCCGATGTATCCCGCCGTCGAGCGTGCCCGGCTCGGCCGCGTGCCGGTCGCCCCACGCCTGTGCCTGCGCGGGGTCGCCACCGAGCGCCACCACGTCGGCGGTGGTGAGCCGGCGTCCGTCCGCGCCGTCGTCCACACACCGGTACCTCGGCAGCAGGTCGTAGAGGCCGGGAAGGGTGGCCGCGAGCGCGCGGACGCCGTGATCCGCGTCGCGGCGGGCCGCGGACATCAGCGGGCGGCGAGCGGGCAGCACGCGCGCGCCCCGGCGGGTACGGAACTCGCCGTTGCCCAGCAGCGCCGCCGCCTTCGGCGAGCCGTGAAAGGGCGTGCCCAGGGTGATCACCGTGCGCACGAGGTCGCTCATGCCCGGCGCGCAGGTCAGCTCGCGGGCGAGCAGCCCGCCCATGGAGTGCGCCACGACCGCCACGGCGGCCGGGCGTCCGGCCGGGTGCGCGCGGCGTGCGGCCTCGTGCTCGGCGGTCGCCCGCCACCGCTCCAGCCGGGCCAGCACCGTGTCGGCCAGCAGCGTCGCGTTGTGCCGGACCGGCAGGCGCCAGTCGTACGCGAACTCCACCACCGCGCGCGGGTCCACCACGCAGTCGCGCACCGCGTTGACCAGCGTCGTGTACGGCTCGGCGCCGCGCAGGAACGGCAGGTACTCGGGGAGCTTCAGCAGCCCGACGGGGCGGACACGACCGTACTCGCCGTCGGTCTCGCGCTCGTCGAGGGCGAGGTGTCGCAGCGGCGCACCGTCCACCCAGGAGCGCAGCAGCAGCGGCAGCGAGGCGCCCCAGAGCGTCTTTCCCCGGTCCGTGTCATAAAGCTCGCTCCCCATGATCCCGGGAATGACGACGACGAGATCATGGGTACGGCCGGGATAGAGCCTGGACAGGGCACCTTTCGCAACCATGGGTCACGATCATAGGGCGGCCACGGAAAAGCGTTGTCGTGGACTTGACAAGCACTCGGGTCCAGCGTGGACGATTCGGCGTGCGAATTCTTGTGGTGGGTGGTAGCGGACTGATCGGCGCCAATGTCGTTGACGTGCTGCGCGAGCGGGGCCACGCGGCGACCACCGCGGCGCGCACCGCCGGTCCGGGCGTGGATCACGTGCTCGACGCCGAGACCGCCTCGGTCGACGACCTGCGCCCGCTGCTGGCGGGGCTCGACGGCGCCGTGTACGCCGCGCGCACGGACGAGCAGCGGCCGCGGCGCAAGCCGGTCTACCCGCTGTACCGGCGGGAGATGGTCGAGCCGGTGGTCCGCCTGTTCACGGCGGCCCGGCAGGAAGGGCTCACCCGCGGGGCAATCATGGGCTCGTACTACACGTACTTCGACCGGCTCCGTCCACAGTGGCATCTCGCGGACCGCCACACGTACGTGCGGTGCCGGCTGGAGCAGGCGCGGGAGGGGCGGGCGGCCGCCGGTTCCGGCCTGCCGGTGGCCGTGCTGGAGCTGCCGTTCGTCTTCGGGCGGGCCGGCGACCGGCTGCCGAACTGGGCCGGTCCGCTCGACCGCTGGGCGAGGTCCCGCTCACCCCTGATCATGCCGCCGGGCGGGACCGCCGCGGCGTCGGCGCGCAGCGTGGCCGAGGTCACGGTGGACGCGCTCGAGCGGGGCGACGGCGGGACATCCCGATCGCCGACGAAAACCTCACCTGGAACGACATGATCGCCCGGATCGCCGACGCGGTCGGCCGGCGCCGCCGGGTCGGCCGGCTGCCCGCCGGCGTCACGCGGGCCGGCCTGCGGCTGGGCGGGCTGCTGATGTCCGCCGGCCGCAAGGAGGCGGGGATCAACCCCAGCCACTTCGCCGACCTCCTGCTCGCCGACCTGTTCATCCAGCCGGCGAGCGGCCGGGCGCTGGAACCGGCGCTGCGCGAGACCTTCCCCGACACGGCCGGCGGGTCTGCCTCACCTCCGAGGTAGACCCGCCGGCGTCGCGGTCGTCAGTTGGCGGAGAAGTATCCGAGCGAGTCGATGACCAGATGGCTCGTCGACCCCGCGGCCTGGCTCGTGTAGATCGCGAATGTGCCCTGGTTTGCCGTGGGCAGGGTCAGGCCGGCAATCGTCTGGTTGGCGGCGAAGTTGATGCTGGACGTGCCGGGCCGAGGACTGCTGGCGTCGAAGACGTTGAGCCAGCCGGCGGTGGTGGGCTGGGTGACGGTCACGTTGAGGATCAGCGTCGGCGCGTCGGCGATGACGGTGTTGCCCTGAGCGATCGTCTTCGTGGTGAAGACCGGCATCGCGCCGCCGTCACGCCGGGTGTCGATCATGCGGGCGGCGTTGATCGCGTGGTACTTCTGGCCGCCGGTGCCCGGGGCGAAGTAGCCGAGGACGTCGACGATGAGGTGCGCGTTCAGGCCGCCGTGTTTGTATATCTTGATCTTGCCGTTGGACCCGACCGGAGCGATCGTCATGTTGGCGATATTGGCGTTCACCTGGTACTGGAGGCCCGAGACGCCGGGCAGGGTCGTGCCGTCGGCGTAGGTCGTCACCCAGCCGGCGGTGTCGGGGCTGAGGATCGTGTAGTTGATCGCGACGGCCTTGACGCCGGCCGGCACGCCGGCGGCGCCGGCGATCGTCACGGTCATGGTGTTGCTTGCCTGCAGCGGCCCGTCGATGCCGCCGAGGCCGCTGCGGCTGTCCACGATCCGGGTGGGCGGTGTCGGGGTGAAGCTCGTGTTTCCGGCCGCGGCCGCGTCGGAGGTGAAGTACCCGGTGACGTCGGCGACGAGCTGGACCGTGTTGGCGAAGTTGAACAGGTTGACGTACCCGTTCGCACCGACCGGCACGATCACGTAGTTGGCGACCGTGATGCCTCCCACGTAGTCGACGGCGGCGGTCGCCGGCATCGGGGTGTTGTCCGGCCAGATCCTGATGTGGCCGCCGCCGCTGGGCTGGTGGACCGCGACGGTCATCGCGACGGCGGTGACGTTGGCGGCCGGAATGCCGTTGGCACCCGCGATCTTCAGCCGGACGGTGGTCTTCGGCGGCAGCGGCCCGGTCGTACCGCCGATGTTGTAACGGGTGTCGAGCACCCGGAACTGCGAGACCGGCTGGTAGTAGCTGGCCGGGGTGGCCGCCTGCGCGGGGTCGATCTCCTGGTTCCAGACCAGGACGTGGGCCAGCTGCCCGTTGAACCAGCCGCCGACCGCGCTGCTCGACGTGCGGTGCGCGCCGAACCGGAAAGCGCCGGTGGCGTTCCACACGGTGTTGTGGTTCTGGTAGGAGACCTTGACCCCGTTGACGAACAGCTCCATCAGACGGCTGGAGTGCTTGTACGTGGCGGTGATGTGGGTCCAGATGCCGGGCTTGACGGCGTTCGGCGCCGAGTGGGTGACATCGAAGTCGGCGCTGGCCGAGTCCGAGGTGGACAGGCCGAACTTCCAGCTCTTGTCGCTCGCCTCGGTCCAGATCTTGAAGCCGGCGCCGTTGGTGCCGTCCTGTGACAGCACGGTGCCGCCGGCGGCGTTGGGTTTGACCCAGGCGGAGACGGTGAAGTCGGCGTTTGTGGCGATGGCGCCGCCGGTGGTGGTGAGGGTGCTGTTGGTGCCGTCGAAGGCGACGTCGGGGTCGTAGAGGTCGCCGCTGTTCCACTTGGCGTTGCCGGCGCCGGTGGCGTGCAGCGTACCGACGGTGTCCTTGGCGGTGTCGGCGCCGGTGACCGCCCCGTCCTCGTTGTCGTTGAGGAACCACGCGTGGGTGGCGGTGAGCAGCGTCTGCCCGGCCTGCGCGGTGATGGTGCCGGTACCGGCGGTGGCGTCGAGGTCGGAGACGAGGTGGGCGATGCTGGTGTGGTTGGCGCCGACGCCCCACAGGTCCGGGATGTTGTTGCCGTCGATGTCCGCGGCCTGCAGCCGCAGCGCGAAGCCGGTGTTCCAGCCGGAGGTCCGCAGGGTGTGCGCCGTGTAGCTGAAGGTCTGCGCGTTGACGTCGAAGGCGAGGTCGGTCCACAGGTGCAGAGCGCCGGTGGAGCGCTGCCACAGGAACAGGGACGCGCCGTCACTTGTCTGCGCCGCGGCGATGGTCCAGGTGTTCCAGTCGGTCCCGCCGGTCGGCGTGAGGGTGGTCAGCTGTGCCGGCGGCCACGCCCAGTTGAGCGTGCCTCCCTGGCTGGCGTAGTAGTTGAGGTAGTAGCCGATGCTGGCGTCGCCGCCGACGGCGATCAGGTCGGGGGTGTCGCCGAGCCCGGAGCTGAGGCCGGTGTTCGCCAGCTGGAGCGGGTTGAATCCGTTGACGTCGCTGAAGAAGCCCGCCGGGATGTTCTCCTGGGTGCCGGAGACATGTGCCTGAATGGCTGAGCCGTCTCCGGTGCCGCGCAGCAGCACCCCGCCGCCGGCGTTCTCGCCGCTGGTGCCGGCGTAGCCGGTGGGGTAGTAGACGAGGATGTCCTGCAGGCCGGTGCCGCCGAAGCGGCCGGTGATGGCCTGCGCGGCGTCGAAGTCGCTGGGGTGGTGGACGAGTTCCGTGCCGGTGTTCGTGGTCCTGACCCCGTTGCCGTGTGCGCCGATGTTCGTGGCGGCGGCGACGACCTGCCCGGTGTTCTTGCCGGCGCCGAGCCACAGGCCGGACGGCAGGTTGTTGGTGGCGCCGACGGTGAGCAGGTCGGCGATGTTGTCGCCGGTGAGGTCGGCGTCGGGCGCGGTCGCGGCGGGTGCGGCGTTGAAGGTGACCGAGGCGGTGTCACCGATGTTTCCGCCGGCGGACAGGCCGGTGACGGTGAGGGTGTTGGTAAACCGCGGCGGGGTGACCGTGATGCTCGCGTTGCCCGAGGTGGCGGTGACACTGCCGGGCGGGCCGCCGTTGAGCTGGTACATGTAGCTGGTCGGCGTGGTGCCGGTGGCCGGTGGCGTCACGGCCACGGTGACCGACTGGCCGATGACGGCGGTGGCGTCGGGCTGGGAGACGGCCGGCGGTCCGGTGCGGGTGGGGTCGAACCTGAAGTTGCAGGTGGCCGACCAGTCGCTGGTCATGTTGAAGTCGGTGGTCTGCACCTTCCAGGAGAACTGGGTGACCGCCCCCGCGGACTGGGTACGGAGCATCGCCATCGGCACCACGAGCACGGCGGTGCTGCCGGAGGTGTAGGTGAGCAGGTTCGGGTCCGACTGGGCCAGGATCGTGCCGGGTACCGAGGTCTTCCACAGGTTGAACCTGACGCCGAGGGTGCCGCCGTTGCGGTCGGAGACCGGCGAGTACAGGATGACCGGCCCGTCGCCGACGGTGCTCGGCGTGGCCGCGGTGCAGGAGGTGGCCGGCGAGGTGGTCATGCCGGCGGGCTTGTTCGGCCGGTGGTTGTAGGTGACGGTCAGGCGCGGGCTTGTCTCCAGAAACTCCTTCCAGCCGTTGGTGTCGGTCTCGCTCTGGGCGACGAGCGCGAAGGTCTGGGTCTTCTTGTTGTTGGTGACCGCGGCGGACACCTCGGCCTTCACGTCGAAGGAGATCGCGGCGGCCGGGCAGGAGGAGCTGTAGCCGTGCGCGACGTCCTTGTAGTCGACGACCGAGCCGAGCGAGACGCCGCTCCACGCGTTCCAGGTGGCGTTGGACTGGCTGAGCGTGGTGCCCGGCGCGAAGAGGTTGACCCGGCTGGGCGTGCACGAGTACGAGTGCGTCTCGGTGATGTCCAGGCGTGCCGTGTTGATGGTCGCGCCGGCCAGCGTCGACGTGGCGATCGGAAAGTTGATCAGCGTGCGGGAGCGGATCTCGCCGCTGTACCCGACCTGCATCCGGCCGCGCGGGTCGGGCGTGTCCTTCCAGTAGTTCGTCGAGGCGTGCTGCGCCGGGATCGTCGTCCACCCGTTGTTGGAGGCGCCGACCGACGACCAGGTGAACGTCGGGTCGACGTACACCGGATATGTGGTGTCCGGCCCGGTCAGCAGCTTCGCGTCCGGGGTGAGCTCGATGCCGCCGGCGGTCGTCCGCACGCCGATCGCGGCGACCCGCGCCCGCGCCCCCGGTCCGTCCGCGGTGGACCGTGCGCCGGTGCTCGCCGCGGTGCGCGCGCCGGGCGTGGCGGTGGAGTCCCACGCCATCGGGGTGGGAGCGGTGAGGACGACCCGTCCGGTGCGGTCCTTGCCGGTGATGTTGCCGGCCTTGTCCGACGCCATCTTGACGCCCGCCGTCTTCGTGGCGACGGTGAGCTTGCGCAGGGCCGGGTTCGCGGCCGCCTCGGCGGTGTGCACGACGAACACGTGCGACAGCCCGCCCTGTGCGTTGGCCGTCACGACAAGGTCGACGCCGGGCAGCACGCCGGTGTACGTGGCCGAGTCGCCGTCCAGCGTGGGCGCGGGCAGCGCCATCGGCAGCGTGAAGGCGACCGACAGGCCGGCGCTGGACATCGTCGCCATCGGCCCCTTGCCGCCGCCGGAGAGCGTCAGCTGGCTGGTCGCCATGGCGGGGGAGATGCTGCCGTCCGGCTTGCGGACCAGCGTGGCGTCGAGGTCACGCCAGGAGTCGCCGACGCGCATGCGGGTGGGCGCGACGCTCCGTGACAGGGTGAGCGTCCCGTCCGGGTTGGCGGTCACCTCGTCCGTCGCGGTCTTCGCCGCCTCCACGGGTACCGGCGTCTTGGTGCGCTTCGCGCGTGCCAGCGCCTCCTCGACCGTCTCCGCCGACGTGTCCGCGGACGTCGACGGCGGCGGCTCGGGCGGTGGTGGTGCCGCGGCTGCCGGTGCGGCGCTGATCGGGACCACGGCGAGCAGACCGGCCAGGGCTGTTGCTAGGTAACGGCGTACCGGCTTGGAGTGCGACGAACCGACCATTGTGGACCTCCCCGCGTAGCCCGCGAACGCCGCCAAGTCTGGTGCCGGCGGGCCCAGCTAACCAGGCCGAGCCGCAATGCGGAATATCGATCTGAGCGATCTGTTCCGTTCAGGTTTTGCGTTCACATTCGCCCCTCTCAACCCGCCCCGAACCGTTACCGTTCCGTGATATTCAAACTGAAGAGTGCATCGACCCCGCTGTGCGAGAGTGGCGCCGCCGGTGGCCTGAGATCACTCCCCGGGCCGCGGTTCGGCGTTTGTCCACTCTGTACGGATGTGGGGACTCGATGGTGTGGTCGCGCGCAAGTCGTGGTTTTCGAGGGTGGACGAGGCCGGTGGCGTTGGTCGCCGCGGCACTGGTGATGACGCTGACAGCGACGACCGCTCCGTCGTCGGCGGCGCCCGTCACGCGGGAGGCGTCGCGGCCCGCCGCTCCGGCTACCTCGCCCGGCCCCGCGGTCAACGCGGTCAAGCCGCTGGAGTTCCGCTTCACGAGGCCGCGTGACGCGGCGGCGGAGAGCTTCACACCGAAGGCGACGGTGTGGCCGAAGGCGTCCCGCGTGTCGATGAGCCTTGCGGCGCCGGTCGCGAAGGCGAAGGAGGGCGCGGTCGCGCGGGCCGCGGGCGCCCCGGTGTGGGCGAAGGCGGTCGCCGGCAGCGACGGCCGTTATGCGGGGCCGGCGGCAGTGGACGCGGCGGTGCTGGACCAGGCGGCGGCGCGGGCAGCGGGTGTGGACGGTGTGTTGTTCACGGTGGCGCCGGCGGGTGGTAGCGGCGGCCAGGTCCGGGTGGGTTTGGACTACGGCGGGTTCGCTGAGGCGTTCGGCGGCAATTACGGTTCGCGGCTGCGGCTGGTGCGGCTGCCTGCCTGTGCGGCGACGACGCCGAAGGTGGCCTCCTGCCGCCAGGCCACGCCGCTGGAGTCCCGCAACGATGTCGCGGCACGGAGCGTGTCGGCGTCGTTGACGCTGGCGGGGCCGGCGGTGTTCGCCGCGGTGGCGTCGGCTGGTGAGGACGGTGGTGAGGGTGGCACGTACGCGGCCACTGATTTGAAGCCGTCGGGGTCGTGGTCGGCGGGTGGGAGTACGGGTTCGTTCACGTATTCGTATCCGATCGCGTTGCCGCCGGGTGCGTCGAGCCTGGCGCCGAAGGTGGAGCTGGCGTACGACTCGGGCAGCGTGGATGGGCAGACGGCGGCGACGTCGGCGCAGGCGTCGTGGGTGGGTGACGGTTGGTCGACGCCGAAGTCGTATATCGAGCAGACGTTCACCTCGTGTGCGGATGAGCCGGGTGGCAGCCCGGCGCCGGAGCCGATCGCGGATCAGTGTTACAACGGGCCGATCCTGACGATGTCGTTGAACGGCAGTACGACGGCGTTGGTGTGGGACCAGGCGGCGGAGAAGTGGCGGCCACAGGTCGAGGACGGCTCGGTCATCACGCACGTGGAAAACTCGGGCAACGGTTCGGGTACGTACAACTCGGACTACTGGCGGGTGACGGCGCGGGACGGCACCGTTTATGAGTTCGGTCGTAACCGGCTGCCGGGGTGGTCGGGGCAGCCGGCAACGAACTCGGTGGACAAGGTGCCGGTGTACTCGCCTCGTGCTGGTGATCCGTGTTTCAGCTCGTCCGGCTTCTCCGCGTCGTGGTGCGACATGGCGTACCGGTGGAACCTGGACCATGTCGTCGACTCGCGTGGCAACGCGATGGCGTACTACTACAAGCAGGACGTCAACTTCTACGGCCGCAACGATGGTGCGGTCGACGAGGACTACGTGCGGGACAGCTACCTGGACCGGATCGACTACGGCTTCCGGGCCGGTGGGGCGTACGGCACGGTGCCCAACCAGGTGGTGTTCGGCACCGGCCCGCGGTGCGTGTCGGGCACCTGCACCCCGCTGGGCGAGTCGACGAAGGCGAACTGGCCGGACGTGCCGTACGACCTGGTGTGTGCGTCCGGTGTGGACTGTGACGTGTGGACGCCGTCGTACTTCTCCACCGTGCGGTTGACGTCCATCACGGCGCGGCAGTGGTCGACGGCGTCGTCGTCGTATGTGCCGGTCGACTCGTACGCGTTGACGCAGACGATCCCGCCGACGGGTGACGGTAACGCGCCGACGTTGTGGCTGTCCTCGATCGCCCGGACCGGGCATGACATCACGGCGGGTGGTTCGACCGAGGCGATCACGTTGCCGACGGTGTCGTTCACGAGCATCAAGCTGCCGAACCGGGTGGATCCGGCCGGCCTGACCGCGTTCTACCGGCACCGGGTCGAGACGGTCACGACCGAGACCGGTTCGCTGATCACGGCCAGTTATGAGCTGCCGCAGCCGTGTACGGCGACGGGCTCGCTCAACCCGGCGACCAACACCAAGTCTTGTTATCCGGTGTACTGGACGCCGGATGGGTATACCGAGCCGTTCCGGGACTGGTTCCACAAGTACGCGGTCACCCGGGTCACCGCCACCGACCCGACGGGCGGGTCGCCGTCCGCGTCGACCAGCTACGTCTACGTGGGTGGTGCGGCGTGGCGGTACGACGAGAACGAGGTGGTGAAGAAGAAGTACCGCACGTACGGGCAGTTCCGCGGCTACGGCACCGTCAGAACGTTGGCCGGTGACGGGGTTAACGATCCGCAGACCCAGTCGCAGAAGACGTACTACCGCGGCATGTCGAAGAACAACAGCACCACCGTGGTCAATGTGACCGACTCGGCCGGCGGGGTGCACGAGGACCTGGACCAGCTGTCCGGCCGGGAGCTGGAGAGCACCGCGCATCTGGGTAAGGACGGGCCGGTCGACAGCTCGACCATCACCTCCTACTGGGTGTCGGCGAACACGGCCAGCCGTTCCCGGACCGGGCTTCCCGCGTTGACCGCGAACTGGGTCGCGCCGGTGCTGACCTACACGCGGCAGGCGGTCACCGGCAGCGGGGCGACGACGTGGCGGTACACGGCGACGGACCACAGCTACGACGCTTCCGTCACCTCACCGACGGTCGGTGTGCTCAAGCACAGCTACAGCCACACGGTGCCGCCGAACCCCGCCTACGACCGGTGCACCACGAACACGTTCGCCCCGGCCAACACCGGCAAGAACCTTGTGGACCTCAAGTCGCAGGTGGAGACCGTGGCGGTCGCCTGCGGCGGCTACACGGCGGGTTCGCCCGCGTCCGTCCCGGGATCGGTCAACACGCTGACCGCGCCGTCGACGGTCAGCCGGCCCGCGCAGGTGGTCTCCGTCGAGCGCACCTTCTACGACGACACGTCCTGGTCCACGACGTTCCCACAGGCGGCCGCGCCGACGGCCGGCAACGTGACGATGAAGCGCAATGCGTCCGGCTACACGGGCGGCGCCTACACGTGGCAGACCGCGGCCCGGTCCACCTACGACAGCTACGGCCGGCCAGTCGACACCTACGACGGCAACGGCAACAAGACCAGCTTCGGGTACACCACAAACGCCGTCGGGCTGACGACCGCGGCGACCATCACGAACCCGCTGTCGCAGACCACCACGAGCACGATGAACACCCCGCGCGGGCTGACCAAGACCACCACCGACCCGAACGGCGTGGTCACCACCCAGCACTACGACGCCCTCGGCCGCGCGACCGCCGTGTGGCTGCACTCGCGGTCGACGTCGGTGTCCGCGAACTACAGGTTCGCCTACCAGGTCCTCAAGGACGGCGTCACGGCCACCACCACGTCGACGCTGAACGACTCCAGCGGCTACGTCGTCTCCACGACCGTCTACGACGCGCAGCTGCGGGTGCGGCAGACGCAGGCGATGACGCCACAGTCCGGGCGGATGATCACCGACGCGTTCTACGACTCCCGCGGCTGGGTCCGATCGGCAAACAACGGGTGGTGGCATCCTGGCTCGCTGCCCAACCTCACCCCGGTCCGGCCGGACCAGGTGAGCCCGCCGCCGCAGCTGCCGAACCAGAACTTCTACATCTACGACGGCCTCGGCCGGGTCGTCATCGACGTCGCCGCCAAGAACAACGTCGAGGTGTCGCGGACCACGACGGTGTACAACGGCGACCGGACCACCGTCATCCCGCCCGAGGGCGGCGTCGTCAAGACCACGGTCACCGACCCGCTGGGCCGGACCAGCCAGCTGATCGACTACAGTGCCCGGCCGACGCTGAACACGCCGGCCAACACGTTCACCGGGATCTTCTCCGTCACCGGCGGCACGGCGGTCACATCCGGCTACGGGTACGACGGCCACGGCAACAACAACAGCATCACCGACGTCGACGGCAACGCCTGGACGTCCACGTACAACCTGCTCGGCCAGGTCACCGCCAAGAGCGACCCGGACGGCGGCGACACCACCGGCATGACCTACGACGGCAACGGCAACCTTCTCCAGGCCACCGACGCCCGCCTCAAGACCACCTCCACCACCTACGACGCCCTCAACCGCCGCACCGGCCGGTACGCCGCCGCGACCGCGTCACAGTCCGCGAGCAACCAGCTCGCCTCATGGGTGTACGACAACTCAAACAACGCCATCACCGGCATGCTCTACCCGATCGGGCAGCTGACCGCCGCGACCGCCTACTGGGGCGGCCAGGCGTACACCGTGCAGCAGAACAACTTCAACGTCTTCGGCAAGTCCACGGGCCAGACGGTCACCATCCCGACCACCGAAGGACTGCTGGGCGGCACCTACACCTACCTCTACCAGTACACGACCACCACCGGGCTGCGGAGCCGGACGGTCTTCCCCGCCAAGGGCGCACTGCCCGCCGAGACCGTCAACCAGGGCTACGCCACGGCCTTCGACCTGCCCAGCACCCTCGGCGGGCTCGGCGGCTACGCGCAGGGCGTCACCTACGACGCGTTCAGCCGGGTGAACCAGCAGACGATCGGCAGCGCCGTACCGAACCGTGGCTTCGTCACAAACACGTACGACGAGCACACCGGCCGGCTCACCGACCAGCTGGTCACCCGCATGGGCACCACGCCCGGCGACGTCGACAAGCAGCACTACGACTACGACAAGGCCGGCAACCCGCTGCGGCAGGTCTCCACAAGGCTCGGCGCGACAACACCGTCGGAGACCCAGTGCTTCCGGTACGACGGCCTGCAGCGCCTCACCAAGGCGTGGACCGCGACGGACAACTGCGCCGCGGAGCCGACCCCGTCCAGCCGCGCCATGGTGGGCAGCGGCCTGGGCAGCAGCAGCGCGTACTGGACCGGCTGGGAGTTCGACCTGGTCGGCAACCGCACCAAGCAGACCAGGTACTCGACCACCGGCGGCAGCGACACCACCACCACGTACGCCTACGACGGCAACGGCGCCGACCAGCCGCACACCCTCACCAGCAGCGCCACCACGGGTGCCACGCCCGGGTCGGCCACGTACGGCTACGACGCCACCGGAAACACGACAAGCCGCAACGCCGGCAACGGCAACCAGACCCTCACCTGGAACGACGACGGCCAGCTGACCGCCGTCACCGGCAGTACCGCCGGAAACAGCACCTTCCTCTACGACGCCGACGGCGGACTGCTGATGCAGAAGGACCCCGGCGCCAACACCCTTTACCTGCCGGGGCAGCAGCTCACCCTCAACACCTCCACCCAGGCCATCACCGGCGCGCGGTACTACCCGCTGCCCGGCGGGGGACAGGTCGTCCGCACCGGCAGCGGTACCAACTTCAGCTTCGTCATCTCCGACCGCCAGGGCACACCCACCCTGTACCTGAACAGCACCGCGCAGACGCCGACCTGGCGGCAGTACACCCCGTACGGCGAGTCACGCGGCGTCATCTCCGCCTGGCCGGACAACCGCGGCTTCCTCAACAAGCCCATCAACCCGACAACCGGCCTGACGAACGTCGGCGCCCGCGACTACGACCCGGCGGCCGGACGCTTCATCTCCGTCGACCCGGTCATGGACCTCACCGTCCCGCAGCAGTGGAACGGCTACGCCTACAGCGAGAACAACCCCATCACCTTCAGCGACCCGTCCGGCGAACGGTCCTGCTCCGACGACGTGTGCGCGCCCGGCGCCGACTACACCGACATCAACGGCGACTACGTCGACTCGCCCGGTCACAACGACGGCTGCGGCGGCTGCAGCGGCAGCGAAGACCCCTACGCCGACTCGCCGAACCGCAACCGCCTCGGCCGCGTCGTCGTCATCCCGGACAACGTCAACAAGGAGGAGTTCACCCGGATCTGGCGCAACAACCTGGCCAAGTACGCCAAGTCGAACGGCCCGTTCTACAACGAGAACGACGCCATCGCATTCGAGCTCTACTTCGCCATGCAGGTCTGCGACATGATGGGCCGCAGCGAGTGTGGCGACGCCTGGTACGAGTCCCTGTACTTCGGCTTCATCGACGCCTTGGTCGCCGGCGGCCTGCCGATGGACGACAAGTCACTCGGCCAGGGATTCATGCTCGGCCCGAACGGCATCCAGGCCAAGCCGAAGTCGCGCGACGGCTGCAACAGCTTCAGCGCGGACACCGAAGTGCTGATGGCTGACGGCTCCACCAAGCCAATCAGCGAAATAGAGATCGGCGACCAGGTCTTCGCCACCGACCCGGAGACGGGCGAGGAAGGGCCCCGCACGGTCTCCCAAGTCTGGAAACATCAAGACGAGCTGCTCGGCTTGGAGGTCAACGGCGCGCGGCTGACCACGACCGAGGATCACCCGTTCTGGAACGAGACGGATGGCCAGTGGCAGCGGGTCGATGCGCTCGACGCCGGAGACCAACTCCTGGCCCCCGATGGCCGCACCATCACCGTGATCGGTTTGATCAGCGGCAGTCAGTACGTCGCGGCGGCCTACAACCTCAGCGTCGATGGCATCCATACCTATTACGTACTCGCGGGCGGCACGCCGGTACTCGTTCATAACCTGGGACCGTCGAGTCCGGCCGCCGGTGCTGCTGGCACCCAGATGCTGATAAACGATCTGGAGTCCCGTGGATACCGGATTCGAGGAACCGAGATCAGTATGAGAGCGGCGAATGGCGTAACTGTTCGCTTCGACGTCGTGGCGGAGAAGAACGGTGTGCTGTCGGTCTACGACGCTAAGAACGGCCCGACGGCCGGTTTCACAAAGAACCAGGGGTCTCGCGGCGGGTACGCGTCGGTCGAAACGCGTGGCGGCACCTTCTTCGGCCCGAATGCGCAGAAGGCTGGCCTAGCTGGCACCACGTTGGGGCCGACCCGAGTGAACATCGCAGGATTCGGCGGTTACCCTTACTGCTAGCCCGAAGGGGGTGCGAGGATGACGCTGGAGAAGGAGAGCCAGGACGCATGCGCGTCCGCCTTGAGGCGGTACGGCTTCGCACCCAGGCGACGTGGGCTCCTGCTGCAGGCGCGAGACGTCAAAAGCGTCACCGGATGGCTTGGTCTCAATCTGGCGACATGGGGCCTGCCAGCGAAGATACAGATCAACCCAGTCGTAGGTGTCAGGCATGTCGCACTTGAGAAGGCGCTGGTCGATCTGGCCGGCTGGAAGGCTCCGGTTGCGTGCGTGTCGAAGCCCCTGGGTTACCTGATGCCTCAAAACACATTCATGCAATGGGACTTCCTGGCGGACGGTGACCTCGGTGCGGTAGCGGAGGACTTGGCGACGTCCGTCGTGGGCTATGGTCAACCGTTCATCGACAAGTGGGCGAGTTGGGAGACCTTTTCGACGGAGATCGGAGAGGCTGGGCTTCTGCTCGACAACCAAAGGTGGTTTGTGTTGCCGTTGGTCGCCGCGATCAACGGCGAGCGGCAGCGGGCAGAGTCGCTCATCGGGCAAGAGCTGGCTCGTGTTGGTGACGCGCCCGACGCCTATTCGCAGGCGTATCGTGAATTCGCCCAGGGTTTCGCGACAAGAGGCCTTTAGGGAGTGTCTCAGTTGGTGGCCTTGGCCCAGCGGCGGTAGCAGAGCCGCTTCGACGCGGCCGGCCGCCTGCCGCACGCCGGCCGCCGCCGCCCGCTGCCCCACCCAGCGCGACCCGGATGATCTACCACCGTGGGACGGAATGCTTTCGATGGCCGGACCTGCGGGCGTAGGTCGTCGGCCAGCAGCAGCTCTTTCTCGTCGGGCGCTTGGCGTACCGCGGGGGTTGTACGGCGGCACGCGGCTGCAGCACAGGTTGTAGCCGCATATCAATCCGCTGCTGGATGCGTTCATGTCAAACCACTCATTAACGTGGCGTGAGGGCGTGAAGAACGGGAATGCGCATTTCAAACGCTACAGGACCGTGCACGGTCAACTCCTCATCTGAGTCATTTCCCCTAGGAGGACTCTCTTGTCTCGAGCTCAACTGCGGTCAATGTTTATGTCCACTCTCACTGTGTCGATCGCGTTCGTCACGGCACTCGTGGCTCTGGTCGCGGTGCAAGGTCAGCGGGTCGCACGCGCCGCGCCGCCGGCCGCGGACCATTTCGTGCCGCTCAGCCCCACGCCTTTGCTCGACTCCCGCAATGGCACGGGGACCGCCGCGGCGGGCAGGATCGCGGCCAACGCCGCGGTCACCTTTCAGGTGGCTGGCCGGGCCGGCATCCCGGCTTCGGGTGTATCGGCGGTGGCGCTGAATGTCATCGCGATCAATCCAGCGGCGTTCGGGTGGCTGACCGTCTACCCCTCCGACGTTCCCACCACAACCTCCACCCTGACCTACAGCGCCGGCGAGACAGTGGTGGTCGAGGACTTCACCCGCCTCACCTCCACCGGTGCGATCACGATCAAGAACAACGGTTCCGGTGACGTCCATCTCGCGGTTTCGGCCGACGGGTACTTCCTGGCCGCCTCCGGCACGGCCGCCGGCAACGAGTACTACCCGGTGAGCACCGAATACCTCTACGACACCCGACCGGCGCACAGCACGGGGTCGCCGGCGAGGACGACGCCCATCCCGGCGAACTCCACGGTCACCTTCGCCGTGACGGGGCAGAAGTCCATTCCGGCAAGTGGCGTCAGCGCCGTGGCCCTCAACGTGGTCGCCGCCCACCAGACGGTGGCCAAGGGCTGGCTGTCGCTCTACCCTTCCGACAAGCCCGATCCCATGGTGTCCTCTGTGGACTACAATCCGAACGAAGGCAGCAGCAGCCTCGAGGTGGTCCCGCTCACCGGCACCGGCCAGCTCAAGCTGACCAACCATGGCGCGGCGGAGGTCCACGTGTCGATCACGACGCGCGGATACTTTCTGGGCGCTGCCGCCGGTGACGGCTCGACATACAAGCCCGCGGCGACGCAGATCCTGCTCCAGACGCTGGACGGCACCGGCGTCGAGGGTGGTGGCACTCAGCCGCTGGCGGCCGGAGCGACGATCGCCTTCGACGCGACCCGCCTCGCGGGCGTCAGGCCGGACGAAGTAACCGCCGCTGGGATCAACATCAATGCGCGCCAGCCGACCGCGCAGGGCTGGCTGTCCGTGTACGCGGCCGATGCGGAGGACCCGAGTATCTCCAGCGTCACCTTCGACTCGGGTGGCGAATCAACCCATGGCTTCGACCTGGCGATTCCCGACGCGACCGGAAAGCTGAAGATCACAAACCACAGCAGCGGGACCGTTCACCTTCAGGTTTCCACGCGCGGCTACTACATCGAGCTCGACGATCCGGACAGCAGCCCGGAAACAGTCGAGGCGATCAGCGCGGAGGATGCCGAGGTATATACGGCGGAAGACGGCGCTTCCGTTGCCGCCACCTTCCGTGACATCACCAAGTCGGCGTCCTGCACGTACGGCTGGGCTCGGATCACTTACCGGAAATACAGCACAGGCTCGGTCAAACTCCGCTGGGTGGAAGGCCACGTCTACCAGGTAACTGGATGGAATGGTGGCCAGTTCGACACGTGGCGCGGCCATGGCGGAGCCACGACTTACTGGTTTGCCGATACGTATCTCGACGATGCCACCTGGAACGACAACCAGATCCCTGACCGTTACCCAAGCGTCAGTAACGCCAAGCCTTATGTAAAGTTTCAGGCCGGCATAACGAAGGCGTTTGTGACCTACAAATGCAAGGTGTACATCCGCATGACGTGAGCGGGTAATTCGCGGGCATTGGGCTGCTCTGGGCGCCACTGCCTGGAGCAGCCCACCGTATCGCGGTCTCCGTTATCGCTCGTTCGAGGGTCGGGGGCAGTCGTCCGGCCGCGACTCGTCCGGCAGGTAGGTGATGCGCTCCTGGCGGGTGAGGTTGCGGCCGATCGCGTGGCAGATCTCGGCGACTGCGGTGGCGGCGTCCGGTATCGGGACGCTCCACAGCTGGACGCCTTCGCTCCCGCCCGCCGTGGCGATGGTCTTTCCGTCCGGGCTGAACACCACTGTGGACATGGAGTTGGGGGCTCCGGTCAACGTGGCTCTCGGCCGGGTGGTGGACACGTCCCACAGGCGCAGGGTCCCGTCGCCGCTGCCCGTGGCGAGGGTGCGACCGTCCGGGCTGAACGCCATCGACGTCATCGCGCTGTCCAGATTGACACTGCGGGCCAGGACAGCCCGAAGCCGGCCAGTCTCCACATCCCACAACCGGGCACCGTCGAGGTTAAAAGTGGCGAGCGTACGGTTGTCCGGGCTGTACACCACCGACACAGATTGGGCGGTGTGCCCACCCAGGACCGCCTTTTCGGCGCCTGTGGCCGCGTCCCGTATCGTTGCGCGGCCCTGACGGGAGCCGGTCGCCATGGTACGTCCGTCAGGGCTGAAGGCCACCGACACCACCTGCCCGAAGTCACCTCGCAAGGTGGTCTTGGCCTGTCCGGTCCGCGAGTCCCACAACAAGATGGCGTCCTCCCGTCCGCCGACGGCGAGCGTACGCCCGTCCGGGCTGAAGGCCATCTCCGGTATGAAGCGACCACGCAGGCTCGCGATACGACCCGTGACCGAGTCCCACAGCCGTACGCCGCCATCCAACCCGATGAGGGCCAGCATCCGGCCGTCCGGACTGAACGAGACTCGAAGCACCTCGTCGACGCGACCGTCCAGCGCGCTGGCCAGCGGCCGGCCGGTGGCCGGATCCCAGAACCGCACGGCACCCTCGGGCGGGCCGGTGGTGGCGAGCGTGCTGCCGTCGGGGCTGAACGAAACCCCGTGCGCCGATGCGGTCTCGCGGCTCGGCAGGACGGCGCGGGGGCGGAGCAGGGTGAGCTTCCACAGCCGCGCGGTGTGGTCGTCGCCGGCGCTGGCGAGGGTCAGCCCGTCGCGGCTGAACGCCAGCGAGTTCACGATGCCGGCGTGGCCGTGCAGCTGCACCCGCGGCTGCCATGTGGCGGTGTTCCACAGGCGGAGGAACCCGTCCGTCGTAGCGGCCGCGAGGGCGGCTCCATCGGGGCTGAAGGCCAACGCGCTCACCTCGGCGGTGTGTTCGTCCGTTTCGGTGCGCAGCTCGCCGCTGGCTAGGTCCCACACCCGCACGCTCCCGCCGGCGCTGCTCGCCGCGAGGCGACCGTCCGGGCTGTAGACGATCGCCGCCGCGTCCTCGAAATCCACGTGCGCTACCGCTCGGGGCCGCCCGGTCCCGATATCCCAGCGGCTGGTGTCGCCGTCCCGGCCGCCGGCGACGAGCGTCCTCCCGTCCGGGGTGAACCGCAGGGCGAAGGCCCCTTCACTCCGGCGATCGAAGACTCTCCGCAGCCGGCCGGTGGCCCCGTCCCACAGGCGCACCCTGTCGTCCCCGCCGGTGACGAGCGTGCGCCCATCCGGGCTGAAAGCCACCGACGGAGTTCCGACCGGCCCGCCCGGCAGCGTGGCTCGGGTCAGTCCGGTGGCGACATCCCACAACCGCGCCGGGCCGCCCACCCTGCCGACGGCCACCGTCCGCCCGTCCGGGCTGAAAGCGATTGACGACACTGCGCCGGTACGGTCGGC
The DNA here is from genome assembly GCF_011764425.1 of Phytohabitans houttuyneae. Lineage (NCBI taxonomy): Bacteria > Bacillati > Actinomycetota > Actinomycetes > Micromonosporales > Micromonosporaceae > Phytohabitans > Phytohabitans houttuyneae. The sequence goes on from NZ_BLPF01000002.1 coordinate 1,699,683, forward strand.
GAGAACGTGGCGCGAACGCCGGGTCGCGACCTCCGTCAGCCGGACGGTGCCGTCTTGATCGCCCGTCGCCACCGTGCGGCCGTCCGGGCTGAGAACCACAGCGGTCACCGCGGATCCGTGTCTGGTCAGGCTGCGATACTGCGGCAGCGCCGCGGCGGCGTACACGCTGTGGGTGGCCTCCGCGGTGGGGCTTGTCCGGTAGGCGCGGACGGCGAGCAGCGCGGCTAGGTCGGGGTCGCTGCCGATCAGGCTGTCCGATGTGGCGGCGATCAGCCGGGACAGCGCCACCCGCTGCGAGGCCGCGGCGTTCTGCCGCTGCCAGAAGGCCACGTTGGTGGCCACCAGAGCGGCCACCAGCAGGCCGACCAGCACCGCGGTGAGGCGGCGGACGCGGCGTTTGCCGGCTTTCTGGCGCCGCTGACTCGCGACCACGAACGTCGCGGTGTCCGCCGGCAGGCGGCGCCGCGCCGACCAGTCCAGACCATCCGCCAGCAGGCTGCCGGAGAGCAGGTCGTCCGGGTCGCGGCTGGCGGCCCACCGGGCATGCTGCTCAGCGGTGCGGCGCAGCCAGTCCTGGAACCGGTGATCCTGGCCGACCCACTCGCGCAGCCTGCTCCAGTCCCGGATCAACGCCTCGTGCACCAGTTCGGCGACCGCGACGCCGTCAGTACCCTCGAAGTCTTGATTGGTGGCGCGGACCGTGCGGGTCGTCACGACCCGCTGCGCGGTCAACGCCGCGAGGACCGCGTCCGCGTCCGCGGCCGCTTCGCCGTCGGTCGCCAGGTCGCGCAACACCGGCAGGGGTACCTGTTGCCGCACCGCCGGAATGTGGTGGACGTCGTCGGCGGGACGCACCAGGGCGGTGAGCATCCGCCGCGCGATGCTGTGCTGCTCGGCCGGAAACTCGTCGACGACGGCGTCACACCAGGTCGCCACGCTCCCGGCGACGCCACCGGCGCGCTGGTACGCCTCGTGGGTGAGCCAGCCGTCCCGGCGCCGCCGCCACACCTGCAGCAAGGTCAGCTCCAGCAGTGGCAGCACGGTGACCGGGGCCTGTCGGGCCGGAGCGGTCCTGGTGTCGGCGGCCAGCACGTCGGCGACTATCCGTTCCGCGAGCCCTTCCTGGCAGCGAAGTCCCACGTCCGCGGCCGGTTCGACGATGATGTCGCGCAGGTCCTGGACGCCCAACGTGGCGGGCACGTTGACCAGCCCGCTGCCCAACGCGTCCAGCAGCTCAGGGGCCAGCGCCGCCAGGCGGGGGTAGAAGTCGTCGCGCATCACCAGCAGCACGCGGCCGGACTGAGCGCCGATCAGCGCGGTCAACCGGTCCAGCACCTTGTGCGCGGCCTCGCGGTCGCCGTCCGGCGCGGTCAGCAGCTCCTCGAACTGGTCGACGACCAGCAGACCGTCGACCGGCTCGGCCAAGCGGGCCGGCAGGCCCGGCCCCGGCCCCGGCCTGGTCAGCGCCGTTGGCCACAGGTCACTGCCGGGCAGCCCGCCCGCCGCCAACGCCGGCAGCACCCCCGCGGCGACAAGCGACGACTTGCCCGCCCCGGACGGCCCGAGCAGCAACAGCCCGCGCCGCGGACCGGCCAGCGCGGCAAGCACCCGCTGCACCGCGTCGGCCCGGCCCTGAAACCAGCCGGCATGCTCGGCGGTGAATGCCTCCAGCCCCCGATAGGGGCACACGTCCGGGATGCCGGGGTGGACCGCCGAGGCGGCGGCGGGCAGCCGGTCGGCCGTGACCCGCTCCCACGCCGTAGCCCAGGCGCCGGCCTGGGCGGGATCCACACCCAGCGCGAGCACCACGCGGTCCAGCACGTCCAGTGGCATCACGGTCCGGCCGGCCAGGTAGTTCGCCAGGCTGCTCCTGGGCACTCCGGTCGCCGTCGCGAGATCGCGCAAGGACAGTCGAGCCTTGCCATGGCGGCGCGCGGCGGCCACTCGCAGCCGGTTCAACCGATCCAACAGCTCCTGCTCGGTCGCCGACCCGGCCGGGCCGGGCGCTGCCACCGCATCCTCAGCCACCGCACCACCCTCCCACAGGGTGTCCAGGGTTGACCGTGGACGTCCACGACCGCCACAAGGCGCCGCCGCGGTTGCCATCCTCTCCGCACGTCGTGTGCTGGAACGGGGTGTGGATGGAAAGGAACGGGGGTGTGGATGGGAAGCAACGGGGAGCCCACGCGGGTCGTCGTCGTGGATCCGCAGGTCCTTGTCCGGTCGGGTCTGGCCGCGTTGCTCGGCGCCGCGCCCGGCATCGATCTCGTCGGTGAAGCCGCCACCAGCGAACAGGCGATGGACCTCGTCGCGACCGCCCGCCCCCAGGTTGTCCTCATGGACATCCGCGTACCGCGCATCGGCGGTGTCGCCACGACCCGGCAGATCGTCGCCGACGGTAGGGACGACCGGCCCCACGTCATGATCCTCGCCGACGTGGGCCTGGACGACCACATACCGGACGCCCTCCGTGCGGGAGCCAGCGGGTTGCTGCACAAGGACACCCCGCCCGAACGGCTGCTGGCCGCGGTCACCACCGTCGCCGCCGGCAACATAATCGTGGCGCCACCCACCGTCCACAAGCTCATCGACTCCTGTACCTCCGCCGCTCCCCACGATCTGTCGGTGCTGACCGAGCGGGAACAAGACATTCTGCGGCATGTCGCGAAGGGTCTGTCCAATATCGACATCGCTACCCGGCTCGCGATAGCTGAGGGCACCGTCAAGACCCACGTCAACCGGGTGATGGCCAAGCTGAACGTCTCCAGCCGGGCCAAAGCCGTCGTCATCGCGTACGAATCCGGACTCGTCACGGCTCGATTTACGCGGGACCAGGGACCGAGCCGGTGATCGACGAGACCGTGACGACGGTGTTGCCGAGCGCGCTGGGCAGGGTCGCGCCGGCGACTGTTTCCGGTCTGCCAATGGGTCACCTGCGTCCACGCGGTACGAGGGGAGGCGGCGCGCCCGCGGGCACGCCGCCTCCCGCCGCGTCAGCTCATCGGCTCCACCCAGATGTTGCGGTAGAACAGGTTCGCGCCCGGATCGCCGTGGTCCTGCAGCCGGATCGGGCCCACGGAAGGCCCTTCCGCCGCGCCGTTGCCGGTGGGCCCGTCGATCTGGACGTTGTTGTGGACGGTCACGCCGTTCCACACGACGGTGACGCGGGCGTTTTCCGTCTTGGCGCCGGAGGCGTTGAAGCGGGCGGCGCGGAACGTGACGTCGTACGTCTGCCACGTCTGCGGTGCGGTGGCGGCGTTGACCAACGGCGCGATCTTGCCGTAGATGGAGCCGCACTCGTCGTTGGCCAGCGTGGTGTCGCCGAACGAGTCCAGCACCTGCAGCTCATAGCGGTCCTGCAGGTAGATCCCGCTGTTCGCCCGCGCCTGCCCGGTGACGTCCGAGGGCAGGTTGGGCAGCCAGAACTCGATGTGCAGCCGGAAGTCGCCGAAGGCCTGCCGGCTGCGGATGTCGCCGCCGAGCACCTCGACTCCTCCGTTGCCCAGCGGCCAGGTCACCGCGCCGCCGTTGCTGCCCACGAAGTTGTTCATGTTGGTCCCGTCGAACAACACCACGCGTCCGGGGTTCGTGGCGGTGCCGTACGCCTCGAACTCGTAGATGCGTGCGGCGGTGTCGGTGGTGCTTGTCGGTGCGGTGATGTTGAGGCGTATGTACCGTGCCTGGGTTGCGGTGATGCTGTGTGTGGTGGTGCTTGCCGTGTTGCCGGTGACGGTCGCGACGGTCGTCCAGGCGGTGCCGTTGGTGCTGACCTGGATGGTGAAGTCGCGGGTGTTCCAGGCGGTGTTCTCGCCGCCGGCGCCGGCGTGCTTGACGACGAACTGGCTCACCGTCTGCGTCGAGCCGAGGTCGACCTGCAGCCACTTGGTCGTCCCCGCCGAGCACCACTTGTCGGTGTTGCCGCCGGTGGTGCTGCCGTTGACCGCCTGGGCCGGGCCCTCGGCCGCGCCGCAGGAGCTGTCCGCGGTCGCCGGCTTGCCCAGCGCCAGGTTTGTCGTTGGCGGCGCGGCACCGCCGTACGCCTCGAACTCGTAGATGCGGGCGGCGGTGTCGGTGGTGCTTGTCGGTGCGGTGATGTTGAGCCGTATGTACCGTGCCTGGGTTGCGGTGATGTTGTGTGTGGTGGTGCTTGCCGTGTTGCCGGTGACGGTCGCGACGGTCGTCCAGGCGGTGCCGTTGGTGCTGACCTGGATGGTGAAGTCGCGGGTGTTCCAGGCGGTGTTCTCGCCGCCGGCGCCGGCGTGCTTGACGACGAACTGGCTCACCGTCTGCGTCGAGCCGAGGTCCACCTGCAGCCACTTGTTGGTGCCCTGCGAGCACCACTTGTCGAGGTTGCCGCCGGTGACGGTGCCGTTGACCGCCTTCGCCGGGCCCTCGGTGGTGGCGCAGGAGCTGTCCGCGGTGGCCGGCTTGCCCAGCGCCAGGTTGGTGGCCGCCTGCTGGCCCGGGATCGCGTTGAGCGTGTACCAGACCTCGGTGCTCCACAGTGACTGGCCGTTGGTGGCGGCGAACGGCTTGGGCGAGCGGATGTGCACGACCCGGCCGGCCTTGAGGCCGTTGATCGCCAGGGTGACCTTCTTGCCGTCCGCCGACAGCGTCGCCGAGCTGACCGCGAGGGTCTCCTCGTCGACCTTCGGGCCGCCGTAGGCCGCGGTCGGCACGTAGCGCCACTGCTTGACCCGGTACTTGGTGGCAAGCGCGGTGGCGGTGGCGGTCGACAGCGGCTGGGTGTACTCGATCTCGAAGCCGCCCGGCAGCGCCCGCATCGCCAGCATGTCGAACGGGTTGCTGCCGTTGGGGGTCAGCTTCTGCAGCCCGTACGTCAGCTTGCCGGTCTGGCCCCAGTTGCCGCCCGCGCCGAGCCCACCGACGTAGATCGCGCCGTCCGGGCCGAGGTTGACCTCGGAGACGCCGGCCTCCAGGCCCTGGGTCATCCGGAACAGGGCGCCCTGGTACTCGCCGTTGACCTTCTCCAGGAACGCCCGCTGCAGGCCGCCGTACGTGACGTCGCCGATCACGAACTGGCCGGCGAACGTGCCCGAGGGCAGCAGCAGCGGCGTGCTGGGCGAGTTGGCGATCTCGTTCTGCGGCATCCACAGCACCGGCGGGGTCGCCGGGTTGGCGTCGAACGGGCCGGCCGGGTTCATGTAGTGGTTGAAGAACCGGTCCTGCTTGATGTGCAGCAGTTTGGACGAGGGCAGCCAGCCGCCCTGGTTGTCGGTGACGAAGATGCCGTTTTCCGGACCCCAGCCGATGCCGTGCGGGGTGCGCAGGCCACCGGCCATGTAGGTCACCGCGCCGTTGGAGCGCTGGATCCGGATGGTGGTGCCGCGGTTCGGCGCGGGCTGGGGGTTGGTGGTCGCGCCGCCGTAGTCGATGCCCACGGAGAGGTTCACGTAGAAGTACCCGTCCCGGTACAGCAGGCCGAACGCGAACTCGTGGAAGGTACCGCCGTAGGGCCAGGTGGCGACCGTGTCGTACCGGTCGGCGACCTCGTCGCCGTTTGTGTCGACGAGCGCTGTCAGCCGCTGCTTCTCGGCGACGTACACGGTGCCGTCGACGATCTTCAGCCCCATGGGCTCCTTGAGCGCGCTGCCTATCCGCTTTGTCGTCACGTTGCCGGGACTGGTGCTGCCGCCGGTGTTGCCGAGGATCCACACCTCGCCCGCCTGCGACGTACCGGAGTCGTCGCTGCCGCCCCAGGTGCTGATCACCAGGCGGCCGTCCGGCAGCCAGTCCATGCCGGTGACCTTCGGCTGGAAGGTGCCGGGCCGCAGGTTGGTCAGCGTGTACCCGGGGTGGACGCCGGTCAGCTGCAGGCCGTCGCCGGGGGAGTCGCCGGCGCCCTCGCACTCCTTGCGGCCCGGCGCGGTCACCCGCACGACGCCGGCGTCGGTGCTGAGCACCGAGTTGGGCACGAGGGTGAACGCGGACGCGCCCGGAGGCCGCCAGTCGAGCGTGAGCTGCTGCCCGCCGTCGCGCTCGAAGTGCTCGATCCGCAGGGAGTGGTACCCGGCGGTGAGGTTGATCGTGCCCTCCATCGGGGTGGCGCCGTGCAGGCCGTCGTGGTTGATGACCAGGGTGTCGTCGATCAGCAGCCGCGAGCCGTCGTCGCTGGTCAGCCGGAAGGTGTAGCTGCCGGCCGTGCTGATGTTGACGTTGCCGAGGACGTGGGCGAGGAAGAAATTGTCGAAGCCGAAGTCACTGACTGCCGACCAGTTGACCGTGGGCATCAGCTTGTCCACGTTGGGCGTCTGTCCTGACTTGAGGACGCACAGCTCGTTGAGCGGGGTCTGCAGGTCGAAGACCCGCAGGGTCACGCCTGGTTCCTGTGGTGGGGGAGCGGCCTGCGCCGTCGCCGTCGGGGCGGCGGTGACCGTCAGCGCGGCGGCCAGGGCCACCAGCGCCAACCTGCTCGGACGGCGGACCTGCCGCCATCGCTGCCAACTGCCCATCGCTTCTCCTTGAGCGGGAGGGGGCGGCGACGGCGGCAAGGCCAGCGGAAGACGGCGTCCACGTGGGACAACGTTGTCATGGCGATGCCGCCGTCACCCGCCGGAGGGAAACGGGGATCCTTCATTGCGAACGACGTGGGCATCGCCGAATGGCCAACAGTCGTGTCCGACACGCTAAGAGACTTCTGTCGCCGTGTCCAGATGTTCCGTCGATATATCTGCAACTTTGATTGAATGCTCGAAAAGTGCCGTCAGACACGCTCGATCCGGGTGGAGCTGACGCGATCGTTCCAGCCGTCGTCGACCAGGAAGGCATCGTCGGCCGTCTTTGTGATCGATGGGCCGGTGTGGTTGTTCGCGTCGAACAGGATCGCGCGGTAGCCGGCGGGAACCCGGCGCGAGGAGATCAGGTTGTCGGCCGAGTGCACGATGTAGCTGCCCACGTCGAGCGTCCGCCACAGCGCGCCGTAGTCGCAGTCGTTGTGGAAGGAAACGCCGGAGGCGGGCTCGTGGTGTTGATCGTGCCGCAGGTGTAGCCGGTCGTCCGGCCGAACTTGCAGACCGAGCTGCCCACCGCCTGCGCCGCGCGCAGCCGGATGCCCGTGATCGGCCGGGTGGCCCCGCTGAAGTTGTCCCGGATGACGTTCGTGAGGGTGCGGCCGACGGCGCTGTGCCACTGGATGTCGTACGGGCCTGACGGCGCCCGCTCGGCCTCGAACGTGGTGGCGACGTTGCCCGACGAGGTCTGCACCGACCCCGAGTTCGGCGCGTGGCCGGCCGCGGTCACGCCCATCCGCCCGTCGGAGTCGCGGCGCACGGTGAAACCGGTGGTGCTGATCGCGCCGCCGCCGACGATCTCCAGTCCACCGTGGACGTTCGCCTCCTGGGCCGGCAGGTCGGCGACGGTGACCACGTCCACCCGCCCGGAGGCCGGGCTCATGCGGGTGGCCGCGCCCACCGCGCCGGTCGCACGGGCGTGGTCCTCGGCCTTGACGTAGATCTCGACGCGGTTGTCCCGGAGGTTGATCGAACCCGAGACCGGGGTACCGGCGGCGCGCACGCTCTCGTACGCCACCTTCTGCTCCGCGACGAGCTGCGCGAGCGGGGTGTCGGCCGCCCGCGCCCGCGCCACACCCGCCAGGACGCCGCCCCGCACATGGCGGGCGAGGGTCTGCTCCGCGTCGCGGGTGAAGCGCACGACCACCCGTACCGCCGGGGTGTGTTCGATGTAGAGGCCGGCGAACGTGGCGGCCTCGGCATCGGTCAGGCGCGCGTTCAGCGTGCCGGCGGCTTCCTGGATCCGGAGCCGGCGCAGCGCCTCCCGCTCGCTCACGCCGTACGTCCGCGCATATCCTTCGATGTCACGTTGGGTGGCCTCGGTCGGCGCCGCGTCCGGCGTCCCAGCCGGCGCCGGTGCCGCCTGTGCCGGCGCCGTGCCCGGAGCGGCCAGCTGGGCCGCCACGATCAACGCGGCGAGGGTGGTTGCTCTGCGTGGGTTGCGAGATCTCATGTCTCGTTTGTTCCATCGCGGGTCAGCGCCCAGCAAGCGTCGGAAATCCGGCCATTGATGGCCGTCGTTGCGAGTCGTAAAGTTCCGCGGGCCGGACGATCAGGGCGTCATCGGCCGCGGGTCACGAACCCGGTTTCGTAGGCGACCACCACCGCCTGCACGCGGTCGCGGATGCCGAGCTTGGTGAGGATCCGGGCGACATGGGTCTTCACGGTAGTCTCCGCCACCACCAGCTCGGCCGCGATCTCGGCGTTGGAGAGCCCGCGGGCGATGAGGCGGAGCACGTCGAGCTCGCGTTCGGTCAGCGGCGCGAGCTGCGGCGGCGTCCCGCCGGTCGGTGCCGGCTCGGCGAAGCGCTCCACCAGCCGCTGGGTGATCGACGGCTCGATGAGGGAGTCACCGGTCGCCGCGGCGCGGACCGCGGCGATGAGCCGGGTCGACGGCGCGTCCTTGAGCAGGAAGCCGGCCGCGCCGGCGCGGAGGGCGCGGTAGATGTACTCGTTCTGGTCAAAGGTCGTGAGCACCACGATCGTGGGCGGGTCCGGATGCCGCAGGATCTCCTCGGTGGCGGCCAGGCCGTCGAGCTGGGGCATCCGGATGTCCATCATGATCACGTCGGGCTCGACAAGCTGGGCCTGGCGGATCGCCTCGGTGCCGGTGTCCGCCTCGGCGACCACCTCGATGTCGCCCTCGGCCTCCAGGATGACCCGGAAGCCGGTGCGCACGAGCGTCTGGTCGTCGGCGATGAGCACGCGGATCTTCTCGGGCATGTCCGCGATTGTGCCCGGCCGCGTCTCGTCACCGGGTCATCCCTGCGGAGGACGCGGGCCCCGAACATCGTCCTTGCGCCAGACGAGGGCCACATCGCCTTTTTCCTACCGTCGTGGCACCTGAACGAACCCGCAGCGAAAGGCAAAAGACCATGAACGCGACTCTCAAGGGAATCCGGCCCATCGACTACGTGCTGGCCGGGCTTCTGACCGCCGCCGGCGCCCTTCTCATGTACGGGTACATCGCCTGGGACGGCACGGACCTGCCGCATCCCCCGTCATCCTCGTCGTGGGCGGCGCTGCCGGCCTTCGTCCTCGTGACGCTGCCGGTCCTGTGGCGCCGCCGCCACGTCCTCGCGGTCATCGGCGTGAGCGCCGCCGCGACGGCCGCTCACGTGCTCGCGTTCGGCTGGGTCACCCGCTGCGGTGTCGTGCTGCCGCTGTCGTTCGCCCTGGCGTACTCGGTGGCCCGGTTCGCCCGCGGCTGGAAGCAGCACGTGGCCGGCCTCGCCGGTATCGGCGCCATGCAGCTCGTGATGCTCGTCCGGGACGCGTCGATCGACACGGTCGCCGGGGCACTCCCGCTGGCGATCCCGCTCGCCGCGCTCTTCTACGGAGCCGGCCTCGTCGTCCAGAATCGGGTCAGCAAGAAGCAGCCCGCGGCGCTCACGCCGGCCGCCCACCCCGCGGCCGTGTGACCGGGTTGCCACGCGAAGGAGTCCGGCGATGAGTGAGGTCTTCCGAGGGATCAAGGTCCGCGACTGGGTCTTCGCGGGAGTCCTCACCGCGCTGGGCGCCGTGCTGATGGTGGCCGACGTGAGCGTGTCCAGCGCCGACATCGACAAGGCCGTCGCCGACGGATCGATGGTGCACACGGTGAGCTCCCAGTCCCCGTGGATGATCCCGGTGTTCCTCGCCGCCACCGTCCCGGTGCTCTGGTGGCGGCGCAGCGTCATCGCCGTCACCTGCGTCGCCATCGCGGTCATGGCGCTGCACGACGCGCTCTTCGGCTGGGTGACGCGGTGCGGCGCCGGGCTTCCGCTCGTGTTCGCACTCGCGTTCCTCGGCGCGCTCACCTACGAGCGCGCCAAGGCGTGGCTCGCCTGCGCGCTGGCGGCCCTGCTGAGCGCGGCCGTCCTCGTGTACGACGCGACGACCGGCTGGAGCGCGCTGGGCATCGCCGTGCCGATCACGCTGATCGTCTTCGGGGTCGGCCGGGCCGCCCGCCACCGCACGATGTTGAACCAGGAGCTCAGCGTCCGCGACGCCGAGCTGCGGCGGCTGCGCGACGAGCGGGCCGCGCTCATGGTGGCCGGCGACCGGGCACGCCTGTCGCGGCAGCTCGACGGCCTGCTCCAGGACCGGCTCGAGCAGCTGACCGCCGCCGCCGAGTCCGCGGACGGCCTCACGCCGGTACAGGCGAAGGCGCTGCTGGAGTCCATCGAGTCCGGCAGCCGGCAGACACTCGACGACATGCGCGAGATCGTCGGGCTGCTGCGGGGCGGAGACGTGGCGCTCGCGCCCACGCCGACGGTCGCCCACCTCGACGCCCTGCTCTCGCGGCGCCGTGCCACGGACTCGCGGCTGACCGTCGCCGGCAACCCGAGATCGCTGCCGGCCACTGTGGAGCTGTCGGCGTACCGCATCGTCGAGCACCTCATCACCGCGCTCGCCGACCGGCCCGACTCGCCGATCGACGTCGCGGTGCGCTTCGAGGACGACGCGCTCGAGATCCGCGTGGCCGGTCCGGTGGACAGGGGCGCCGACGTCAAGGCGGCCGCCGCGCGGGCCCGCGAGCGGGCCAAGCTGCTGGGGGGCTCGGTCGACGTCAAGGTCACCCGCGGCCGGGCCGGCGCCGTCGCCCAACTGCCCCTGCTGGGCTGACCGAGATGGGGATGCGCCGGCTGGAGCAGGTGGGGATCGGGGCGGTGGTGCTCGCGGCCACCGCGCTGCCCACGGCGCTGCACGGCTGGCCGGCCACAGTCGCGGGAAACCTCTTCACCGCCGTGCTCCTGGCGGCCGGGCTCAGCCTCGTCTGGTGGCGCAGCCATCCGCGCGCGGTCACGGTGGTCGGCGGTGCGCTCTGGCTGGCGGGCGCGCTGCTCGGCGACCACGGCTGGCTTCCGGACACCGCGCTCGGGATCATGGCGTTCCTCGCCACGGTGGCCGCGCTGGGCTGGTCCGGCCGCGCCACGTGGGTGGTCGCGGCCTGCCTGATCGGGTACGTGACCGTCTTCGCGGTCGTCGTCGGCGACGAGAGCGAGGTCGCGCTGGTCATGCTCACGGTCCCCGGGTTTCTCGCCGGCACGGTCTTCCGGCTGCGCCGGGAGGCGGCCGACGAGCTGGCGCAGCGCGGGCGGGAGCTGGAGGAGGAGCGGGAGCTGTTCGCCGACCTGTCGGTGCGCCACGAGCGGGCCCGGATCGCCGCCGAGCTGCACGACATCGTCGGGCACGCGATCAGCGTCATGGTCATCCAGGCCGCGGCGGGCCAGCGGCTCGTCGACGGTGACCCGGAGCGAGCCAGGCAGGCGTTCACCGCGATCGCGGAGTCGGCGCGGCAGGGCCAGCAGGATCTGAGGCGGCTCGTCGAGCTGCTCGGCGGGACGGACGTCGCGGCGCCGGACCTGTCGCTGATCGAGGAGGTGGTCACCCGGGCCTCCCGCGGCGGGCTGGACGTGTCGTGCCGCTTCGAGGGCGACCGCGACGGCGTGGCCGCGCCGGCCGCGCACGTCGCCTTCCGGGTCGTGCAGGAGAGCCTGACCAACGCGCTGCGCCACGCTCCTGGCGCGCCGGTACGGGTGGTGGTCAGCGGCTCGGGCCGTGGCCTGACCGTGGGAGTCGAAAACGACCCGTCGGTCCAGGACCCGCCCGGACTGTCCGGCACCGGCCGAGGGCTCGTCGGGCTGCGTGAACGGGTACAGGCCCTCGGCGGCCAACTGCTCGCCGGACCCACTCCGCGCGGCGGCTGGCTGGTCGAGGCGACACTGCCGGACGTCAGCCGGTCGGCTGAGCGTGGGTCCGGATCGTCAGCAGCCGCAGCTCCATCTCGTCGGCCACGATCGCGGCCAGGTGCTCCAGGGCCCGTAGCTGGCGCGGCATGGGACGGCGCGGGCGCCGGTCCATCGCGTTGACAGTGCCGATCTTGTAGCCGTCCCACGTGCGGATCGCCGCGGCGGCGTAGAAGCGGAGCCCGAGCGGCCCGGTCACGAGCGGATGCCGGTGGGTGCGCGGGTCCTGCGCGGCATCGGTCACCACGTACACCTCGTCGCCCGGCATCGAGATCACCGTGGCGCACAGGCCCGGCTCGACGCCGATCTGCCGGACGTCCTCGATCCCCTCACAGGCGGCCAGCCAGACCCGGTCGTGCTCCACCAGCGTCACGGTCGCCATCGGGGTGTCCAGCGCGGTGGCCGCCACCAGCGCGATCCGCTGGTACTCCGCGAGGATCGGCCGGTCGAGCAGCCCGTACCGCCGCACGGCGGCGAGCCTGGCCGGATCGGCCAGACGGGCGCTGTCCAGGTAGTCGAACTCCACAATGCCGCCGTTCACTCCGGCCAGACTAGCCCCGGGCCGGCGGTGATCGGCGTGGCTGTACGGCCACATCCCGGTCGTCCACCAGTTCCGGTCTGGCCAGGGTGGACCGGGTGCGCGAGCATGGCGGCATGCCCCCAGCCGAGCAGCCCGAGCCCGCCGCGCCGGACACCCCGGGTGTGCCCCGGTGGCGGTCGGAGCTGGGGCGGTCCGTGCGGCCGGTCGCGTACACGCTCGCGCTGACCGAGCTCACCGACCCGCTGCCGAAGCCGGCACGGATCGTGGTGATCCTCGTGGCGGCGGTGGTGTTCGGCGGCTTCGACCGGCTCAACAAGGACACCAAGCTGGTCCGGATGCTGCCGAACATCCTGCTGTGCGTGGGCCTCGGCGTGATCGTGCTGGCCGTGACGACGCCACAGTCGTGGAACGGGCCGATGGCCGTCGCGGCGGTCGTGCTGATCGCCTGCGCGACGCTGCTGACGGCCGAACGGGCGGCGGCGCTGACCACGCTGGCGGCGGTCGGCCTGATCACGGCCGGCATCTACGTGATCAGCGGCACCGTGCGGGATCCGGGGACCAACCCGTGGCCGCTGGTCGTCGTGGCCGGCGGCGGCCCGATCGTCATGGGGCTGACCATGCTGGCGCTGCGCCGCGAGCTGTTCACCCGCCGGGGCGGCTTCAGCACGGCGAAGCTGAGGGAGTTCGGCCAGTCGTGGGGCCGGGCCGCCGCGCTGGGGATCATCGGCCTGGCCGGCGGGGGACAGCTGGCCGGAAACGGCCACGTACCGGCCGCCGTCCTGGTCCTGGCGGCCAGCGTGTCCTGGATAGTCGCGGCGGCGGTCTTCGGGCTGACCTCCACGGTGACCACGCGCCAGGACAACCTCGCCGGCGCGATGTTCGTCGTGTGTGGAGTGTCGGTGGCGGTGCTGGGGCTGCTGGCGTTCGACGCGCACCAGTACGCCGTCGGCCTGGTCGCCGCCACCATGGGCATCGCGGTCGCCGGCGGCGGCGTGTCGCTGCTGGAGTCGACCGGGGCACTCCGCGCGCTGCGCGACACCTACCTCGAAGACCGCGCGTAGCCAGCCGGCCGGTCGGGGTCCACGATGGACCGGGACCGGGACCGGCACGCCCGGGCCGACGGTCACGTTTGACAGCGGCTACGGCACGGCGGGGAGGTGGACCACGAAGCGGCAGCCGTTGGGGATGTTGTGCGCGTCGACCCGGCCGCCGTGCGCCTCGACCAGCCCTCGCACGATCGCCAGCCCGAGCCCGCCGACCGCGCCGTCGGCGCCGCCCGGGGTGCGGGCCCGCTCGCCCCGGAACGCGACGTCGAAGACCCGGGGCAGGTCGGCCTCGGGAATGCCGCCGCAGGTGTCGGCGACGGCGAGCCACGCACCGTCGCGGTCGTTGCCGCCGCTGACCCAGACCGTGCCGTCCTCCGGGGTGTACCGCACGGCGTTGAGCAGCAGGTTGGCCACGACGCGGGTCAGCTCCGGCTCGCTGGCCCGTACCGCGGGCCAGGTGGACTCCGCCGCCACCACCCGGATCCGGCGGGTGTCGGCGATCGGCGCGGTGGCCGCGACAGCGTCGGAGACCACGTCGCCGAGCGGCACGGTGGACGGCGAGAGCCGCAGGGCGCCGGCGTTGATCCGGGACAGCTCGAACAGGTCGTCGACGAGCCGGGCCATCCGGTCGGACTCCACCCGGATTCGCCGGTGGTACTCGGCCACCGTGGCCGGGTCGTGCACCACCTTGTCCTCCAGCGCCTCGGCCATCGCGCGCAGCCCGGTGAGCGGGGTGCGCAGGTCGTGCGAGACCCACGCGACGAGGTCACGGCGGCCCTTCTCCAACGTCCGCTCACGCTCGCGGGCCTGCGCGGCCCACACCGCGGCGGCGGCGAGCCGGCGGCCGAACAGCCAGCCCACCGCGAGGCTGACCGCGGTACCGGCGGCGACGGTCACCAGCACCACCCGCAGGTCGTGGGGGACAGGAACATGGCCCGCGCGATGACCACGACGCCGGCGGTCACGCTGCCCACGGTCACCGCGATCAGCACCCAGATGTGCGCCATGATCGAGCGGCCGCCCAGGAGCCGGAGCGCGGCCGCGCCGAGACCGCCGACCGCGAGCGCGCCGGCCAGCGCCGCACCGAAGATCAACAACAGGTCGCGCATGTCAGCCCCCCGGCTCGTACCGGTAGCCGACACCCCAGACCGTGACGATCCGCCGCGGCGCCGCCGGATCGTCCTCGACCTTCTCCCGCAGCCGCCGGACGTGGACGGTCACCGTGGACTGGTCGCCGAAGGTCCAGCCCCACACCCGTTCCAGCAGGTCGGCCCGGCGGAACGCCTTTCCCGGGTGGCGCATCAGGTAGGCCAGCAGGTCGAACTCGCGCACCGTCAAGGTGAGCTCGGCGCCGCGCAGGCACGCGACGCGGCGTACCTCGTCGACCACCAGCTCGCCGTCCGACAGCGGCCCGTCCGGTGCGGTGGCGACGGCACCGGCCCGGCGCAGCACCGACTGGACCCGCAGCACGAGCTCGCGCGGGGAGAACGGCTTCGTGACGTAGTCGTCGGCGCCGAGCTGCAGGCCGAGCACCCGGTCGGCCTCCTCGCCCAGCGCGGTGAGCATCACGATCGGTACGCCGTCCGGGCGGGTGCGCAGCCGGCGGCACACTTCGAGCCCGTCGATGCCCGGCAGCATCAGGTCGAGCACCACGAGGTCGGGTGCCTCACGGGCGACGGCGGCCAGCGCGGCCGGCCCGTCCGCGGCAAGGCTGACCTCGTAGCCGGCCCGCCGCAGGTACCGGCACACGACGTCGCTGACCGTGGCGTCGTCGTCGACCACCAGTACCCGCTGTGCCATCGCTCTCAGGCTAGTCCGCCACCGGCCGGACGATATTTCGAAAGCCTTACGGCGGGCGCGCAAGTGATCGTCGGAAAGGCGACATCGGCGGGGCCTGGGGTGACCGGCCGGCGTCGCCATACTGTGAGCGAACATCAGCTCGGGCTGCGTCGGAGGTGGCAGGGCGGCATGGCGGCCGGCGAGGAAGCCTGGGGACAGGTCGGGGTGGTGCTGCTCACCGAGTACGACCACCTGACCCGGCTCGACCGCCTGGAGTCCGAGGTGGGCACGGCGCTGGCGGTGCTCGCCGAGATGGGCTTCGACGTGGCCGACCGCGAGGTGCTCACCGGCGACGGCAAGGCCTTCTCGGTGCTGGCGGCCGTCGGCCAGTGGCGGCCCGCCGTGCGGCGGCTGATCGTGTACTGGGCCGGGCACGGCAAGGCGGTCGGCACGGACCTGTTCCTGTGCAGCCGGGAGACGCCCACCGCGCGGCAGCCGGAGAGCCACGACTCGATACCGGCCGGCAGCCTCGGCGACCTGCTGGCCGGCAAGGACGCGCAGGAGATCGTGCTGATCGTCGACGCCTGCGGTGCGGGCGGCGGCGCGGCGGAGATCGTGGCGAAGTTCCGCGCCAAGAGCGAGAGCCGGGGTTACGCCGGCGGCTTCAAGCCCGGCCTGACGGTGATCTCGTCGGCCGGCCGGCGCCAGTTCGCGCAGGAGGGTGCGTTCAGCCGGGCGCTGGTGCACGTGCTGCGCGAAGGGCCGCCCGCCGACCCGTCGTACCTGCCGTGGACCGAGCGGGACCAGTACCTGACGCCCGCGGAGGTCTTCCAGGCCGTCCGGGTGCGGCTGAAGCTGGACACCGGAGCCAACCGGACCCAGGTACCCGACCACGACGCGACCGGCGGCGTGGGCCGTTTCTTCCCCAACCCGCGGCACGTGACGCTGGTGCCGGACATCGGCGTGGCGGAGAAGCAGCGCCGCGGCGCGCTGCTGCCCAGCGCGGTGGCCGAGCACTTCATGCTCAAGTTCCGCGGCATCGACACGGTGGACGACCAGGGGTGGTTCTTCACCGGCCGGGAGCGGCTGCTGCGCCAGCTCGTCGGGTGGCTCGCCGGCGAGCGCGCCGGCATGGTGGTGGTCACCGGCCCGCCCGGCTGCGGAAAGTCGGCCCTGCTGGGACGGCTCGCCGTGCTGTCCGTGCGGGAGTACCGCGAGCAGGTCGAGCGCGCCGGCGGCCTGCGCGACGTACCGGCCGCGACCGTGCCGCCGCCCGGCTCCCTCGACGCCGGCGTGCACGCGAAAAACCTGACGCTGGCCGAGTGCGTGGCCGAGCTGGCCGAGGCCCTCCAGCTGCCGGCGCCGGCGGCCGGGTGGCGCAGTGCCGCCGACTTCGTCCGCCAGGTGGCAAGCCTCCGACGGCCGGTGACGCTGCTCGTCGACGCGCTCGACGAGGCGCAGCCCGCCGACGTCACCACGATCGCGACCGACCTGCTGCGGCCGCTGGCCGAGCTGCCCTCGGTGAAGGTGCTGGTCGGCACGCGGCCGGACCGTGCCGCCCGCGAGGACGGCGGCGGTGCCACACCCGGGCCGCTGCTGCAGGCTCTCGGGGTCGGCCCGCGGGACGTCGTGTGGCTCAACCGGGAGCAGGACGCCGGCCGCGACATCGAGGAGTACGTGCGCCGCCGCCTGGCCGGGACACCGGGCTCGCCGTACACCCGGGAGCCGGCACTGGCCGCCGCGGCCGCCCGCGAGATCGCCGGGCGCAGCGACCGGGTGTTCCTCGTCGCCCGGCTGCTGGTCCGGGAGCTCGCCCAGCGGGACGAGCCGGTCGACCTGCGCACCGCCCGGCCCGGCGACTGGGGCCTTGTCGAAGGTGGACTGAGCGCCGCGTTCGCCGCCGACCTCGCCCGCTACGGCCGGGACGAGCAGCGGCTGCGGGACCTGCTGCTGCCGCTGGCCTTCGCCGAGGGAGCCGGCCTGCCCAGCCGCGACGTGTGGCTGGCACTGGCCGGCGCGCTGCGGCAGGAGGCGGCGCCGCCCCTGGACGAGGCCGACCTGAGCTGGGTGGTCGCCGCCGCCGGCGCGTACCTGATCGAGTCCGGTGAGGACGGTCAGACCGTGTACCGCCTGTACCACCAGGCGTTCGCCGACTACTTCCGGCGCACCGGGCCGCCCGCGCAGCAGGCGCACGACCGCATCACCGACGGCCTGCTGCGCCAGGTGCCCCGGGACGCGAGCCGGTACTGGAACGTCGCCAACCCGTACACCCTGCGCCACCTGGCCACCCACGCGGCCGAGGCGCGGCGCCTGCGCGAGCTTGTCGAAGACTCGCGCTACCTGCTGTACGCCGAGCCGCAGCGGCTGCAGCGCGCGCTGCTGGCGGCCAACCTCAACCTCGACCCGCTCGTGCGGATGTACCTGCGCTGCGTCGACGGCCTGGCCGGCGCGGACCCGAGCCGGCGCGCGGCGATCTTCCAAGGTGTTGCCCTGCGGGACGAGCCGGAGGCGCTGCCGCTGCTGCACACCGAGCCGGAGCTGGCCTGGCGCGGGGTGTGGAGCGCCGGCCAGCGGGCCGCCTTCCACCGCCGGCTGCCCAGCCACGCCAGCCCGGTGACCTCGGTGGCGTTCGGCCAGGCCGGCCGGACGATGCTGCTGGCGACCGGCACCGGCGACGGGGTGGTGCGGCTGTGGAACCCGGCCACCGGCGAGCAGTGGGCGCGGTTCTCCGCACACCGGGGCACGATCTTCGCCCTCGCCTTCGACCGCAGCGGGCTGCGCCGGATGCTGGCCACCGGCGCCCAGGACGGGCACGTCGACCTGTGGGACCCCGCCGACGGCCGGCTGATCCGCTCGCTGTACACCGGCGACGGCCCGGTCTACGCGGTCGCCATCGCCGAGACGGCGCAGGGCGCGCTGCTCGCCGCGGCCGGCGAGGACGGTACGATCCGCCTCTGGGACCCGGACACCGGCCAGAGCGCGGGCGAGCTGCGCGGCCACCACGTGCCGGTGCGGACGCTGGCCTTCGGCGTCGACGGCACCCGGCAGATCATGGTCAGCGGCGGCGACGACGGCCGCGCCCGGATCTGGGACCTGCGACAGTGGCGGCAGCTGCGCGAGTTCCGCGGCATGGGCTGGATCTACGCGGCCGCGCTGGACCACCTCGACGACCGCGACGTGCTCGCCACCGCCAGCGCGTTCGGCACGGTCCGGCTGTGGGACGTGGCCACCGGCGAGCACCGCACGAGCTTCACCGGGCACACCGGCTCGGTGAACACGCTGGCGTTCGGCACCGTGCACGGCCGTACGCTGCTCGCGACCGGCGGGGACGACGGCGCCATCCGGCTGTGGGACCCGCGCGACGGCACCGCCGTGCAGACGCTGACCCGGACCGCGCCGCTGCACGTCACGGACCTCAGCGCCGAGTCCGAAAAGCTTGTACCGGCGATCGGTTCCGGTGTCTCGCGGGCGGCCGACCCCGACCCGGGCCCGGAGGCGGTGGTGTCGGGCTACGGGCGTGCCGGGTCCGTGACATCCCTGGCCTGGGGCACGGTCGCCGGCGCCTCGGTCCTGGCCAGCGGCGACGGGGACTGGCTGGCCCGGCTCTGGGACGCCACCATGGGCGGCATCGCCGAACCCAACCGGGAGGTGGGCCTGGTCAAGGCCCTGGCCGCCGGCACGGTGCACGGGTACCCGCTGATCGCCGTGGCGGCCAGCGACGGCATGGTGCGTCTGCGCGACGCCCGGTCCGGCCGCCAGCTGCGGGTGCTGGACGGGCACGGCCGGGTCGTCAACACGGTCGCGATGGGCACCGTCAACGGTCACCGCCCGATCGTCGCCAGCGGCGGTGAGGGCGGCGTCGTGGTGCTCTGGGACGCGGTCACCGGCGATCAACTGCACCGGCTCGACCTGCGGGGGCCGGCCGCGCGCGCGGCGGACGCCGAGGGTGTCCTGGTCGGCGACGTGGGCGGCGAGTCCGCGGTGTTCACCGCGGCCGGCTACGGCGGGGTGTCCGTGTGGGACCCGGGTAGCGGCCGGCTGGTGCGGAGCCTGGAGGGTGCCGGCTCCCGCGGGCCGCTCGCGCTCGGCTCGGTCGACGGCCGGCAGGTGCTCGTCGGTGCCGCCGCGCAGGGGGCGGTGGTCGTCACCGACCTGAAGACGTTCCGCTCGTCCACTTTGGAGGGACACGCCGAGGCGGTCAACGGCGTCGCCTTCGCCCACCTCGACGGCCGGCCGGTCGTGGCCAGCGCCGGCGACGACCAGACGGTCCGGCTGTGGGACCTGGCCAGAAACCAGGAGACGGCGGTACTGAAGGGACACGCCGGTGCGGTGACGGGCGTGGCGCTCGGCGTCGTCTGCGGCCGTCCGGTCGTCGTGTCCGGCGGCACCGACCGTACCGTCCGGTTGTGGGACGCCCGCGACGGCCAGGCCCTGGGCCTGATGGCCGACCACGCCGGACCGGTGACCGCGGTGTTCCTCGCCGAGGTGGACGGCCGGCCGCTGCTGGCCACCGGCGGGGACGACGGGCTGCACATGAGCGAGTTCACCAGGATCGAGCCGGTCCGCGACGCCGGAGGGGCGTGAGCCGATGCGCGACCTGGTCGTCGTCATACCGGGCATCACCGGGTCCGTCCTGCGCCGCGACGGCCGCGACCTGTGGGACCTGTCGCTGTCCGCGGTGGGCCGCGGGCTTGCCGCGTTCACCCGGACGGTCGGCGCGCTGCGGCTGCCCGACGACGTCGGCGGCGGACCGGCGCCCACGCACGCGGCGATGGAGGTCGGCGGGCTGATCCGAGGCTGGCACCTGTGGCCCGCCATCGCCGGTGGACCGGGCTACCGCGACCTGCTCGCCCGGCTCGACGCGCTCGCCGCCGGCGCCGTGCGCGCCTTCGGGTACGACTGGCGCCTGTCCAACCGGCACACCGCGCGGCTGCTCGCGACCCGGGTGGAGCAGTGGCTGCACGAGTGGCGGCGCGACACCGCACAGCCCGAAGCCAAGGTCGTGTTCGTCTGCCACTCGATGGGGGCCTCGTGGCCCGCTACTACATCGAGGTGCTCGGCGGCCGGGAGCACACGCGCCGGCTCATCACGCTCGGCACGCCGTACCGCGGCTCGGTGAACGCGATCCGCGCGTTGACCGGCGACGCGTTCGGTGCGCTGCGCCGCCCGTTCGGCTGGGACGGCGCGGTGACCGAGGCGGCCCGGTCCTTTCCGGCCCTCCACGAGCTGCTGCCGACGTACCGCTGCGTGGCCGGCGACGGCGAGCCGCGGACCCTCGGTGACGCGGGGCTGGCCGACCTGACCACCGCGATGGTGACCGCCGGCGCGGCCTTCCACGCCGAGATCGCCGACGCCGTGGCGCGCAACGGCACTCCGCCCTACCCGGTGCACGCCTTCGTCGGCAAGCGGCAGGCGACCTGGCAGAGCGTGGCGGCCGGTGGCGGGCCGCGGCGGTACGCCCGCAGCCAGCGCGGCCGCGACCACCGCGGTGACGGGACGGTGCCGCTCTTCAGCGCCGTCCCTCCAGAGTGGACCACCACCGAGGGGGCCATCGCCCACGCCGTGCGGCACGGCGGCATCTGCGCCGCCGAGGACGTCCTCGACCTCGTCCTGGACAAGATCGAGCCGCTCGACCTCGGCGGCGTGCTGGCCCCGCCGTGCGAGCTGGGGCTCGACCTGCCGGACATCCTCGCGGCCGGCGACCCGATACCGGTACGGGTCGACGCCGACCGTGAGGACCTGCTGCTCGAGGCCCGGCTGGAGGACCCGGTGACCGGTGAGGTGCTCGCGCAGGCCGAGCTGCTTCCCGACGGCGCCGGCGGCTACCGCACGTCGTTCGAGTCGCGGCCCGGCTCGTGGCGGGTCACGGTCGAGGCCGTGGCCGAACACCCACCGGTCAGCGTGGCCGAGCTGCTCACCGTCGGCGGACCGTGAGATGACCTCAGCTGAGCGGCGTGGTGAACGTGACCGGCGGCGACAGGTCGCTGACCGTGTAGCCGGAGAACGCCAGCGGCGCGGCGTAGACCGCGAACGTGTAGGTACCGCCGGGCACCAGCCCGCCGACGACGAACGTGGTGCTCGGCATCGACGCGTAGCCCTGCCATTCGCCGTTGACGAGCTGCTTCATCGAGTAGCGGAAGACCGGTCCGGCCGGGCGGGTCCAGGTGAGCCGGGCGCTGGTCGGTGTCAGCTCGGAGACGGCCGGCTGTCCGGGCGCCGGCAGCGGGGTCAGCGCGGCGGCGGCCGCGGCCGGTGGCGGTGCGGCGACGGCCGCACCGGCGGGTGCGACAAGGCCACCGGTGACGGCGAAGGCCGCCGCGAGAACGAGCGTCAGGCTGGCACGGACCATGTAATCCTCCATAAATATAGATGCTCGTAAAAGTATAAGCTGGTGTCGTAGCCTGCGGGCTCGGTCGAGGACGGTGCGCTGTGGTGATCCAGATCGATGACGCGGGCACGGTAAGCCTGACGCCGCTACCGGCGGTACCGGTCGCGTTCGCGGGCGGGTCCGACGCGGAAGGGCCGTACACGCTCGGCCAGCTCAACATCAAGGTGTGGCTGGACCAGTCACCGGACCACTGCTACTCCACTCTCAAGTGGAGGTTCGACGTGCCCGAGGGCACCACCCTGGCCGAGGTGGCCGCCGCCGCCGGAGCACTGGTCACGCGGCACGAAGGGCTCCGCACGCGCTTCCTCGGCGGCGACGTGCCTACCCAGCGGGTCACCGGCTCCGGCGAGCTGCCGATCGAGGTCTGGTCGCTGGACGAGCGGCAGACCGGGCCGGTCGACCAGACGGCGCTGGACTATGCGCTGCTCGCCCGGCTCGCCGCCGGCATCGGTCCGGACGCGCCGCTTCCGCTGCGGGTCGCGGTCGCCGTCCAGGGCGAGCTGGTACGCGCGGCGGTCATGGTCTTCTCCCACCTCGCCGTCGACTTCCAGGCGATGACGCTGCTGGGCCGGGAGTTCACCGCGCTGCTGCGCGAGCCGGGACACCAGCCGGCCGAGGTCCACCAGCCCCTCGCCCAGGCCGAGGCGGAGGCCGACCCGCGCGCCCGGCGCCGCGCCGAGGCCGCGATCCGGCACTGGGAGCGGCACCTGCGGCAGGTGCCACAGTGCCTGTACGCCCGGCCGCGCACCGGACCCGCGGCGGGCGGCGGGATCGCACAGCTGACATCGCCGGCCGGGGCCGCCGCCCTTCGCCACATCGCCGCCCGTACCCGCGCGAGCCGGCCGACGATCGTCTTCGCCGCGCTGTGCGCGGTGCTCGCCCGGCGCACCGGCTACCGCGAATGCCGCTTCCCGATCCTGTCCGGAAACCGGTTCGAGTCGAGGCTCGAGCGGTACATCGGCACGCTGGCACAGTCGGTGCTGGTCCGCCTCGACACCACTGACGCGGGCTTCGACGAGCTGGTGCGGCGGGCGTTCGGCGCGATGCTGAGCGCCAGCCGCAACGGTGCCTGGGACGCCGGCGTCGCGATCCGGCTGCACCGGCGGGTGGCCGCGGAGCGGGGCCTGCGCCTGCGGTTCGAGCCGCTGTTCAATAACCTCGTCGTCGACTCGTCCGCGCCCGAGGCGCCGCCCGAGCCGGTCGAGGCGCTGGCCGCCGCCGCGTCCGGCAGCCAGATCGTCTGGTCGCCGGCGCCGCCCACCTCGACGCTGCTCCGGTTCGACCTGTGGCAGGTCGACGGCGCGCTGCTGTTCAGCTGCTGGAGCTCCGACACCGGCCGGGCGGACCGGAACGAGGCGGAGTCACTCCTCCTCGCGGTCGAGCGGCTGCTGCTCGCGGCGGCCGGCGCCGACCTCGACGCGGCGGCCGTCGGCCCGGCCACCGGCCTGGAGCCGATCGCCCGCGGGCCGGGCTGGCTGTTTGTCGACTCCTGCTGGGTCGAGCTGGACGAGGTGCGGCGCCTGCTCGACGACGCGCTGGGCGCGGGCGTGGCCCAGGTCTTCGCCGAGCCGGCCGGACCCGACACCACGCTGGTGGCCTACGTGGACGGTTCGCGCGGCGAGCCGGCAAGCCCCGAACAGCTCCACGCGCGCTGCCTGGCCGCCCTGTCCGACCGCCTGACCGCGATGACACCCCAGCGGTACGTGATCTGCGACGGCACGCCCCCGGACCCGACCGACCCGGCCGGCTGGCGCCTGCTCCCGGTGCTAGCCGAAGGCACCGGCCGTCAGGGCCTAGACCTCTCGCGGTCAGGTTGAGCCCTATTTGGAGCCTCAATCCGAACGGGATGTGAGCTGCCGCGACGTGCGTCGTGCTCCGGACCGTTGCTCCCGCGGCCTCGCCCTGCGCGGGCGCCAGGCTCAACCCCAAGGGCCTGCTCCTGATCGACAGTCACGGACTGACGCGGCGCCGTCGGGGAGTGCTTTACTGCCGTCAGTGACCATCCGTTGGACGCATGCGGCGACGCAGCCGAGATCTTGGCCTCACCCTCCGCGGTCGGCCAGCTCAGCCCCGGAGCCCGCTCCGGCAGATCTTGGCAAGTTAGCGTCGAAATGGCGGGCTTACTCACCAAGATCTCGAAGCTCACGCCGACCCAACTGATCGGCAGTCACCGACCGCGACGGCGGCGCCGAACCGCGGGCGGACTCGTGCACTCCCGCCTCGAAGGAGCTGCAGAAGCACGGGGTAGGAAAAGAATCTGCGGGAGCGGGGTGAGCTGGGCGACCGCGGAGGGTGAGGCCGCGGGAGCAACGGTCCGGACCACCGCGGGCGTCGCGGCAGCTCACATCTCGTTTTGGGGTTGGATTTGCTGAAGGCCGCGGAGATCCCCACCCACCACGACACAAAGGTCGCTAGATCGGGCGTAGCGCCGCGGTCAGCGCGGGGCGGCTGCGCACGCCGGTCTTGGCGAAGACCGTCTTGACATGGTCGCGGACGGTGTGTGGCGACAGGTACAGCCTGGCCGCTATGTCCTGAGTGGATAGTCCCGCGAGGAGCAGTGCCGCGATCTGCCGCTCGCGCGCCGACAGCCCGTACGCGTCCAGCGCGAGCGCGGCGACCGCCTCCGGACGGCTGCGCTCGATGGAGACGGCGATGCGGGCCGAAGAGGTTGGCGTCGCCGCGGCCGTACTCCAGCTCGAAGAGCCGGCCGAGCAGCGCGGGCGCGAGCTGGGCACCGTGCACGCCGGTCGCCTTCGTCAGCGTCGCGGGGTCGAGACTGAAGCCGCACCAGCCCTCCACCGGGACCGCCCGCCCGATCGCCGCCGCGGACTGCCGCAGCAGCCAGGTGAGGTCGGGCGCCGTCCGCGCGACCCGCAGGACGCGGTCGCGCGCCTGCGCCTTGATCGCCCGCACGGCGCCCACGGTATCCCCACGGCGCGGGATGTCGCGGGCCGCGACGCCCGGCCTACGGTCCACGCCATGTCGAACGCACAACGCCCCGAGGACCTGCACCAGCTCTTCGTCGACGGCGTCAACCGCAAGGATGTGGACGCGCTGCTCGCGCTCTACGAGCCCGACTCGGTGACCATCGGCCTGGACGGCACCCGGCACGCCGACCATGCGTCGCTGGGCGCGATGCTGTCGGGGCTGCTCGCCGCCGTGGACCGCATCGAGGGGGAGACGCGCAAGGTGGTCGTGCACGGCGACCACGCCTTGATGTCGGCGAGCTTCCGCGCGGTGGGTGGTGAGCTGGCCGGTGTCAGCGGCGAGGTGGCACACCGGCAGCCCGACGGCACCTGGCGCTTTCTCATCGACGACCCCACCTTCGGTGCGGCCTGAGCACGGGCCTCACGCGCCGGAGGCGACAGGTGGCGGCAGCGGGTCCGTGTACGGCGCCAGCGCCGCCGCGGTGAGGCCGCTGGCCAGGTAGCCGCCGAAGGTGTGGAAGTCGCCCGCGCCGATGTACGCCTCGGCGTGCTGGTCGACGGGAAACTTGTCGCCCAGGCGGGCGGGGACGGCGACGAGGTCGCCGGGGTCGGCGAGGTTGACCCACCGCCGCACGCCCGCCGGGCGGTGTGCCCTGCCGCCGCTCGGCTCCGGCATCAGGCCGTCGAACACCGCGCCGGGCAGGCCGAGCGGCGAGCCGAGGGTGACCAGCAGGTCGACGTCGAGGTCGGGGTTGGCGCAGAGCGCCTCGTACGCCACGACCGAGCCGAGCGAGTGCGCGGCCACGACCCGCGCGCCGCTCGTGCGCAGCGCCTCGACGACGACCGCCTGGCAGCGCTCGCGGACGGCGGGCCGGGTCATGTACACGTACACCTCGCGGAGCAGTGCCACCATGATGCGGCCGAGCACCTCCGCGCCCGTGCCGCGGCGCCTGGCCAGCCAGTCCAGGCCCTGCCGCAGCGGGCGGGTGAGCGGGCCCTGCGCCACCGGTTCCGGCACCCCCAGCTCACGCAGCCACGCCCAGGCCCACTCCTTCTCGGCCGGCGTGAGGCGGTCGACGTCCGATGTGGACCCTTGAGCCATGTCGTCGACGAGGTGCGCGTAGTAGGCCGCGACGATCCGTGGCGGTGCGCCGGTGAGCCCCGCGTCGCGGTAGCCGGCGGCGAGCTTGCCGCTCCACCGCTCCGCCAGCACGGTGGCCGCCTCGTCGGGGAGCATCCCGCCCTGCTGGTTTCCGATGCCGTGCACGGCCACGATCGCCGTCTCAACGCTCACCAGGCCACGCTATCGGACCCCGCATCGGGCGCTGTCACAATCACGACAGGTGATCCGGCGAGTGTTTCCGCTCCCATCCGCGCCTTATGGTGGGCTTCGGTACGGCGATGGCGTCAGGGAGCGCGATGAGCGAACCACGATCGAGTGCACTGTGCATCGGAGTGTCCTCGTTCGGCTCCGCGGGTGTGGAAGGCCTGCCCGGAGCGCCACGCGACCTGCCGTTCGCCGGGCGCATGGCGCGCGAGCTGGCGGAGCTGCTCGGCGGCTTCGGCTACGCGGCCACCTGCGTCGACGACTCCGTGTCCGCCGCCGAGGTGGGGGCGACCGTCCGGAAGGCGATAGCCGAGGCCGACCCCGAGGGCACGCTCGTCGTGCACGTCCTCAGCCACGGCGCGCTGGCGCCGACCGGGCTGCACGTGGTCGGCGGAGACGGCGGCTTCCACGACTCCACGGACGTCGACGGCTGGCTCAAAATGATCGTCAACGCACAGGGTCGCACCGCGACCACCCTGTTCCTGCTGGACGTCTGCCACGGCGGCGACGCGGCACGGCCCGCGTGGCTGCCGAAGGTGTCCGAAATCGACAGTCGCGCGTGGGTGATCGCGGCATGCGGCCCGGAGGAGAGCGCGTTCGCCGGCCGGTTCACCGAGGCGGTCACCACCGTGCTGCGCCGGCTGGCCGCGGGCGAGCTCGACATCGACGAGTCGCGGGAGTTCGTACCGCTGGACACCCTCGCCCGGCACGTGCGGCGGACGGTCAACGAGCTCGCCGACGCGCGGGGCCAGCTCGCGCAGCGGGTGACCGCCAGCCTGCTGGACATGAGCGCCGAGGTGCCCGACCTGCGGTTCTTCCGCAACCTCCAGTACGACGGGCGGCGCCGCCGCCGCTTCAGCGGTGAGGTGGACGCCGCCACCGCACCGTTTCTGGACGACCTCGACGAGGCGCTCGACGCCGAGCACTTCGTGCGCCGCGCGGCCGGGCGGGCAAACCTGCGGACCGGACGGCTGGCCGGCTGCTTCAGCGGCCGCGGCCGCGAGCTGAGGATCCTGGCACCGTGGATCAACCTGCACGACGACGTCGGCCTGCGCGTGGTCACCGGCAGCCCCGGCGTGGGCAAGTCCGCGCTGCTGGGCATCCTGGTCTGCGCCACCCACCCCCGGCTGCGCCCGCACACCAGGGACATCTGGTACGGGGTGGCCCAGTCCCCGTTTCCGAGCGACCTGTTCGCCGCCGTCCACGCCCGGCAGCGCACGCTCGCCCAGGTGGCCGCCTCGATCGCGCGGCAGCTGCGACTCGACGTGTCGGGCATCGAGGGCCTGCTCGCCGCGGTGGCGCACCTGCCGAAGCCACCGGCCATCGTGGTCGACGCGCTCGACGAGGCGGTCGACGGCCCGGCCATCATGCGCGAGCTGCTGCTCCCGCTGGCCGCCACCACCTGCGCCGACGGCCGGGCGGTCCGGCTGCTGGTCGGCGTGCGACCCTGGCCCGACTTCGCGCCGCTGCGGGAGGCGGCCGGCGACGGCCTGATCGACCTCGACGCGGTCCCCAACGACCTGCTCCGCGACGACGTCCGCCACTACGTGGCCGGGCTGCTGACGCTCGACCGGCGGTGGGACGAGCTGGAGGTCAGCGGCGCCACGCACACGCTCGCCCACGCCATCGCGCACACCCTGACCGAGCAGCCCGACCAGCAGTGGGGCGCGTTCCTGGTCGCCAGCCTGTACACCAACCACATCCTGCGCACCCACGCCGAGCCGATCAAGGATCCGGCCGAGGCCGCGAGCCTCGGGCGGCGGGTGCCGCGTTCCCTGCCGGAGCTGCTCGACCTCGACCTGGCCACCCGCACCCGGCTGCGCTGGATGCGACCCGTGCTGACCGCCACGGCACACGCGCTGGGCGAGGGCATGCCGGCCGAGTCGATCAGGCACGTCGCGGCCGCGCTGGCGGGCGAGGCGGCACCCGAGCCGGGGGAGATCCTCACCGCGCTCGACGAGGCATCCTTCTACCTGCGGCACAGCGCCGACGTCGACGGCACCACCCGGTACCGGCTGTTTCACCAGGGCCTCGCCGACCACCTGCGCGACCCGGACGAGGCCGGCGCTGTCTTCACCGGCCTGCTGGCGTCGTTGCCGGGACGCGCCGAGCGCTACTGGTCCCTCGCCGAGCCGTACCTGCTGCGGCACATGCCCGCCCACGCCGCGGCCGCCGGGCGCATGGACGAGCTGATCGGCGATGCGGGCTTCCTCGTCGAGGCCGACCCCGCCACGGTGCTGCCCGAGCTGGAACGGGCCGGTGACGCCGCCGGCCCCCTCGCCGAGGTCTACCGGGCCGCTCGCGAGGCCGGCCTGGGCGAGACGCGGGAGCAGCGGGCACGGGTCCTCGCCGTGGCCGCCGCGAGATCGGGCGACAGCCGGCTCGCCCGCGCGCTCGCCGGCGTGCCGGGCCGCGGCCTGGCCGGTACCGGCGGAAGCTGGGCGCCGGTGTGGGTCGCCGGCCGGCACCGGGGGTCGACGCCCCGGGTGGCCGCCGACGAACTGGTCGGCGCGGTCGCCGGCAGCCTGCTCGCGTTCAGCTGTGACGAGCACGGCAACATCCACCGTCAGGGTCACATGCTGCGCGCGACCGACGCCTCCGTGGTCGGGGTGGCTGTGGGGGAAGGCCGGCTGTCGGCGTACATCGGCGCCCGGGACGGCCAGATCCACCTCCACGACCTGGCGACGCCGGCACACTGGGTGTTCGCTCCACATCCCGGTCCCGTCACGGGAATGTCGATAGTGGACCTGGAGTCGGGTCTGTCGCTGATCACGTCGGACGCGAGCGCGGTGATCCGAGTGATCGACGCACGCACCGGCGATATCAAGCCGATTGACATCGGTGGCGACGTGCGGGGCGACGTAGTGGTCGCCGCCGTGCGCGCCGGCAACCAGGCAATGGCCGGGATCTGCGCCGCCAACAAAGCGCGAGTCTGGGACCTGCACAGTCACCGGCCCGCTGGTCAGTGGCTGGTCTCCGAGTCCGACCCGATCGTCGCGCTGACCGCTGGCGAGTACGGCGGCCGGGCCCACGTCGTGGCGCGCACCCGCACGGGTCAGCTATCGGTGCGCGAGCTCGGCCTGGGGACCAGACCCCGGTACGTGCCCCTCGGCCTTGGCCCCGTCATCCGGTCGCACGCATCAGCTGCCGACATCATCGTCACCGGCGGCGCCGACGGCCACGTCAGGCTCGGGACGCTGGCGAGCACGGTGAGGTCTGTCGTGCTCAGCCGGCACGTCGGTTCGGTGCCGGCCGTCGCCTGCGCCGTGGTTGGCGAGACCGTCTACGTCGTGTCGACGTCAGGGCGTTCGGTCAGGCTCAACTCATGGGCCCGGACAGACGACACGATCCGCGAGTTTCCCGACTGGGACGCGGACATGGAGGTCACCACGCTCAGCCTCGTGCACGTCGACGACCGTGTCGTCGCCGTGGCCGGTGGTGGGTCCGGCGTGATGGTCGGGCAGTGGGACGTGGGCGAGGGGCGCCGCACGGCAGCCATCAAGACCGTGGAAAGCGAGGCCGTCACCGCCGCGGCGCTGGCCAGCTCCGCGGATCGCAGCGTGGCGATACTCGGTACCGCCGGCGGCACCATCGAGCTCCGCCCCGTGACCGACGACGCGGTGGCGGTCGGCCCCATCCCGGCACACGACGACGCCGTCCTGTCCATCCAGACCCATGAGCCGGACGGCCGCCCCGCCGTGGTCTCGGTAGGGCGGGACCGCACGGTCCAGTTCCGCACTGTGGATGACGGGACGCCGCTGTTCCCGCCGATCCAGGTCGACCACGAGATCCTCGAGATGCGCTTCGGCCAGCTCGGCGGCAGGGCGGTAGCGGCGCTCTGGGGCGCGGACTTCCGCGGGACCCTTTGGGATCTGCCCACGGCGTCGCGGACCGGGGCACTGTCGACCGGCCCGCCGCCCTCCGGCGCGGCACCCGCGCACGGGGTCTGGTGCGACGTGGTCTCGGGGCAGCCGGCGGTCATCGTCGACGGCGAACGGCATCCGCTCGACGGCCACCAGGCGCCCGTGGTCAGTACGGCGGTCGGCGCCGTCGACGGCGAGGCGCGCGTCTACACCGGAGACACCGGCGGCGTGGTCCACATCTGGGACCCGCGGACCCGCCAGATCCTCGACACCGTCGTGGTCGGCCGCCCGATCGACCAACTGGTCGGTGGCGACGACGGCGAACTGCTGATCGTCAACGGCGGCGAGGTCCTCGCGCTGCGCCACCACCGCCCGCCCGAGCCGCCGCTCCCAGCGCCCGAACCGCCGAGCCGAAACCCGCTCGTGGAGCGCTACGAGCGCATGGTCGAGCAGCTGAGCGCGGACCAGCGCCGCGCGTCACCCCTGCCATCGGACGCCACGGATGCCCAGATCCGCTCCGCGTTGTGGTACACGCTCGTGCCGCCCGCGGCCGACGCCCGTGCGGCCGAGCGGATGCTCGCCGACGAGATCGGGGCCTGTCGACCGGGGGACACGGCTCCTGCTGGCGGAACCGGCTGACGAGGAGGTCGATGCCGCCGTCGACAGGCTCTCGCCCTCCTTGGCGGAGGCGGTCCACGGCATCCTCGGCATAGCCCGACATGCGGAAGGCCTCGTTCACCTGGACCGGCACGCGGTGAAGATACGTCGCTACGAGAAGGAGTCGGACTACGGCTTGTTTCGTGCCGGGCTGCTCAACCTGCTGTGGCAGCTGGATGGGATCGACGCCGCCGGGGAGTACGCGAAGGCTGCGCTGGAGGTCGACGCGTGGCTGCGGACGATCGCGCCGGGGAGTCGTCCCTCGGTCCGGCCGTTGCCGTTCTCGAGCTGGTGGTGGCACCTGCTCGACGGATCACTCGGGTGGCTCCAGCAGATCGCCGCCGCGGACTACCGCATCAGCCTCCCGCCTGTCGGCAGGCGCGTCGACAGTCGCGGCGTGAAAGCGACCCTGGCGGTCGCCCCGCTCGACGGCCATCCGCCGGGGACGGTGGTCTGGCCGCTGAACGCGGGCTGTGCCGAGCTGGGGTGGGAAGCGCATGTGGTGTACGCCGCCGACGATCGGTGACACAGGACGGCCGCTCCGATGTAGAGCGATGCGGGCCGGCGCCGGTACCCTGGCCGCAACCTGCGCCGGTGGCGGCTGCCCCGTCCGGCGACAGGCCGGGCCGACGACCGGCTATCTCCCCCGGAGGCCGGTCGTTCGCTCGCACCCGGCGCGTCGACGGGCCCGGTCGGAAACTCCTCGATGCCGACCACCCGCAGCAGGTCCAGGCGCTCGCGGGCCTCGGCGTCCGCAGGGGTGAGCACCAGCAGTTGCTGGCCCTGGTCGGGAGTGACGAGCGTTTCGCAGTCCATCAGCAGGGGGCCGACCCGCGGGTGTACCAGAGTCTTGCGGTCGTTGCGGCGGACCGCGACCTCGTGCTCGGCCCAGCGGCGGCGGAAGTCCGCGCTCGCGGCCCGCAGCCGTTCGACAAGTCCCTCGACCGTGGGATCGCCGGTGCGGCGACCCGCGGCAGCGCGGAGGTCGGCCACGATCTGGCGGGCGTGGCGGTCCTCCTCCTCGGGCGGATGGACCGTGCGGGCGGCGGGTTCGGTAAACCAGCGGTAAGCCATGTACCGCCGGTCGCCGGTGAACCTTGTGTGGTCGCCCATCAGCAGGAGCGACGCCCTGTTCTGGGCGAGGACCTCGCCGAGGTCGGACAGCACCAGCGCGGGGGTGTCGCCGAGCAGGTCGAGCATGCGGATCAGGCCGGCGCGCGCCAGGCGGGCCACGCCGTCGGCGGGCGGCGGCTGGTGGCCGGCGAGGTGAAACAGGTGGTCGCGCTCGTCGTCGGACAGGCGCAACGCCCGGGCCAGCGCACCGAGCAGCTGGGTCGACGGCTGGCTGCTGCGGCCCTGTTCGAGGCGTACCACGTAGTCGACCGACATGCCGGAGAGCATCGCCACCTCCTCCCGGCGCAGGCCGGTGGTGCGGCGGCGCGGGCCGCCGGCGATGCCGACCTCGCCCGGGCGGATCGCCTCGCGGCGGCGGCGCAGGAAGTCGGCTAGCTCGTCACGCTGCATGTCTTCATGCTGCCTCGCGTCCGGCGGGCCCAGCCAGGGAGCGGCTCTCCCACGATGAGCGCTCCGCTCCCGCACCGCCCGTCGCCGGCGCAGTGTGGGTCGCATGCAGACACGGAAACTGGGAAGTACCGGCCCGGCAGTATCCGCGCTGGGACTGGGTGCGATGGGCATGTCCGGCGGCGCCTACGGTCCGGCCGACCGCGGGGAGAGCATCGCCACCGTGCACGCCGCGCTGGACGCGGGCGTCACTCTGATCGACACCGGCGACTTCTACGCCATGGGCCACAACGAGCTGCTGCTCGCCGAGGCGCTGCGC
This sequence comes from Phytohabitans houttuyneae, assembly GCF_011764425.1. NCBI lineage: Bacteria > Bacillati > Actinomycetota > Actinomycetes > Micromonosporales > Micromonosporaceae > Phytohabitans > Phytohabitans houttuyneae. The sequence goes on from NZ_BLPF01000002.1 coordinate 1,731,812, forward strand.
GGGCGGGACCGGGACGGCTACCTGCTGAGCGTGAAGTTCGGCCAGCTGCGGGGGCCGGGTCATGTGTTCGGCGGGCCGGACGGCCGGCCCGAGGCGGTGCGAAACTTCCTGGCCTACTCGCTGACCAGGCTGGGCGTCGACCACATCGACATCTACCGCCCCGCGCGGCTGGACCCGGCCGTGCCGATCGAGGAGACGGTCGGCGCGATTAAGGAGATGGTCGACGCCGGGTACGTGCGGCACATCGGCCTGTCGGAGGTCGACGCCGCCACGATCCGGCGGGCACACGCGGTACATCCGATCGCCGACCTGCAGATCGAGTACTCGCTGCTGTCCCGCGCGGTGGAGGCGGACGTCCTGCCCACGCTGCGGGAGCTCGGCATCGGCCTGACCGCGTACGGCGTGCTCAGCCGCGGCCTCATCTCGGGCCACTGGGCCGCCGGCCGGGTGGCCGGCCCCGGCGACATGCGCGGCATCAGCCCCCGGTTCACCGGCGACAACGTGACGCACAACCTCGCGCTCGTGGACGCGCTACGCCGGGTCGCCGAGGCGAAGGACTGCACCGTCGCGCAGCTCGCCATCGCCTGGGTCGCCGCGCAGGGCGACGAGATCGTGCCGCTGGTCGGCGCGCGCACCCGCGCGCGGCTGGCCGAGGCGCTGCCCGCGGCGCAGCTGCGCCTCACCGGTGACGACCTCGCCGAGATAGAGAAGGCGGTACCGGCGGGCTCGGCGCGCGGTGACCGGTACCCGGCCGCGTTCATGGCGAGCTTGGGCGTGGGGAACTGAGCCTGGAGCGGCCGCGCGGGTCGGTCGCCAGCAGGACGAGCAGGCCGGCGAGGCACAGGGCCGAGGCGATGAGGAACGCGTACCGGTAGCCGAAGCGCTGGGACAGGCCGAACAGCGGACCGGCCAGCATCGCGCCGACCGGGAACGAGTTGATGAACAGCGTCGTCACCCGCCCGGGCTGCTCCGGCAGCATGTCCTGCATGTAGGAGATGCCGAGGCCGGCCACCGCCGCGATGAAAGCCGCGTTGAGGATCTGGGCGCCACCCAGCGCCCAGACCGACGGCGTGATCGTGGCGAACGCGTAGTACGCGACACCGCAGCCCGCCCCGGCGAGCACCAGCACGCGGATCCGGATCCGGCTCGCCAGCACGCCGAGGCTGAGCATGAGCGGGATCTCCAGCGCGGCGCACAGGCCGAGGATCAGGCCCGCGTCGGTCGCGTCGCCGCCCAGGTCGGCGTCGATGTACAGCGGCAACGCCTGCACGCACAGGGTCATCGGGCACTGCAGGAGCGTGAACGCCGCCGCGGTCCTCAACAGCGTCGAGCGGGAGGCCGATGGCGTGCCGGCGAGATCGGGCGCCGGTCCTGCCGTCGACAGTGGAGCGTCCACTTTGTGCAGAAGGAGCACGGCGATGAGCGCCGCGACCACGTACATCGCGGCGGCCGCGACGAAGATGGAGGCGAAACCGCCGGCCCGCAGCAGGATGGCGGCGAGCGGCGGCCCGGCGACCCAGGACGCCGAAAAGACCGTCCGAAGTGTACTGATGCCCATCGCCGCGCTGGCGCCGCCGCGGGTCAGGTGTTGCCGGGCGTAGGCGAGCGCCTGCGGAAACAGCGCGCCGGCCAGCGCGGTCGCCGTCGCCGTCAGCGCGAGCAGCGCCCAGTAGTCGCGCACGAAAGCGGTCAGGCCCATTCCGACCAGGCCCGCCACGGACGTGGCGACCAGCAGCTCTCGCCGGATCGCGCGCCGGTCGGACAACCGGCCGACCAGCGTCGCCGCGACCACGCCGGACAGCGGCGCGACGATCAGGAAGACCGTCAGCTGGACCGGGCTGGCCCGGACCGCCGTGCTCAGAAACAGCGCGCGGAACGGCTCGACCACCGCGCCGGAGACGCCGATCGCGAAGAAGAGCAGACCGAGGGGGAGCAGGGCCCGACCGCCGCGCCGCGATCGCGGCACCACACCCACGGCCATGGAACGCAGGGTAGCGCCAGCACCGATCGACAACCATGCATTTTTAGGGCGGGGTCGCCTGTACGCGGCCGGCGACCACGCGGGTGCGCAGGAGCGGCTGGCCGGTGGCGGCGGGACCGTGCACGACGGCGCCGTCGGTGAGCCTGAAGGTGCTGCCGTGCCACGGGCAGACCATGCAGTCGGCGCCGTCCACTGTGGTCAGTTCGCCGTCGGCGAGTGGGCCGGTCTGGTGGCCGCAGTGCGCGATCATCGCGGTCATCCCGGCGTCGGTGCGGGTGACCAGCACCGGCACCTCGCCGATGCGGGCGGCCAGTGGCCTGCCGCCGGTGAGGGCGTCCTGCGCGCACAGGTCCTGCCAGCCCTGCGGCGCTGGATTCCCGCCGCGATGCCGGGCAAACGCGGCCGCGCCCGGTCTGCCCGGCCGGAACGGTGACAGGCCGAGACCGAACCAGCAGCGCGACCGCATAGGTCAGCCGGCCAGGACGGTGAACAGGCCGAGACCGAAGTAGATCGAGGCGACCACGCGGTTCCCGGACGCCCGGCGGCGCAGCCACGGGCCGATCGCGTTGGCGGCCAGGCAGTAGGTGATGTCGGCGGCCAACGCCAGCGCGAAGAGGACCGCGCCGAACAGCGGCAGCTCGCTCTCCGAGCGGACGAACTGGGGCAGGAACGCCAGGAAGAACAGCACGACCTTCGGGTTGAGCGCGTTGATGAGCGCGCCGTCCAGGAAGAGCCGGGCGGGCGAGGCCGGCCGCACGGTCTCGGTGCCGGGCCCGGCCTTGCTGCGCAGCGCCTGTACGCCGAGGTAGACCAGGTAGCCGACGCCGGCGTACTTGACCACGGTGAAGGCGACCGGCGAGGCGGCCACGAGCGCGGCCACCCCGATACCGGCGAGCGCGATGTGCAGCAGTGTGCCGGCCTCGACGCCGAGCGCCGACGCGAGCCCCGCGCGGAGCCCCTGCGCGGCGGTCCGGGTGACGATGAAGATCATGTTCGGTCCCGGTATCGCGATGAGCGTCAGCGAGGCGAGCGTGAAGGCGATCATCCGGCTGGTCATTTCTCCTCCTGCGGCAGGGCGGTGAAGGTCCTGACCAGTAGTCTTCGGAAGATCGAGGAGGGTCACCCGGGCCATTGGAGGCGGAAGTGGACCGGTTGTGGGCGGCGCCTGAGCTGCTGGAGGTGCTCGGCGACTGGGCCGACCGGCCCGGCCCGATGTACCAGCGGCTCTCCGCCGCCGTCCGCGACGCCGTGGCGCAGGGCAACCTGGTCGCCGGCGACCGGCTCCCCTCCGAGCGAGACCTGGCCAAGGCGCTCGCGGTCAGCCGCGCCACCGTGGTGTCCGCGTACGACGACCTGCGCGCCGAGTCCATTGTGGACAGCCGGCAGGGCAGCGGCACAAGGGTCCGCCGCGGGGTGGCGCCGGAGCGCACGGGGCGCGTGCACGGCGGTACGGCGACCGCGATCGTGCAGCGGCTGATCGACACGCCGGGCGAGATGATCTCGTTGGGCAACGTGACGGCTCCCGGGCTGGACCTGCTCACCGAGGAGCTGCACGGGCTGGTGCGCGAGGACCTGGCGCAGGTGCTGGGGGAGTCCGGCTACCACCCGCGTGGCCTGCCGCGGCTGCGCGAGGCGATTGCCGCCCGGTACGCCGCCGCGGGCCTCGCCACCACCGCCGACCAGCTCGTCGTGACCACCGGGGCGAGCCAGGCGATCGCCCTGGTCACCCAGCTGCTGCTGACCCGCGGCAGCACGGTGGTGGTCGAGTCGCCGAGCTGGCCAGGCTGCCTCGACGCGCTCCGGGCCGCCGGGGTGCGCCTTGTCGGGGTGCCCCTGGACGACGAGGGCATCCGGCCCGACCTGCTGGCGCGGGCACTGCCCGAGCACCGCCCCGACCTCGTCTACGTGATGCCGAACGCGCACAACCCGACCGGCGTCACGATGTCCGCGCCCCGGCGGCGGCAGGTGGCCGACCTCGCCGCCCGGCACGGCGTACCGGTGCTGGAGGACAGCCCCGACCCCGGCCTCGATCCGTTGCCGGTCGCGGCGTTCAGCCCGGGGGTGACGCTGACGCTGGGCTCGCTGACCAAGCCGGTGTGGGCGGGCCTGCGGATCGGCTGGGTACGCGCGCCGGCCGACGTGGCCGCCCGCCTCGCCCGGCTCAAGGCGCTGGCCGACCTCGGCTCGCCGGTGCTCGACCAGGCGCTCGCCGCCCGCCTGCTGCCCCGGCTGGACGCGCTGACCGCGGAGCGCGAGGCGGCGTTGCGCGAGCGCCGGGACTTTCTCGAGGCGGCGCTTGCCGAGAGCCTGCCGGCGTGGCGGTGGCGGAGCCCGGCGGCCGGATCGTCACTGTGGATCGAGCTGCCGGGCGCGGACTCGGTCGCGTTCGCACAGGTGGCCCTGCGCCACGGGGTGGAGGTGGTGGCCGGCGCGGCGACCGACCCGACCGGCGCGCACGACTCGTACGTGCGGGTGGGGTTCAACTATCCGCCGCGGACGCTCGCCGCGATGGTCGACCGGCTGCGGCAGGCCTGGGAGGCGACCGGCCGCCGGTGACACGCCCGACACGCCGGCACATCATGTGGTGTTGGCTTTTCCGTGCGGTACCCATATATGGTGTCGCTCGCAGCTGGTTCGGCCGTTCCGTGTGGAGGGTCGAGGCAAGAGGGAACCCCGGTGCGAGTCCGGGACTGCCCCGCAGCGGTGAGTGGGAACGACCGCCGTCATATGGCACTGGACCTTCGGGTCTGGGAAGCGACGGCCAGTAGGTGACCTCCGGGTCGCGCCCGCGAGTCCGAAGACCTGCCAGCGCGCCGCACGCCACCGGGCGTGCGGTGGTCGAAGGCCGCGCGGGACGGTCTGCGCCACAGCCGGGGCGGTGCGCCACGCACCGTGACCGGTGGCGTTCTCCTGCGCGTCCGCCGACCTGGGCAACCGGGTGCGAGGAGGGGGAACATGCAGGTCCGCAAGCGCAACGGCGACACCGAGCCGGTCGACGTCAACAAGATCGTCCGGGCGGTGGAGCGGTGGGTCGCCGACCTGGACGAGGTCGATCCGCTGCGGGTGGCCACCAAGACGATCAGCGGGCTGTACGACGGTGCTACGACGGCCGAGCTGGACAAGCTGTCGATCCAGACGGCCGCCGAGCTGATCGGCGAGGAGCCGCAGTACTCGAAGCTGGCGGCGCGGCTGCTGTCGTCCTATGTGGACAAGGAGGTGCGCGGCCAGGGGGTGGCCAGCTTCAGCCAGTGCGTCCGGTACGCGCACGGGCTGGGCCTGATCGGCGACGGCGTGGCCGGTTTCGTCTCCCGCAACGCGCGCAAGCTCGACGACGCCGTCGACCTGGCCGGCGACCTGCGCTTCGAGTACTTCGGGCTGCGCACCGTCGCCGACCGCTACCTGCTGCGCCACCCGCAGACCCGCCTTGTCGTGGAGACGCCGCAGTACTGGCTGCTGCGGGTGGCCTGCGGCCTGTCGCGGACGCCGGCCGAGGCGATCGGCTTCTACCGGCTGATGTCGAGCCTGGCGTACCTGCCGAGCTCGCCGACCCTCTTCAACTCCGGCACCCGGCACACCCAGATGTCCTCGTGCTTCCTGGTGGACTCGCCGCGCGACGAGCTGGACTCGATCTACGAGCGGTACCACCAGGTGGCGCGGCTGTCGAAGTTTTCCGGCGGCATCGGGATCTCCTGGAGCCGCATCCGCGGGCGCGGCGCGCTCATCCGCGGCACCAACGGCAGGTCGAACGGGATCGTGCCGTTCCTCAAGACGCTCGACGCCGGCGTGGCAGCGGTCAACCAGGGCGGCCGGCGCAAGGGCGCGGCGTGCGTGTACCTGGAGCCGTGGCACCCGGACATCGAGGAGTTTCTGGAGCTGCGGGACAACACCGGCGAGGAGGCGCGGCGCACCCACAACCTGAACCTCGCCAACTGGATACCGGACGAGTTCATGCGCCGGGTCGAGGCGGACGGCGAGTGGTCGCTGGTCGACCCGTCGGACGCGCCGGAGCTGCCGGACCTGTGGGGTGAGGAGTTCGACGAGGCGTACCGGGCCGCGGAGAAGAAGGCCGTCAAGACGGTCAAGGCGCGCGACCTGTACGGGCGGATGATGCGCACGCTCGCGCAGACCGGCAACGGCTGGATGACGTTCAAGGACCCGTCGAACCGGCTGTCCAACCAGACCGGCGAGCCGGGCAACACCATCCACCTGTCGAACCTGTGCACCGAGATCCTCGAGGTCAACAGCGACGACGAGACCGCGGTCTGCAACCTCGGCTCGATCAACCTCGGTGCGCACGTCACGGCCGACGGCGTCGACTGGGAGAAGCTGCGCGCGACCGTCGCCACCGCGGTCGTCTTCCTCGACCGGGTGATCGACCTCAACTACTACCCGAGCGCGCAGGCCGCCGCGTCGAACCCGCGGTGGCGTCCGGTCGGGCTCGGCCTGATGGGGTTGCAGGACGCGTTCTTCACGCTGCGCCTGCCGTTCGACTCGGCGCCGGCGCGGGAGCTGTCCACGCGGGTACAGGAGGAGATCTTCCTGACCGCGCTGGAGACCTCGGCCGGGCTCGCCGAGGAGCACGGGCCGCACCCGGCGTACCCGCAGACCCGCGCGGCCGGCGGCGCGCTGCACCCGGACCTGTGGGGCGTGGAGCCGACCCAGACGGAGCGCTGGGCGGCCCTGCGGGAGCGGGTCGCCGCGCACGGCCTGCGCAACTCGCTGCTGGTGGCGATCGCGCCGACGGCGACGATCGCGTCGATCGCCGGCTGCTACGAGTGCATCGAGCCGCAGGTGTCCAACCTCTTCAAACGCGAGACGATGTCGGGCGAGTTCCTTCAGATCAACACCTATCTGGTACGGGAGCTGAAGGCCCGCGGCCTGTGGACCGCACCGATCCGGGAGCAGATCAAGCGGGCCGAGGGTTCCGTGCAGGGCATCGCCGACCTGCCGCAGGACGTGCGCGACCTGTTCCGCACCGCGTGGGAGCTGCCGCAGCGGGCCCTGATCGACCTGGCCTCGGCCCGGGCGCCGTACGTGGACCAGTCCCAGTCGCTGAACCTGTTCATGAGCGCGCCGACGATCGGCAAGCTCTCCTCGATGTACCTGCACGCCTGGAAATCCGGCCTGAAGACCACCTACTACCTGCGGTCGCGGCCGGCGACCCGGATCCAGCAGGCGACCGTGGCGGTCACCCTCCCGACCGAGGCCGTGGCCTGCTCCCTGGAAAACCCCGAGACCTGCGAGGCGTGTCAGTGAGCTTGCTCGATCCCGGCATGGACCTGACCCTGCGGCCGATGCGTTACCCCGAGTTCTTCGACCGCTTCAAGGACGCCATCAAGAACACCTGGACGGTGGAGGAGGTCGACCTGCACTCCGACCTCGCCGACCTGGCCCGGCTCTCGCCGGCCGAGCAGCACCTGGTCAGCCGCCTTGTCGCGTTCTTCGCCACCGGCGACACCATCGTCGCCAACAACCTTGTGCTCAACCTCTACCAGCACGTCAACTCGCCGGAGGGGCGGCTCTACCTGTCGCGGCAGCTGTTCGAGGAGGCCGTGCACGTCCAGTTCTACCTGAACCTGCTGGACACGTACGTGCCCGACGAGCAGCAGCGCTTCGAGGCGTTCGCCGCCGTGGAAAACATCCCGTCGATCGCGCGCAAGGCCGAGTTCTGCTTCAAGTGGATCGACTCGGTCTTCGCGCTGCGTCGACTGTCCACACGGGAGGATCGGCGGGCGTTCCTGCTCAACCTGATCTGCTTCGCCGCCTGCATCGAAGGGCTGTTCTTCTACGGCGCGTTCGCGTACGTGTACTTCCTGCGCTCGCGCGGGCTGCTGCACGGCCTCGCCTCCGGCACCAACTGGGTCTTCCGCGACGAGTCGATGCACATGGCGTTCGCGTTCGACGTGGTGGAGACGGTGCGCCGCGAGGAGCCTGACCTGTTCGACGCCGAGATGGAACGCCAGGTCACCGAGATGCTGGCCGAGGCGGTCGAGTGCGAGGTCCAGTTCGCCGAGGACCTGCTCGGCCAGGGTGTGTCCGGCATGGCCCTGTCCGACATGCGCGAGTACCTGCAGCACGTCGCCGACCGCCGGCTCGCCGTGCTCGGCATCGCGCCGATGTACCAGAGCAAGAACCCGTTCGCGTTCATGGAGCTGCAGGACGTGCAGGAGCTGTCCAACTTCTTCGAGCGGCGGGTCTCGGCGTACCAGGTCGGTGTCTCCGGCACGGTCAGCTTCGACGACGACTTCTGACCGGTCAGCTCCGGCCGCTGTCCCGGGCGACGCCCTCGCCCGGGACGGCGGTGACGCCGGTGAAGGCGGCGAGGATGCGATCCGCGGCCTGCGCGGGCGTGAGGCTGCCGTCCAGTACCTGGCGCTCGGCCTGCGGGGCGACCGCGGTGACCGCCGGATCGGACCGCAGCCGGTCCACGAGGTTGCGGCGCACGGTGGCCCACACCCAGCCGATCTGCTGGCGGCTGCGGCGCTGCTCCAGCTCGCCCGAGGCGGCCAGCGTGTCGTGGTGCCGCAGCAGGTGCCGCCACACGTCGTCAAGGCCGGTGCCCTCGATCGCGCTGCAGGTGACGACCGGCGGCTGCCACGAGCCGTCGGGTCCGCGCAGCAGCCGTAGGGCGCCGGCCAGCTCCCGGGCGGCGCGGCGGGCGTCGGCGGCGTGCGGGCCGTCGGCCTTGTTCACCGCGATCACGTCGGCGATCTCCAGCACGCCCTTCTTGATGCCCTGCAGCTGGTCGCCGGTCCGGGCCAGGGCGAGCAGCAGGAACGTGTCGACCATCTCGGCGACCGTGATCTCCGACTGGCCGACACCGACGGTCTCCACGATCACGACGTCGTAGCCGGCCGCTTCGACGACCGCGATGGCCTCGCGGGTGGCGTTGGCGACGCCGCCGAGGGTGCCGGCGGTCGGCGACGGGCGGACGAACGCGTGCGGGTCGGTGGCCAGGCGGGACATCCGGGTCTTGTCGCCCAGGATGCTGCCGCCGGTACGGGTGGAGGACGGGTCGACCGCGAGGACGGCGACCCGGTGCCCGGCGGCCGTGAGCATGCTGCCGAGCGCGTCGATGAAGGTCGACTTGCCCACGCCCGGTACCCCGGTGACGCCGACGCGCCGGGTGCCGGCCGGCGCCGGGCCGAGCGCGACGAGCAGCCGCTGGGCCAGCGCGCGATGGTCCGGCCGGGTCGACTCGACAAGCGTTATCGCGCGACCGAGGAAGGCCCGCGAGCCCGACCGCACCCCGGCCGCGTACTCCTCGACATCGACAGCCCGTCCCGGGCTCATGGAGCCGGGTGGCCGAGGCGCGTGGAGAGCTGGGCGAGCAGGTCGAGGGCCGCGTCGGCGATCACGGTGCCGGGCGGGAAGATGGCGGCCGCGCCGGCGGCGCGCAGGGTCTCGTGGTCCTGCGGCGGGATGACCCCGCCGACGATCACCATGATGTCGTCGCGGCCCAGAGCGGCCAGCTCGTCGCGCAGCGCCGGCACGAGGGTCAGGTGCCCCGCCGCGAGGCTGGAGACGCCGACGATGTGCACGTCGGCCTCGACCGCCTGCCGCGCCACCTCGCCGGGTGTCTGAAACAGCGGACCCACGTCGACGTCGAAGCCGAGGTCGGCGAAGGCGGTCGCGATCACCTTCTGGCCGCGGTCGTGCCCGTCCTGCCCCATCTTCGCGACCAGGATCCGCGGCTGCCGCCCCTCGGCCTCGGCGAACGCGGCGGCCGCCGCGCGCACCTTGTCGATGTTGGCGCCCGGCCCGGCCTCGTCGCGGTACACGCCGGTGATCGTACGGATCCTCGCCGCGTGCCGCCCGTACACCCGCTCCAGCGCGCCGGAGATCTCCCCGACGGTCGCCTTCGCCCGCGCGGCCTCGATCGCGACCGCGAGCAGGTTCTGCTCCAGGCCGGGCCCGCGCGAGCCGTCCTGCGCGGCGCCGGCGGCGCGGGTGAGCGCGTCAAGCGCGGCCGCGCACGCCGCCTCGTCGCGGTCGGCGCGCAGTCGCCGCAGCTTCTCCAGCTGCTGCGCCCGTACCGCGCCGTTGTCAACCTTGAGCACGTCGATCGGCTGGTCCGCGTCGGGCCGGTACTTGTTGACGCCGATCACCGGCTGCCGGCCCGAGTCGATCCGCGCCTGCGTGCGGGCGGCGGCCTCCTCCACCCGCAGCTTCGGGATGCCCTCGTCGATCGCGCGGGCCATCCCGCCGGCGGCCTCCACCTCGCTGATGTGCTCCCACGCCCGCGCCGCGAGGTCGTGGGTGAGCTTCTCGACGTACGCGCTGCCGCCCCACGGGTCGATCACCCGCGTGGTACCGGACTCCTGCTGGAGCACCAGCTGCGTGTTGCGGGCGATCCGCGCGGAGAAGTCGGTGGGCAGCGCGAGCGCCTCGTCCAGCGCGTTGGTGTGCAGCGACTGCGTGTGCCCCTGCGTGGCGGCCATCGCCTCGACGCACGTGCGCACCACGTTGTTGAACACGTCCTGCGCGGTCAGCGACCACCCGGAGGTCTGGCAGTGCGCGCGCAGGCTCAGCGACTTGGGGTCCGTCGCGCCGAAGTCGCGGACCAGCCGGGCCCACAGCAGCCGGGCCGCGCGCAGCTTGGCGACCTCCATGAAGAAGTTCATGCCGATGGCCCAGAAGAACGAGAGCCGCGGCGCGAACGCGTCGATGGAAAGCCCCGCGTCCCGGCCGGCGCGCAGGTACTCGACGCCGTCCGCGAGCGTGTACGCCAGCTCCAGGTCGGCGGTCGCCCCGGCCTCCTGGATGTGGTAGCCGGAGATCGAGATCGAGTTGAAGCGCGGCATCTTCTGCGAGGTGTACGCGAAGATGTCGGAGATGATCCGCATCGACGGCTGCGGCGGGTAGATGTACGTGTTGCGGACCATGAACTCTTTGAGGATGTCGTTCTGGATGGTCCCGGACAGCTGCTCCGGCGCGACACCCTGCTCCTGCGCGGCGACGATGTAGAGCGCCAGCACCGGCAGCACGGCGCCGTTCATCGTCATCGACACGCTCATCCGGTCCAGCGGGATGCCGTCGAAGAGCTGCCGCATGTCGTAGATGGAGTCGATGGCCACGCCCGCCATGCCCACGTCGCCGGCCACGCGCGGGTGGTCGGAGTCGTACCCGCGGTGCGTGGGCAGGTCGAACGCGATCGACAGCCCTTTCTGGCCGGCGGCGAGGTTGCGCCGGTAGAACGCGTTCGACTCCTCGGCCGTGGAGAAGCCGGCGTACTGGCGGATCGTCCACGGCTGGGTCGTATACATCGTCGGGTACGGCCCGCGCAGGTAGGGCGCGATCCCGGGGTAGGTGTCGAGGAAGTCGACGCCGTCCAGGTCGGCGGCGGTGTAGAGGGCGGGTACCGCGATCCCCTCCGGCGTCTGCCAGGCGAACGCCTCGGGGTCCTTGCCGGTCTCCGCCCGTACCGCGGCCTCCCAGCGGGACACGTCGCCGTCCGCGGCGGCCTCGCCGAGCACCGCCGAGGAAAAGTCCGGGATCGTCACGGCACCCCCAGCTCGCGCAGCGTGGTCTCCAGCACGTCGACGGCGTCGCAACCGCTGTACAGGTAGCCGTCCACCGCCTCGTACCCGCCGGGCTTGCCGGCCAGCCAGATCCGGCGGGCACCGGCGGCGGCCAGCGCCCTCGCGGCCGGTGTGGCGGCGTCCGTGTAGGTCCGGTCGGACGAGCAGAGGCAGGCGACCGGCGCGCCGCTGGCGGCGAACTCCTCGACGGCGCCGGTCACGGCGGCGATGCCGCCGGCGGCGAAGAGGTTTGCGGCGAACGTGGCCCGCGCGGTGTGCGCCGGCGGCGGCCCGAGCGTCGCCAGGAACACCACCGGCCGGCTGCCGGTCGCCGCCGCGTGCGCGTCGCCGCGGTCGCGCAGCCGCTCGAACGCCTCCGCGTAGTGGTGCCGCGGCAGCCCACCCGCCGGCGGGGTGGCCACCTCGGCCGGCTGCCGGGGCAGGCGCTCGTCCACCTGGGGAAACTCGCTGACGCCGGTGATCGGGTCGCGGCGGTGCGCGATGCTCGCGGCGCGCCGCTGCCAGGTCTCGGCGAGCCGGTCGGCGACAAGGCCGCTGCCGAGCGCCGCGGCCATCCCGCCGGCCCGCTCGATCTCGGTGAACCAGTCCCACGCCGCCCGCGCGGTCTCCTCGGTCAGCCGCTCCACGTACCAGGAGCCGCCGGCCGGGTCGACGACCCGCCCGGCGTGCGCCTCGTCCAGCAGCAGCGCCTGGGTGTTGCGGGCGATCCGGCGGGAGAACCCGTCCGGCCCGCCCAGCCGCTCGTCGAACGGGCGCACCGTCACCGCGTCCGCGCCGCCGACCCCCGCCGCGAAGCAGGCGAGGGTGGTGCGCAGCATGTTCACCCACGGGTCGCGGGCGGTCATCATCGCCGCCGAGGTGACCGCGTGCTGCCGCTGTGCGCCCGCGTCCGGGACACCGCAGAGCTCGGCGACCCGGGACCAGATCCGGCGGGCGGCGCGCAGCTTCGCGATCGTGGCGAACTGGTCGGCCGTCGCCGCGTACCGGAACTCCAGCTGGCCGAACGCGGCCGCGGCGTCGAGGCCCGCGCCGGTCAGCGCCCGCAGGTACGCCACACCGGCCGCCGCCGCGCAGCCCAGCTCCTGCGCGTCGCCGGCGCCCGCGTCGTGGTAGACGGTCGCGTCCACAGTGACCGCCCGCAGCCCCGGGTACCCCGTCGTCAGCCGGCCAGCCAGCGCGGCGACCGCGGGCAGCGGCGGCCCCTCCAGGCCGGTGCGCGCCCGCCAGCCCAGCGGGTCCAGGCCCAGGCCGCCGCTCAGGTCCGCGGCGGCGACGCCGGTCGAGGCGGCGAATCCGAGCCAGGCCTCCGCGGCCTCCAGCGCCGCGCCGCCAGCGTCCAGCACGACGCCGGCAAGATCCAGATAAACGCCATCGAGTACGTCCGGCAGCGCGCCGGCGGCGAGCCCGTCCTCGCCGAGCGCCAGCCACAGCGAGGTGGCGCCGTTTTCAAGGTCGGCGTGGATGGCCTCGTTCGCCAGCTTGGGGTCGGCCTCGTCGTGCCGCTGCCGCACGTCCCAGCCGCTCACGACCGCACCGGCGGCGCGCCCGCCCCGCGTGAACGGGAACAAACCGGGCAGACCGGCGGCGGGTGCGGTGTCGGCACGGGTGTAGAGCGGCGCGGAGCGCACCCCGTCGTGGCTGCTCGTCGCGAGCAGCGCGTCGACCGCCTCCAGCCCGGCGTCCTCGCCCGCGGCTCCGGTCTTGCGCAGCACCCCCAGCGCCGCCCGCTGCCACTGCTCGGCGGTGGCCGCCGGAAAGTCCGCGGCGAGCGGGAACCCGGTGGACGACATGAACGGATACTAAGCAGACAACTCTGAACTCCCGCTTAATTGTGACCACATCCACGGACCGGCGCGGTGGACCGACTTTTCTAGGCTGCGCGGCGTGGATGAGACGTTGACGGCGTACCAGGCGGCGGCCGACCGCCTCGCGGACGCCGCACCGGGAGCGCGGCAGGCGGCGGTTGACGACCTTGTCGCGCTGGGCGAGGCCGACCCCGAGCTGCGGCAGCCGGTCACGGACACGATCTGCGCGTGGCTGTGCACGGACGCGGCGGAAGACGCCGAGCGCCGCGCGGCCCTGCGGTCGCTCGCCGACCGGCTGCGCCCCGGCGACACGCCCGCGTGGGACGGCATCGGCGTCGACCTGTCCGGGGCGAGGCTCGTCGACGCCGACTTCAGCGGCTGCCGGCTCGACGGCGCCGCCTTCGCCGACACGCGCTTCCACGGCGCGACGGCCTTCGACGGCGCCACGTTCGACGGCGACGCCGCGTTCCAGCGGGCGGTCTTCGACGGTGACGCCGGCTTCACGGGCGCGCGGTTCGAGGGCGACGCCGAGCTGGGCCGGACCCGGTTTCGCGGGCGGGCGGACTTCACCGGCGTGGTCTTCGCCGGCATGGCCTGGTTCGGCCGGGGCACCGACACGTGGTGGGAGGACGACGAGGCGTGGGAGACGGTCGAGGACATCGACCCGGCGCCGTGGGACGAGCTGAACGAGGACGACCCGGACTGGCCCGTCGCGGTGCTCATCGAGGACTACCAGGACTGGGAGGAGGGCGGCGACGGTGCGCGCTTCGCCGGCGACGCCTCCTTCCGCGATGCGCGCTTCGACGGCCCGGCCTGGTTCTACAACGCCCGGTTCGGGGCGCGCGCCACGTTCGCGGGAGCGCGGTTCGCCGGTCGGGTAAACCTCGAACAGCCCGCGGTCGACCTCACCGGCGCGCACTGGATCGGCGACACCGAGGACGGCGAGTCGGTGTGGCCGCTGGGCTGGACCGTGCGACCGGCCGCCGGCGGCGACGTGGTGCCGGACGAGTCGGTGGCGCCGTACACCCGGCAGCTGGCAAGCACCGACCCGGCCGTCCGCGCCGAGGGCCTGCAAGCCCTGGCCAGGCTCGGCGACGACCGGCCCGAGCTGCGGCAGCGGGTGGTCGACACGCTCTGCGCGTTCCTGCGGATCCCGGTCCCGTTCGACCTGCGCGCGCCGGGCCGCACCGCCGAGCAGTCCGCCCTGCTGCGGCTGCGGGACGAGGCGCAGCGGCTGCTCGCGTCGCGGCTGCGCCCGGGCCAGTGGCCGGACATGGACCTCTTCCTCTGCGGCGCCACCCTCGTCGATTTCGACCTGCGCGGCTGCGCCGCCGGCTACGCCGACTTCACCGGCGCCCAGTTTCACGGCACGACCCGCCTCGACGGCAGCCGCTTCGACCGCGCGGTGTTCACATTGGACGGTCCGGGCGGCCACGCCACCTTCCACGGCGACGTCACGTTCGACGCCGAGCCACCCGACCACGTCGTCCTGCACGGGGTGCCTAGCCCTTGACGGCGCCCTGGGTGAAGCCGGCGATGAAGCGGTCCAGGAAGAGGTTGAAGACCAGGGCGATCGGCACGGCGACCAGCACCGTCGCGGCCTGCAGCGACTGCCAGAAGAAGACGTCGCCGCGGATCAGCTCGGTGGGGACGCCGGTGGAGATGACCTTCTGGTCGGTGGGGGAGACGAACGACAGCGCGTAGATGAACTCGCTCGCGGTCAGGGTGAACGCGAAGACCACGACCGCCACGATGCCGGGGAAGGTCAGCGGCACCACCGCGCGCCAGAAGGCGCCCAGCCGGCTGTAACCGTCGACCATCGCCTGCTCCTCGATGTCCCGCGGCACCGACTTGAGAAAGCCGATCAGCAGCCACACCGACACCGGGACCGTGATGGTCGGGTAGATCAGCACCAGCGACCAGGTCGAGTCCTGCAGGCCGATCGCCACCACGAGCCGGGACAGGGACAGGAAGAGCAGGCTGGGCGGGACGAGGTACACCAGGAAGATGGCCACGCCGAACCAGCCCGCCCACGGCCGGCCCCAGCCGCGCCCCTGTGGCGGTGGTCGGCGAACGGCAGGTGGCTCGCGATCGGCCCGGGCTGGCCGACGCCGCCGAAGCGACCGGCGACCACTCGCTCAACCTGGTCGACCTGACCACCGGACGGTCCACGTTGGAGCGTGACTTGGCGCCGTACACATTGGTGCGGGCCGTCCTCGACTCCGGGGAGATCCTGACCGTCGACCTCGGCGCGGACGCCGGCGCTTCGCTCGACGGCGACGAGCCGCTGGGTGTGCCCGACCCGTCCAGCGCCGAACGGTCGCTCCCGCTCGCGGTCCGCGGTGCGCTCAGGCCCGGCGAGCGGCTCGACATGCTGCCCAACCAGGTGCTGGCGGACGGCTCCAGCGTGCTGGTGCGGACGTGGCTCCGAAAGACCGTGGACGACGTCGTCCACGAGGAGCCCGACGACATCCTGGGGCTGGACGGCGCGGCGGGTACGGTGTCGCGCCGGCTCGCGCTGCCCGACCCGGTCTTCGAGGTGGGAGGCGGCCCGTTCGACACCTGCGAGGTGGTCGCGAGCGCGCCGGAGGGCATCCTGGTGTGGCACCGGGGACTCGCCGGATCCGTCGAGCTGGAGCTGCTGGACCGGGAGACCGGGCGGCTGGCGGTGGTCACCCGACCCGCGGACGACCGCATCGATGACCTGCGCCCGCGCGGCTACGCCCCCTGAACAGCGCCGGACCCGCCCAGGGCGGACGGATCCACGACCACGGTGGGTGCGGTCACCGGGTCGAGGAGCGGGTCCGGGTGGCGCAGGGCGCCCACCCGTACGACGTACCCGCCGGATGGCAGGCCGACGAAGGTGGCCTCGTGCCGGCCCGCGCCGAGGTGGCGCATCACCTGGCGGGCCACGGGTGTGCCGGTGGCGGGCTCGATCAGCTGCGCGTCCATGAGGAGCGCCGGGTCGGTGGACTCCGCGCGGACCGTCAGCGGTTCGCCCGCGAGGACAAGCGGGTCGGCCTCGACGCCGATCGCGGTGCCGGACGCGCGGAACTCCACGCCGGTGCCGGTCAGGACGCCGTCGATCTGGTCGAGCACGCCCCGGTGTCCGGGAAGCCCACCATGCGTCTGGGCGGACCAGCTCAGCGCGGGGAAGCGGTCGCCGAAACCCTTGGGGTACGCGGCGAAGCGCGGGACCGTGCCGTCGCCGAGCCGGTCGACGGCGATGCCTTCGGCGGTGAGCATGGTGCGCTGGAGCACGGCGGTGCCGCGGGTGATGCGGGCGCTGGCGGCGGTCGGCTGGTTGATGCCGACGAGCGGGTGGAGGCGCGCGGTGTCCGGCGAGCCGTCGAGCTGGGCGTGGAAGCGGGCCGCGTCGTCGAGCGCCGCCGCGCTCACGCCGGGCAGGCCGCCGGCCTCCGCGATGGTGCGCAGCGCGCCGCCCTCTTCGATGCATGCGTAGCTGGGCAGGAGCTGGTGCAGCGCGGGCAGGCCGCGGGCCACCTCGGTCAGGTCGATGCCGAAGCGCCCCAGCTTCAGCCGTACCCCGTTGACGAGACGGTCGATCGCCTTGGCGGCGCCGCGGTGCGGGGTGCCGATGGTGAGGAGCGTGCGCGTGTGTGTGGCGCCGCCCTCCCGCTCGGTGTACCAGCGGGCGACGAGGCCGCCCATCGAGTGGCACAGGAACACGAGCTTGGCGTCCCGCCGGCCGGGCTGCTCGCGCCAGCGGGCCAGTACCGGCTCGACGACGCGCTTGAGGCGGCGGCCGTTGTAGCGGTTGGACAGTCGCCAGTCATAGGCGAACGCGACGAGGTTGTCCGGCGTGAGCGTGTACCGCCGGGTGAGGTGGTCGAGCAGCCGGCGGTACCCGAGCGACGTGGTCCACACGCCGACGGAGGCGTAGATCCCGGGCATGAGCACGCCCGGGGTGATCCCGTCTCCAGGGTGCTCGTCGCCGATGCCGGCGGGCAGGGCGAGCCGGCTCGTGCCGCCGCGCAGCAGCCCGTGCAGCGTCGCGGCGTCCTGGCCCCAGACCTCGCGTCCGTCGCGGTCGAGCAGCGTGCTGCCCATGATGCCGGGCAGCACCACGAGGACGTCGTCGAACGGGGCGCGGTTCATGCCTCTCGCCACCTGCCGCCGGGCTCCGCGACGGTGTCGCGAAGGGCGATCAGGGCCTCGGCGCGCTCCGGATGCGCACCGGCGAGCGTGGTGAGCCGGTCGACCCACGTCGCCGCATGCCCGTCGGTGACGGGCAAGGGCGCGGCGTCGGCGTCGTTCACCCTGTTGTGCGCGAGGGCCGCGACCGTCGCGACGTAGAGCGGCGCATCCTCCAACGGTCCGGCGGTGTCTTCCATGGCGATCAGCGGTGCGTACGCCTCCCGCACCGTGCAGCCGCATCGCGTGACGAGCCGCGCGGCGAGGCGCCTGGCCCAGATCCCCATGGCGTCCGGCTGGTCGAGCAGCAGGTCGGCCAGGAGCGCGTCGGCTTCGTCGGTGAGCAGTTCCGGATGCTGTGCGAGGTAGTCCCGGGAGGCGGTCCAGCCGGGGGCGGCGAACCATTCGCGCACCGCCGGCAGGAGGCCGTGCTCGTAGGTGAGCCACAAGGGCAGGTCGCCGAACCGCCGCCGCCAGCTGTCGTCGAAGGCGGCCTGGTCCTGCGCCCGCAGGTCGCGCATGGCCGCATGGACCTGTGCAACGCGGTCCGGGCGCGACATCGGACCGGGTGACAGCAGGTCGAGCGCCGTCGCTAAATCGTCGAAGCGGTCCGCGAGCGGCCGGTCGGAGAGCCCTCCGACGCAGTGCAGCAGCAGGTAGGCGCGATCGGCCGGAAGGAACGGCCCGTCCACCAGGTCCGCGCGAAGCGCGAGCAGCTCGTCGGTGCGGCCGAGCTCGCGCAGGCACTGCCCGAGCTGGTTCGCCATGAGGGCGAGTAAGAAGAGGTGGCTGTCCGGATCCGCCTCGGCGAACAGCCGGATGATCGCGACGGCCTCGCGGCTCGCCGCACAGGCGTCATGGTGGTCGCCGTCGAAGCTGAGGCGCACGCTGTGGCTGTGCAGCACCATCGCGAGGAAGCGGACGGTTTCCGGGTTGGCCGGATCGGCGAGCTGGCGCCGGATCGCCACGGCCTCCCTGCTCGCGGCGACGGCTTCGGTGCGGTGCGCGGGCCCGCCGAGTCGGCCGCTGAGATTGACAAGCGCGTTGGCGAGGCCGGTCAGGCGGCGGGGGTCGGCGGCGGCCAAGCCGCGGTGGATGGTGACGGCCTCCTGGAGGGCGGCGAGGGCGCCGTCGTCGTGGCCGCTCGCGGCCAGCTGGTTGCTGAGGTTGTCCAGGGCGCCGGCGAGCGGTTCCAGGCCGGTGCCGGGATCGCGGGCGCTGAGGTGGCGCAGCGTCGCGACGGCCTCCTGCGCGGACGCGAGCGCCTCGTCGTGGCGGCCGAGTGAGGCGTGACTCCGGCTGAGGTCGACAAGCACAAAGGCGAGGCTCGTCAGGTGTTCTCCCGGGTGTGCCGCGGCGAGGCCTCTGTTCACGGCGACGGCCTCCTGCAGCGCCACCTGTGCCTCCAGGGGCCGGCCGAGGGCGGTCAGGCAGTCGCCCAGCTGCCTCAAGGCCAGGGCCAGATTGGGCTCGTGGTCTACCGGACCGCGGTAGAGCTCGACCGCCTCCTCGACGAGGCCGATCGCCTCCTCGTGGCGGCCGGCTGTCCCGAGCAGGGTGCCGAGGCGGGTCACCTCCATCGCGAGGTCGGACAGGTCCGGGGCCTGACCGGTATTTGCGCGGTGGCGGGCGAGCGTGGTCGACTCCCAGGCGCCCGCGATGGCGTCTTCGAGGGCGGCGTGTGACTCGGCCATCTCGCTGCCGAGGCTGGCGAAGCGATAGGTCAATGCCGCGGTGAGCCCGGGCCGGTACGCGTCCGGGTTCGTCTCGGCCAGGCGGCGCAGCACGGCGATGCCGTCCGTTCCGGCGCGGGCGAGGTGGCTGGCCGCGTGGCGGCGGAGGTACGGCGCGACATCCGCGGGCCGGGTGCCGCCGGCGCTCTGCGCCACGAGCAGCGCACCGACGGCCAGGTCCACGCGGCGCCCTTCCTCGGGGTCACCGGCCAGGTGGTCCACCAGCTCCTGGTGGAACAGCCGGTACACCGCGTGGCCGTCCTCGCCGCTCTCGACCACGTACCGGCCGAACGCGTGCAGGGCATCCTCCACATCGGAGCCTCCAGCGCCCGGCCCGCCGGCGACGGCCGAGGCGAGTGCCGGCAGGACGTCACGGGCCGGCAGACCCTTCCCGTACGACCAGGCCAGAGCGGTCAGCAGGTGACGCGCGCCGGGCTGGCCGGACCTGTCCAGGTCGCCGGCGAACGCCGACGTCACGCTCGCCGCCAGCCGATGCTGCCAACCATCCACTGTGGCGTCGACCGGCTCCGCGGCGAGCTGGCTGGTGACCACGCGGGCGTACAGGAAGCCGCCGCCGTCCCGGACCGCGCGGCGGGTCACCTCGGCGGCGACCGCGCCGGCCTCGGGTACGTCGCCCAGCCGGCGGGACACGTACGACCTGATGTCCTCCTCCGTGGCCGGCTCGGCTGCCAGGTCGGCAACCGTACCCTGTGGACCGAGAAGGTCGACGAGCGTGGTCTGCCGGTCGAGGCGTCCGGGTCGGGTGCCGACGAGCACCTTAGCGCGGGTGCCGAGCGGCACGAGCAGGTCGGTGGCGATCCGGTGCAGGTCGGGGGCGTACGCCTCGTCCAGCGCGTCGAGCAGCACGGTCGGGTGGCCGCCGCGGCTTTCCAGGACCCGCAGCACATCGTCGATCGAGACGGGATCGGACCCGGCCGCGATGTCCAGCCCGCGGGCCAGCTCTCCGAGCAGCGCGGTGTACCGCTGTCCGCGGGCGTAGAGTGCGACGTCGACAGTACCCTGGCCGGGGTCCGGGTCGTGGGCGGCGAGTGCGCCGTGCGCGAGCATGTCCGCCCGCGTGCGCGGGTCGGAAAGGGCCGCGACGCGGCCGACCACCGCGGACTTTCCCGAGCCGGCGGGCCCGGTAACCACGAACATGCCGGGTCCGGGGCCGGCCAGCCAGGCGGTGATCGCGCCGAGCACCCGCAGCCGGCCGGTGAAGAACCAGCCCTCCTCGTCGGGGGCGGCGCCGCGCGCGGACAGCACGAGGTGCGCGACGAGGCGGTCGGGGGCGTGCGGGTCGTAGCGCGGGTTGGGGATCATCGGCAGCGACCGCACGTCGAGCGCGCTGCCCACCGGCTTCTGCCCGTCGTGCGGCCACTCGTCGACGAGCGCACGCATGATGTCGATGCCGCACACGCCCTCGTTGTGCGCGCTCCAGTGGATCTGGTACTCCCGGGAGGTCGGCCCGTAGCGCACGAGCCTGGCCAGCGTCTCGGCGAGCCGCCCGCCGACCGCCTCCTCGTAGCTGCGCGCCGAGGCCAGCACGCCGACCCACCGGTCCTCGCCCTCGGCCGCGACCTGGGTGTCCTCGAACCGCTTCGCGAGGCGCAGCGCGGTGAGGCTCGCGGTGCCGGCGTAACAGCAGTCGAGGATCAGCAGCACCTGCCGCGCCCCGGTCCTCAGCGCGCGGTCGACGAGCGTGGCGGGATCGTAGGTCTCGTCCCGGATGACCGGCTGGCCCGAGTCGCTCAGCAGGAGCGCGAGCTCGTCGGGACCGGCCGCGACGCCGTGCCCGGCCCAGTGCACGACCGCGACCGGCGGTATCCCCGCGAACGCGGTCCGCAGCCGCGGGACGAGGTCGGCGGACTCCGGGTCCGAGACGGTCGCGGTGGCGAAACCATGGCCGCCGAACGCGCCGGCCAGCGCCGCCACGTCAGCCGCCGCCCTCGGCAGCGGGGGATGGTGTTGGTACCGGGCGACGCCGATCCCGATGTAACGACCGTCCACATGCGCCTCCGCTCTCACCGACCATGAGCCAACCAGGTCACCACCGCCCGCGGGACGACCACCAATGGCAGATCTTGGACAGTGGTGATCCACCGCCTGAGCTGCGCACCTGGCGCGCATACTGGCCGAATGACACGGGGCATGGTGCTCATCCCAGGCGGGGGATCGGGCCCTCACCAGCCGTTGCTGCACTACTCCTGGCTCGCCGGCCGGGCCAGGGGCGCCGAAGCGCTGCACATCGAGTGGCCCGCCGACCGGCCGTCGTCGCGCGTGCCGGCGGATTCGGCGTCGTTTGTGGTGGAGCAGGTCGCGCGGGCGTTGGATTCGATTCCCGTCCAGCGGCCGGTGCTGGTCGGCAAGTCGCTGGCCACGTACGCGGCGGAGCTGGCGGCCGACCGGGCGCTGCCGGCCGTCTGGCACACGCCGCTGCTGACCGACGCGCGGTGCGTCGCCGCCCTGCGCCGCGCCACCGCACCCTGCCTGCTCGTCGGCGGTACGGCCGACGGGTGGTGGGACGGTGCGCTGGCCCGCACCCTCACCCCGCACGTGCTGGAGGTGCCCGGCGCCGACCACGGCATGGTCCTGCCGGGCCTCCCGCTGGCCCGTTCCGCCGCGGTCCTCGGCGAGGTCGCGTCCGCGGTCGAGGAGTTTCTCGACCGGCAGGCGTGGCCGGCCTGACGCGATGTCGAAAACGGCGACCCGGCTTCTACGTACCGTGTGAGAAGGGTCGCCACCGGAAAGGGTGAGTAGCGATGGACAAGGAATTCACCGCGACATTGCTGAAGAGCCCCGCCAAGGGCGGCTGGACGTACGTCGTCTGGCCGGAGTCCGCCGCGTACTTCGGCACCCGAGGGCTGGTCAAGATACGCGGCACGATCGACGGGCATCCGTTCCGCAGCTCCTTCATGGCGCTGGGAGACGGCACGCACAAGCTGCCCGTGAAGGCCGACGTGCGCAAGGCGATCGGCAAGGACGTGGGCGACACGGTCACTATCCGCCTTGAGGAGCGCCTCCAGGGGTGAGTGGGGCGCCCACGCCGAGCGCGCGCGTGCCCAGGCCGCTGACCTGGTAGACGCAGCGGCCGTTCACCCAGAGCCAGCCGTCCGCCGTGATACCGAGCCGCTCGCTGGCCGGCCGCAGCCGCCGCGCGATCTCCGCGGTGGGCAGCCGCACCGGCGCGTCGACGTGCACGACGCGGTCGATCGACACGTCCTGGAACAACATCTGCCCAGGCTACGAGCCGCCCGTCAGGCACGATCCGGTCGGTCTGCGGAGCTCAACCCCAAGGACCTGCTCCTAATCGGCAGTCACGGACCGCGGCGCCGAGTCCGCCCACGATGCGGCGCCGTCCTGGAGGGCTCTACTACCGTCAGCCACCACCCGTCGGACCCAACCGGCGCCGCAGTCGAGATCTTGGTGAGTT
The DNA here is from genome assembly GCF_011764425.1 of Phytohabitans houttuyneae. Classification (NCBI taxonomy): domain Bacteria; kingdom Bacillati; phylum Actinomycetota; class Actinomycetes; order Micromonosporales; family Micromonosporaceae; genus Phytohabitans; species Phytohabitans houttuyneae. The sequence continues at coordinate 1,754,461 of NZ_BLPF01000002.1, forward strand.
GGCGCGATATTTCGACGCCAACTTGCCAAGATCTGCCGGAGCGGGCTCCTGGGCTGAGCTGGCCGACCGCGGAGGGTGAGGCCGCGGGAACGCACCCCAAGAAAACGCTCCGCTGCGCTCCACGTTTCCCCGGGGGCCCCGCGCAACGGTCCGGACCACGGCGGACGTCGCGGTAGCCCGGATCTGTTTTGAATTGGACCTTCTGAAACGGCTGCCGCGATCGCGCCCACCCTGACGCCGGGTCTCTAGTGGCGGTGGCCGACGGCGTCGAACCAGTTGAGCGTGCGGCGCCAGGCCTCGGTCGCGGCGTGCGGGTTGAAGCGGGCGCCGGTGTCGTTGAAGAAGGCGTGGTCGGCCTCGGTGAAGGTGAGCAGCTCGTGCCGCAGCCTGGCGGCGTCGAGGGCGGCCTTGGCCGCCGGGCGGGTGGCGTTGACGCGGGCGTCGAGGCCGCCGAAGACGCCGAGCACCGCCGCGCGGGAGCCGGACAGGTCGCCGCCCTCGGGAAAGGGCCGTAGAAGGGTGCGGCCGCGGCGAGGCGCGGCTCGCTCGCGGCGAGCAGGCGCCACACCATCGCGCCGCCGAAGCAGAAGCCGATCGCGGCCAGCTTGCGGCCTCGCACCCGGCGTTGCAGCTCGGTCACGGCGGCCTTCATGTCGGCGACGAAGCGCTCCGGCGGGATCTGCGCCAGTGCGGCGGCCACCTCGGCCTCGCCCGGGAAGGCGCCGGTGCCGCCTTCCTCGGAGAGAAGGTCGAGGGCGAGCGCCGAGTACCCGCTGGCGGCGAGGCGGCCGGCGACCGTGCGGATGTGCTCGGTCAGGCCGCGGTTTTCGTGGATGACGAGCACGCCGCCGCGCGGCTTGACGGCGGGCGCCCACGCGGCCAGCAGCGGACCGCGGGGTCCGGCGAACGTGATCGACTCGCGGGGTACCGGTGCCCAGGAGGTCTCCTCGGGGCCGCGCCCGCCCTCGGTCTTGGGGTGGCCCTCGGCCGCCTCGCCGGTGGCCAGCGTGGCCAGCAGCCCGGTCGCGGCCGCGCCGGTCACGCCGAGCAGGCCGAGGCGGCGCATCGCCTCGCGGCGCGTGATGATGCCGTCGGCGAGGTCTTCCGCGACCTCCTCGGCGAGGTACCGCTGGATCTCCGTCATAACCCCTCCCGGCGACTCCCTGGCGGCATCCTCTGATCATATTGGCGATGATCGATGCCGCGGTCCTGCCGGAAGCATAGACCTCAGCTCACCGTCACGCTGACGCTGGCGGAAGTCGTCGCGCCGGTGTTGTCGGTGGTGGACAGCCAGGCGGTGTACGTGCCGCGCCGCGTGTAGGTGTGGCTCGTCGAAGCGGCGTGCACGACCGGGGAGTTGTCGCCGAAGTCCCACGCCTGGTCGGTGATGGTCCGGCCCGCCGGTGGCGTGATCGTGCTGATGAACGCCACCGCCAGCGGCGCGGTGCCGGTCGCCGGGGTGGCCCGGGCGGTCACGACGGCGCCGGTCTCCTGCTTCACGCCGGCGCCGTTGAAGCGCAGCCAGTCCAGCGACATCAGATCGGGGGTACCGCCGACCTGGGCGGGGTTGACGAAGACCGCGTACAGGGTGAACGTGCCCGCGGGCCTGGTCAGCGTCGCGGTGGGCGAGACAAGGCCGTCCCACCCGCCGGTGTTGGCGATCGTGGCGCGGCCGAGCAGCTGGCCGGTCGGCGAACCGGCGCGGAACTCGATGGCGCCGCCGGTGCTGCCCGAGGTGGCGCCGACCGTGACCGAGGCGATGCCGGCCAGGTTGACCGGGCCGAAGCTGATCCAGTCGCCGTGGTCGATGTCGCCGAGGCGCTTGCCGGCGCGGGCGGTGGTGCGGTCGAGGACCTGTACGCCGCCGGCGCCGTCGAAGTGCTCGGCCTCCTTGTTCTTGACCTGCAGCTCGCTGAGTGTCGAGCCGACCAGCGCCGGCACGCCGGCCGAGCCGCCGTCGGTGTACTGGGCGGTCAGCACCACGTAGAGGTTCTGCCCGGGGCCGTGCCCGTCGCCGGCGCTGGCGTCGGTGACCGCCACGCCGCCGCAGCCGGTGTAGTTGTCCAGCGGGTGGGTGTGGCTGTCGTGGCCGAGCTGGGTCTGCACGACGACGCGGGAGCAGTCGACGGTGCCGTCTTCGGGGTCGTTGACCGTCACCGTGTACGGGATGCGGTCGCCGAACTCGAAGAACCCGCCGCTGGGCACGCTCAGCGTGACCGTGGGCCGGGTGTTGCCGGCGGTGATCTGCTGCGTGGCCACCGCGGTCGTACCGCCGGTGCCGCGTACCGTCAGCCGCGCGGTGAACTGCCCGCGGGTGGTGTAGGTGTACGTGGGGTTGGCGGCGGTGGAGTCCGTGCTGCCGTTGCCGTCGAAGTCCCACGCGTAGGTGACCGGCGCGCCGTCACCCGAGCCCGAACCGGCGCTGGAGAAGGCCACGGTCAAGGGCGCCGGCCCGCTGTCGGTGCTGGCGGTCAGCTTCGCCACCGGCGGCCGTCCACTCGCGACATAGTCGATCCGGTAGATGCCGGCGCCCTCGTTGGTGCCGCCGCGGCCACTGCCGGTACCGGCGCCGAAGTCGATGACGTAGAGCGAGCCGTCCGGCCCGAACTCCGCCTCGAACGGCTGGATCCACGACATGCCACCGAGGATCGCGTTGATCGACTGGAGGTCGCCGACGCGGGTGGGCGCGAAGCGCGGGTCGGTGAAGGTCTGCGCCGTGCCGTGGGTCGAGAGCGTCTTGAACCACGTGCGGGTGAGCTCGTACACGATCCACTTGCCCTCGAAGTACTGCGGGAACTTCGTCTGACGCGGGTTGGCCGGGTCGTAGTCGTAGACCGGGCCGCTCATCGGGCCACCGCCGCCGGTGCCCAGCTCGGGAAACTGCGCCGAGGCCGAGTAGGCGTACCACACCAGCGGCGCCTTGGCGGCCGGCAGGGTGGTGAGGCCGGTGTTGTTCGGCGAGTTGTTGACCGGGGCCGCGCAGTTGAACTTCGGTCCGGACGTGTTCGTCGCGAAGTTGAAGTCGTTGAACGGGGTGTTGTTTCCGGAGCAGTACGGCCAGCCGTAGTTGCCGGCGCTCGTGATCCGGTTGAACTCCACAGTGCCTTCCGGTCCCCGGTTGGGATCGGCGGCGCGCGCGTCCGGGCCGTAGTCGGCGACCAGCAGGGCGTCGGTGAGCGGGTCGACAGTGATGCGGAACGGGTTGCGCATGCCCATCGCGTACACCTCGGGCCTGGTCTGCGCGGTGCCGGGCGCGAAGAGGTTGCCCGCCGGGATCGTGTACGTCCCGTCGCTCTGCGGCCTGATCCGCAGGATCTTGCCGCGCAGGTCGTTGGTGTTGGCCGAGGTGGCCTGCGCGTCCCAGGCACGGCGGCCCGCCCGCTCGTCGATCGGCGTGAACCCGCTGGAGTCGAACGGGTCGGTGTTGTCGCCGATGGCGGCGTAGAGGTTGCCCGACCGGTCGGTGGCCAGCGAGCCGCCCATGTGCGAGTTGGCCCGCCCCTCGCCGCGCCACGTCGGTATCGTCAGCAGCCGCCGCTCGCTGGACATGGCGATCGTGCTGCCGCTGACCGTGAAGCGGGACAGGTTGAGCTGCTTGGCCACCTTGTCCGACCACAGTAGATAGATCCAGTTGTTGGTCGCGAACTGGCGGTCCAGCGTCATGCCGAGCAGGCCGTCGGACTGGCTTGTCTGCTCCGGCGTGTACGCGAAGTCGACGAGCGTGGTGACCGCGAGCGTGTCCTGGTTGACGACCTTCACCGCACCGGTGCGCTGGATGTAGAACACCCGCCGGTCCGGCGCCACGGCAAGCTCGAAGGGGTCGGCGAGGTTGCTGGTGACCAGCGGTACCCGATGGAAGTTGGCCTCCTTGGTGGCCCCGCAGTCGCCGGGCACCGCGCCGGCCGCCCACTCGATCCCGCCGCGCAGGTGGGTGAGGAAGTGCGGCTCGCTGAACGAGGAGGGGGCGTGGCCGCCGGCAGTGTACCACGAGCGGCCGCCGTCGTAGTTCTGGCACCACGAGTACGCGTGGTCGTTGCCCTCGTCCAGGCCCGGGATGCCGTCACGCACCTTGATCTGGGCGAGCGTGTGCACCTTGCCGGTGGGGTTGGTGCGCCAGTTGTACCACTCCTCGCCGCGCTCCCACAGCTCCGGCAGCGCGGCGGTGGACGGGTGCGCCCTGTCGAGGACCTTGATCCGCCCGGGGTACGTGCCGCCGGTGGAGGAGAAGTCCGGGTGCTGGTCGAAGATCGTCCCGATCAGCCCCTCGTACCACGTCCAGTCCCGCTCGCTGGCGGTGGCGGCGTGCAGGCCGACCCAGCCGCCACCGGCCCGGATGAAGCGCTGGAAGGCCGCCCGCTGCGCCGCGTCCAGCAGGGGGCCCGACGTCGGCAGCGAGTTGGTGTTGTTGAACACCAGCACGTCGAAGCGGGCGAGGTTGGCGTCGGTGAACGCGGCCGCGTCGACGGTCGCCTCGACCTCGAAGTTGTTGGCCGCGCCGAGCTGCTCGATCGCCGCGATGCCCGCCGGAATCGAGTCGTGGTAGAAGTTTGTGACCTTCGAGAAGACGAGCACCCGGAAGCGCGGCGCCGCCTGTGCCGGTGCCGGCAGGGCGGCGAGCACGAGCAGGAGGACGGCGAACAGGGCGGCGGGGACGCTGGCGGCACGCTTCATTGATTCGCTCCGGTGGGGGTAGAACGGATCAAAGCATTTAGGATTCTTTCCAATGACGGACATCAAAGTCAATGACTTTGCGTCATAGCTTTCAGTCAATCTGACAAAAGCGGATCCTTGAATGCCATCGAGATCGACGTGCACGATCACCGTGGTCATCGTCGCTTCAGAACGTCGATCCTGGAGGCCATCGCCTCGTCAACTGCCCAGGCACCCTTTAAGCCGAACCCCTTGGGACAGACGCCCGCTGGCGTCAGCCCGGCCCGATGGCCGCCGCCGGTCGGGCCGGATCGCCGCAGGCGTTGCGCCTCGATCTGGTGCGTCGGGCTTCGGCGGTGTCACCGAGCCGGCTCGGAGTGCGGCGGGTGACAACAGCACGGCGGTGCAGCCCTGGTCGGCCGCGCGGCGGTTGACGTCCTCGGCCGCCTCCGGATGGCGTAGCCCGGTGCGGGAGCAGAACGCGGACGCGTCGCCGCGTTCGACGGCCTCCTGCTGTCGGGCCTCGGTGCCGGCCAGGACACCCGCGAGGTGCAACCCCCGGTCGTCGGCGCGGCGCGCGTCGTCAGGCGGCGCGTGCCGTCGGCCCGGGACCGGGGTCGGAGGCTACTGGCAGACGCGCCACTCACCGTCCTCTTTGACCAGAGGGAACACCTGGATGAGCGTCGCCCCGGAGTCTTGGGTCATCCGGGCGGTCACGGTGGCGGTGGAGCGGCCGTTGAAGTTGGAGACGTTGACGCCGTTGATCTCGTAGCTCTGGATCCGCGGGCCGGCGGACATGGCGCGGGTGAAGTCTTCCAGCGTGGTGGTGTCGCGGACCTCTTGGCACAGGCGGCCGTACGCGCTCGGGTAGTCGCCGGCCCGTACGTCGTCCACATAGGACGTCGCTGCGTCGCGGGCTGGCTCGATCGCGTTGCTGACGGAGCGGAAGAGCGCGAAGCCGCCGACCGCGCCGCCTACGCAGCAGACGGCGAGCACCGCGCCGACGACGATGAGGACGGTGCGGGCCGTTCGCCTCGGTTTGGGGGCGGGGGTGAAGATCGGCTCGTACGTCATGGCAATGATCGTAAGAGTGCCGCACAACGCCGTCGGGGTTCGTAAAATCGCAATGATTTGTATCGACTCCTCCGCCGGCGGGCCCGCCGGCGGAGCTTGTGAAGGAGTGAGCCGCTTGAGCACCAACCCGCTGATCTCGGCCTGGCGGGCCGGCCGCAAGACGTACGGCGTGTGGTGCACCATGCCCGGCTCGGTGCCGGCGGAGCTGATCGCGCGGCAGGGGGCCGACTACGTGTGCGTCGACTACCAGCACGGCCTCGTCGACCACAGCACCGCCATCCCGATGATGCAGGCGATCGACGCGGGCGGCTCGGTGCCGATCGCCCGGGTCAGCTGGAACGAGCCCGACCGCATCATGCGCGTCGCCGACGCCGGCGCGCGCGGCGTGGTCGTGCCGATGGTGAACACGGCGGCGGAGGCGCTGCGGGCCGCCCGCGCGCTGCGCTTTCCGCCGCACGGCGACCGCTCGTACGGGCCGGTCCGCGCCCGCGAGGTGCTCGGCACCGCCGACCTGGACATCCTGGCCGACCAGGCCTGCCTGATCATGATTGAGACCGCCGACGCCATCCGCAACGTCCGCGAGATCGCCGCCACCCCGGCGTGCACGGCCTCTACGTGGGGCCGAGCGACCTCGCGCTGTCGATGGGCCTGCTGCCCGGCCACGCGCCACCGGACCCCGAGTTCGTCCGCGTGATCGACGGCGTCCTGGCCGCCTGCAAGGACAGCGGCATCGCCGCCGGCATCCACTGTGCCAGCGGTGAGATCGCGGCGGTGTACGCGGAGCAGGGCTTCGACATGCTGACGGTCGCCTCGGACGGTTCGCTTCTCACGGCCGGGGTCCGCGCCAACCTGATGGCCGCCAAACACCGCGCCGGCACGTAGCGCCCGGCGACGGGGTCCTCGCCCGCGGACCGCGGGAGCGGCGGTTTGGGGTGAGGCCGGCCAGCCGCGGAGGGCGAGGCCGCGGGAGCGACGGTCCGGACCACGGCGGACGTCGCGGCAGCCCTCATCAGTCTTGGGGTTGATCTGGAGACCGAGATCAATCGACGTACGTATCATCGCGGGATGTCGTACCCGATGCGGGTGAGCCGGCGGGCGGTGCTCCTGGCAGCCGGCGGCCTGGTCGTGGGGTGTTCGAGCGAGCCCGAGGTCGGCGACGTGCGGCTGCGGCTGGCGACCGGGCCGGCGGGTGCGGTGTACCGGCGGATCGGCGGCGCGCTGGCCGAGCACATCAGCCAGCAGGTGCCCGGCGCGACCGTGACCACCGTGCCGAGTGGGGCGTCCACCGACAACATCCGGATGCTGCGCGCGGGCGAGGTTCAGCTGGGACTGTCCAGCCTGGACGCCATGATCATGACTGACGGCAGCGTGCCGGACGGGATCTCGGCGATCTGCCGCCTCTACGACAGCCACCTGCACCTCGTCGTCATGGCGGGCTCGCCGATCGAGGAGTTCCGCGACCTCGCGGGCAAGCGCGTCTCTCTCGGCGCGCGCGACTCGGGCACGGAGTTCACGTCGGTGCGGGTGCTGGGGCTTCGCCCGGTGAGCGTCGACGGCCGGTACCTGAGCCAGGCCGAGTCGGCGGAGGCGCTGCGCGACGGCGAGATCGACGCGATGTTCTCCCTGACCGGCGTGCCGACGCCGGCCATCACGGAGCTGGCGCAGCGCCACGCGATCCGGCTCGTGCCGCTGGACGAGCAGGCGGACGCGCTCGTCACCGCCTACCCCGACCCCTACGCGCCGGCGACGATCCCGGTGACCGCATACGCCGGCATCACCGCGACCCGCACCGTCGCCGTGCCGAATGTGCTCCTCGTGCGCAACGACCTGCCCGACGACCTGGTCTACGCGATCACCGACACGATCTTCACCTACACCGGCACGATCGCCTCGGCCAGCCGCGAGGACGCCGAGGACCTGCCGGAGGCCTGGCGGATCAACGTGCGCACCGGCATCGCGACGTCGTCGATACCGCTGCATCCCGGCGCGGCGGCGTGGTTCCGCGACCGCAAGCGTTAGGCCGGCGGGTCTGGGTTTCGCGGGCCGCAAGCATAGGGATCACGCCGGGCCGACAACCGCGGCGGGGCTGGCCTCGCGGGCCGCGAGCATCAGGGATCACGCCGGCCGACGACCGCGGTGGGCCCGCCTCGCGGGCCGCGGGCATCAGGGATCACGCGGGGTCGACGACGGGAAGGGCGACCACCGCGGCGAAGCCGTGCCCGGAGCCGTCCGGCCGCGGCAGCCCGTCCTCCAGCCGGAGCTCGCCGCCGGCGGCGCCGACCAGGTCCGCGCAGATGGCAAGGCCAAGGCCGGTGCCGGGCACGTTCTGGTGCTTGGGCGAGCGCCAGAACCGCCGCAGCGCCTGCTCCCGCTCGGACGCCTCGATGCCCTGGCCGTCGTCGCGGACCGCGATCGTGACGACGCCGCCCGCCGCGCCGCCCGCGCTGGCGCTCACCTGCACCAGGCGGGCGTCGGACAGCCGCAGCGCGTTGCTCATCAGCTCGTCCAGGATGCTGCCCAGCCCGCCCGGCGGCTCCAGCAGCCGCAGCCCGGGCGGCACGTCGACGGCGAGTGTCTGGCCCGCGGTCGTGGTGAGCGCGCGCCACCGTTCGACCCGGGTGGCGAGCACCGCGTCGAGGTCGACCGGCGAGGTGGTCCGCATGCTCTCCATGCGCGCACTGGCCTGCAGCGCGTTGAGCAGGCGCTGCATCGCCTTGAGCTCGTCGACGGCCACGTCGTACACCTGCTGCCCGGCCCCGCCCGGTGACAGGTGCGGCGCCAGGCTCTCCACCGCGAGCCGGAGGCTGGTCAGCGGGTTGCGCAGCTGGTGCGACGCGTCGGAGACGAACGCGCGCTGCCGCTGCACGCCGTTTTCCACCGACTCCATCATCGTGTTGAACGAGGCCGCCAGCCGGCGCAGCTCCACCGGTCCGGCCTCGGCGTCGGCGCGGATCGTGAGGTCGCCCTGCGAGATGCGGGAGGTCGCCGCGTCAAGCTTGCGTACCGGCCGCAGCACCCACGCCGAGACCGGCCACGCGACCGCCACCAGCGCGATCAGCGGCAGCAGCCCGATGCCGGCCAGCTGCGCCCACCGGACGAGGATGCGGTCGCGCGTGCGGGACAGGTCGGAGATCGTCACGACCGCGCCGACGACCTCGCTGTCGCGGCCGACCGGCTCGGCCACCACGAGCGCGGAGTCGTCCCACGGCGCCCATTTCCGGGACGGCTCCGATCTCGCCCCGGCCAGGGCCGCGGACACGATCCGGGCAAGCGACGGCTCGCCGCGGGCCGCCCGCTGGTACGCGCCGGCCGGCTCGAGCAGCACCGTGCCCGAGGTGTCGATCACGGCGACGGGAATGCCGTACAGCGCGTGGTACCGCCTCAGCTCCTGGTCGAGCGCCTCGGTCCGCCCCGTCGACAGCGCGGTCTCGGCCAGCGAGGCGAAGCGGCCCACGTCATTGAGCCGGTCGACGTACGTCTCCTGCATCTCCCGCTCGGCCACGGTGATGCCGAGCGGCACCCCGAGCGCCGCCGCGAACAAGACGGCGAGCGGTACCAGCACGACGAGCAGGCGGCGGTGCACGGTCCGCTAGCCGATCAGCTCCGGCTGATCGGCCTGGAGCCGATAGCCGACCCCGTGGATGGTGCGGATGAGCACGCCCGCACCGAGCTTGTGCCGCAGCGCCGCGATGTGGGTGTCCAGCGTGCGGCTGGACGACTCCCAGGTCGCGCCCCAGATCTGGTCGAGGATGACGTCGCGACTGACCACGTTCGGCGCGCGGCGGGCCAGCAGCAGGAGCAGCTCGAACTCCTTGCGGGTCAGCGTCACGGTCACGCCGTCGACGCTGACCTCGCGGGTGCCGACCGCGATCCGCATCGGGCCGAGGACGAGCGGCTCGTCCGGGCGGCTCTGGGCGCGGGCGGCCCGGGTGCGCCGCAGCACCGCGTCGATCCTGGCCAGCAGCTCGGGGATGCCGAACGGCTTGACGATGTAGTCGTCGGCGCCGGCGCGCAGGCCGCGGACCCGCTCGTGCTCCTCGGAACGCGCGGTCACCGCGATCACGGCCGTCTCCGGGCGGTCGCGCAGCCGGCGGATCACGTCGAGCCCGTCGCCGTCGGGCAGGCCGAGGTCGACGAGGACCACGTCGGACGGGTCGGCCCGCACCGCCTCGGCGGCGGTGGCGATGCGGTGCACCTCGAAGCCCGCCTGGGCCAGGACGGTCACCAGACCTCGCGCTACGCGGTCGTCATCCTCGATGACGGTAATCCGCATACCGGCGGATTGTACGGCCCGGATCGACGCTCATGCAGCCCTGGCGGATCTGTTCCAAGAGAGTTGGGGCTACCGCGATGTCCGTGGTGGTCCGGACCGTTGCTCCCGCAGCCTCACCCTCCGCCGTTGCGCAACCAACCCCGCGGACGGCCCGCGGCGAGGGCGCCGGCTCCGGCGCGCTACTTCTTGGGATTCCTCTGACATGGGGCGCGTTCCTTGGGATTTCTCTGACACCGGTCGCGCCCTTGCCGGCCGAGACTGAGGGCCGTGCGCGTTCGACGGACACGCACTCTCCGACGAGGAGGCGCGAAAATGAGCTCAACCATCCGGCGCCACGGCGCCGCGCGGGCGATAGCCGCGATAGCCACCGTCTCGCTCGTCGCCGCCTGTTCCGACGGCGGCGGCTCCAGTGACGGCGGTGGTACCGCCGAGGGCTACCCGGACCAGAACATCACGATCGTGGTGCCGTTCAGCGCGGGCGGCCCGACAGACACCGTCACCCGCATGATCGCCGAGCCGATGGCCAAGGAGCTCGGCGGCAAGATCGTCGTCCAGAACGTGGAAGGCGCGGGCGGCACGGTCGGCGCGGGCGAGGTCGCCCGGGCCGATCCCGACGGGTACACCGTCCTGATGCACCACATCGGCATGTCGACGGCGCCGGCCCTCTACAAGAACCTCGACTACAAGCCGCTCGAGGACTTCGAGATGGTCGGGCTCGTCACCGAGGTGCCGATGACGATCGTGGCCCGCAAGGACTTCGAGCCCTCGACCCTGCAGGAACTCGTGACCTACGTGAAGGCCAACTCCGGCAAGGTCACGCTCGCCAACGCCGGCATCGGCGCCGCGTCGCACCTGTGCGGCCTGCTCTTCCAGTCCGCGGCGGGCGTGAAGCTGCAGGAGGTCCCGTACGAGGGGACCGGGCCCGCGCTGACCGACCTCGTCGGCGGCCAGGTCGACTTCATGTGCGACCAGACCACGAACACCAGCGGTCAGATCTCCGCGGGCAAGGTCAAGGCGTACGCGGTCACCACGCCGGAGCGGGTCAAGAGCCTGCCCGACCTGCCGACGACGGCCGAGGCCGGGATGCCCGCGCTGCAGGTGAGCGTGTGGCACGGCCTGTACGTGCCGAAGGGCACCTCCCAGGAGGTCGTGCAGAAGCTGTCGGACGCGTTGAAGAAGGCGCTGGCCGACCAGGGAGTCGTGGACCAGATGGCCAAGCTCGGCACCGCGCCGGTGCCGGCCGAGGACGCCACGCCGCAGGCACACCGGGCGCACCTCGACGAGCAGCTCAAGACCTGGGCGAAGATCATCGCGGACGCCGGCGTCGGGGTCTCCTGACGTGGAGCGCCGACGGTCCTTTCCGGACGTCCTTGTCGGGGGATCTTCGTCCTTATCGGGGGGGCATTCGCGGTGGGGTCGCTCAGCTACGAGCTGGGCACCCCACTGCGGATGGGTCCCGGGTACTTTCCCCTGCTCGTCGGCGCCATCCTGGCCGCGCTCGGGCTCGGCATCGTCCTCAAAGGACTCGTCGCCGGCGAGGTGGTGTCGTTCGGGACGGTACCGTGGCGGGCGGTCGGGGTCATCGTGCTCGCGCTGCTGTTCTTCGGGTTCACCGTGCGGCGCCTCGGTTTCGTACCGACCTCGGCGGTCACCGCCCTGCTGACCACCTTCGCGAGCACCCGGGTACGCCCGCTCATGGCGGTGGCGGTGGCGGCGGGGCTGACCCTGGCGAGCACGCTCATCTTCGTCGTCGCGCTCCAGCTGCGGATCCCGCTGTTCGGCCCCTGGCTCCCGTTCTGACCGGCATCCGGATTTGAGGCATGGAACTCTTCGACAACCTCGTGCTGGGCTTCTCGACCGCCCTGCTGATCCAGAACATCCTCTACTGCTTCGTGGGCGTGCTGCTCGGGACGGCGGTCGGGGTGCTGCCGGGCATCGGGCCGACGGCGACGGTGGCGATGCTGCTGCCGATCACGTTCAGCTTCGAGCCGGTGACCGCCTTGATCATGCTGGCCGGCATCTACTACGGCGCCCAGTACGGCGGCTCCACGACCGCCATCCTGATCAACCTGCCGGGCGAGTCGTCGGCCGCGGTCACGGCGCTCGACGGGCACGCGATGGCCCGCCAGGGCCGCGCCGGGCCGGCCCTCGCCGCCGCCGCGGTCGGCTCCTTCATCGCCGGCACGGTGGCCACCGTCGTCCTGGCCGTCGCCGCTCCACCACTGGCCAGCATCGCGCTGGAGTTCGGCCCCGCCGAGTACTTCTCGCTGGTGCTGTTCGGCCTGATCGTGTCGATCGCGCTGGCGCGCGGCACGGCGCTCAAGGCGCTGGCGATGATCGCGCTCGGCGTCGCCTTCGGCACCGTGGGGCAGGACATCTACACCGGCACGCCGCGCTTCGTGTTCGACCAGCGCGAGCTGTACGGCGGCATCGACTTCGTGTCGGTCGCCGTCGGCATGTTCGGGGTGGCGGAGATCCTGCGCAACCTGGAGAACGAGCAGACGCGCACCGCCGTGGTCAGCAAGGTCAAGAACCTCTGGCCCACCCGCGAGGACCGGCGCCGCATCGTCGGCCCGATCGCGCGCGGCACCGGCCTGGGCGCGGCGCTCGGCGTCCTGCCCGGCGGTGGGCACGTGCTGGCGTCATTCACCTCGTACGCCGTCGAGAAGCGGATCTCCAAGCGGCAGAAGGAGTTCGGGGACGGCGCGATCGAGGGCGTCGCCGGCCCCGAGTCGGCGAACAACGCCGCCGCGCAGACGTCGTTCATCCCGCTGCTCACGCTGGGCCTGCCCGCGCATCCGGTGATGGCGCTGATGGTCGGCGCGTTCATCGTGCACGGCATCACCCCCGGACCCAACGTGATCAACGACGAGCCGGAGCTCTTCTGGGGCCTGATCGCGTCGATGTGGATCGGCAACGCGCTGCTGCTGTTGCTGAACCTGCCACTGATCGGCATGTGGGTGCGCATGCTGCGCATCCCGTACAACGTGCTGTTCCCCATGATCATGCTGTTCGCCGCGATCGGCACCTACTCGCTGGGCTTCAACGCCTACGACGTGTACGCGATCGTCTTCTTCGGCGTCCTCGGCTACATCCTGATCAAGTGCGGCTGCGAGCCCGCGCCGCTGCTGCTGGGCTTCGTCCTCGGCCCGCTGCTGGAGGAAAACCTTCGCCGGGCGCTCATCATCTCCCGCGGCGACGCCTCGGTGTTCCTGACCCGCCCGATCTCGGCGGCGTGTCTGGCGCTCGCCGCAGCCGCGCTGGTCATCGCCGTCCTGCCCGCGATCCGCAAGCGCCGCGAGGAGGTGTTCGCCGACGACGAGTAGGGACCGTGCGTTCCTTCCAGCAAATTTGCCCCGGTCCGCGCCACTTGCGGACCGTTTGCTCCCGCGGGCACCGCTGCGGTCGGCGGCTCGCCAGGGCTCGCCGAGATCCCCGACCTCCGCTGCCGGGTCCGCGGTCGGGGTAGCGGGCGAGGCGGCGGAATCTCCCGGGTCGCCACCGCCACCGGCGCCGCCGGCCACGCAGCTCGCGTTGCTGCGGTGGTGGCACGCGCCACGACAAGCCCGCCGCGGCGTCGCGGCCGCACCGTACCGCACCGGTAGCCTGGTGCGATGGCTGACCAGGTCGACGAGCTGCGGGGCGCGGAGCGCCGCCTGCAGGCCGCCCAACTCGCCGCCGACGCGGACGCGCTCGACGCGCTGATCGATGACCGGCTCGTGTTCACCGGACCGGACGGCCTGCTCTACTCCAAACAGGACGATCTGGAGCTGCAACGCGGCGGCGGGCAGCGCCTCACCCGGGTCGACGAGGAGGACCTCGACGTGCTGGTGGTCGGCACGACCGGCGTCACCTGGTTTCTGGGCACCCTGGCCGGTGTCTTCCGGGGCGAGGAGTTCACCGCGCGCGTGCGCTACACCCGGACCTGGACGCACACCGACCACGGGTGGCGCCTGATCGCCGCACACGTCAGCCCGGCGCCCGCCTGACCTACCAGGTGATGTCGCAGACCACGGCGTGGTGGTCGGAGGCCTCGTAGCCGCCGGCGAGGGTGGCGCCGGCGCACTCGACCCGCTGACCGGCCTGGCCGGGGCGGACGAAGACGTGGTCGATCCGCTTGTCGATCAGCTCGTCGGCCTCCAGGGGCGCGTGCGGGTGCTTGGAGCTCAACGTGACCGCGTGCGGGTCGCCCGCGGCCGCGCTCCACGCGTCGACGAGGCCGGCCCGCGTCAAGGGGCGCAGCACCGCGCTGTCCGGAGCCGCGTTGAGGTCGCCGGCCACGACCACCGGCAACGCGCCGTCCCGCGCCGGGTCGGCGGCCAGCTTGGCGAGGGCGTGGGCCTGCGCGTGCCGGTCCGCCGCGAACACCGGCTCCCACTCCAGGCACGCGACGATCACGTGCAGCGGCCCGTCCGGATGGTCCACTGTGGCCTCCAGTGCGACCGGCGGCACCCGAAACCGCGCCGGCATCCGCACCGCCTCCGACGCGAGCACCGGCCACCGGCTCACCAGGCCCAGCCCCACCTCCACACCTTCGTGCTCGGGCGTGTGGGGCGCGGGCGGCAGCGACGGCTCCGCGTACGCCGCGTGGTAGCCGAGCGCGTCGGCCAGCTCGTGTGCCTGGCTCGTACCGTCGGCGCCCCAGACCTCCTGCAGGGCGGCGATGTCGGGCTCGACCTCGCGCAACGTGTCCCTGATGTACGGCTGCCTTTTCTGCCAGTCCGGTCCGAACCGCCACCACAGGTTCCACGTCAGCACGCGCACCAGCCGCTCCAACCACTCGGGGCTACAGCCGGTGAAACCATACTCGTCTTCGCTGGATCCGGTGGGGGAGCGGGCGGCGATCTGCGCGGCCTTCGGGAGATCCAACCCCGAACCAGACGCGGGCTACCGCGATGCCCGTCGTGGTGAGCCTTCTTGGAGTCCGATCCGAGTTAGATGTGAGCTGCCGCTGTGCCCGCGGTTGCCGCCCTCACCCTCCGCGGTCGCCGGCTCAACCCTGGAGCCCGCTCCGGCAGATCTTGGCAAGTTGGCGTCGAAATAACGCGCTAACTCACCAAGATTTCGAAGCTCACACCGCGTGCACCTGATCGACAGTCACCGATCGCGACGACGGCGCCGGAGGCTGTCGCACGGCAAGCAAACCCAACTCCGGGAAGTCGAGTGGTTGCGGTCCCGGATGGCGTCCTAGTAGGGCTCGCCACGATGTGGACGGGACTTGCCTACCCGAACTCGCTAGGGGCGAGGTGGGCGAATCCGTCCACAACCGAGCGGGGTGTCGCCGTTGCCGGCCACGGTCTGAACGGCAACGGGGGGTTGGGGTGAGCTGGGCGATTGCGGAGGGTGAGGCCGTGGGAGCAACGGTCCGGACCACGACGGACGCCGCGGTAGCCCGGATCTGTTCGAATTAGATCTTCTGAAACGGCTACCACGATCGCACCCCACCCTGACGCCGAATTAGACCACCCAGGCCGGGATGAGCTTGTCGGCGTCCGGAACGGCGCAGGTCGGTGCGACGGCGGTGCCGTCCAGGGTGTACGCCCGCATGCCGGCCGGCGCCACGACGAGCGCGACCAACCCGTCCGCGGGCCGCGTGCGCACGCGCCGGGGCGTGTCGGCGGGGATCACCACCGTGTCGCCCGGCTCGACGGTGTGGGCCTGGTCGCCGACCTCGATGACGGCGGCGCCGCCCAGCACGGTCCAGACCTGCTCGGTGTCGATGGCGTGCAGCGGGCCCGACTGGCCGGGTCGCATGTCCACCCGCCACACGGCCTGCCCGGCGCCGCCCTGTGTCGGGGAGGCCAGCGTGGTCATGACGGCGTTCGGCGTCTCGGTGCGGCGGCTCTGGGCGTGGCGGATGACAGGCATCGTCGGGTTCCCCTAAGTTAGACAACGTGGTTGTCTGGATGGTGAACCAGGTTGTCTAACGTGTCAACTGACCCGCCCGGCTTCGAGCTGCCGCTGCAGCTGTTCCAGGGCTTCCGCGCGCTGATCGACGACATGCACGCCGAGCTGGCCCGCCAGGGGCACCCGGACATGCGCCCGATGCACGGGTTCGTCCTGCAGGCGATCGGGCGGGGCGGCACAAACGCCGTGCGGCTCGGCCGCAGGCTCGGCGTCTCCAAGCAGGCGGCCGCCAAGCACATCGACACGCTCGAACGTCTCGGCTACGTCAGGCGCGAGCCCGACCCCGCAGACGCGCGGAGCAGGATCGTGCTGCTCACCGAGCGCGGCGTCGACGCGCTGACGCGATCCGCGCGGATCTTCGACGAGCTGCGCGCCCGATGGGCGGTGGTGCTGGGGGATGAGCGCCTGCGCGCGCTGGAGGCCGACCTTCGCAAGGTCGCGCCGCGCAGCGGCTTTCCGCTGGACATCCCCGGCTGGTTCGGCGGCCAGTGAGCGGCACCGCGATGTGGCCGCCACCGGGAGCGGTGGCGACCACAGCGGGTTAGTCGGTCATGTGGCGCTCGGCGTACACCTTCATCGCGTCACGGATGAACGCCGCGGTGCCCTCGCCGTACCGGTCGTAGTTGGCCGTGAACCGCGGGTCGGACACGTACATCTCGCCCAGCCCGATCAGGTAACCCTTCGTGGGCGTGGTCGTCGCGGACAGCCACTCGACGTGCCGCTCGGTGATCTGCTGCGCCTCCTCGCTGTCGGCCGCGCTGCCCGACTGGTGTGCCCGCCCGAAGTCCTCCGCGATCGCGACCTGCCGCTGCTGGAACTCGGTCCGCTGCTCCGCGGTCAGCGAGCGCCACCAGCGGTCGCCACGCTCGTACGCCTCACGGCCCCACCGCTCGGTCACCTCCTGCTCGTACCGGGTGTGGTCGAACCCGTCCAGGACCTCCTCAGCCATCAGCCGTTCTCCTCTCTGCGTCTTTCGGATGGTGGTTTTCACCGACTCGATCTGCCGCCCGATGCGGTCGCGCTCCTGCTCCAGCACCCGCAGGTGGGTGCGCAGCGCGGCCACCGGGTCCCGCTGCCCCTCCAGCACCTGGGCGATCGCGGGCAGGCCGAGGCCCAGCTCGCGCAGCAGCAGGATCCGCTGCAACCGCAGCAGGCAGTCCTGGTCGTAGTACCGGTAGCCGTTGCGCCCCACGCGGCTGGGCTCCAGCAGCCCCACGGCCCCGTAGTGGCGCAACGTCCGACTCGTCGTCCCCGCCAGCCGGGCGATGTCCTGGATCGACCACTCCATCGCCGACCTCCTCCGATCTCGTACGGTGATTTCGACGGTAGAGGTTGACGCAGCGTCAAAGTCAACGGTTCGCCGGCGAGTACGGTCTGAGCGTGATCGAGCCGACGCTGGACGCGCTGCACCCCGCCGAGCTCGCGCTGCGCGACTGGGTGCGCGACCGGCTGGACGCCTCGATCGTGTGCGAGATGGCGGCGCTCGACTACGGCGTGCGGGTCGAGGAGTACCGGCAGGGCATCGAGGAGCTGCTGCTCGTGCGCCGGCTGCCGGCCGAGCTGCCGTGGACGCCGCGCGAGGTGCTGCAGCTGTCCAGCTACGCGCGGCCGGAGGACGCGCGCGGCCACGTGGCGCGGCTGTTCGCCTGCCTCGTGCTGGTGCGGGCGGACGACCTGCTGGAACCGGCGGGCACGCTCGCCACCCTCGTCGAGTCGGCGGTCGAGCTCGGCCCGGACGCGACGCAGGCCGCCGTGCGGTACCTCGCGTGGTGCCGCCGCCACGCGCCGGGCGCGTGGCACGACGACGCCGAGGTGCGGCCGTTCCTGACGCTGGGGCTGCTGCTGGCGTACCTGCTGGCGCCCCGCCCCGAGCCGGCCATCGTCGCCGCGCTGAACCGCGCCTTCGCGGACGAGGTCGAGGCGGCACCGCCGGCGGCGCTCAAGAAGACCGCCGGCGGTCCCGGGTGGCGGGCGTGGCAGCGGCTGGCGGCCCGCGCCAGGGCCGAGGGCCACGACCTCACGCTGCCCGAGTGGTCCGGGCCGGTCGGGTAGGCGCGGGTCAGACCGGCGCCTCGTCACGCAGCGCGGCGATCGCCGCGGCGGCCGGCCGGCAAAGGGTGGTTCACCGTCCGCGCGGCAGGGTGACGGCGCGGACCGGGCGTCCGGCCGCGTCGTGCGCGGCCACCGACGGCGGCCGGCGGGTCTGCCAGACCACGACCAGATGACCGTGGTACGGGACGTGCAGCTCGCGCCCCTTGACCGTGACCCGCGCGATCCCGCTGCCGGCGAGCAGCGAGGCGGTCTGCACCCAGCGACCCCGCCAGGGCAGCAGGCGGTCGGAGTCGCGCAGGGCGCCGGCGCCGCCGCCCACCACGACATCGTGTGGCGCGATGCCCTGCCGGGCCCGCTCGAACTCCGTGCCGGCGTGATCCTCGGTGCCGTGGGAGGACCCGCCGCTGCCGAGCCGGCGCCAGCCGCCGGGCGCGTCGGCGACCAGCAGGTGCGTCTCGTCCCAGAAGCAGCCGGCGCCGCGGCGCAGGAAGCGGGCCGCGGCGATGTCACCGTCGACGTCGACCGCGACCGGCGCGAACCGGTGGCGACGGCTCAGCCGCACCGGCCGGTCCGGCAGCCCGTCGGCGATCAGGCGGACGCTCTCCGCCAAAGGGTCGTACGCCACACGCTGACCGTACCCAGTGTCCGTCCGCGGCGTGACCGGGCAGCATGGCGGCATGGACTCCACGCCCGCGGAGCACGCCCGCCGGCAGTACGCCGCGACGACCGCCAATCTCGACGCCCGGATCGCGCTGCACATGCACAGCACGCAGACGCGGCCGTGGTACGCGTGGGTGCGCGACCGGCTGCCCGCCTCCGGCGACCTTCTCGAAGTGGGCGCCGGCACCGGAATGCTGTGGGCGGACGGCGCCAGCGACCTGCGGCTCACCCTCACCGACTCGTCGGCGGCCATGTGTGCCCGCCTGCGCGCCATCTCCGGCGCGCGGGTGCTGCGGTGCGACGCGACGAGCCTGCCCTTTCGGTCGGGCAGCTTCGACGTCGTGGTCGCCAACCACATGCTCTACCACCTGGACGACCCGGGTGCCGGCCTGGCGGAGTTCGCCCGCGTGCTGCGCCCCGGCGGCCGGCTCGCGGTCAGCACCAACGGCCGCGACCACCTGCGGGAGCTGAACGCGCTCGGCCCGGCGATCGGCCGCCCCGACCTCGCCGCCGCGCTCACCCGCAGCGACTTCACCGGCGACAGCGGGCCCGCGCGGGTGGCCGAGCACTTCTCCGCGGTCACCGCCGAGCGCTACCCGAGCGACATCGTGGTGCACGAACCGGAGCCGATCCTCGCGTACCAGGAAAGCCTCCCGGCCGAGCCACTGACCGAGGCGCAGCGGTCCGCGGTGCGCGACCTGGTGCGGGCCCGGATAGCCGAAGAGGGCTGCTACCGCATCAGGACGCAGACCATCCTGATATCAGCCACCCGCTGAGCGCGCTCAACCTACGCGCTGGCGCGGGCGAGGGCGACGACGCGGTACACCGGATCCGGGCGGGGCGTGTCCTGATCGGGCAGGGCCGCCAGCGCGCGGCACAGCTCGTCCGCCTCGGCCTTGTCCGCCCACGGGATCGTGTCGCGGCCGATGTGCTCGACCCACTGCCGCGGCGTGCGCCCCTGGCCGGCGCCCACGAACGCCGTCTCGGCCGCCGGGGCCAGGCCGTGCCGGCTCGCGGCGGCGACGACCCGGCGGTACCCGTCGGGCCGCTCGCCTTGCCGGCGCCGCAGCGGCGCGGTCAGCTCCGCGACGTCGCTTGCCACCGCGAACGGTCCTTCGTTCTTGTCCACTGTGGTGATGAGGCGACCGGCCGGGCCGAGCAGCCGCGCCGCCTCGGCGACGATCCGCTCCGGGTCCGGCACGAGGTGCAGCAGCCAGATCATCAGCACCGCGTCGGCGCGTCCGGAGTCCACGGGCAGCGCCGTGGCGTCGCCGACGACCGCGGCGCCGGGGAGCCGGGCGGCGGCCACGGCGGTCATGCCCGTGGACCGGTCGACCCCGACGACGGTGCGACCCGGCCGGCGCAGGCGGGTGGTGACGATGCCGGTGCCGCAGGCCACGTCGACCAGCAGCCGCGCGCCGGGCGGCAGGAGCCGCTCGACAGCGCCGGCCGCCGCGGCCGCGCGCGGCTCACCCCCGCGCGACTCGTCGTAGCGCTTTGCCTCCCGGTCATAGTCGAGCACGACCGAAAATCTAGCCCGACCACGCCCCTGTCGTCGGGGTTGACCGGCCCGTCAACATTCGATGCATGTGGGAATCGATACTGCTGACGCTCACCGGTGGCGCCGTGGCGGCCGGAGCGGGCGTCCTGACCGCCCTCATGCAGGCCCGGCACGCGACCCGGCTGCGACGCGAGCAGCGGGAGCACGAGGACCGTTACCGCCTTTACCAGGACCGTGTCGACGCCTACATCGCGTTTCAGACGTTGGCGAGCAAGGCGCGCAGGGTCTTGCAGGACTTCACGGACGACACCCCGGAGGACGACGCCGAGCGGCGCGAGGCCCGCAACGCCGCCCACCTGGCCTTCATCAAGGTGGCGCTGATCGGTGGAGCCGAGGTCGTGGCGGCGGGGCGGCAGATGATGATAACGATCGACGCGGTCACCTACGGGCGCGAGCCGTACGACAGCGAGCGGTACCGCACGGTGCTCAGCGGGTTCCGCGCGGCGGCCCGGCACGACCTGACCGGTCAGGACGACCTCGCGTCGATCGTCGCGGACGGCGACTGGCCGGCCCCGCCGCCTCGCCCCCGTCCGGTCCGACCCGCGTCGAACACCGCCGGCGGGTAGGGGGCCGCTACCGCTCGGTGGTGGTGTCTTCGGAGTAGGTGGCGCCGCCGCGCGACTCGCTGGTCAACGGCTTGGCGCCACCCTCGGGCGGGCCGGCGTCCGACTGGCCGCCGGCGGCCAGCTCCGGAAACTTCGCGTCGAAGGCCGGCCGCTCCGAGCGGATCCTCGGCATCCGGTCGAAGTTGCGCAGCGGGGGAGGGGAGGAGGTGGCCCACTCCAGGGAGTTGCCGTGGCCCCACGGGTCGTCGGCGGTCACGACCTGGCCGTACCGGTACGAGCGCCACAGGTTGTAGAGGAACGGCAGGGTCGAGGCGCCGAGCACGAAGGAGCCGATCGTGGAGACGGTGTTGAGCGTGGTGAAGCCGTCGTCCGGCTGGTAGTCGGCGTACCGGCGGGGGAAGCCCTCGTTGCCGAGCCAGTGCTGCACCAGAAACGTGGTGTGGAAGCCGATGAAGGTCAGCCAGAAGTGCACGCGGCCGATCCGTTCGTCGAGCATGCGGCCGGTCGCCTTGGGAAACCAGAAGTAGATGCCGGCGTACACGGCGAACACGATCGTGCCGAAGAGCACGTAGTGGAAGTGGGCCACCACGAAGTACGTGTCGGTGACGTGGAAGTCGATCGGCGGTGACGCGAGCATCACGCCGGACAGCCCGCCGAGCAGGAACGTGACCAGGAAGCCGATCGCGAAGAGCATCGGGGTCTCGAAGGTGATCTGGCCGCGCCACATCGTGCCGATCCAGTTGAAGAACTTCAGGCCGGTCGGCACCGCGATCAGGAAGCTCAGGAAGCTGAAGAACGGCAGCAGCACCTGGCCGGTGGCGAACATGTGGTGCGCCCACACGCTCATCGACAGCAGCGTGATCGCGATCGTGGCGCCGACCAGTCCCTTGTACCCGAAGATGGGTTTGCGGGAGAAGACCGGGATGACCTCGGTGACGATGCCGAAGAACGGCAGCGCGACGACGTAGACCTCGGGGTGCCCGAAGAACCAGAACAGGTGCTGCCACAGCAGCGGCCCGCCGTGGCCCGGGTCGTACACGTGCGCGCCCAGCACGCGGTCCGCGAGCAGCGCCAGCAGGGCGGCCGCGAGCAGCGGGAACA
The DNA here is from genome assembly GCF_011764425.1 of Phytohabitans houttuyneae. Taxonomy (NCBI): domain Bacteria; kingdom Bacillati; phylum Actinomycetota; class Actinomycetes; order Micromonosporales; family Micromonosporaceae; genus Phytohabitans; species Phytohabitans houttuyneae. The sequence goes on from NZ_BLPF01000002.1 coordinate 1,776,305, forward strand.
CGAGCACCACCAGCACGCTGGTGAGCAGGATGTTCCAGGTGAAGATCGGCATCCGGAACATGGTCATGCCCGGTGCCCGCAGGGTCAGGATCGTGGTGATCATGTTGACCGCGCCGAGGATCGTGCCGAGCCCGGACAGCACCAGGCCGACGACCCACATGTTGCCGCCCACGCCGGGCGAGTGCTCGGCGGTCGACAGGGGCGTGTAGGCGGTCCAGCCGTAGTCGGCGGCGCCGCCGGGCGTGATGAAGCCGGCCAGCACGAGCGTGCCGCCGAACGCGAACAGCCAGTAGGCGAACGCGTTGAGCCGGGGGAACGCCACGTCCGGCGCGCCGATCTGCAGCGGTACCACGTAGTTGGCGAAGGCGAACACGATCGGCGTCGCGAACAGCAGCAGCATGATCGTGCCGTGCATGGTGAACAGCTGGTTGTACTGCTCGGGCGAGAGGAACTGCATGCCCGGCCGGGCCAGCTCACCGCGCATCAGCAGCGCCATCAGCCCGCCGACCATGAAGAAGGCGAACGCGGTGACGCCGTACATGATCCCGATCTGCTTCGCGTCCGTGGAGCGCAGCGTGCGGGCCAGGAACGAGCCCCGGACCTCCTCGCGCACCGGCCACGGTCGCGCGGTCAGCGGGCTGGGCCGCGGTTCGATCCTGGTCACAGCAGTCACCCCCGGCCGTGCCGCTTTCCCCGATTCGTCCGTCAAAACGCCCACCACCGCCCCACCCGGAACGCCATGAACAAATCGGTTGTCCCGGGCCGTGCCCGTGGTCGATGATGCGGCCATGGCGCGCGCTGATCGACGGAGCACCGGGCGGTAGCCGCCATGGATCTCGCCACCCGCCGCGCGCTCGCCCGCCGGGCGCTCGAAGGCTACGTGAGCGGCCCGACCGCGCCGATCGAGGCGACCGCGCGCGCCCTCGCCAAGCTCGACAGCGCCGCCGCCCTGGTGCTCGTCGAGGGCATCAGCGACCAGATCGCCGTCGAGACGGCCGCCGCCGCCCGCGGCCGGGACCTGGCGGCCGAGCAGGTCGTGGTCGTGCCGATCGGCGGGGCACACGCGATCGGCCGGTTCCTGCGCGGCCTCGGGCCGCTGGGCGGCTGGATGCGCCTGACCGGACTGTGCGACCTGCACGAGGAGGAGGTCTTCCGGCGCGGCCTCGTCGCGACCGGGGTCGGCTCCCCGCCCGACCGGGCCGGCATGGAGCGGCTCGGCTTCTACACCTGCGTCGAGGACCTCGAAGACGAGCTGATCCGCGCTGTGGGCACCACCGGCGTCGAGGCGCTGTTCGACTCGCAGGGCGACCTCGGATCGTTCCGCTCGCTGCAGAGCCAGCCCGCCTGGCGCGGCCGCGACCCGCAGGCGCAGATGCGGCGGTTTCTGGGCAGCGGCGCGACCCGCAAGTCGCGTTACGCGCGGCTGCTCGTCGAGGCGGCCATCGCCCGGGACGCGTTGCCGCGGCCGCTGGACGCGCTGCTCACCGCGGTGTGAGCGGTACCGCCAGCGCCGAGGTCGCCACCTGGTGGAGGTCGCCGCCCGCCACGTAGAAGAGCCGGTCCAGGCCGGGCGAGAGCGAGGGGTGGTACTCGTCGGCGGCCGTGTTCACCAGCGGTCCCAGGCCGGCCGGCTCGGACCAGGCGCCACGCGTGAGCCGGCTCGCCCAGATAGCTGGCCCCGCCGGCGTTCAACTGGCAGCTGGGGCTTGCCGCGCTGGTCGCCGCCCCGGTCGTCGCCGCGATCCAGGTCTGGACCGGACGCGCGACGGCCGCCGCCGACGCCGAGCGCCGCGAGCGCGACCACGAGGCCACCGCGCGGGTCATCGAGTACCTGCAGGCCCAGCCCGTGCTGCGCGCCGGCGGCCGGACCGCCGAGCGCTTCGCGCTGCTGGACGGCGCGCTGCGGGACGTGCGGCGGGCCGCGCGCCGGCGCGCTGCTGTCCGGCAGCGAACGCCAGCGGGTCTCGATCGCGCGGGCGCTGCTCAAGGACGCGCCGATCGTGCTGCTGGACGAGGTGAGCTCCGCGCTCGACCCGATGAACGAGGCGGCGGTGCACGACGGGATCGAGCGGCTGATGGCCGGCCGGACCGTGGTCATGGTCGCGCACCGGATGCGCACCGTGCGGCGAGCCGACCGGGTCGCGTTCCTTTCCGGCGGCCGGATCGTGGAGCAGGGCGGCCACGCCGAGCTGCTGGGCCGCGGTGGCCGCTACGCCGCCTTCTGGGAGCTGTCCGAGGGCGTCTCAGCCGGTGGATAGGACCGCGCGCTGGGGCCGGTGGTCGGACAGGCCCTTCGGGTCCACGAACTCGTACTCGTGCACAGTGACGTCGGACGTGCTGAGCAGCCAGTCGATCCGCCAGAGCGGGGCGCCGAACTTCCGCTCGCTGTTGGCGCCACCGACCGCCCACGTGGTCGGGTACAGCGAGGACAGCGCCCGCGTGTGGTCGACGAGCTGGTCGGGCAGCATCCGCCGGATGCCCATCGCGGGCGTGGTGTTGAGGTCGCCGCCGAACACGATCGGTTGCGAGTTGCCATCCATGTCCGCCTCGAGCGCGCGCAGGCTGGCCTTGCGCATCGAGTCGTTGAACCGGTCGGTCTCCACCCGGCCCCGGCTGCGGTCGCCGCTGAGCGACAGCAGCCGGCTGGGCGGCTGGTACAGGTGCGCGTTATAGAACGAGACGACCCTGTCCGGCAGCCGCACGTCGGTGCGCAGCGCCTGGCTGTTGTAGAAGGCGGCGTACTCGCGCATGGCCGGCGGTACGGCCCGGAACTCCTCGGGCAGCCACGGCGTCGAGTCGAGCCCGCGCGAGGCGACGACCGGAAAGCGGGACAGGGTGACGTTGCGGCCCACGATCACGACCTGGTAGCCGGGAAACGCCTCGCGCAGCCGCTCCCGCTGGTCGATGGGTTGGACCTGCGAGAAGATGTCGGCCGGCGTGAAGTCGACGTGTGCGTACTCGTGGAGCATGTACACGTCGGCGTTCATGCCGCGCAGAAACGAGTAGAAGTCCTCGGTGGTCTTCTCCCCGTCGCTGATCATGTCCTGGTCCCAGTACATCGTGTTCCACGTCACCACCGTGATCGCGCCCGGCCCGGCCGGCGGCGGCGTGTACCAGAGCGTGGCGACGTTGATCCCGCTGTAGCTCGCGCCGAACAGCAGGGCGACCGCGCAGACGACCGTGAGCCGCCAGCGGACCCGCCGGGCGATCAGCGCGACGCCGGCCAGCAGCACGGGCATCGCCGCGAACACGATCGGCGGCAGCAGGTCGACCTGGCCCCACACGTACGTGCGGCCGCTGAGCACGATGTGCGCGACGACCAGCGCCAGCCAGCCCACGCAGGCGGTCACCGCGAGCCGGGTGCCCCAGGTGCCCCACCGGCGCCGGGGTTTCGCGGTGGCGGGCGTCTCCGGCGGGCTCTCGACCTCGGTCACCACGTCCTGTCCCTGCATGGCACCACCCTCGGCAGCACGGTCCGGCGACTCGAAGGCTACGACAGCGTGCCTTGTCGGAATCTTGGAAGCGCAGGGACGGTGGCCGATGTCGCCTGAACCGGACGGGCCTGGCGAGCGTATTATCGCCATCGACGGCCGGCCCGGCGCCGGCCTTCCCCGCCGCGGGTGGGAGGTGAGGACGTGACCGCGGATCTGCACTCGCTGTCCGGGGCCTACGCCCTCGACGCCGTCGACGACATCGAGCGCGCGGCCTTCGCCCGGCACCTGCTCGAGTGCGAGTCGTGCCGCATCGAGGTGGCGGAGTTTCAGGAGGTCGCCGCCAAGCTCGGCGGTGCCGACGAGCCGCCGCCGCCCGGCCTGCGCGACAGCGTCCTGGCCCTCGTGAGCCAGACCAGCCAGGTCACCACCGCCGAAGCCGCCCCGGCCGCCGGCGTCGCCACCCTGACATCGCTTTCGGCCAAGCGGGCCGAGCGCTGGCGGCGGGCCACCCTCGGCGTCGCGGCCGCGGCAGTGGTCGCCATCGCCGCCACCTGGATCGTCATGGACCAGCGGCTCGCCGACGAGCGGCACCAGGTGCAGTCGCTGCGCGCCGAGCGGGAGCGGATCTACGCGGTGATGAACGCCCGCGACGTCACCATGCGCGGCGCCAACCTGCCCGACGGCGGGCGGATCGCGGCGGCGGTCTCGGACAGCGAGCACGGTGGTGTGGCCATGCTCGCCGGCCTGAGCGACCCGCCGGCCGGCCAGATCTACCAGATGTGGGTGTTCACCGGCGGCGCCCCGAAGTCGGCGGCGCTGCTGCCGGCCGGGATCAGCGGCGGCACGCTCGCCTTCGACTGGGAGCCGGGCTCCAGCGCCTTCGCCATCACGCGGGAGCCCGCGGGCGGGTCGCCGGCGCCCACCATGGCGCCGCTGGCGACCATCAACCTCTCCTGATCAACTAGCCTCTCTGCGTGGCGAGCACAGCGTTCCGCGGCGGTACCCGGATGGATCTCGACCGGATCCGCGCCGCGCGGCACGCGATCGACCCGCTCTTCCTGGACACCCCGTTCTACGAGTGCGGCCCGCTCGGGCGACGGCTGGGCTGTGCGGTGAGCCTCAAGCTGGAGACGGCCAACCCGGTGCGCAGCTTCAAGGCGCGCGGCACCGAGCTCGTCACCAGCCTGCTGGCCGGCGGCGGCGGGGACGCGGTCGTGTGCGCCAGCGCCGGAAACCTCGGGCAGGCGCTGGCCTGGTCGGCCCGCCGCCGCGGCATCCGGGCGACCGTGGTGGCCGCGCGCGGCGCTCCGGCCGCGAAGCTCGACGGCATCCGCGCGCTCGGCGCCGAGCTGCAATTGGTGGACGGCGACATCGAAGACGCGCGCGAGCGGGCGGTGCGGCTCGCGGCGCAGCGGGGCGTCCGGCTCGTCGAGGACAGCCTGGACATCGAGACCTGTGAGGGCGCGGCGACGATCGGGCTGGAGCTGGCCGCCGGCCCGCCGATCGACGCGGTCCTGGTCGCCCTCGGCGGCGGCGCGATGGCCACCGGCATCGGCTACGTCATGAAGGCGCTGCGCCCCGAGGTCGAGGTGATCTGCGTCCAGCCGGCGGGGGCGCCGGCGATGACCCGCTCCTGGCACGCGCGCCAGGTCGTCACCACCGACACGATCGACACCATCGCCGACGGCGTGGCCGGCCGGCACCCGATCCCCGAGGTCCTCGACGACCTGCTCGCGGTGGCCGACGACGCGGTACTCGTCGAGGAAGCCTCGATCCGCGCCGGCATGCGGCACCTGCTGGACCTCGCCGGCCAGGTCGTCGAGCCGTCGGCCGCGCTCGGCGTCGCCGCCGTGCGGGAAGACCGCGCGCGCTTCGCCGGCCGCCACGTGGTCACCGTCGTCTGCGGCAGCAACGTCGACCCGGCCGCGTACCGCGGCTGGGTCGGCCACTGAGAAACCCGCCCATTGGCTTGCGGTCTACGACGCCCTATAGTGAGCGCATGCTCATGAACATTCGCTCATAATCGGGGAGGCGTCCTTGATCGAGATAGACGGGTTGAGTAAGCGGTTCGGCGCCGTGGACGCGGTGCGGGACCTCACGTTCGCGGTGCCCGCCGGCCGGGTCACCGGCTTCCTGGGGCCGAACGGGGCGGGCAAGACCACCACCCTGCGCGCCCTCCTCGGCCTCGTGCGACCCACCGCTGGTGCCGCGCTGATCGACGGCGAGCCGTACCAGCGGCTGCGGCAGCCCCGCCGGGTGGTGGGCGCGGTCCTGGAGGCGACGGCCGCGCACCCCGGCCGCCGTGCCCGCGACCACCTGCGGGTCCTGGCCGGCCCGAGCGGCGCGGGTCCGCGACGGGTGGAGGAGGTCCTGGACCTGGTCGGCCTGCGCGAGGCGGCGGGGCGCCGGGTGGGCGGGTTCTCCCTCGGCATGCGCCAGCGGCTCGGCCTCGCCGGCGCCCTGCTCGGCGACCCGCGCGTGCTCGTGCTGGACGAGCCGGCCAACGGCCTCGACCCGGAGGGCATGGCGTGGCTGCGCGGGCTGCTGCGCGACCTGGCCGGCGAGGGGCGCACGATCCTCGTCTCCAGCCACGTGCTCAGCGAGGTGGCGCAGAGCGCGGACCACGTGGTGATCGTCGCCTCCGGCCGCCTGCGGTACGCCGGTCCGCTGGACGGGCTCGGCGCCGGCAGCGTCGTCCTGGCCCGCACCGGGCAGGCCGAGCGGCTGCGCGACCTGCTCGCCGGCCACGGCGGCGAGGCGAGCCTCGAGGCGGGCGCGGTCCGCGTGCGCGGGATGAGCGCCGAGCAGGTCGGCGAGGTCGCCGCCCGCGAGGGGATCGTGCTGTCCGCGCTGAGCGAGGAGGGCGCGTCGCTGGAGGCGGCGTTCCTGGACCTGACAAAGGACGTCGCGGCCGCGCAGCCGGCCGGGGCGCGGTAGAGGGGGATCGGCATGCTGTCGCTCATCGGCAACGAGTGGACGAAGCTGCGCACGGTCCGCGGGCCGTGGCTGCTGATCGCGATACAGCAGGCGGTGATCGTCGCCGGGGTCAGCGGACTCGCCGCGGCCGGCACCGACCTGGACACCGACGACGGGGTCCGGACGCTGATGTCCCACGCGGGCCTCGTCTCGGCGATCTTCACCCTCGTGCTCGGCGTGACCGCCGTGGCCGGCGAGTACCGGCACCGCACGGTCACCGACACCTACCTGGCCACCCCGCACCGGGCGCGGGTGGTCGCCGCCAAGCTCGCCGTGTACACCCTGCTCGGCACCGCCGCCGGGGTGCTCAGCGCGGCCGTCGGCACCGCGGTCGCCGCGCTCTGGCTGGCCGCCGACGGCTCGCCACTGGACCTGCAAAGCGGCATGGTGTGGCGGATCGCCGCCGGCATCGTCGCCTTCAACCTCGTGTACGCCGCGATCGGTGTCGCCCTCGGCGCCCTGGTCCGCAACCTGACCGCGGCCGTGACCGCCGCGCTGGTCTGGATCGCGCTCGTCGAGACGATCGTCGGCAACCTGCTCGGCGACCTGGGGCGGTGGCTGCCCAACCGGGCCGGCCTCGCGCTCGGCTACATGCCGTCCACGGTGCCGGTGCTGCCGCAGTGGGGCGCCGGGCTGGTGCTCGTCGGGTACGCCGTGGTGATCGTGGTGGCGGCGAGCGCCACTACAGTCAGGCGAGATGTCACCTAGACGAGCCAAAGCGGTCACCGGCCGGGCCGGCGACGACCCGGCCACCGCGCTGCGCCAGCACCTGATCGACACCGCCGACGACCTGCTCGCCCAGCGCCCGGTCGCCACGATCACCACCCGGGAGATCGCCCGCACCGCGGGCGTCTCCGACGGGGTGCTCTACAACTACTTCGCCGACAAGTACGAGCTGCTGCTGGCCGCGCTGCTGCGCCGGTACCACCGGCTCGCCGACCGGTTCGCCGCGGCGCTGCCCGAGCCCGGCACCGGCACCGTGGCCGGCAACCTGCACGCCTTCGCCCGCGCGTCGCTGGACTTCCAGGCCGACCTGCTCCCGATGGGCGTCGGCCTGATCAGCGAGCCGGCGCTGCTGCACCGGTTCATGGAGACCATCCACGCCGACCTGCACGGCCCGCAGGCCAACCAGAGCCGGCTCTCCGGCTACCTGCTCGGCGAGCAGGCGCTCGGCCGAGTGCCCGCACACGTCGACACGGTCGCGGCGGCGACGCTGCTGACCGGCGCGTGCCTGAGCTTCGCGATCGCCGGCCACGTCCTGCCCGACGGGGTCCGCCCGGATCCGGCCACCGCCCTGCCCGCCGCGGTGGAGACGCTGCTGAACGGCGTCCTAGCCCGGCAGGAGCACGCCGGGGCTGAGTAGGCCCGCCGGGTCCAGGGCGGCCTTGATCCGGCGCATCGCCTCGATCTCCTCCGGCGTACGGGACAGCGGCAGCCACGGCGCCTTGGCCCGCCCGACGCCGTGCTCGGAGCTGATCGTGCCCCGGTGCGCCGCGACGAGCCGCAGCACCGCGTCGGTCACCTCCTCGGCGCGGTCACCGGTGTCCAGCACGTTCAGGTGCAGGTTGCCCTCGTTGAGGTGCCCGAACGGGATCACCCGGGCGGCCGGCGCGACCGCCGCCACCGTCGCGGGCAGCTCGGCGACCAGCGCCGACAGCTCGCCCAGCGGGACGCAGACGTCGAGCTTGGTCGGCACGCCCGCGGCGCTGATGGCCTCGGTGTGCGCCTCCCGGTACGACCAGAGGCGCTCGATGCCCGCGCGGTCCGCGGCGACCGTGGCGTCCACGACGGCGTCGCAGGTGGAGAGCATCTCCAGCACGCTGTCGGTCGGGTCGGTGCGGGCCGAGCACTCCAGCACGACGTACGCCCCGGCCGGCTCGCCGAACGGCGCGGGCAGCTTCGCGTACGACCGGACCAGGTCGAGGCCGTCCGGGTAGAAGATCTCCGCGGCGGACAGGGTGGGCAGCTGCGCCCGCGCCGCCGCCAGCAGGTCCAGCGCCGCGTCCGTGCCGGCCACCGCGACAAGGGCCACGGCCCGCGCGGGCAGCAGGGGTACCAGCCGCAGCCGCGCCCGGGTGACGACGGCGAGGGTCCCCTCGCTGCCGGCCAGCAGGTGGGTCAGGTCGTAACCGGTGTTGTCCTTCGCGAGCCCGCCCAGCCGGCTCAGCACCGTGCCGTCGGCCAGCACCGCCTCCACCCCGGCGACCTGCGCGCGCATGCTGCCGTGGCGCAGCACCCGGATGCCGCCGGCGTTCGTGGCGATCATCCCGCCCACGGTGGCGGAGGAGCGGGCGGCCAGGTCGACGCCGAAGTCGAGCCCCGCCTCGCGGGCGTGCGCCTGCAGCCGCTCCAGCGTCACGCCGGCCTCGACGGTCACCTGGGCCTCGACCGCGTCGACCGGCTCGACCCGGCTGAGCCGGGTGAGGCTGACCAGCACCTCGCCGCCGGCCGGCACGCCCGCGCCAACCAGCCCGGTGTTGCCGCCCTGCACCACGATCGGCGCGCCGGCGGCCGCGCACGCCCGGATCACGGCGGCCACCTCGCCGGTGCTGCCCGGCCGCACGACACAGCGCGCGCTGCCGGTGAAGCGGCGGGTCCAGTCGGTCTCGTACGGCGCGCGCAGGTCACCGTCGACAAGCACGTGCGCCGGGCCGACGACCGCCCGCAGCTCGTCCTCCAGGTCCCGCGGGGTGCTATTCACGACAGGACCCGCACGCGGATGCTCTGCTCCATCGCGCGCAGCCGGGTGAGCACGTCCTCGGGGTAGTCCACGCCGACGTCGGTCAGCAGGTAGCCGTACTCGCCGCGGGTGGCCAGCAGCTGCCCCTCGATGTTGACCGCGTGCTCGGCCAGGATGCTGTTGACCTGGGCCAGCACGCCGGGGGTGTTGCGGTGCACATGCGCGATGCGGTGCGTGCGCGGCGGCTGCGGCAGCGCGATCGTCGGCAGGTTGACGCTCAGCGTGGTGTTGCCCTCGCTGACGTACTGGGCCAGCTTGTTGGCGACGAACCCACCGATGTCCGCCTGTGCCTCCTCCGTCGACCCGCCGACGTGCGGGGTGAGGATCACGTTCGGCAGGCCGCGCAGCTCGGACTTGAACTCGTCGCCGCGCCCCTTCGGCTCCTGCGGGAACACGTCGATCGCCGCGCCCGCGATGTGGCCGCTCTGCAGGTGCCGGCGCAGCGCCGGGTAGTCGATCACGAAGCCGCGGGACAGGTTGAGGAACAGGCTGCGCGGCCGCATCCGGGCGAACTGCTCCTCGCCGAAGAAGCCGCTGTTTCCGGGGCGGCCGTCGACGTGCAGCGTGACCGTCTCGGACACCTCCAGCAGCTCGTCGAGCGTGTCGCAGCGCTTGGCGTTGCCCAGCGCGAGCTTGTCGGCGGTGTCGTAGAAGTACACCCGCATGCCGAGGGCCTCGGCCAGCACGGACAGCTGGGTGCCGATGTTGCCGTACCCGACGATGCCGAGCGTCCGCCCGCGGACCTCGTGGCTGCCGGTGGCGGCCTTGTCCCAGACTCCGTTGTGCATCGCGTTGTTCTTCTCGACCACGCGGCGGGCGAGCATGATGATCTCGGCCAGCGCCAGCTCCACCACGCTGCGCGTGTTGGAGAAGGGCGCGTTGAACGCCGCGATGCCGGACGCGGCGGCGGCCGACAGGTCGATCTGGTCGGTGCCGATGCAGAACGCGCCGACGCCCAGCAGGTGGGAACCCGCCGCGAGGACCCGCGCCGTCACCTGCGTCTTGGACCGCACCCCGAGCAGGTGTACCCCCTGCACGCGCTCGATCAACTCGTCCTCGTCGAGCGCGTTCGGTACGGTCTCGACGACGCAGCCCGCGGCGTGCAGCCGAGCCACGGCGTCGGGATGGATGCTCTCCAGGAGCAGGGCGCGAATCTTTTCGTGGCCGACCATGACGTCCATTTCAGTCCCGGACCTTCGGCTGAAAGCCCAGCTGAGATCGTAACCAGACGCCGATGGGGCACCTCCCGCCGAGGTGCCGGTGGGAGCCGATGAGCCCGCAGCGGCCGGAAGCTCGCCGACTCCCCGCCGGCCAGGCCACGCGCTATCGGTAGTCCACCTGCTCCCGAGACGTGATACGCGCCCGATTCTGCTCCTCCAACTTCAACCGGTAGAGCTGCCAGGCAAGCCCTTCCAGAACCTTGGGCCGAACGGTGTTCTTGATGTTGTCAAGCCCATTTCCCGCATCCAAAACAAGGGCGATTTTCTGCATTCGCGCCTTTACTTTCGTGCCCTTGGTGCCAGGTGCTGCGGCGAAAAATATCCGCGCGGCCTCGGCGTAGTGCTCCATTACGAAGGCATCAAGCTGACGATGCAGATGACAATCCATCCGTGCGACCCGCTCTTGCATGCTCTCCGAGAACCCTACCGTAGGAAGAAAGGCGAGAAGCTCGGCGGACGCGACCTCCGGCATGAGGGGAAGGCCCTTTGTGATGATTCTGTCGAGGGCGTTTTCAAGCTCGTCGAGATCGGGTAGGTCCGGACTTCGGTCGGCCGCGCCCATGCACAAGTAGCTCGCAACGTCAGGCAGGTACTCCGCTCGGATGTAGCCGCGGACCTGGCTGTGCAACGGAAACCGTTCGAAATCGTCGGCAAATAGTCCGAACCGATAATCGTAGCTCTTGCCTCGGGTTTCCGGGGTGAGGCCGAACATCTGCTTCAACATCACCGTCTTATAGGCCTGACGCTTTACCGCGCCTGGATCGCCACCCGTCCTTCGCGCGTCGTCGGCGTGCGGGTCGACGTAGTCGATCGCCTCGGCGATCAGGCGTTCGAGCGCCTTGCAGGGTTCGTATTCGAGCTGTGCCGCAATGACCATCGGCAAGTCCCGCAGAATGTCGGGAATCGTCTCTGGGTCACCAATCGGGAATCCGGGATCTACAAGCCAATCGAGTGCCCGCGCAACGCCGATCTCAAGTTGTCGGCGTGTACTCCAGTAATAGCGATTCTTGGCCTTCAGTACCAAATACACCTCCCCTGGCCAGGGCTCAAGCTAGACCCCGCGGCGCCCAGTCGTCAACTATTACCCAAAAACTACCCACTTTCTGCGTCGCTTCTTGCCTGCCTGACGGGTCAAGCTTCCCGCGCCGATTCTTTCCTGTTGGGTTCGACACGAGAAAGGAGCTGCGGGAACCATGCCACGACGCGGTCGCAACCGGGGGTACCGAAAGCAGGCGGAGTTCGAGCAAAGGGAGCGGGAATGGGCGCTGCGGGAGCTGGAGCGCGCGCTGCGCGGAAGGCGGGCGGCGAATGAGCCGGAGGCCAGTGTCCCCCGGATCAGTGGTGGCGGGCCCCGCCATCTCGTCGACGGTGCGCCGCTCAGCGACTACCCGCCGCCGCCATGACTCACGGGGTCACCCGCAGGATCAGGTCGTAGTCGGGGCCGACGCGGTCGTTTGTCAGCACCCACAGCGAGCCGTCCGGGGCGGGCGTCACCTGCCGCAGCCGGCCGTACCGTCCGGTCAGCAGCTGCGCGGGCGAGGAGCCGTCGGTGCCGATCCGGTAGAGCCGCTGCCCACGCAGGCAGGCGATCCAGATGCGGCCGTCGTGGAAGGCCATCCCGCTGGGCGAGGCGTCGGCCGGCCGCCACGTCGCGACCGGGTCGGTGAAGTCGGCTCGCCGCCGGTGCCCTCCAGCTCGGGCCAGCCGTAGTTGGCGCCGGCCTCGATCCGGTTGAGCTCGTCGAGCTTGTGATGCCCGAACTCGGACGCGTAGAGCTGGCCGTCGCCGTCCCAGGCGATGCCCTGCGGGTCGCGCAGACCCAGGCTGTACACCGGTGAGCCCTCCACCGGGTTGCCCGGTGCGGGCTCGCCCTCCGGCGTGAGGCGCAGGATCTTGCCGCCCAGGTCGTCGCGGTCCTGCGCCTTGGCGCGTACGTCACTCTCGCCGGTGGTCACGTAGAGCATCCCGTCCGGGCCGAACCGGATCCGCCCGCCATTGTGGATCGGCCCGCGCGGGATGCCGGTCAGGACCGGTTCGAGTGGCGCCGTCGAGTCCAGCCGCAGCCGGCTGATCCGGCTGTCCCGCTCGGTGGTGTAGAAGACGTAGACCCAGCCGTCCCGCTCGTACGTGGGGGAAACCGCCACCCCCTGCAGCCCGGCGTTGTTGGCCGGCCGCGAGATCTCGTCGATCGTCCGCACCTCGGTCAGCCGCCGGTCCGGCGAGACCTTGCGCAGCCGGCCGGTCTCCCGCTCGGTGACCAGCGCCGACCCGTCGGGCAGGAACGCCAGGTCGAAGGGGATGCGCAGCCCGCTGACGACCGTCTCCACGGCCGCCGGCTCCGCGACGGGCGCGTCACGCACGGTCGGGCGGGCCCACCACCCGTAGAAGGAACCGTAGGAGTAGACCCCGACGGCCGCCGACACCAGCAGCACACCCACAACCCCGAATGCGACCCACCGCCAGCGCACGCGGCGAGCTTAGGTCCGCTCCAGATCCCCATTCCCTTCGAACAGGTGACGCTCAGCTGAAGCCTGTCTGACGGCGGCGCGCCGCGGTCCGTGGTGGTGGTCCCGAGCCCGCTGGAACGACGACGGCGACGTCGACCACGCCCACGACGAACGGCCAGCCACATAAAGTCCGACCCGAGTTGGATGTGTGAACTGCCGCTGTGCCCGCGGCTGCCGGCGCGGTGTCGAAGCGGGCAGCGCGACCTCGACCGGCTCACCGCCTGCCGGTCCGCCTCGCCCAGGTCGGCCGCCGTCAGGAGCTTGCCCGGGCGCGGCGCGCCGCCGCTGCCCCGCACCAGCGTCACCAGGTAGGGCAGGTCCGTGAACCGGGTCACGTCGTCGACGAAGCGGGGCGTGGCGCGGTCGACGAAGAACTCCTTGAGGATCGCGTGCCGCATCGCCATCGCGAGCGCCCCGTCGGTGTCCGGCGCGGCCGGCAGCCACTCGTCGGCGAACTTCACGCTGTCGGCGTAGTCGGGGCTGAGCACCACGACCGCCGCCGGTTGATCAGGGACTTCGTGGGTGGACAAGCCGGCCGACACGCCCGCCAACTCCCTGATCAACTGGGCGGGGGCGGTATTTCGGGTCAAGGTGGGCGCTCTTACAACGCGAGATGGTTGCTCGCTCAATGAACCTTGGATCGGGTCTGGCCGTAGGAGCGGTATGGGGGGACTGGGTGGATCTATGAGGGGAGCGACCGCAACCGGCGCGGGATGTGGACCGCGGCGCGACTCGGCCTTGTCGCTGTGGGAGTGCGGACACCGCGCGCTGGAGTACGAGGGGACCTGGCCGGCGCGCGCCGCTGGTTCGAGGCGGCCTATGTGGAGGCCGAGCGGACCGGTGACGTCGCGGTGATGGCGCGGGCAGCCGTCGGGTACGGCGGGCTGTGGGTGCACGAGCACCGCACCGCCGTGGCCGCGGGGCTGTTCGAGGCCCGGCTGGCCCAGGCCGGCGCGCTGCTCGACACCGCCGACCTCGACCCGGACGAGCGCCGCGACCTCGCCCTGCGCCTGCGCGTCCGGGCCGCCGGCGAAGCCGACTACCGTGCCGGCCGGTCGGCGACGATCCTCGCGCTGCTCGACGAGGCGCGGGCCTCGCCCGACCCGCAGGCCCGCATGGAGGCGCTGAGCGTCGCGCACCACTGCCTGCTCGGCCCGGACGACGAGCCGACCCGCCGCCGCCTGGCCGGCGAGCTTGTCCGGGAGGCCGCCAGCACCGGCCGGCGCGGCCCGATGGTGATGAGCCTGCTCTGGCAGTGCGTCGACATGCTGCTGGCCGGCGACCGGCACGCCGGGCGGCGGCTGGCCGAGCTGCGGACGCTGCTGGCCGAGGGGCCGCACCTGGCCGCCGACTTCGTGGTCAGCGCGATCGACGTCATGTTCGCCATCCGCGCCGGCCGGCTGGAGGAGGCGGAGCAGGCGGCGCAGAACAGCTACGAGCTGGGCGCCAAGGCCGGCGACGCGGACGCCCAGGCGTGGTTGGCGGCCCAGCTGGTGACGATCCGCTGGTACCAGGGCCGCCTGCCCGAGCTGCTGCCGATGCTCGGCGTCACGGCCACCGCGCCCACGCTGAGCGCGGTCGACAACTCCCTGCTCGGCGCCGTCGCGGTCGCCTCCGCGCTGGCCGGCGACCGCCGTACCGCCGAGGCCGCGCTGGCGTCGCTGCGCGGACCGGGCCTCGACCGGCTTCCGCGCTCCTCGAGCTGGCTGGTCACCATGTACGGCATCGCGGAAGCGGCGTACCTGCTGGACAACCGCCCGGCCGCCGCCCGCGTGCACGCGCTGCTGCTGCCGTTCGCGCACCTGCCGATGATGGCCAGCCTCGGCGTGGCCTGCTTCGGCTCGGTCGAGCACGCCCTCGGGGTGGCGGCGCTGGCGATGGGTGACCTGGACCGGGCGATCGGGCACCTGCGTGAGGCCGTGCACCGCAACCTGGCGCTCGTGCACTGGCCGGCGGTGCGGGCCTCGCGGCTGCGCTTCGCCGAGGCGCTGGACCGGCGTGGCGGTCCCGGCGACGCCGCGGCGGCCGCCGCGCAGCGGGCCGCCGCGGGGCAGCTCGCGCCGGTGGTGGGGCGGGGCGGCACCGCCGCGACGCCGGCCACCTGCGTGCGCCAGGGCCGCCGCTGGCGGGTCGAGCTGGGCACGCGCGCGGTGACCGTCGACCACATGGTGGGCATGCTGCACCTGGCCGTGCTCACCGCCAACCCCGGCACCGAGATCGCGTCGCTGGAGCTGGTGGCCGGCGTCGAGGCGCTCGGGCGGGCGGCCGCGACCGAGGTGCGGTCCACACAGGAGGTGATCGACGACACCGCCGCCCGCAGCTACCGGCGGCGGGTCGCCGAGCTGACCGAGGCCATCGACGTGGCCGGGCGCCGCCGGGACGCCCGGGCCGTCGCCGCGATGGAGCAGGAGCGGGCCTGGGTACTGGCACAGCTCGGCGCCGGTACCGGACTGGCCGGCCGGCGCCGTTCCTTCGTGAACGACGAGGAGCGTGCCCGCCTGGCCGTGGGCCGGGCCATCCGGCGCGCGGTGGCCCGGATCGACCGCGCGGACCCCCTGATCGGCGCCCACCTGCGCGCCAGTGTGCACAGTGGAATCAGGTGCTGGTACCGCCCGGCCGACCCGGACGGCTGACCCCGATGGAACGGCTTGGAACGGCTACAGGGATGTACGCCGTCGCAAGTCCGTCGCACCGCGGTCAGGAAGAGGGGCATGCATGTCCGACACACACCGACGTATCGTCTCGACCACGATCGGGCTCACGCTCGCCGCCTGTGCCGCCATGGTCGCTCCGGCCACGGCCGCCGGGGCGGCGCCGCCGGACCGCGTGCCGCCCACCGCGCCGGCGAACCTGCGCGTCCAGAGCGTGGGCCACACGTGGGTGACGCTGGCCTGGACCCCTTCGACCGACAACTCCGGGACCGTCTTCTACGACACGACGCTGCAGACGCCGACCGGTCCGCTGCAGGCCCGCGCGTTCGGCCCCACGCAGGGGTTCGGCGGGCTCGCGCCGGGCACCACGTACACGGCGTCGGTGCGCGCGGTCGACCTGGCCGGCAACAGCTCCGCCGCGGTCTCCGTCCAGGTCGCCACGCCGGCGCGTACGCTGCCGCCACCGACCACCCCGGCCAACCTGCGCGCCGTGCACGTCGGCGGCGTGCTCGACCGGATCGAGTGGGACGCCTCGACCCACGGCACGCCCGTGTCGTACCAGGTGCTGTCCGGCGACACGGTGCTGTCCAGCGTCCCGGCCACCAGCGTCAGCGTCTTCCAGCTCGTGCACATCGACTGCGCCGTCGAGCCCGGTGGCACGTACACCCTGACCGTGCAGGCGCTGAGCGCGGACAACGACGTCTCCGCGCGCAGCGCGCCGCTGACCGTCACCATCCCGCTCGGGTGAGCGGCCGCTGAGCACCGCTGGCCGGCAACGGGGGGACGCGCTGGCACCGCCGCGGCGGTGCCAGCGCGTGTGGCCGGTCAGCGGACCAGCAACTGCACCAGGCCGGGTTGCAGGCCCGAGCTGTCCACGACGTCGTCGCCGGCCAGCGTGTCGATCAGCAGGAAGTCCTCCGGCCGCAGGAAGACGGCGGCCACGATGGGCTGGAGCCCGGCGACCAGCACGTCCGCCTTGGCGCCGCTGACCGTGATGCGGTCGACCCCCGGCGTCCCGCGCACGGTGAGGGTGTCGGCGCTGCCGTTGGGCGCCCCATTCGACTGGTCGGCGCTGAAGTTGGCCGTGACGCGGACGACGCCGGTGCCGGACAGGTCGTTGACCGCGACCGCGTCACCGCTGCCGCTGGAGTCCACGCTGCCGAAGCCGATGTACGCCACGTCCTCGACCCCGCCGGCCACGACCTGGTTGCGGAAGTCGTGCGCGACGAGCAGGCGACCCTTGACCGCGGACATGCCGACGCTCTCGCTGGACAGGCTCCCCTCCATGCTCAGCACGTCCCGCCCGGCGCCACCGTCCACATCGTCGCGCCGGTCGCCGGCGAACGCGTTGAGCGAGGTGGTGAACCTGTCGTCGCCGTCATCGAGTGACACGGCCTGCCGGCCGGCACCCGCGCCGCCGCCGGTGACCCGGTCGTCACCCGCACCGGCGAGGACCGTGACCGGCCCCGGGGTGGAGGTGAGGACGTTGTCGTCCCCGTCGCCGCCGTCGACGGTGGTGGGCGCGTCGTCCGCCCCGTCCTGCCCGATGGTGCCGAGCACGGTGACGACGTCGGCGTCCGGTCCGGCGTCGAGGGTGACCGGCACCTCACCGGCGCCGCGGCCGCTCACCACGTCGAGGCCGGCCGCCGCCAGCACCCGCACCTCCCGGAAGCGGGACCGGGGCACCTGCGCGTCGACGGTGCCGTCCAGTCCGAAGTCGACGCTCAGCCCGGCGGCGTCCGTCGTCACCCCGATCAGGTCGCGACCGGCGGTGCCGGCGACGGAAGCGACACCCCCTGCGACCGTCACGGTGGGTCCGGTCGCGGCGTGCGCCGCCCCCGGTGCCGCCGCGATCCCGGCGCCCAACACCGCGGCGGTGGCCATGGTACGAAGTCTCACGTGCCCTCCTCGTCTCGTGCGGCGGCCCTGTCGCCGCCGCGCACCATCGAGGCGGTCCACGCCGTTCCACGCCGACCGTTCCACGCCGATCCCTCGGCATCGACCATCGGGAGTGCCGGCCATGTTCGCCCTGACCACGACCGCCGCCGCGCCGCACGTCACGCTCACCGAGGTCGTCGACCCGGTGCCGCAAGGTGGCGAAGCTCTCGTCCGGGTGCGGGCCGTCTCGCTGAACCGCGGCGAGGTGCTGCGCCTGCCGGACCTGCCCGAGGGCGCGACGACCGGCTGGGATCTCGCCGGTGTGGTCGAGCGCCCGGCCGCCGACGGCAGCGGCCCGCCGGCGGGCACCCGGGTCGCCGGCATCGTCCACAGTGGTGCGTGGGCGCAGCTCGTCGCGGTGCCCACCGACCGGTTGGCGCCCATCCCGGACGGGGTCACCGCCGCGCGGGCCGCCGCGCTGCCCACCGCCGGCCTGACGGCGCTGCGCTCGCTGGAGGTCGCCGGCCTGCTGCTCGGCAAGCGGGTGCTGGTCACCGGCGCGACCGGCGGCGTGGGCCGCATCGCGGTCCAGCTCGCGTACGCCAGCGGCGCCCAGGTCACGGCGCTGGTCCGCGACGCGGCAGCGGCTGGCGGGACGTTGCGGAGCCTCGGCGCGGCCGCCGTGGTCGAAGCCCTCGACAGCGACTTCGACTTCGTCCTGGACTGCGTCGGCGGCGCGACCTTCGCGCAGGCCATCGAGCACCTGGCCAAGCGCGGTCTCGTGGTGAACGTCGGCACGCTCGACGGCGACGGGACGGTCACGTTCCGGGCGGGCCGGTTCGACCGGTCGTACGGCGCGCGGATCTACACGCTGAACCTTCCCGACGAGCTCGCCGCGCACGCCAGCGGCAGCGGCGACCTCGGCCGGCTGTGCGCGCTCGTCGCCGCCGGGCGCCTGGACCCGCAGGTGGAGCGCGAAGCGTCGTGGCGCGAGCCCGCGGCGGCCATCGAGGCGCTGCTGCACCGCCGGGTCGGTGGCAAGGTCGTGCTCCACGTGGACTGACGGCGGGGTGAACGGCAGCCGCGCGGGCGTTGTCGCCCGCGCGGCCACCCCCCCATTCGGCGGAGGAGAAGACCCCGGCCTGATCCCGACCGGCCGGGGTCGCTGTGGTCAGGAGGCCGGGATGTCGCCGTTCTGGCCCCACTGCACCGAGGTGATCAGCCGGACGTGCCACATCCCGTCGGAGGGCCGCCAGACCGCGACGTCGGTGAGCGCGTCGCCGTTGAAGTCGCCGGCGATCGGCACGTCTCCTGACTGTCCCCACTGGACGGACCAGAGCAGGCGCACGTGCCACATGCCGTCGGAGGGCCGGAAGACCGCCACCTCGGCCACCCCGTCACCGTTGAAGTCGGACGCGACCGGCACGTCTCCTGACTGTCCCCACTGGACGGACCAGAGCAGGCGCACGTGCCAGGTGCCGTTGGAAGGACGGAAGACGGCCACCTCGGCCATGCCGTCACCGCTGAAGTCCGCCGCGATCGGGATGTCACCGGCCTGCCCCCACTGCACACTCCACAAGCCACGCACGTACCAGGTTCCGTTCGAGGGCCGGAACACCGCCAGGTCGGTCACCCCGTCGCGGTTGTAGTCGGCCGGGACCGGGATGTCGCCCGACTGTCCCCACTGGATGGTGAACTGGTTCGCGACGTACCAGACGCCGTCGGACGGCCGCCAGACCGCGATGTCGGTCACCCCGTCGCCGTTGTAGTCGGCCGAGACCGGCACGTCGCCGGGCAGGCCCCACTGCGCGGAGAACAGGTTCCGGGCGTACCAGGTGCCGTTGGCGGGCCGCCAGACCGTGAAGTCGGTGACGCCGTCGCCGTTGACGTCGGCGACCGCGTCCAGGGTCGAGTTGAGCAGCAGGTTCGGTGAGCCCTGGACGTCGGTGACGACCCCGGCGGTGGCGTTGCGCACGATGGCGTCCCGCACCTGCTGGGGGCTGGCCGTGGCGTGCCGGTTGAGGTACAGCGCGGCGACGCCGGCCACGTGCGGGGCGGCCATCGACGTGCCGGTCAGCACGCGGGTGCCGGTGTCGGAGGTGTTCAGCGCCGAGACGATGTCGGTACCGGGCGCGAAGAGGTCCACGCAGGCGCCGAAGTTCGACGGGCCGAGCACCCCGTTGAACCGGGCGTCGCCGCTGGTGGAGTTGGCCACCGTGATGACGCGCGGCACCCGGGCCGGGGAGTTGCCGCACGCGTCCGCGCCCTCGTTGCCGGCCGAGGCGACCACGGTGATGCCCCGGTTGATCGCCGCGTTCGTGGCGTCGTCCATCGCGGTGGAGGCGGAGCCGCCGAGGCTCATGTTGATGACCGCCGGGAACTGCGCGTTGTTGGTGACCCAGTTGACGCCGGCGATGACCGTCGAGGTCGGCGTCGTGCGCCCGCAGCCGAAGACCCGCACGCCGTGGATCCGCACCGACCGCGCGACACCTGTCGTCGCGCCGCCGACGGTGCCGGAGACATGGGTGCCGTGCCCGCTCGCGATGCAGTCGTCGCTGCGGCCGTCGCCGACGACGTTGGCGTCCAGGGTGGCCCGGCCGCCGAACTCGTTGTGCGTCGTGCGCACGCCCGAGTCGATCACGTAGGCGTGCACGCCCGTGCCGTTGGAGTTGGCCGCGTAGACGCCGTCGAGTGTCCGGCCGCGCTGGTTGATCCGGTCGATGCCCCAGCTGGCCGTGGCCTCGAGCCGCATGACCGAGTCGGTCTCGACGTACGCCACGTTCGGGTCGCGCCGCACCTGGTCCAGGGCGGTCGACGAGAGCTTCGCGGCGAACCCGCGCAGCGCCGTGTCGTACCGGTGGCTGATCTGCCCGCCCTGCGACCTGACGCCGGTCTCGACGCGGGCCGTGGCCGGTGCGGCGGTGTCCTTTTTGTACACGACGATGTAGCTGCCGGCGATCAGCTCGCCCGTCGCGGCGCGCAGCGGTGCCAGCGTGCCGCCGGGTGCGGGCGCGGCCTGCGCCGCCGCCGGCAGGGCGCTCGCGACCAGCGCCCCGGCCAGGGCGGTGACCAGCAGGCGGGGTACGGTCCTTCGTCCCAACAACATGAATACTCCTCGCTCCGAAATTCGGATGCGTCAACGGATGTATTGAGTTACACGAATTCGTGGCCGGGGCGCCCGGGATACTGGACACCGCCGGACGGCACCGAACATGGCGCTGTCATGGATCTGATAGAGGCGGGTCGGGCGCAATTGACAGCGTTCTATCCTTGTGGGCGGGGTGGGTGACCGACCTAACGGGCGGGTTGGGGGATGCGTGTGGTGCTGTCCGAAATCGACACGTTGGCGGACCTGGCGCGGGCCTTGCGCCAGCTGCGCCGCAGGGAGGCCCGCGAGCGTGCCCTTCCCGAGCTGACCTACCGCGAGCTGGCCGCCAAGACCGGGTGGTCCGTCGGCGTCATCGGCGGCTACTTCTCCGGGCAGGTGCTGCCGTCCACCAGCCGGTTCGACACGCTGATCCGGCTGCTCGGCGCGACACCGGCGGAGCAGGGGATCCTCGCCACAGCCCGGGACCGCGTGGCCGAGCGCCGCGGCGCGGCCGACCGGCAGGCCGCGCCGGCGGCGCCGCCGGCCGAGCCGGAGCCCGAAGGCACCGGCCGGGTCCGCCCGGCCCTGCCCGCCGCACCGCGCCAGCTGCCCGCGGACGCGCCCGCCTTCGCCGGCCGGGTGGAACAGCTGGCCGCCCTGGACCTGCTGCTGGGCGGCGCGGGCGCCCGGGTCGCGGCCATCTCGGGCACCGCCGGCGTCGGCAAGACGACCGTCGCCGTGCACTGGGCGCACCGGGTGGCCGACAAGTTCCCCGACGGCCAGCTCTACGTCAACCTGCGCGGGTTCGACCCTGCCGGCACGCCCCTCGACCCGGCGACCGCGCTGCACGGCTTCCTGGTCGCCCTCGGCGTGCCGGCCGCGCAGATCCCGGCCGACCCGGACGAGCGGACCGCCCTCTACCGCAGCCGGCTGGCCACCCGCCAGGTGCTGGTGCTGCTGGACAACGCCGGCGACGCCGCGCAGGTCCGCCCGCTGCTGCCCGGCTCACCCGGCTGCGCCGTGATCGTCACCAGCCGAAATCGGCTCACCGGGCTGGTGGCCGTCGACGGCGCGCGGGCGGTCGGGCTCGCGGTGATGTCGACCGAGGAGGCGACCGAGATGCTCGCCGCCCGGCTCGGGCCCGCGCACGTCGCCGCGCACGCCGAGGCGGTGACCCGGATCGTCCAGCGGTGCGGTGGGCTGCCGCTGGGCCTGGCCGTGGCGGCGGCCCGCGCGGTCGCCGACGAGGTGCCGCTGCCCCGGCTCGCCGCCGAGCTCGGGCGCCCGCTCGACGCCCTCGCCGCCGGGGACGCCGCCGCCGACGTGCGCAGCGTGCTGTCCTGGTCGTACCGGATGCTGCCGGACCGCGCCGCCCGCCTGTTCCGGCTGCTCGGCGTCCACCCGGGGCCCGACATCGGCCTCGCCGCGGCGGCCAGCCTCGCCGCCGTCCCGCTCACCGAGGCCGAGGCGCTGCTGCGCGAGCTGACCCGGGCCAACCTGCTCACCGAGCACCGCCCCGGCCGTTTCGCCTGCCACGACCTTCTCCGCGCGTACGCGGTCGAGCTCGCCGAGTCCTCCGGCGCGGACGGCGGCCTCGCGCGGGTCCTGGACCACTACACGCGCACCGCGAACACCGCCACCATGCTGCTCGACGCGCTGCGCGACCCGGTCGAGCCGCCGCCACCGGTCGCCGGTGCCGTGCCGGAGCCGCTCGCCGACCTCAACGCCGCCCTGGCCTGGTACTCCGTCGAGTACCCGGTGCTCACCGCGGCGATCGGGACGGCCGGGGAGCGGGGCTTTCCCGCCCAGGCCTGCCACCTCGGCTGGGCCGTCGGCTGGTACCAGCACCTGCGCGGGCACTGGGAGGACTGGCTGGCCGGGCTGCGGATCGCGCTGGAGGCCGCCGGCCAGCTCGACGACCGCGCGTGGCTGGCGCGGATCCACCGCGACCTGATCGGCGCGTACGCCTGGCTGGACCGGTACGACGACAGCCGCGCGCACGCCCGCCAGGCCCTGGAGCTGTACGGCGAGATGGGCGACGTGCCCGGCCAGGCCCGCTGCCACCGCAGCCTCTGCATGACCTTCGAACGCGAGGGGCGCCCGCGCGACGCCCTGGAACACGCCGCGCGCAGCCGCGACCTGCTGCGCGACACCGACGACCAGGCCAGGCTGGCGTACGCGTACAACTCGGTCGGCTGGTACCACGCGCTGGTCGGCGAGTTCGACGCGGCGCTGACCGACTGCCAGGAGGCGATCCGGCTGCTGCGCCTGACCGGCGACCGGCACGGCGAGGCCAGCACCTGGGACAGCATCGGGTACGCCTACCACCACCTGGGCCGGTTCGACGAGGCGCTGGAAAGCTACCGGCTGGCGCTGGAGCTGTTCCGCGAGTTCGGCGACCAGTTCTACGAGGCCGACACGCTGGACCACGTCGGCGACACGCACCAGGCGACGGGCGACGCCGCGGCCGCCCGCGAGGCCTGGCACGCCGCGGTGTCCATCTTGGACGGACTGGGACACCCGCGGGCGGCCGAGATCCGCGCCAAGGTCGCGGCCGTCTGAGACCGGGCCGCCATTTCGGGGGTACCGGCGGTGCGGGCCGATGCCGTACCTTCAGACGCCGTGATGCCCACGCTCGCCGGCGTCTGCGCCCGCTGCCCGTCGACCACCGTGTCCGTCTCCGGCGCCGTGCCCTGGTGTCCGAGCTGCGAGTGGAACCTCGACCTGTACGAGCCGGACCGCCGCCGCCCCGAGTTCGGGTGGCGATGGATCGACCGGCGCACGCACCGCCTCGCGACGCGCCTGACCCGCGGCCAGTTCACCCGCCTGCTCGCCGGCGGCCCCGACCGCTCCGGCGGCGGGTTCGCCCGGGTGGCGACGGTGGCCGCCTCGGTGGTGCTGCTGGCTTTCGTCGCGTTCCTCGCCGCGTTCGGCGTGTGGCTCGTCGTGCACGACTTCCCGACGCTGACCATCCCGTTCGGCCTCGCGGCGATCGGCCTGGCGTTCATGCTGCGTCCGCGGTTCGGCCGCCTCGACCCGTCCGCCGTGGTGCTCGACCGCGATCGGGCGCCGGCCCTGTTCAGGCTGGTCGACGAGGTGGCGGCAGCGGTCGACGCGCCGGCGCCTGCGGTGCTGGCGGTCAACGACGGCTTCTCCGCCTACGCCACCTCGATCGGCATCCGCCGCCGGCGGGCGCTGTGCCTCGGCCTGCCGCTGTGGGCGACCCTGCCGCCGCAGGAGCGGGTCGCCCTGCTCGGCCACGAGCTGGGCCACTTCGTCAACGGCGACGTGCGCCGCGGCCTGCTGACCCAGCCGGCGTTCACGATGCTGGGCGAGGCGGCCGATCTCGTGCGCCCGGTCAGCTCCAGCATGGTGGAGAACAACGGGCCGGCGACGCTGCTGGCCGAGGTGCTCCAGCGGATGCTGTCGCGCCTGCTGTTCGGCGCGCACGTGGTGCTGCTCTGGCTCGGCCAGCGGGACGCCCAGCGCGCCGAGTACCTCGCCGACCAGCTCTCCGCGCGGGCCGGCGGCTCGGCGGCGGCCGCCAGCCTGCAGGACGCGCTCGTGGTCTTCGACTCGGTCGAGATGGTCGTGCGCCGCGACATGCGGGCCGGCCACGGCCCCGCGCAGTGGCGCCGCTCGGCGGACGAGGCGCGGCTGTCGGCGAGCGAGCGGCTGGCGGCGCTGCGCCAGCTGTCGGTCCGCGACGAGCCGTCGCTGTTCGCCTCGCACCCGCCCTCGGGGCTGCGCGCGCGGATGATCCGGGAGCGCCCAGCACACAGCCCGGCGGTCACCCTGACCGAGGGCCGGGCCGAAGAGGTCGACCGCGAGCTCGCCAAGCACTACGAGCGGGTCGCCCGCGACGTCAGCTGGGGCGGCTGAGTCGCCGCCGGCTCCCCGTCCGGAGGGCGGTCCGCGCGGCGGGACTCGCGGTGACCGGGGGACCGCCGACGGCTGCCGGCCGGCGATCCCCCGGGCAACTCCTGTGTGGAGTGTCGGGCCTCAGCGCTGGTTACAGCGCTGCCACTTGAAGTGGTAGACGGTCGAGATGTCGCCGTCGGTCGAGTCCATCGTCACGAAGCTGGTGCCGGTCGAGGAGCCCCGGGACACGCGCAGCTCGGTGTTGATGTTCAGGTTGCGCAGTTCGCCGCAGGGTCGCCAGACCAGGGCGGCGACCTCCACCTCGTCGGTGGCGATCCAGTTGTCGTCGAGCGGCGCGGTGAGCGGGTGTGTGGTGAAGCTGCCCTGCGACATGCCCTGGAAGTAGTAGTTGGCCCGCTGGATCGCGGTGGCGCCGCGCTCCACCAGCGCGTACCCGCGGTGGTCCACCTTGGCGATCGCGAAGGTGAAGCCCTGCGGCACGTGGACGAGCACGTTGATCTGGCAGTTCTTGCGTCCGTCGGCGACCGGCAGGCCCGGGCCGGCCTGCGCCAGGTAGTCGCTGTAGATGACGGTGAAGGCGGTGTTGTCCGGCGAAACCGCCACATCCGCGGTGCCGGGGCGGCAACCGGAGCCCGCCATCGCGATGAGGTCGATCACGACCTGGTCTGCCGGCGGCGGGATCGGCTCGTCCAGGAAGCCCTCGGCGGATGCGGGCGTCGAGCCGATCAGGGAGGAGGTCAACAGCGCCAGTACAACACCACTACGCACCAATAGCTTACGCATGGGACTCCTTTCGAAGCGGTGCGATGATGCGCGCGCGCCGGCCAATGTTATAAGTCGAATTGAAGGATATCAATGGCTGATTGTGGGCATGCTGCCCTGATTCAATCATTAATGAATCCTTCTAATTAAAGGTGCGCCGCGATGCGGTCCGCCAAGTCTGATCTAAGGTGCCAATCAACCGATATCAGGCCAGATCGCCGGACGTTTTCCGCGAGTACTTCCGTTTTGATCTAGCAATCGCGGCGCTGTTCGCAGTCGTAACATTATTTCGACGTCTATTTTCGATATGACAGGCATCAATGTCTTGTGTGATCTGTAAACGGCTGGCTACGATCCCACGCGAGACGCCCAAACCCCAGGCGGCCACCAGTCGTCTCCAGCTTCCTCGCGACCGAGGGTCGGCGCGAGGCTGTCCGGCGACAAGGTGCGCGGCGCGGAGTCATCAATCAGTTTTCCCAACCTGAGGAGATCCCATGACGGTAGGACCGATCGGCGCCGGACGCGCGATCACCGTCGCGCTCGCTGTGGCACTGGCACTGTCTCTGGCCGGGTCCGCCTATGCCGGGGTCACCGGCTCGGCGGCCGAGGTGGAGGCGGTCCCGGATGACGCGATCCACATCGACGTGGTGGCGGCCAACGGCTCGGGCTGCCCGCCCGGGACCGTGCGCGTCATCACCAACTCGGACCGGACCGGCTTCCGGCTCAGGTACAGCAGCTTCGTCGCCGAGGCCGGCGGGAGCGTCGACATCACCGACCGCCGCAAGAACTGCCAGGCCGCCCTGCTGGTGACGGTCCCGCCGGGCTGGACGTTCGCGGTCGCCTCGGCCGAGTACCGCGGCCGTGCCCGGCTGGACAGCGGCGCCACCGCGCTGCACCGCACCAACTACTACTGGCAGGGCTCGTCGGAGAACAACCAGGCGGACCACACCTTCGCCGGCCCCCTGAACGGTGCCTGGCGGGCCGACGACAAGGCGTACGCGCTGGTCTACAAGCCCTGCGAGGAGCAGCGGATCCTGAACGTCAACACCGAGCTGCGGGTGGACGAGGGCAGCTCGACCAGGCGCAACAGCATCTCGATGAGCTCGAGCGAAGGTGACGTCGACACCCTGTTCACCTTCACCTGGCGGCGGTGCTGATCCCCCAGCCGCCGGCTGGGCGCGGTGGTCACCGACGGCCCTTGGTGACCACCGCGCCGTCGTGCGTTTGGGCCGGACCGGCGGGGGTAGGCCGCAGATCATGACGGACGAAACGGGCGACCGCTCGCTGGCGCGGCTGCTGGACGGCGTGTACGCCGCGCAGGAACGGGCGACCCGCGACGACATCCTGCGGCACGCCCTCGCCGCGGACCTTCCCGCCGACCTGCGCACCCGACTCGACGCGCTGCCCGAAGGGGAGTACGCCCTGGACGAGGCGGCGGAGGCGCTCGGCACCCCCGAGCCCGGCTGAGCGGGCCCTACCAGGGGCGGCAGAGGGTGCGTGCCAGGGCGGCGCCGACCGCGGCCCCGGGGTCGGCGACGGGGTCGTGGGCCCGCCACGCGACCACGCCGTCCGGGCGCACGAGCGCGGCGCCACCCGGTCCGAGGCCGAACGCCGTGGTGAACCCGCCACCCGGATCCGCCACGTCGCCGCCGTCGCCGACCCGGCACACGTCCAGCGGCACGCCCAGCCGCTCGGCGGCGGCCACCGCGGCCGGCGCCCACGCGGCGCCGTCCGGGCCGGTGAAGAGCACCGCGTCGCGGCAGATGACGTCCAATGTGGACAGCTCGGTGCCGGCGCGCCGCACGCTCACGTGGGGGCAGCGCACGCCCGGCCGCCCGCTCGGCGCCCGCGGGTCCTCCCACGCCGCGCCGTCGTCCGGGCCGTCCTCCAGGATCGACCTGGACCGGTAGCGGTACCCGAGGTCGATCAGCGCGTCGTCAACCACCGGATCGAGGCCGTCGGTGCCCAGCCCGGATCCAGCCGGGTCACGTAGCGCGTGTACGCCTGCTCGACCGTCAGCCGCCCGACCGGCAGCCGCTCCGCCTCGTACGTGTCGAGCAACTCGGTGCCGGCCCGCCCGTCGAGCACGTACGCGAGCTTCCACGCCAGGTTGTGCGCGTCGTGCACGCCGGTGTTGCCGCCGTAGCCACCCGTCGGCGGCATCACGTGGGCGCAGTCGCCGGCGAGGAAGACGCGGCCGGCGCGCAGCCGCTCGGCCCACTCGGCGGCGGCGTTCCACCGCTGCACGTCCTCGATCTCGACCGGCAGGTCGGGCGCGCCGAGCGCCTCCCGCACGTACCGGACGCAGTCCGCCTCGGTCGCGTTCTGCCCGATCGCCGTCGTGCGCCGCCCGTCGCCGTCCACGGCCGTGTTGACGACCAGGAAGCCCGACCGGCCGTCGAAGGAGAACCTGAAGAAGCCCTGCAGGCGCGGGCCAACCACGTAGACGACGCTGAGGTTGCGGCCGCGCAGCAGCGGGCGCACGTCGCCGCGGAAGTAGATCGTGATGCTGTCGGAGAACGTGCCGTGCCCGGCCGTCCCGATGCCCAGCTGGCCGCGGACCGCGCCGCGCACCCCGTCGGCGGCCACCGCGTACGCGGCGTGGACGGTGGACTCCTCGCCGGTGCCCCGGTCGCGCACGACCGCGGTGACGCCGGCCTCCTCGGCCCGCAGCGAGACGACCTCGCAGGAGTACCGCAGCTGCCCGCCCAGCTCGGCGGCCCGCGCGCGCAGCACCGGCTCCAGCCCGATCTGGGTCACGAAGATCCGCGGCGACGGGCTCAGGTGCTCGACGCCCGCGTTGATGTTTTCGAAGAACCACTGCAGCTCGCGCCCGCCGAGCGAGTCGACCGCCACGATCGCGCCGTTCTGCGCGAACTCGCGCTCCGCGGCCGCGACCACCTCCTCCTGCAGCCCCACCCCGCGGTACAGCTCCACCGTCCGCTGCATCAGGAACGCCGCGCGGGGTGGATCGCGGTGCCGGGATGGCGCTCGACGACCAGGTGCTCGACGCCGTGGTGGGCCAGGAACAGGGACGTGGACAGGCCGACGAGGCTGCCGCCCACCACCAGCACCGGAGTCTCCACGTGCCGCATACGCAGGAAGGTACTCCGCGGCGAACGACCGAGTAAAGAGACGGATATCGATCCATCGGGTGCGTGAGACCTTTGCCCGCCGGCATCCGTCAGGGAAGCGAGAGACCGCTTCGAACCTCACGGGAGGACGCACGATGGGACCGCGCATACCTGACATCAACACGCACCTGCCCGAGATCGGCCAGGTCGCCGGCGCGCTGGCGAAGGCCACCGGAAACGGCTCGGTGCCGCCGGTCACCAGCAGCCTGGTCTACCTGCGGGCGGGCCAGATCGTGGGCAATACGTACCAGGTGATCCGGCACTCGACGGACCTGCGCAAGGCCGGCGAGCCCGAGGACCGGATCGCCGCCGTCGCGACCTGGTGGGACGCGCCGTGGTTCAGCGAGGCCGAGCGGGCGGCGCTGGCGCTGACCGAGGCCGTGTTCCAGCCGGCCGAACGCGGCCGCGAGCGCGTGCCCGACGACCTGTACGCCGAGGTCGCCAAGCACTACGACGACAAGGCGCTGGCCACCCTCATGACGGTGCTCGCCTCGGCCGGCTTCTGGATGACCGTCGCGATGGTGCTCAAGCCGCCCGCGGGCCAGGAGGCCGGAAAGGCCTGACGCGAGCGGGTCGCGGTCGCGTATGACGGGCGCGCGTTGTTATAGACAAACTTCTATGCAACGCTTTGTGGGTATGAGGCGCTTCATCATCGCGACCGCGACCGCCCTGCTGGCGGTCGCCGCCGCCTCCGGCACCGCCGGCGCCGCGAGCCAGCCGACGCCCGCCAACCCGTACGAGGGCGCCCGGGTGTACGTCAACCCCGAGTGGAGCGCGAAGGCGCTCACCGAGCCCGGCGGCGACCGGGTCGCGCACCAGCCGACCGCGATCTGGCTGGACAGCATCGCGGCCGTCCACGGCGACACCGGCGCGATGGGCCTGGCCGCCCACCTCGACCAGGCGGTCGTGCAGGCGGCCGGCGAGCCGATGGTGGTCCAGGTCGTCCTCTACAACCTGCCCGGCCGCAACTGCGGGCGGATGGCCTCGGACGGCGAGCTGGGCGCGAGCGACCTGCCGCGGTACAAGGCGGAGTTCGTCGACCCGATCGCCGCGATCCTCGCCCGGCCCGCCTACGCCGGGTTGCGCATCGTCACCGTCGTCGAACCGGACTCGCTGCCGAACCTGGTCACCAGCACCGGCTGGCGGTACGGCGCGACCCTGCTCTGCGACACGATGCTGGCCAACCGCGGCTACGTCGACGGGATCGGGTACGCGCTGGCGGCGCTCGGCGCGCTGCCCAACGTCTTCAACTACCTCGACGTCTCGCACCACGGCGTGATCGGCTGGGAGGACAACCTCGCGCCCACGGTGAGCCTGCTGGTACAGGCCGCCCAGGCGTCGGGCAGCACCACGGCGGCCGTGCGCGGCTTCGTCACCAACACGGCCAACTACTCGGCGCTGCGCGAGCCGTTCATCCCGATGGTCTATCCGTACCGGTACTCGCGCTGGGTGGACTGGAACCAGTTCAACGACGAGGTGACCTTCGCCGGCTTCGCCGCCGGCATCGGCTTCCTGGTCGACACGTCCCGCAACGGGTGGGGCGGCCCGGCCCGGCCGGTCGCGCCGTCCACGTCGATGGACCCGAACGTCTTCGTCGACGAGTCGCGCATCGACCGCCGCGTGACCAAGGGCAACTACTGCAACCAGGCCGGCGCCGGCCTGGGGGAGCGGCCCACCGCCGCACCCGCCGAGGGCATCCACGCCTACGCGTGGATCAAGCCGCCGGGCGAGTCGGACGGCGCGAGCATCCCGATTCCCGGCGCGGCCGCGTTCGACCGCATGTGCGACCCGACCTTCACCGGGCCGCCGCGGGGCAGCAGCACCCACACCGGGGCGCTGGCCGGCGCGCCGCCGTTCGGCGCCTGGTTCCCGGCGCAGTTCCAGCAGCTCATGCAGAACGCCTACCCGCCCCTGTAACCCCCTACCCGGACGCCGGGTAGGCGCGGGTCTCGGCGGCCTTGACCGCCGCCCACACCGGCTGGCCGGGGACGAGGTGCAGGTGGGCGGCGGCGGCCGGCGTGATGTCGGCGGCGACCACGATCGGCCCGTCGAGCTGGATGCGCAGGTTGTCACCGTGGCGCTGGATACCGGTGATCGTGGCCGGCCAGACGTTGCGCGGGCTGCCCTCGGGCCGCTGCGGGTGCAGCGCCACCGCCGACGGCGGGAACGCGACGAACGCGTCGCCGTCGAGCCGGTCGGCGGTGGACAGCGCGAACCCGTCGGCGACCCGGACGGTGTGCCCGCCGGCGGTGCCGCGGTAGAGGTTGAGGCCGACGAGGCGGGCGACGTAGTCGGTGCGGGGCCGGGCGGTGATGGTGGCGGCGTCGCCTTCCTGCACGATCACGCCGTGCTCGACGATGACCAGCCGGTCGGCCAGCACGAGCGCGTCGAGCGGGTCGTGGGTGACCAGCAGCGTGGCGCCCGGGTGCTCGGCGAGGTGGCGGTGCAGCTCCGCCCGGGTGTCCAGCCGGGTGCGGGCGTCCAGCGCGGCCAGGGGCTCGTCGAGCAGCAGCAGGGCGGGGTCGACGGCGAGCGCACGGGCCAGCGCCACCCGCTGCGCCTGACCGCCGGACAGGTGCCGCGGCTTGCGGGAGGCGTGCTCGGCCAGCCCGACCCGGTCCAGCCACCGCGCGGCCCGCTCGCGGGCGTCGTGGCGGTGCACGCCGTGGCGGCGCGGCCCGAACGCGACGTTGTCCACAGCGGACAGGTGCGGGAAGAGCAGGTAGTCCTGGAAGACCACGCCGATCGGCCGCCGCTCGGTCGGTGTCCACACGCGACGGTCGGGCCGGTCGAGGTCACGCCCGTCCACCCGGATGTACCCGTCGGTCAGCGGCTGCAGCCCGGCCAGCGCGCGCAGCGCCGTGGTCTTGCCGGCGCCGTTGGGCCCGAGCAGCGCCACCACCTCGCCCTTGTCGATGGCCAGGCGCACGTCCAGCCGGAACGTGCCGCGGTCGACGACGAGGTGCGCGTCCAGCAGCGCGGGGGCGGTCATGGGCTCGCGATCCACTTGTCGCGGAGGCTGGCGAGGATCGTGACGGAGACGGCGAGCAGGATGAGGCTGAGCACGATCGCGGCCTGCAGGTCGGTCTCCAGCGCGAGGTACACGGCCAGGGGCATGGTCTGCGTCCGGCCGGGGAAGTTGCCGGCGAACGTGATGGTCGCACCGAACTCGCCCAGCGCCCGCGCCCAGCACAGCACCGCCCCGGCGGCGACGCCGGGAGCGACCAGCGGCAGCGTCACGTGGGTGAAGGTGGTCCACCGGCCGGCGCCGAGCGTCGCCGCCGCCTCCTCGTAGCGGGTGTCCGCGCCGCGCAGCGCGCCCTCGACGGCGATGACCAGGAACGGCATCGCGACGAACGCCTCGGCCAGCACGACGCCGGTGGTGCTGAACGGCAGCGTGACGCCGAACGCCGAGTCGAGCCAGCTGCCGACGATGCCGCGGCGCCCGAACACCAGCAGCAGGGCCACGCCGCCGACCACCGGCGGCAGCACCAGCGGCACGGTGACGAGGGCCCGCACCAGCCGGCGGCCGGGAAACTGGACGCGGGCCAGCAGCCACGCGAGCGGCACGCCGAGGACGAGGCACAGCAGCGTGGCCAGGGTGGCGGTCTGCAGCGACAGCCGCAGCGCGGTGAGCACGCCCGGCTCGGTCAGCCGCTGCGGCAGCGTGGTCCACGGCGCCCGGATCAGCAGCCCCGCCAAGGGAAGCACGAGGAAGAGCAGGCCCAGCCCGGCGGGTACCAGGAGCGGCAGCGGCACCCGCCCACCGACCCGCCGGGACGCGCCCGCCGCCGTCACGGTGCCTGGAACCCGGCCGCGGTCAGCACGGCCTGGCCCTTGCCGGACCGCACGTACGCCACGAACGCGTCCGCGGCGGTCTTGTGGGGCGCGTCCTTCAGCACCACGATGGGGTAGTCGTTGACGGCGCCCGCCGACTCCGGAAACTCGACGCCGTCCACATCGGACGCCGCGGCCTTGACGTCGGTGCGGTACACCAGCGCGGCGTCGACCTCGCCCAGCTTCACTTTGGACAGTGCCGCCTTCACGTCCTGCTCCAGCGTCACCGGGGTCAGCCGCACGCCGGCCGCGTCGAGTGCCTTCCTGGCGGCGGCGCCGCACGGCACCTGCTCGGCGCAGAGCGCGACCTTCACGTCCGGCCCGGTGAGGTCGGCGAGGCCGGTGACCCCTTTGGGGTTTGCCTTGGGCACGGCGATGACGAGCTGGTTTCTCACGAAGGTGACCGGCGTGCCGCCGCCGTTGCCCGCGTCGGTGACCGTCTTCATCGTGGTGGGCGACGCGGCGGCGAAGACGTCCGCCGGGGCCCCTTGGTTGATCTGCGTGGCCAGCTGGGAGCTGCCGGCGAAGCTGAACGTGACCTTCGTGCCCGGGTTGACAGCCTCGAAGTCCGCGCCGATCCGGGTGAACGACTCGGTCAGCGACGCCGCCGCGAACACCGTCACCTCGCCGGTCACCGCCGAGCTGTCCGCCCCCGCCGCCGGCTCGTCGCCGGCACCGCAGCCGGCCACCGCCAGCAACCCGACCGTGGCCAACGCGGCCAGCCCGGCGCGGATGCCACCTGTGCTCACGCGCTGGCCCTCCCTCTGCCGCCGGCGGGTGCGGACCGCTCCACCACCACCGTCGTCGACTTGATCACCGCCACGGCCACCGAACCGACCTCGAGGTCGAGCGCGTCCACCGCCTCGCGGCTCATCAGCGACACCACCCGGAACGGCCCGGCCTGGATGTCCACCTGCGCCATCACGGTGTCCTTGACGACGGCGGTGACGATGCCGCGCAGCCGGTTGCGCGCGGAGGACTCCTCCGAGCGCTCCTCCCCGTCGACCGCCTGCGACCGCACGAAGCCGGCGAGGTCGGCGCCGGCGATGACCCGGTGCCCGTGCTCGTCCCGGCCCGCGGCGAGCCGGCCCGCGTCGACCCACCGGCGCACCGTGTCCGCGCTGACCCCGAGCAGCTCGGCGGCCTCACCAATCCGAAACACCGTCACACCGAGCAGCCTAGCCCCCAGCACATGCCATGCAAACAGGCCAGTTTGGTTCGCATCGTCCAGGGTGCTGGACTCGTTGGCGCCGCAACTGCATGATGGTGAGATGGCCGCTCGACCGCAGCTGACCGACGAGCAGGCACGCCGCTGGTCGGAGGTGCTGGCCCACCTCGCCGCCGCGATCCCGGACGGCGCCCCGTCGGTCGTCGTCGACGGTGGCGCGCACACCCGGATGGTCGCCGACCGGCTGGCGGAGACGCTGCGCGCCGCGGGACGCGCCTGTGCCCGCCTCACCCCGGACAACGGCCGGCCCTCCGGCGGGATCGCGCTCGCCGATGGTCCGGGGTGGCGCGAGCGCCCGCCGGCCGGGCGGTGGGACGTGGTGATCTGGCTGCGCACGCCTGTCGCCGGCGGGGGCCGGCCCGCCGAGCGGCACCAGGACGCCGACATCGTGGTCGACATGTACGACCCCGGCTGGCCGGTGATCCGGCACCTCACCGCCCGGCTGGCCCGCCACGGCCACTGGTACGTGACGGAGTCCAGGGCGTTCTTCGCCGCCCGCGCGCACACCTGGGACACGAAGTTCGGTGACGACCTGCCGGCGTACGCGGCGGCCGTCGCCGATGCCGGCATCCCGCCGGGCGGCGTGGTCGTCGACGCCGGCTGTGGCACCGGCCGGGCGCTGCCGGCCCTGCGCGAGGCGGTCGGCCCCACCGGTACCGTCATCGGCCTGGACCTGACCCCGCAGATGCTGGCCGTCGCCCGCCCCCGGGCGGAGGTGGCGGGCGCGGTCCTGCTCCTCGGCGACGCCCACCGCCTGCCGGTCGGCGCCGCCCGCGTCGACGCGGTCCTCGCCGCCGGGCTGATCACCCACCTGAGCGACCCCGCGACCGGCCTCACCGAGCTCGCCCGGATCACCCGCCCGGACGGCCGGCTCGTGCTCTTCCACCCCTCCGGCCGCGCCGCGCTCGCCGCCCGCCACGGCCACGCCGTGCGTCCCGACGACCCGCTCGGCGAGGGGCCGCTGCGCGCGGCCATGGAGCGGACCGGGTGGCGGCTGAGCGTCTACGACGACGCGCCGCACCGCTTCCTCGCCGTCGGCCGCCGGCGGCCCTGACCAGAGTTGCGGTCAGGAGAGCCGGCCGACGCCGGGCCGGAAGCGGCCGACCCGTGCCGCGTACGCCCGGTAGACCGCGCCGTGGACCCGCGACAGGTACGGCTCCTCGACCATGCGTACCTGCATCTCGACCGCCGCCACCAGCACGGCGGTCGCCGCCAGCGCGATCGGGTTCGGCGCCATCGCGGTCAGGCCGAGGCTCGTCGCGGCCATCGCCGTGAAGGTCGGGTTACGGGCCAGCGCGAACGGACCCCCGGTCACCAGGCTCGTGCGCTCGCCGAGCCCGGCCATCACGCCCGCACCGCGGGTGTGCACTGTGGACAGCACGCGATCCCGCGCCAGGCGTCCCGGCCCTCCTTGACCGCGACGGCGGCGATGACGAGCGCGGCGGCCGGGTCGGCCCACCACCAGCCGAACAGCGAGTTCAGCACCAGCCCGGCCAGCAGGACGGCGGACAGGTACGTGCACAGCAGCGTCTGCCGCGAGTCGGCGACCGCGGACGCCGAGCCCAGCTCGCGGCCCGCGCGGCGCTGCGCGGCCGACAGCACCGGCATCACGGCGAGCGACACCGCGGCCAGGCCGATGCCGACGGTCGAGTGCTCGGCCCGCTCGCCGCCGGCCAGCGCGCGCACGGACTCGACGGTGACGTAGGCGGCCAGGGCGAAGAACGAGAACGCGATGACCCGCAGCGCGGTCCGCTCGCGGCGGCGGTGGTCGGCCGCGGTGAACTGCCACGCCACCGCGGCGGCGGACGAGACCTCGATGACCGAGTCGAGACCGAACCCGACCAGTGCGGTGGACGAGGCGAGGCTGCCGGCGGTGATGGCGACGGCGGCCTCCACCGAGTTGTAGGCGATGGTGGCGGCGACCAGCAGCCGCACCCGCCGGGCCAGCACGCGCTGCCGGGCGGACGGCGGGGCGGCGGCGGCCACCAGCGGCAGCGGCTTGCCGGCCATCAGCAGCAGCCGTCCGTGTCCGCCGACGGGCAGGCGGCCGGGTCGACGGCAAGCACCAGGCCCAGCAGGTCGCCGAGCGCGTGCGCGAGCCGCGGGTCGGCCAGTGCGTACCGCGTGCGCCGGCCTTCCGGGGTGGCCACCACGAGGCCGCAGCCGCGCAGGCAGGCCAGGTGGTTGGAGAGGTTTTGCCGGCTGGTGCCGAGCAGGTCGGCCAGGTCGGCCGGGTATCCGGGCGCGTCCCGCAGCGCGAGCAGCAGCCGCGCCCGGACCGGGTCGGACAGCGCGTGCCCGAAGCGGGCCAGCACCTGTCCGTGCGTCAACGTCTCCACGGCATCGTCTCCACGGCGAAGACGATACAGCGAATGCTGTATTCAGCGGAAGATGTATCGTCTCAGCAGTCGCAGCCCGCAGTGCCGCATCCGGCGTGCGCGGCCGCGCGGCCGGGGGTGCGGCGGCGGTGCAGCCACCACATGCCCAGCGCGGCGGCGGCGAGCGCGGCGGCCGCGGCGACCAGCGTCTTCCGCAGGATCGCCGCGCCGGCCCCGGTGAGCACTCCGGCCGCGATGAGCAGCGGCAGCGCACAGCACGCGGCGCAGGCGAGGGCGGCCAGCGCGCCGGTCACCTTGCTGCGGGTCGGCGGTTCGCGGTCGAGGCGCACGGGCGTCCGCAGGCTCACGCGGCCGCCTCCGCGCGCGGCCGGTCAGGGGTGCCGAGCACGGCCGCGAGCAGGTCCGCGGCGCCTTCCGGCATCCGCACCTCGAGCGTGAGGCCGGTGCCGTCGATGACGAGCGTGTACGAGCCGAAGGAGCAGCAGCGGTACTCGGCGGCGGCCAGCCGGGCCACCGCCGCGGCCAGATCGAGGTCGAGCGGGAAGCGCAGCGCCAGCCCGGTCGCGGTGTCCGGCAGCGGCTCGCGGGCCCGCACGCGAGCCAGGACCCGCTGCCACGCGCCGATCCGCTCACCGGCCTCGCCGCCGTCGGCGACGAGGTCGCAGGTGAGCGCCTCCTGCCCGTCGGACGCCGGCTCCGCGATCCGGTACGAGCCGGCGGGCACGGACAAGGCGGTACCGCAGGGGCAGCCGGGTCCGCAGCGGCCGGCGTGCGGCCCGGCACCGGCCAGCGCGGCGGAGGCGGCCTGCAAGCGGGCGGCCTGCTCGGTCACCGGCAGGCTGTCCGCGGTCGCCCGCGCCCACTCGGCCGAGCCGGCGCCGGCCTCGGTGGCGCGGCGTATGAGGGCGGCGATCTCGCCTTCCACGGCGGCGGAGCGGCTGGCGAGCGCCTCCTCGAGCCGGTCGCGGGCCACGGGGCAGTCGCCGGAGCGCCACGCCGAGGCCAGTTCCCTCAGGTCCGCCTCCGGGATGCCGAGCCGGCCGGCGCGCTCCTGCAGCCACGCCACGGACTCCGCGCGCCGCGCGAGCGACTCGAGCACCTCGGTGTACGCCGCGGGCACCGTGATGTCCAACGTCAGCGCCTCATCGCCGGTGGCCGGCTCCGGGGTGATGGTGAAGGTGAAGAACGAGCAGCACTCGCTCTCCCGCGCGGTCAGGTCGCGTACCGTCTCGCCGAGCCCCGCCGGGCCGGACATCGCCATCCGCAGCCGCGCCTCGCCCACCCGCTGGACGCCGCGGACCGCGGTGGCGAAAAGGTCGTCGAACTCGGCCAGCCGCAGCGGCCGCTCCACCGTCGGCAACGTGCACGCGTCCGGTACCTGGAAATCCGTCATGCGTCCGACCGTATGGCTGTACCTGGGTACCGGATGCAACCCCGAAACCTGGTGGCCCGGCGCGACGCGTGGTTCCATTTCGATCATGACAGTGCAGCCACCGGCAGGTGGGGTGGTACGGGAAGAGGTCATCGCCCCCGAGCCCGCGGAAGCCCTCGCCAACCTCCTGGACGTCGAGATCCCCGGCGACGTGCTGCCGCCGATGTGGCACTGGGTGTACCTGCTGGAGCGCCGCCGCACCGCGGACCTCGGTCCGGACGGCCACCCCACGTCCGGTGTACCGGCGCCGCCCGGCCCCGGACTCAAGCGGATGTTCGCCGGCGGCCGGGTGACCACCGCGCGGCCGCTGCGGATCGGGCGGCGCGCGACGCGGCGCAGCTGGGTGACGCGGACCAGCGAGAAGGTGGGGCGCAGCGGCCCGCTGACGTTTCTGACGCTGCGCGGCGAGATCAGCCAGGACGGTCACGTCGCGATCGTGGAGGAGAGCGACCTGGTGTACCGCGCGGCGGACGCGTCCTCGCCGACCGCCGGCGCGCCCGCGTCCGAGCCACCGGTGGGTCCGCGGCTGCGCCTGGCCGTCGACGAGGCGTTCTTGTTCCGCTTCTCGGCGCTGACCTACAACGCGCACCGCATCCACTACGACCTGGGCTGGGCGCGCGCGGAGGGGTACGCCGGCCTGGTGGTGCACGGTCCGCTGCAGGCGCTGATGATGGCCGAGTTCGCCCGGCGGCACGGTGACGGCCTGGTCGGGCGGACCTTCGCCTTCCGGCTGGTCGCGCCGATGGTGGGCACCCAGACGCTGACGGTGTTGCCCGGGCCGGACGGCGCGCAGGTCCTGGACGCGGGCGGGCAGATCACGGCGCGCAGCGAGTTCGTTCCTGGAAACGTTGCCGGCGATTCGCCTGGTCAGGCCTGACCCGACGGTCGCGACCGCGTTCGGGTCCGCTCGACCACTTGACCGCACGGTCATGATCGGGTCAGGATTAGAATCGTTTCCAGCCCGAGAAGATGCAGGCCGGAGGGGTAGGTCGGATGGCGCGGATGCGGGTGCGGCAGGCGATTGCGGCGGCGTTGGCCGACGCGATGCGCGAGGACGGTTCGGTGCTGCTGTTCGGGGAGGACGTGGCGGCCGCCGAGGGCCCGTTCAAGACCTCCGAAGGACTGCTGGCCGAGTTCGGGCCGCTGCGGGTGCGGGACACCCCGATCTCGGAGATGGGCTTCGTCGGCGCCGCGGTCGGCGCCGCCGCGGTGGGCATGCGGCCGGTCGTCGAGATCATGTTCATGGAGTTCCTCGGCGTCGCGCTCGACCAGCTGGTCACCGAGGCGGCCAAGTTCCGCTACCTCAGCAACGGCCGGGTCAGCGTGCCGCTTGTCGTGCGCGCCAGCATCGGCTCCGGCCTCGGCTTCGGCACCCAGCACAGCCAGACGCTGGAAAACTGGCTCACCGCCACGCCCGGCCTCAAGGTCGCCGTGCCCAGCGACGCGCAGACGGCGTACGGGCTGCTCCGCGCCGCCATCCGCGACCCCGACCCGGTCGCGATCCTGGAGCCCCGCGCGCTCTACGCCGAGCGCGGCGAGTGCGTCACCGGCGAGGAGGGGATCGTCCCGCTCGGCACCGCCCGGGTCGTCCGCGAGGGCGACGCGGTCACCGTCGTCGCGCTCGGGCAGACCGTGCGCGCCGCGGTGAGCGCGGCCGAGCGGCTCGGCACCGGCGTCGAGGTGATCGACCTGTCCACACTCGTGCCCTGGGACCGCGACACGGTGCTCGCCTCGGTGGCCAGGACCGGCCGGCTCGTCGTGGTCGAGGAGTCGCCGTCCAGCGGCGGCTGGGGCAGCGAGGTCGTGTCGGCGGTGACCGCGGCGGCGTTCCGGGCGCTGCAGGCACCGCCGTTCCGGATCACCGCGCCGGACGTGCCGGTGCCCTACAACCGGGGGCTGGAGGCGCGCTTCAGCCCGTCCGTCGACGAGGTCGAATACCAGCTGAAGACGTACCTGGACACCGGCGAGGTGCCGGATCCGTGGTGGCGGCGTGAGGGAGTGGCGGCATGACCCTGGTGAGGTCGAACGACCCGGAGCGGCGGCGTGCGGCGCTGGCCGACCCGGTCGCGCGCTACGAGCGGATGTACGAGATCCGCCGCTTCGAGGACCGGGTCAACGATTTGTTCGCCCGCGGCGCCATCCACGGCACCACCCACCTGTGCGCCGGCCAGGAGGCGCTCGACGTCAGCCTGGCGCTGGAGCTGCGCCCCACCGACACGGTCAGCGCGACCTACCGGGGGCACGGCATCGCGCTCGCGCTCGGCATGACCGTCCACTCCGTGCTCGCCGAGATCATGGGCAAGGCCGACGGGTGTACCGGCGGCGTCGGCGGCTCGATGCACCTGTCGGACCCGGACGTCGGCCTGCTGCCCACGTTCGCGATCGTCGGTGCCGGCCTGCCGGTGGCCGCCGGTGCCGCCCTGGCGTACCAGACCCGCGGTGAGGACCACGTCGCGGTCTGCGTCTTCGGCGACGGCGCGGCCAACATCGGCGCCTTCCACGAGGCGCTCAACCTCGCCGCCGTCTGGAAGCTGCCGGTCGTCTTCGTCTGCGACAACAACGTCTACGCCGAGTACAGCCGGATCGACCTCACCACCCCGCTCAGCGACCTGCACCGCCGGGCCGGCTCGTACGACATCCCCGGCGTGCCGGTCGACGGCATGGACGTCACCGCGACGCGGGCGGTGCTGGCCGAAGCGGTCGCGCGGGCCCGGGCCGGCGAAGGGCCGACGCTGGTGGAGGCCAAGACCTACCGCTTCGCCGGGCACTCCCGCGCCGACCAGGCCACCTACCGGCCGGCGGGTGAGCTCGAAAGGTGGCGCGAGCGCGACCCGCTCACGCTGGCCAGGGCCGAGCTGCTGGCCGCCGGCGCCGCCTCCGAGGACGACTTGACCGCGCTGGAGAAGGCGGTCGGCGAGGACCTCGACGCCGTCGCGGACGCGGTGGCCGCGCTGCCCGACCCCGAGCCGGCGGCCATGTTCCGCAACGTGTGGGCCGCGGCATGAAGGTGACCGTCAAGCTGCCCCGGGTGGCCGAGACCGTCGACGAGGTCGTGATCATCGAGTGGGAGGTCGCCGTCGGCGCCACCGTGGCGGCCGGCGACCCGCTCGTGAAGGTGGAGACCGACAAGGCCGTTGTCGAGGTTCCGTCCCCGGTGGCGGGCGTGGTGCGGGAACATCTGGTCAAGGAGGACGACGAGGTGCGCACCGGGCAGCCGATCGCCGTCATCCAGGCGGGCTGAGGAGGAGGTAGCGCCGTGCTGTCCATTGTCGACACCCACGTGCACTTCTGGAACCACAAGCATCCGGAGCTGCGCTGGGACTGGCTGGCGCCGGAGGCGGTACACCCCATCCTCGGCGACATCGACGGCATCAAGAGCGAGGCGTTCGACGCCCGCCACGTGTGGGCCGAGGCGCGGTTCGCCGGCGTCACCCACTTCGTGCACGTGCAGGCGGCGATCGGCTCACCCGACCCGGTCACCGAGACGGTGTGGCTGACCGAGATGGCGGCACAGTACGACGGCATCCCCGCCGCGATCGTCGGCCACGCCGACCTCGGGCTCGACGGCGCGCAGGCACAGCTCGAACGGCACCTGGAGTCACCGCTCTTCAAGGGCGTACGCGACTTCGCCGCCGAACCGGCCCTGGCCGCCGGCGAGCTGCCCGCCGCGTACGAGCGGTCGCTGCGCTTCCTGGCCGCCCACGACCTCGTGTTCGACCTCGACTGCGAGTACCCCAACATGGCCGCCGCCGGCGCGCTCGCCGCCCGCCACCCGGACCTGCGCGTCGTGCTGGAACACTTCGGCTACCCGCGGCGCCGCGACCCGGACTACTTCGCCGCGTGGCGCGCCGCGATCACCGAGCTCGCCAAACACCCCAACGTGACCTGCAAGATCTCCGGGCTGGCGATGACCGACCCGCTCTTCAGCCGCGAGTCGCTGCGGCCGTGGGCCGAGCACTGCGTGGACAGCTTCGGACCGCAACGGTGCGTGGTGGGTTCGAACTGGCCGGTGGACCGCCTCTTCAGCTCCTACGACTCCATCATGGACTGTTACCGGGAATACGTGTCCACGCTGTCGGAGGACGAGCAGCGGGCCGTGCTGTCCGGCAACGCGCTCGACCTCTACCGGCTGGCGCCGTGAAAGTCGCCGCCGTCGAACCGATCCCGGTCGCCTACCCGGAGCCCAACGACTTCGGCGCGACCCGGTACCTGTGCCTGGTCAAGGTGACCACCGACGAGGGGGCGGTCGGCTGGGGCGAGGCCATCACCCAGTTTCCGGACGCCAACCACGCGGTCGCCCGCCTCATCGAGGGGATGGCCGAGGCGGTCGTCGGCCGCGACCCGGTGCACACCGAGGCGATCTGGCGGGTCCTGAAGGACCGCGCCTGGTGGTACGGCTACGGCGGAGGCCTCGCCTCCTACGCCATCGCCGCCCTCGACATCGCGCTGTGGGACCTCAAGGGGCAGGCACTCGGGCGCAGCGTGCTCGACCTGCTCGGCGGCCCGGTGCACGAGCGGCTGCCGGCCATCGCCTCCGCGCACGCCCACCGCGAGTCGATCCCGGAGATGGCGGAGGAGGCGGCCGGCTGGCTCTCCACCGGCCTGCAGGGCGTGAAGGTCGGCTTCGGCAAGCGCGGCAACGCGCGACTGGGCTACGAGCACGACCGCGACGTCGAGTACGTGCGGGCCATGCGCGAGGCGATCGGCCCCGACCGCGCCCTGATGATCGACCTCGGCATCGCCATCAAGTGGGACGTGGCCACCGCGGTGCGCCGGGTCCGCGCCTTCGAGGACCACCGCATCGAGTGGATCGAGGAGCCGCTCGGCGCGTGGGATCCGGAAGGTTACGCGACGCTGCGGGCCAAGACCCAGACCTCCATCGCGTACGGCGAGAAGGAATGGACCCTCGACGGCTTCGAACGCGTGCTCGCGACCGGCACCTGCGACGTGCTCGGCGTCGACCCCGCGCGGGCCGAGGGCATCACCGGGTTCAAGAAGGTCGTCGACCGGGTGGAGTTCTACCGCCGGCAGGCCAACGCACACGCCTGGTCCTCGGCGATCGTAACGGCGGCGAGCCTCGCCATCTCGTTCAGCACGCCGGCCTGCAAGGTCTTCGAGCTCAAGCCGCTGCCCAACCCGATGCAGCACGACCTCGTCGCCGAGCCCTTCGCGCACGTCGACGGCTGGATGCTGCCGCCGGTGGCACGGCCCGGGCTGGGCATCACGGTCGACGAGAGCGTCGTGGACCGCTACCGGGCATGAGCACGCTCGCCGCCATCGCCGGGCACGCGGCCGCCGCCCCCGTCGACCGCGACCGTGCCCGCCTGCTGCTCGCCGACCACCTCGCGTGCGTGGCGGCGACGGACGCCCCGCCGCTCGCGCCGGCCGCCGCGCTGGCGGTGCGCGCACACGCCGGCGACCGCGACGACATCTTCTGGCCCGCCCGCATCCACCCCGGCTCGGTGGTGTGGCCCGCCATCCTCGCCGCTCCCGTCACGGCGGACGGACCTGTGGTGGAGGCCGCCGCCGCGGGCTACGAGGCCGCGGCCGTCACCGCGACCTGGCTCGGCGACGCCTACGCCGCCCGGTGGCACGCCACCGCCACCGCTGGAGCGGCGGGCGCCGCCGCGGCCGCCGCCGTCATGCTCGCCGGTGCGCGTGACCCGGACGCGATCGCCGCCGCCGTCGGCCTCGCCCTCACCACCGCCGGCGGGATCGGCCAGACCATGCGCGAACGCTCCCCGGCCGCCGCCTGGCACCGCGCCGCCGCCGCCCTGACCGGCCTGGAAGCGGCCCGCGCCGCCGCCTGGGGCATGCGCCCGCCCGCGGGTGTGCTGGACGGCCCGGCCGGCGTCGGCGCACTGCTCGGCGCGGCCGGCCCGCCACCGGCCGCGGCAGGTGCGCTGGGGCAGACCGCCATCCGCCCGTACCCGGTGAACGGCTTCGCCCAGAGCGCGGTGGCGGCGGTGCTCGCCCTCCGCGCGCGCGTCTCCACAGTGGACGCGCTTGAGGCGTCGGTGGCGCCTGCGGCGGCGTCGAGCGATACCACGTTGTGGTGGGATTTGGCGGCGACCGTCGCCCGTGCGTGGGTGTCCAGCGACCCGTTCCACCTCGTGGCCGAGCGCCCGCCACTTGACGTGCGGATACACGCCGACGAGGGCCGCCCGATCCAGTCGGTGCGCCTCTGGCCCGCAGGCCGTCCGGAGGAGGCGGTCGAGGTCACGCACGCCCCCGGCGGCCCGGACCAGGACACGGTGCCCCTGGCCGAACGCAAGTGGTCAGCGATGGGAGGCCTCGACGTGCTGACGCTGTGGACCCTCGCTGCGGCGGCGATCGAGGGCAGCGCTCCGCTTGAGTCCATTGTGGAGGCTGTGGGGAGGGGGCGGGGCGGCTAGCATCGGACACGTGTTCGACCTGGGTGTGGTGATCGGCGAGCTGGCGCGGGTGCCGGCCGGCGCCGACCTGGCCGCGGTCCTCGCCCGCATCGACCGCTCCGCGCTGAATGGTTACGAGCTGGTGGAGGTGGTCAAGGCCACCAGCCGGCAGGTCGCCCACTACCAGGCCGAGCTGCTCGCGTCCGTGCGGGAGACCGCCTACTGCCCGCCCGGCGACGAGGCCAGCCCGCCCGAGCGCACGGAGCGCCCCGCTGAGTATGCGTCGGACGAGATCCGGCTGGCGCTGGCCATCACCCGCCGGGCGGCCGACACCTTGCTGGGCCTCGCCTACGAGTTGACCGAGCGCCTTCCGGCGGTCGGCGAGGCACTGCGGTCCGGCCGGATCGACCTGCCCAAGGCGCGTGTCCTGGACGAGGAGACTGCGGCCCTGCCACCGCCGGTCGCCCAGGAGATCGTCGGCCACGTCCTGCCGGTCGCCGGTGGCCTGACCACGGGGCAGCTGCGGATCCGGCTCCGCAAGCTGGTCATCTCCGCCGATCCCGACGCGGCCGCCCGCCGGCAGCAGCAGGCGCTGGCGATGCGCCGCGTCGAGCACGGCCTCGACCCGACCGGCACCGCCACACTCGCCGGATACCACCTGCCGCCCGATCGCGCCGCCACCGCCGCCGCCCGCATCGACGCGCTGGCCC
This sequence comes from Phytohabitans houttuyneae, assembly GCF_011764425.1. Lineage (NCBI taxonomy): Bacteria > Bacillati > Actinomycetota > Actinomycetes > Micromonosporales > Micromonosporaceae > Phytohabitans > Phytohabitans houttuyneae. The sequence continues at coordinate 1,820,497 of NZ_BLPF01000002.1, forward strand.
GCGCCGCCAAGCGCGCCGGGGACGCGCGGTCGATGGACGCGCTGCGCGCCGACCTCTTCCTGGACATCCTCAACGGCGAGCACCCCACCGCCGAAACCCCGCGCCGCGGCGGCGTGGAGCTCGTCGTCCCGCTGGCCACCCTGATGGGCCTGTCGGAGCAGCCGGGCGCCATCAAGGGCTGGGGGCCGGTGCTCGCCGAGGTCGCGCGGAAGGTCGCGGATGGTGAGCGCGACGGTGCGTGGCGGTTCAGCGTCACCGGCGGCGAGGCCGGTGCCGTGGTGGCCCACGGCAGGCTGCGGCGGCGGCCGCCGGCAGGTGAGGCCGCGTTCGTGAGGGCCAGGGACAGGACGTGCCGCACGCCGGGCTGCCGGACACCCGCGCACAGGTGCGACCTGGACCACACGCGAGCGTGGGAGGACGGCGGCCCGACCACGCCGGCCAACCTGGGTGTCCTGTGTAGACACTGCCACGGCTACAAGCACAGCGACGGGGTCTGCGTGACCCAGCCGACGCCGGGCACCTTCGTGTGGCGCACCCGGCTCGGCCACACCTACACCACCGGTCCACCGGCGCCCATTTGAGACCACTCCGCCTCGGCGCGGCGGTAGCGGCCGGCACCTGACTCGAAGGAGGCTCAGGGCCGGGGCGCCACCGCGACCGTGCCGCCGCCCGCCGCGCTGGCGTAGAGCGCCTCCAGCACCGCGACCGTGCGCGCGCCCAGCTCGCCCGGTGAGCAGTTCTCCGCCGCCCGCCCCAACGCCAGGTCCACGAGCGTGTGCGGCGGCCCGTCACACTCGTAGCGCCCGCTGCCCTCGGGGAAGGCCAGGTCGGCGTCACCGGTGCCCTCGCGGTAGGCGCGCAGGCGGTCGTTCTCCACGTCGAGCTGAAACTGCCCGTCCCGGCCGACCATGCGGACCTGCAGCTGGTCGCGGTAGCCCATCGCCTTCTGGTGGGCCGACGCGCCGCTGAGCGTGCCGATGCCCCCGCCGGCCAAGTGGAGCACCGCCGCGTCGTGCTGCTCCACCGTGCCGCCCAGCGGGCTCGCCACCACGGCCCCGACCGCCGTGACGTCGACCTCGTGCAGCCACAGCGCCAGGCCGAGCGCGTGCGTGAGCTGAGCCTGCCCGTACCCGCCGCCGGACAGCGCCGGATCCACCCAGGTGGCCATGTCGGGCGCGGAGAGGTCGGAGGCGCGGGCGTAGGCGCCGGAGCCGGACAGCAGCTCGCGCGTCCCGGAGGCCATGTGCACCATCAGCGACTCCACCGGACCGATGCCGCCGAGGCCGGCGAGGTGCTCCCGGGCGGCGCGCATCATGGGCCGGTAGTTGTACCCGTACGCGATGAGCAGGTGGCGCCCGGTGCGGGCGGCAATGTCGACGAGGTCCCAGGCCTGCGCGCTGGTGGCGGTGAAGGGCTTCTCCACCAGCACGTGCGCGCCAGCCTCGAGCGCCGCCTTGGCGTGCTCGTGGTGCAGCGCGGCCGGGCTGCCGACGAGCACGATGTCGGCGCCCTGCGCGAGCACCTCGCGGTAGTCCTCGCTGGCGTACGCGAAGCCCCAGTCGTCGCGGATCCGGGCCAGCATGTCGCCGCCCAGCCGGCAGACGCCGTGGAAGTCCACGTCGTCGCGGCGCTTGGCCAGCTCGGGCAGGTGGGACGAGACGGCCCAGGAGCCGGCGCCGATGACGGAGAGCCGCAGCTTGCTCATGGTTGACCTCCGGTGGGGATGGCGCCGGCGCGCACGAGGTCGGCGATGTGATCGTCGGTGTAGCCGAGAAGATCCACAAGGACCTCGCGGGTGTGTTCGCCCAGGGTCGGGCCGCGGTCGCGGCGCGGGGGAGTGCTGCCGAAGCGAACCGGCGAGGCGACCTGCCCGACCTCGCCGAGCGTCGGGTGCGGGGTGCGGAAGACAAGGTCGCGGGCGACCACCTGGGCGTCGGCGAGGGCGGCGGCCACGTCGTTGACCGGCGCGCAGGGCACGCCGTGGCGGGTCAGCAGGGCCAGCCACTCAGCCGTCGTACGCCGGGTGAACTCGCCGTCGAGGATGGCGATGATCTCGTCCCGGTGGCGCAGCCGGTCGTCGAACGTGGCGAAGCGCGCGTCCGCCGCCAGATCCGGGCGCTGCATGGCAGCCGTCATCCGGGTCCAGAACTTCTCCTTGCTGCCGCCGGCCACGATCCAGCCGTCGGCGGTGGGGAAGTTGCCGAACGGGACGATCGTCGGGTGCCCGGAGCGCGGGATGCGGGCCGGCGCGTGGCCGCGGGTGAGCGTCCAGGTGGCGAGGTAGTTGAGCATCGACACTGCGGTGTCCAGCAGCGCCACGTCGGCGTCGCCGCCCACGCCGTCGCGGCGGGCCGCGTGCACCCCGATCATCAGCGAGAGCGCGGCGGCCAGGCCGGTGGCGAAGTCGACGGCGGACATGCCGGTCTTGGTCGGCGGGCCGTCCGGCTCGCCGGTGACGCTCATCCAGCCGGCCAGTCCCTGCACCATGTAGTCGAACCCGGGCTCGGCGGCGCGCGGCCCGGTCGTGCCGTACCCGGACAGGGAGCAGCAGACCACCCGCGGGTTGACGCCCTTGAGGTCGGCGTAGCGCAGGCCGAGCTTGGCCGGCACGTCGCCGCGCAGGTTGTAGAAGACCGCGTCGCTGCGCGCGACAAGGTCCTCCAGCACGCCGCGGCCGAGCGGGTGGGCGATGTCGAGTCCGACGCTGCGCTTGTTGCGGTTGAGCGACTCGAAGAAGAGGCTGTCCGTCCCCTCGCGGTACGGCGGGACGTAGCGGCCCACGTCCCCCACCGGCGGCTGCTCGATCTTGATGACGTCCGCGCCGAGGTCGGCCAGGTGCATGGAGCCGTAGGGACCGGCGCCGTACTGCTCGACGGCCACGATCCTGACGTCCGACAAGGGAAGAGACACGTTGACCTCTGAATGACGTTACCGGTAGCGTTTCCAGGAACGATACCGAACACGCTGCCCCAGGAGAAGTGCATGCCGACGATCGAGGCGATCGAGACGATCCCGCTGCGGGTTCCGTTACGCCACCACTACAAGGGCAGCTACTACTCGATGCGCAACCGCTGCACGATCATCACGCGCATCCGCACCTCGGACGGCGTCGTCGGCGAGGCCTACAACGCCGACACCGACGAGGAGCAGCACGAGGTGCTCGGCGTCATCCACAACGAGATCGCCCAGCGGGTGGTCGGGCTCGACGTGCTGCAGGTCGAGAAGGTGTGGCAGGCGATGCTCCCGGTCACCCTCGACCAGCTGCGCGACCGCGCGATCCCCATGCAGGCGATCGCCTGCGTCGACAGCGCGGTCTGGGATGCGGTCGGCAAGTACGCGGGCCAGCCGCTGTGGCGCCTGTGGGGCGGCTTCCGCGACCGCATCCCCATGATCGGGATCGGCGGCTACTACGGTTCCAGCGCCGCCGACCTGGAAAAGGAGCTGGAGTTCTTCAAGGCCGAGCACGGCATGGTCGGCATGAAGTTCAAGATCGGCGCGAAGCCACCGGCGGAGGATGCCGATCGCCTCCGCCAGGCCCGCAAGATCGTCGGGGACGACTTCCTGTTCGTCGTCGACGCCAACCAGGGGTACACGGTGAGTGAGGCCCTGGAGTTCCTCCGCCTGCTCGGCGACGACGTGCGGCTGCGCTGGTTCGAGGAGCCCACCCGGTGGCACGCCGACTGGCGCGGCCTGCGCGACGTGCGCTCCCGCGGCAACGTCAACGTGGCCGCCGGCCAGAGCGAGATCTCCCGGGTGGGCATGCGGGAGATCTTCGTCAACGGCGCGGTCGACGTCTGCAACTACGACGCCTCCTGGGGCGGCGGCCCCACCGAGTGGCGGCGTGTGGCCGCGCTCGCCCTGGCCTTCGACGTGGAGCTCGGCCACCACGAGGAGGGCCAGGTCGCCTCGCACCTGCTCGCCTCGGTGCCCAACGGCACGTTCGTGGAGGCGTTCTCGCCCACCCGCGACCCGATCTTCTGGACGTTGCTGGCCAACCGGCCGGCACTGGTCAACGGCGAGCTGCCCCTGCCACAGGCCCCCGGTTTCGGGTGGGAGCTCGACGAGGACTTCATCCGCCGGCACCGGGCCGACGGATGACCTGGTTTACTGCCCGTGACGAGCGGGACCCACTGGAGCGGGAGGACGTCGATGGCAAGGTCCGACTCGGACGGCAGCGGAGCGACGATCCGCGACGTGGCCGTCCAGGCGGGTGTGGCGCTGTCGAGCGTCTCCCGGGTGCTCACCGGGCACCCGGACGTGTCGCCGGCCATGCGCGCCAAGGTGGAGGCGGCGGTCGCCGAGCTCGGCTACGAGCCCGACCTGCTGGCCCAGTCGCTGCGCAGCGGCTCGACCAAGACGATCGGGTTCGTGCTGCGCGACATCTCCAACCCGCTGTTCGCCAACATCGCCCGCGCCGCCGAGCAGGAGCTGCGCCGCTCCGGCTTCTCGATGCTGATCACCAGCTCGGACGGGCACCTCGACGTCGAGGCCCGCAACCTGGCGCTGCTGCGCCGCCGGCGGGTCGACGGGGTGATCGTCTCGCTGGTCTCGGAGGAGGCGGAGAGCACCCGCGCCGCGCTCACCGCGATCAACGGGCCGGTGGTGCTGCTCGACCGCGAGGTCGCCGGCCTGGGCGCCGCGGCGGTGCTCTGCGACCACTACTCCGGCGTGTACCGCGCCACCGGCGAGCTGCTGGCCCGCGGCCACCAGCGGATCGGCCTGGTCAGTGGCGCGCTCACCGTGCGCTCCTCGCGGGAGCGGCTGCGCGGCTACGAAGCGGCCTTCGCGGCCGCCGGCGTGCCGGTCGACCGGAGCCTGCTGGCTCTGGGCAGCTTCGACGCCGACTTCGCCAAGGCCGAGGTCATCCGGCTCTTCTCCCGCCGCGACGAGCCCACCGCGCTGATCACCGGCGGCATCGCCTCGGCGGCCGGCGCGCTGCAGGGCCTGCGGCAGCTGCGGCGGGCGATCGGCACCGACGTGGCGCTGGTGACGCTCGACGAGTGGCCGATGTTCGACGTGCTCGCGCCCGACCTCGCCTCCGTCTCCCGCGACTCCGGGGAGATGGGCACCGCCGCCGCCCGGCTGATGCTCGACATGCTCAAGGGCGCCGAGCCGCGCACCGTCGTCATCGACACCCATTTCACACCGCGCGACAGCGTCGGACCGGTCCGCCGGGCCACACCCGCGCCGCGCAAGGTGGCGCGCAAAGCCGCGTCGAAGTGACGCCCCGCGGGGGCCGGAGGTGGCAGCCGTGACGAACACGCTCGACGGCACGTCCGTCGTGGTCACCGGGGCGACCGGCGGCATCGGCGCCGCGGTCGCGCGGCTGGTCGCCGCCGACGGCGCCGCGGTGCTCGCGGTCGACCTCGACCCGGGCCGGCTCGACTCCCTGGTGGCCGACCTCCCCGGCGCCGGCCACCGCGCGATCCCCGCTGACCTGCGCGACCTGCGGTCGCACCAAGAAATCCTCGACGGGGTACGAGCCATCGGGCGCCCGCTCGCCGGGCTGGCCCACCTGGCGGCGGTCCTGCGTCGCCGGCACCGCCTCGAGGACATCACCGAGGAAGACTGGGACCTGCAGATCGACACCAACCTCAAGGCCACCTTCTTCCTCAACCGCGCGGTCGGCCTCCACCTGGCCGGCCAGGGGCGGGGCGGCTCGATCGTCAACCTCTCCTCGCAGGGCTGGTGGACCGGCGGGCTCGGCGGCTCGGTGGTCTACAACGCGGCCAAGGGCGCCGTCGTCTCCATGACCCGCGGCCTGGCCCGCACGCTCGCCGCCGACGGCGTACGGGTCAACACCGTGGCGCCTGGCTTCATCGACACGGCCATGATGCGCGGCGGCCTCTCCGACGAGCAGCTGGCCGCCTCGGTGGCGCAGGTGCCGCTGGGGCGGCTGGGCACGCCGGAGGAGGTCGCCGACGCGGTGGTCTACCTGCTGCGCCCCGGCGCCGCGTACGTCACCGGGGCGACGCTCAACGTCTCCGGTGGCCAGCTCATGTACTGAACCACGTCCTGGAAACGACTCCATACTGCCGACGGGCGCCGCCATCGATCGATGACGGTCGTCCGGCGGATCATGCTGGGAGGGCGTTTCCGCAGGAAATAACGATTCTGGAAACGTTGCCAGAAGCGTTGACAAACGATTCCAGCCAGCGTTAGCGTCCGCTAACAAGCTCGAAACATCTCCCTGGCAGGTGACAGTGGGCACGCAGATATCCCCGACCCCCGGGACCACTCCCAGTCTTTTCTCCCGCCGCACCCTCCTGCGCGCCTCGGTGCTCGGCGCCGGCGCGCTGACCACCGCCCCGCTGCTGGCGGCGTGCGGCTCCGACGACGGCGGCACCGCCGCCCCCGCTCCGCGCCCTCGCTGGTCAAGCCCAGCGGCACGGTGACGCTCACGCTCTGGTCCTGGGCGTGGCCCGAGGAGCCGGCCGCCGGCAAGCTCAAGGCCGCGTTCGAGGCCGCCGTCCCCGAGGTCAAGCTCGAGATCAAAAAGTTCCCGTTCCCCGACTACGAGACCGCGCTGCGCACCGCCGTGCCCAACGGCACCTCCGGCGACGTGCTGCACCTGCAGACCGGCTCGATGATCCGGCAGTACGCGCAGTTCCTCTCCCCGGTCGAAGACCTGGCCAAGCAGGCCTACGGCGAGGACTGGGAGACCCAGTTCCTGGAGGGCTCGGTCAAGGAGATCCGGGACAGCGTGCCGCAGGGCCAGCCACTGGTCGCGATGCCCCAGCAGTACTCCATCGGTGGCGTCCTCTGGGTCAACCGGGCCGTCCTTGCCAAGGCCGGCGGCCAGGTGCCCACCTCGCACGAGGAGTTCGTGCGGATCTCCCGCGACCTGCGCGGCCAGGGCCTGGTCGGCGCCACCTGGGGTGCCAAGGACAACTGGCCCAACACCGACTTCCTCGTCCAGTTCGCCAGCCAGTTCAAGCCGGGCATCGTCGCCGCGGCCGAGGCCGGCGAGGCGAGCTTCACCGACGACGCGATCGTGGCCGGCCTCGACTACCTCAAGCGCACGCTCGCCGACGAGCTGTGGAACAAGGCGCCCTTCGCGACACCGGCCTTCCCCGACGCGTACGACCTGTTCTTCAACGGCAAGGCCGGCGCCGCCTCGATCGGCACCTGGGGAGTCGGCGCGCTCTTCGCCGGACCCAACCGGCTCAGGGACTGGGCGGCCTGCCTGTGGCCGAAGCTGCCGGACGCGCCCGACGACAACTGGCTCGGCTCCAGCGTCTCCGGGCTCCCGCAGGCCTCCAGCACCTCGGCCGTGCGGCCGTGGCGCACCGTCAACGTCGCCTCCGCCATGCGCGGCGACCTCTCGCCGGACAAGCAGTGGGCGGCGTGGAAGTTCATCGAGTGGTCCTGCGGCGAGGACGGCCAGAAGGCCGGCTCGGCGACCTACACGCCGGCCCGCAAGGGCATCCGCCCCGACGGCCTCAACGCCGAGTGGGAAAAAATCTACGACTGGCACAACGAGCTCGGCAAGGGCGCCGAGCGCCGCGAGTTCGACTACATCGAGACCCGCAAGGCGATCGAGACCGCCATCGCGGCCGTGTGTGTCAACAACGCCGACCCCAAGGCCGAGCTCCAACGGGTGGACGCCGCCGCGGCGCGCGCGCGGAAGTGATGTCGAACGTGGGGTTGGACACCAGGGCGCAGGAGCGGCAGCCGGAGGTCGGGACGAAGACCGCCGGCGCCGCCCCCGCGCCCCGGCGCCGCCGCCGACCCTCACCCGGCTGGCTGTACGTCGCCCCCGCGCTCGCGGTCTTCGCCATCTTCGTGGCCTACCCGATCGTCGCGACGATCCGCTCCAGCTTCTACGACTACGACGGCATCTCCCCGATCCGCGAGTGGGTGGGGCTGGACAACTACCGCGAGATGCTCGGCGGGCTCGACCCGTACTTCTGGAAGGCGGTCACCAACACTCTGCTGTGGACAGTGGTGACCGTGCCCGTGCAGCTGGCCATCGGGCTCGGCCTCGCCCTGCTGCTCGACGGCGCGCTGCGCGGCCGGGTCGTGTACCGCACGGTGTTCTTCATGCCGGCCGTCCTCTCCTCGGCGGTCATCGCGTTCGCCTGGGGCTGGATCTTCAACCCCGACGAGGGAGTCGCCACCCGCGTCATCCGCGCGACCGGCGGCACCGGCCAGGCGTGGCTCGCCGAGCCGGCGACCGCGATCTGGGCCGCCTTCGGCGTGAGCGCCTGGCGGTACTCCGGACTGTTCATGCTCTTCTACCTCGCGGCGATGCAGATGATCCCGCGCGACCTGTACGAGTCGGCGCGGATCGACGGCGCCTCGTGGTGGCAGCGCGCCCGCCGCATCACCGTGCCGCAGGTACGGCCGATGACCATGCTGCTGACCCTGTTCGGCGTGATCGGCGCGTTCCGGGAGTTCGAAGTGGTCTACATCCTGACCCGCGGCGGCCCCGCGCACGCCACCGACCTGCTCTCCATCCAGATCTTCGACCAGGCCTTCGACCTGTCCCGACCGGGCTACGCGGCCGCCATCGCCACCGCGCTGCTGGCGCTGACCGCGATCTGCGCGATCGTGCTGCTGCGCCTGATCAGCTGGGCCAACCGGAGCGTCGAATGAGCCCCACGACGACGAGCCGCGCCGCCCGCGACCGGCTGGCCTGGTCCCACCTCGCGCTGCTGCCGCTGGCAGTGCTGTGGCTGCTGCCGATCGCGCTGCTGCTCAACGGCGCGCTGCGCACCAGCACCGCCGACATCTTCAGCGTCACGCCGAGCGGGCTGACCCTGGAAAACCTCATCGCGGTATGGCGGGAGACCGACCTGCTGCGCATGTTCGTCAACAGCACGGTCGTCACGATCGCGTCGGTCGTGGCCGTCGTCGTGCTCGGCTCGCTGGCCGGCTTCGGGCTGGCCTTCTACCGCTTCCGCGGCTCCGGGATCGTGCTGCTGATCCTGCTGTCCGGCATCATGCTCGCACCCGCCGCGATCATCGTCCCGCTGTACGAGCTGATCCTCGACCTCGGCCTGCTCAACACCTACCCCGCCCTCGTCGGCCCGTACACCGCGCTGGGGCTGGCCGCGTCCGTGCTGCTGTACCGCAACGCCTTCCTGGCCCTGCCCAACGAGCTGCGCGAAGCGGCCAGCCTCGACGGCGCCGGGAGCTTCCGCATCTACCTGCGCATGTACCTGCCGCTCGCCCGCACCGCCACCGTCACGATCGCGATCCTGCAAGGGCTCGCGGCGTGGAACGACTACATCCTCGCGTTGCTGTTCATGACCGACGGCAAGCACGAGACGGTACAGCTCGCCTTCATCGCCTTCCAGGGACAGTACTTCTCGTCGCTGCCCAAGCAGTTCGCGGTCATGGCGATCGTCATGCTCCCCGTGCTGATCATCTTCCTCGTCGCGCAACGCGCCTTCGTCAGCGGCCTCTCGGCCGGCGCCGTCAAGTAGGCCACGAAAGCGAGACCACTGTGGACTGGAGCACCCTCGGCGTCGTGCAGGCGCTGGGCGGTGGGGCCGACCCCGCCGCCGATCCCGGCACCTGCCGCGTCACCACCCCCGACGGCCACACCGTCGACATCCCCGCCTTCACCGGCGCCGACGGCCGGCTGCGGGCCCGGGTGCGGCACACCGCGCCCGGCACCTACGAGTTCACCTTCTCCGCCGGCACCACCGCCACCGTCGAGATGCCCGCGCCACCGCCGCCGCGCCGCGACCTCACCGCCCGTCCGGGCGAGCGGTTCCTGCGCGACGAAAACGGCCAGCCGTTCCTGTGGGTCGCCGACACCTGGTGGTACGCGTTCAGCGAGCGCGCCGACGACGCCGCCTTCGCCGAGCTGGTGCAGCTGCGTCGCACACAGGGGTTCACGGTCGTGCAGCTCGTCGCCGGCCTGTACCCCGAAACGACAGCCTTCACCCCGCAGGCCGCGACCGGCGGCCGGTGGTCCTGGACACCGGACCTGAGCCACCCCGATCCACAGTGGTGGGACGACGCCGAGCGGCGCCTGGCGGCGGTCGTCGCGGCCGGCCTGACCCCCGCCGTCGTCGGCGCGTGGAGCTACTACCTGCTCGACCTCGGCGACGAGCGCATCCGCCGGCACTGGCGCGAGATCATCGCCCGCTGGGCCGCCCTCCCGGTGCTCTGGTGCGTCTGCGGCGAGGTCGGGCTGCCGCACTACGACGAGCTGACCGCCGACGACCTGCCCGACCGCGTCGCCGACCTGGTCACCCGCTGGTCCGCGATCGGCGCCGAGCTGCGCAGGACCGACCCCTACCAGCGGCCGGTCACGTACCACCCCTGCCCGGCGTTCCGGCACCACACCAGCCTCGACGCGGTCGGCGACCAGGCCGAGGTCGACCTCGTGTGGATGCAGACCGGCCACGCCGACCGGGGCTCGGTGGCGCAGTCGCTGCGCGCCCTCGACCAGGCCCGCGCCGCCGAACCCCCGCTGCCGGTCGTCAACTCCGAGGTCTGCTACGAGGGGATCGCGGCCGGCTCCTCCGCGACGCTGCAACGGATGCTCTTCTGGTCGCACATGCTCGGCGGCGCGGCCGGCCACACCTACGGCGCGCAGGGCATCTGGGCCTTCGCCCGCGGCCGGGCCGACGACCCCGGCGACGTGTGGGGCACGACCGACTGGCAGGAGGCGGCGCGGCTGCCCGGCGCGGCGCAGACCGGGCTCGGCGGGCGGCTGCTGTCGGAGCTGCGGTGGTGGGAGCACCGCCCGTGGCAGAGCGGCGTGGCGCCCTACGCGACGCGGGAGAGCCCCTTCCTGCCGTACTGCGCGGGCACCGGCACCGAACGCGTCGTCTACGTACCCGCCAACAGCCTGCGCGAGCCCACCATCGGCATCTCGCTCGCGCTGCGCACCCTCGGGCTGCGCGAGCTCGGCGCCGGCACGTGGCGCGTCGACGTGGTCAACCCGCGCACCGGCGCGGTCGCCGCCACCCACGCCGCCCGCGTCGACGCGACAGGGGAGTGGGAGCTGCCCGGCACCCACTTCGCCACCTCCCTACCCACCTTCGAAGACTGGTTGCTGATCTGCCGTAAGGAGGGCGACGCAGCATGACGCGGCTGAGCATCGAGGACCTGGGCTGGCGGCCGGCCGACCACCGGCCGGGCGACGGGACCACCACCGTCACCGCCGGCGACACCACAGTGGAGCTGCGCTGGCCACGCCCGGTCGTGGCCGAGCCGGACCAGCTCGCGCACATCTCCGGCTGGCGCACGATCCCCGGCGGCCGCCTCGGCGAGGAGCCCGGCGAAGAGGCCGGCCTGCGCGCCGGCTACCACGCCGCCGACCTCGACGACACCACCTGGTACGCGGCCTCCCGCGTCAACGAGGTCACCTTCGGCTTCCCCACCTGGGAAGGCGAGTCCTACGCCGGCTACCTCTGGTACCGCACCCGCGCCGCCCGCCCGGCCGCCGGCGGCCCGCTCGCCGTCACGCTCGGCTCCCCGCTGGAACGCCGCCGCCTCACCTGGCGCGTCTTCGTCGACGGCGTGGAGGCCACCGCCGCGCCGGTCCACAGTGGAATGGTCACCGTCGACCTGGCCGGCGCGGGCGGGGACGGTCGGGAGCTGACCATCGCCGTCCAGCTGCGGGTCGAGCCGGTGTTCGCCCCGGACCAGGCCCGCGAGCGCGAGGGCTGGCGCAACGTCGACAAGTACTGCTACCAGCACGTACACGTGGCCGGCGCGTTCCGCACCCTGGACGCGGTCGAGGCCCGGCCGGACGGCGACGGGCTCGCGCTCGCATACCCGGACGGCATCACCGCCACGGTCCGCTACGAGACCGCCGGCGACCTCGTCCGGCAACGGGCCACCCTGCGCGGCGACGGGCCCTGGGTCTCGCACGTGCTCCTGACCGAGCAGGCGCGACCCGGCGCCGACTACCACGCCGACGGCGCGTGGGCGCGGTGGGACGGGCGGTTCCAGGCGGCGGTACATCCCGGCGCCGTCACCCACGCCGGCGACAGCGGACCGGTCAGCGCGTACTGGCCGGGCCGGCGCCTCACCACCGGACAGCCGATGGAAGCGCCGGACGTGGTGATCGGCGTCGACGTGCGCGACCTGCTCGCCCGCATCGGCCGCGAGCGCACGCCGTACCGCATCTACGACCCCTACGGCTGGTACCAGATCTCGCACGTCAACGAGCCGAAGATCGAGCTGACCGACGCGATGATGGGCGACATCGACACCGTGCTGGACCGGCTCACCGCCGCCGGCGCCACGTTCGACGCCCTCTCGCTCGACTGCGGCTGGAACGACCCCGAAGACCTGAGCCGCTTCCACCCGGCCAACTTCGCCGACGGCCCCGCCTCGGTGCAGGCGGTCATCAAGCGGCACGACCTCGACCTGATCCTGTGGGTCTCGCCCAGCGACGGCGCCCGCGCGTTCCGCCACGAGCTGGGCATGGCCGAGCCGCGGCTGGAGGCGGCACAGGCGGCCAACGCGGCCTTCCCGTGGCGGCTCTGCCCGGCCGCCGACCCGTGGCGGGGCGAGTTCCGCGAGGCGCTGCTGCGGCACGTGACCGCCAACGGCGCCACCGGGTTCAAAGTGGACGGCACCGAGCTGTGGTGCGTCAACGCCGCGCACGCGCACGCGCCCGGCATCCACAGCCTGCTCGCCACCACCGAGGCGCTCATCGAGACGTTCGAGGCGGTCATCGCCGCGGGCGCGCCGTTCCTGATGCTCTACTGGGGACTGCGCTCGCCGTGGTGGCTGCGCTACGGGGCGACGCTGTGGGAGCGCGACTACCTCGTCGAGGCGGCCGGCCCGTCCGGCGTAGCCTCGTGGCACCTGCGCCTGGCCGTGGCGTCCTCGCAGGACATCGGCCAGCAGTCGTACTGGTCCACCATCCCCGCCCACCAGCAGGACTCGCTCGGTGTGTGGGTGAGCACCACGCTCTGGGCCAGCAGGCAGGGCGCGGCGCAGTGGGAGGACGCGCAGATCCTCGACGTCGCCCGCGGCTCCCTGCTCAACCAGCTCTGGGGCGACCTGCGGATGGTCGACGAGGACCGGGTCGCCGCCCTCTTCGCGCTGGAGCGGGCCCGCCAGCCCGAGCTGCTCGGCGACGGCCGCCCGGTCGGCCGGGCCTGGCACGACGACGCCTACGGCTACCTGTGGTCCAGCGACGCCGGCAGCTGGGTCGTGCTGTCCCGCCCCGGCCCCACCGGCACCGTCGAGGTCGAGGTGCCGGCCGGCCGGCGCGGCGTGCTCGTCGACTACCTCACCGGCGGCGCCACGGCGCGGGCGTCCCTCGACGGCGGCGTGCTGCGGGTGGCACAGTCCGGCGGCAGCGTCATCGCCGTCTACCTGTCCACCGAGGACGGACCGGCGAGCGCTGGCGAGGAGCCACCCGTCCCCACGGCATACGAGTGGAGCGCGGCGGGGCAGAGCCGGGAGGCGGCCGGCGACGGCGTGAAGCCGGCCTACCTGGGGCGCGCGCCGCAGATCGCGAGCTGGATGAGAAACGAAAAGCCCGACGAGCTCACGCTGGACCGGATCGTCCCCTGCGTACCGGCCGCCGACCGCACGCTGGAGGTCGTGGAGCGGCGGTGGGAAGGCGAGGTCGACCTCGACATCGAGAGCCGGTGCGCGCTGGTGACGTCGGTGACCCGCGCGGGCGCCGCCTGGCACAACGACCGCCTGCACGAGCTCGTCGCGGTGACGCTGGAGGTCGACGGGGCGCCGGTCACGCCCGAGCGCTGGCCGCACTTCCACCACGAGCAGGCCGGCAGCTGGTCGTCCACAGTGGACGCGTTCACGCTGCCCGCCGGGCGGCACACGCTTCGGGCCACCGTCCGGTCGCTGCTGCCCGACACGGTCGACGCGACCACCGCGCTGTGGGTCCGCTGATGGAACGGATCTGCTTCCAGCTGCACGTCCGGCCGGACGCCGTCGAGGAGTACCGCCGCCGCCACGCCGAGGTCTGGCCGGACATGCGGGCGGCGCTCAGCGCGGCCGGCTGGCACAACTACAGCCTCTTCCTGCGCCCGGACGGGCTGGCCGTCGGCTACCTGGAGTCGCCGGACTTCGCCGCCTCGCTGGAGCGCATGGACGGCCTCGACGTCAACACCCGGTGGCAGGCCGAGATGGCGCCGCTGGTCGTCCGCGCCACCGGGCGGCGGGCCGACCAGAGCCTGGAACAGCTGCCCGAGATCTTCCACCTCGACTGAGGAGCCACCCCCACATGGAACGTGCCGCGCGTATCCGCCGCTCCTGCCTGGCGGTGCCGGGTTCGAGCGTGAAGATGCTTGAGAAGGCTCGGGGTCTGCCGGCGGATCAGGTGTTTTTGGATTTGGAGGATGCGGTCGCGCCGTTGGCGAAGCCGGATGCGCGTAAGAACGTGGTGGCGGCGTTGAACGAGGGTGACTGGGGTGGGCGGACGCGGGTGGTGCGGGTCAATGATTTGACGACGCCGTGGACGTACCGGGATGTGGTGGAGGTGGTCGAGGGGGCGGGGGCGAGCCTTGACTGTGTGATGTTGCCGAAGGTGCAGTCGGCGTCTCATGTGCAGTGGCTGGATTTGACGTTGACGCAGGTCGAGAAGGCGTTGGGTTTGGAGGTGGGGCGGATCGGGATCGAGGCGCAGATCGAGAATGCGGCTGGTCTGGTGAATGTGGATGCGATCGCGGGGGCTTCGCCTCGGGTGGAGACGGTGATTTTCGGGCCGGCGGATTTCATGGCGAGTGTCAACATGCGTTCGTTGGTGGTGGGTGCGTTGATTCCGGAGTATCCGGGGGATCCGTATCACTACATCCTGATGCGGATCTTGATGGCTGCGCGGATGCATGACAAGCAGGCGATCGATGGCCCGTTCCTGCAGATCCGGGATGTGGATGGGTTTCGTGAGGTGGCGAAGCGGTCGGCGGCGTTGGGGTTTGACGGTAAGTGGGTGTTGCACCCGGGTCAGATCGACGCGGCGAATGAGGTGTACTCGCCGGCTCAGGCGGATTATGACCATGCCGAGTTGATCCTGGACGCGTACGAGTTCTACACGTCGGAGGCGGGTGGCCGGCTGGGTGCGGTGATGCTCGGTGACGAGATGATCGACGAGGCGTCGCGGAAGATGGCGTTGGTCATCGCGGCCAAGGGGCGCGCGGCCGGGATGAGCCGCACGACCTCCTTCACACCACCCGAGGGCTGACCAGGCACATCAGGTCGAGGGCGAAGCGCACGTAGCGCCGGGCGATCTCCTCGGGCGACTCGGGGCCGCCGGCTTTGTACCAGTGCGGGATCGACGTGCACATGGTGACCACCGCGCGGGCGGCGTCTCTCGGGTGGGGTGTGCCGAACAGGCCCTCGCGGTGCGCCGCCTCGGCCTCGGCGTCGACCATCCGCTGCTGGCGGTTGCGCAGCCCGCGGATCCGCTCCCGGTCGGGCGGCCCCAGGCTGCGCATCTCGCTGAGCCCGACGAAGGCGAGCGCGCGCCGGTACGTGTGGTGCAGGGCCAGGCACTCCACGATCCGGGCGAACCGCTCGACCGGGTCGGCGCCGCCGTCGCGGGCGGCGGTCGTGCGCCACCACAGCGAGTCCAGGTACGCGTCCAGCAGCGCGACGAGCATGTCCTGCTTGCTGGCGTAGTGGTGGTAGAGGCCGGGCACCGACATCTCGCACCGCCGGGCGATGTCGCGGACCGCGGCGCCGGCGTAGCCGACCTCCAGGAACGCCTCCAGTGCCGCGGTGAGGACCGGGTCGAGGTCCATCGGCGGGAACGAGCGCCAGTCCCCGCCGGTGGCCGCCGCGGGCGGGCGGGTGCGCGGGGTGCCGTCCCGCTCGGCGTCCGGGCCGATCAGCTCGGTGACGGCGACGTCGAGCAGCTCCGCGACCCGGGCCAGCCGGGAGACCGTCACGCCGGTGCGGCCGTGCTCGATCTGTGACACCGTGGCCGCGCTGACCCCGAGCCGGCGGGCCAGCTCGCGCAGCGAGAGCCGCCGCCGCTGGCGCAGCTCGCGGATGCGCCGGCCGAGCGCGGCGGGATCGAGGGTCATGTCCGGTGTTTAGCTCAGCCAAACACCGTTGTCAACCAACCGGTCGTTGACGGTCGGTCAACGGTCACCGTAGAGTCGTTCCCAACCGAACGACTGGTAACGATCGAGCGATTGCGAGGAACCGGTGGACGACGCGCCGCGCCTGTTGCTCGACGTCGACGGCGGCCTCGCGCGGATCACCCTCAACCGGGCCGAGGCGTACAACGCGATCGACCTCGCCACGGCCCGCGCCTTCACCGCCGCCGTCCGCGCGGTCGGCGAGGCGCCCGGCGTCCGCGCGGTGCTGCTGAGCGGCAACGGGCCGGCGTTCTGCGCCGGCGGCGACGTCAAGGCGATGGCCGCCGCGGCCGACCGCGCCGCGTTCCTGCGGGAGCTGGCCGCCGAGTTCCACGACGGCCTCGCCCTGCTGGCCGAGCTGCCCTGGCCGGTCGTCGCGGCGGCGCAGGGCGTGGCCGCAGGAGCTGGCCTGGGCCTGCTGCTCTGCGCCGACCTGGTCGTCGCCGAGGAGACCGCGCGGCTGTCCACCGCGTACGGCGCGGTCGGCCTGTCCCCGGACAGCGGCGTCTCGTACCACCTGCCCCGGGTGGTCGGGCCCGCCCGGGCCTTCCGGCTCAGCCTGACCGGCAAGGTGCTGTCGGCGGCCGAGGCGGTCGCCTGGGGCCTGGTCGCCGAGGTCGTGCCCGCCGGCCGCGGCCTGACCCGGGCCGAGGCCGTGGCCCGCGCGCTCGTGACGGCGCCGCAGCCGGCGGCCACCGAGACCAAGCGCCTGCTGCGCGCCGCGGCCGCCCGCGACCTGCGCACCCACCTGGACGACGAGGCCCGCGCGATCGCCCGTGCCGGCGCCTCGGCCGACGCCGGCCGCCTGATCGGGGCGTTCACCGCCGGCCGGCGCGCGCGGACCGGGGCGGCCGGGGCCGAGGCAAGCCAGCGGGTGGAGCCCCGAGCCGGAACCGAGCGGTAGGAGCGACCATGCCCGTCGAGCGCATGATGCCCACGCCGGAGGCCGCCGACCTCATCGACCTGGTCCGCGAGATCGCGGCCCGGGACCTCGCGCCGGTGGCGGCCGGGCACGAGGCGGCCGGTACGTTCCCGCGCGACACCTTCCGCCTGCTCGGCAAGGCGGGACTGCTCGGCCTTGTCGGTCCGGAGCGGCACGGCGGGGGCGGCCAGCCGTACGAGGTCTACCTCCAGGTGCTCGAGGAGATCGCCACCGCGTGGATGAGCGTCGCCGTCGGGGTCAGCGTGCACACGCTGTCGTGCTACCCGCTCGTCGCGTACGGCACGGAGACGCAGCGGCGGCAATGGCTGCCCGCGATGCTCGGCGGCGACCTGCTCGGCGCATACTCGCTGTCCGAGGCGCAGTCCGGCTCCGACGCCGCCTCGCTGCGGACCCGCGCCGAACGCCAGGCGGACGGCGGCTACCGGGTCACCGGCACAAAGGCGTGGGTCACGCACGGCGGGCAGGCCGACTTCTACACGCTGTTCGCGCGCACGGCGCCGGGGCAGCGCGGGATCTCCTGCTTCCTGGTGCCTGCCGGCGCGCCCGGGCTGGCCGCCGCCCGGCCGGAGGAGAAGATGGGCCTGACCGCCTCCACGACCGCGCAGCTGCACCTCGACGGCGTACCGGTGCCGGCGGAGCGGCTCGTCGGCGCGGAAGGCGAGGGCTTCCCGATCGCGATGTCCGCCCTCGACGCCGGCCGGCTCGGCATCGCCGCCTGCGCGACCGGGCTGGCGCAGGCCGCGCTCGACGCCGCCGTGGCGTACGCGCACGAACGCGAACAGTTCGGCCGGCCGGTCGCCAGCTTCCAGGGGCTGTCGTTCATGTTCGCCGACATGGCGGCCGCCGTCGCGTCCGCCCGGGCCACCTACCTCGACGCGGCCCGGCGCATGGACCGGGGGCTGCCGGTCACCCGGGAGGCGGCGATCGCCAAGCTCGTCTGCACCGACGGCGCCATGCGCGTCACCACCGACGCGGTACAGGCACTGGGCGGCTACGGGTACACAAAGGACTTCCCGGTCGAGCGCTACATGCGCGAGGCCAAGGTGACGCAGATTTTCGAGGGTACGAACCAGATCCAGCGGATCGTCATCAGCCGTGCGCTCGCGGCCGGCGCGGCCCGCTGAACCGGACACAGAGGACGGTCATCGCCGTGGACATCAAGGACACCGTCGCCGTGGTCACCGGCGGGGGCTCCGGCCTGGGCCTCGCCACCGCGCGCCACCTGACCAGCCTCGGCGCGCGGGTGGGCGTGGTCGACCTGCCGACGCCCTCGGCCCGGGAGGCGGTCGCGGCGCTCGGCCCGGCCGCCGCCTTCTTCGCGGCCGACGTCACCGACTCCGAGCAGCTCGAGGCGGCGGTCGGCGGCGCGGCCGCGCTGGGCCCGCTGCGGGTCGCGGTCGCCTGCGCCGGCATCGCCACCGCCCGGCGGATCCTCGGGCGCGACGGCACCCCGCTGCCGCTGGCCGAGTTCCGGCGGGTCGTCGACGTCAACCTCGTCGGCACGTTCAACCTCATCCGGCTCGCCGCCGCCCGGATGGCCGGCAACGAGGCGGTCGACGGCGAGCGTGGCGTCATCGTCTGCACGGCCTCCATCGCCGCGTACGAGGGGCAGGTGGGCCAGGCCGCCTACGCCGCCTCCAAGGCCGGCGTGGCCGGGCTGACGCTGTGCGCCGCGCGGGACCTGGCCGACCGGCAGATCCGGGTGCTGTCCATCGCGCCCGGCCTCTTCGAGACGCCCATGCTCGCCGGGCTGCCGGAGGCCGCGCGGGAGGCGCTCGGCGGGCAGCTGCCGCACCCGAGCCGGCTCGGGCGGCCGGACGAGTACGCCCGCCTCGTCGCCCACGCGATCGACGTGCCGATGCTCAACGGCGAGGTCATCCGCCTCGACGCGGCGCTGCGCCTCGGCCCGCGTTGAGTGGGCGGTCAGGCCGGCGCGGCGGGCAGCCTGATCCGGCTGTTGTCCCAGCTGAGGATCCGCTCGTCGGGCACCAGCCGGAGCGTGACCCGGTCGCGGTAGACGGCCCGCGCGGCGGCCGGCATGCGCTCGTCGGGCAGCCGGTGCGCCGCGTACTTGGCGTCGAACAGCCCGCCCACGAGCGCGACCGTCCGCTCGTCGGTGACCACCGAGAGCCGCCCGCTCAGGTGCACCGCGGCCAGCTCGGTCCAGGCCCGCCCGGACTCCACGAGAAACGAGGCGCGCGGGTCGCGCCGCGCGCGGGCCACCTTCTTGCCGCCCGGCGGCGTGGTGAAGCAGACGGTCCGCTCCAGCACCACGAACCAGACCGGCAGCGCCACCGGGAAACCGTCCCGGCGCAGCGTCGTCAGGATGCCGGTGTGCGCTCCCTCCACGAACGCCCAGGCCTCGTCCGGCGTCAGCCTGATGCTCACTCGCTCTCCCCTCCGGCACGGCGCCGTGCCTCGTCCCGCCCCGCGGCGGCGAACCCGGCCGGGTCGAACGGCCGCTCCAGCGCCACCGCCTGCTCCCACTCGCTCGCGGCGGCGGCCGCCGCGCCCGGCCCCCGGTCGTACAGCCGCAGCACGTCCCGCACCGCGCCGGTCCGCGGGACCTGGCCGGCCAGCTCGCCGGCGAAAGGCAGCAGCCGCTCGTGCGGCACCACGTGGTTGACCAGGCCGATCCGCTCCGCCTCCGCCGCGGACACCGACCGTCCGGTCAGCGACATCTCGCGCGCCCGCCGGACGCCCACGGCCTGCGGCAGCAGCGCGGTCAGCCCCCAGGTCGGCACGACGTCCAGCCGCGCGTGGGTGTCGGCGAACGTGGCCCGCTCGGAGGCGACCACGAACGACGCGCTGAGCGCGATCTCCAGCCCGCCGCCGACGCACGCCCCGTTGACGGCGCAGATGACCGGCTTTCCCATCGCCCACAGGGCGCGCGCCGGATGGTGCCAGAAGCGCTTGCCGTACCGGTCCGCGAACTGTGCCGCGTCGGTGAAGTCGTTGCCCGCGCAGAACGCCGGGTCGGCGCCGGTGAGGATCACCGCGCGCACCGCGCCGTCCTGGTCGGCCTCGGCGAGCAGCCGGCACAGCTCGACCTGCATGTCGCGGGAGAGGGCGTTTCGCTTGTGGGGGCGGTCGAGGACGATGGTCACGACCCCGTCGCGGCCGGAGACGCGCATGCCGTCGAAGCTACCTGAGTACAGCCTTTTCTGCTATATCATTAAGATGATGTCTGGCGAGCTGCGCGACGAGGTCCGGCGGTGGTGCGCCACCCACGTCCCCCCGGACTGGCGGCGGGAGCAGGCCGGTGCCGGGCACGACGAGTTCGTCCGGTTCCAGCGGTGGTGGTTCAACGAGCTCAAGGGCGGCGGGTACGCGTTCCCGCACTGGCCGGGCGAATGGGGCGGCGGCTACGACCTGGCCCGGCAGGCGGTCATCTTCGAGGAGCTCGCGCGGGCCGACGCGCCCCGCCTCGTGCTGCACTTCGTGGCCCTGCACCACGCGGCCGCCACGCTCTTCGCCGCCGGTACCGAGCAGCAGCGGGCGCGGCACCTGCCGGCGATCCGGGACGGCGAGATCTGGTGCCAGGGCTTCTCCGAGCCCGACGCCGGATCCGACCTCGCCTCGCTGCGCACCCGGGCCGAGCGGCGCGGCGACGTGTACGTCGTCAACGGGCAGAAGATCTGGGCGAGCGGCGCGCTGGACGCCGCGTGGTGCCTGCTGCTGGCCCGCACCGACCCGTCCGCGCCGAAGCGCCGGGGCATCTCGTACCTGATCATGGACATGCGCGCGCCCGGCGTGACCGTACGGCCGATCCGGCAGATCACCGGCGAGCAGCACTTCTGCGAGATCTTCCTGACCGACGTCGAGATCCCGGTCGCCGACCGCGTCGGCGCGGAGAACGACGGCTGGCGCATCGCGCAGAGCACGCTGAACTCCGAGCGCGGCGGCACGATGATCGAGCTGGCCGAGCGGCTGGCGCACGGGTTCGAGTGGCTCGTCGAGCTGGCCGCCCGAAACGGCGCGGTGGACGACCGCCTCGCCCGGCTGGCCAGCGAGGTGCAGGCGCTGCGGCTGCTCGTGCGGCGCCCGCTCGCGCGAGGCCACGACGGCGCGGCCTACGGCGCTTTCGCCTCCACCGTCAAGCTCTTCTACAGCGAGCTGCTGCAGCGGATGACCGGGTACGGCGTCGAGCTCAGCGGCCTCGCGGGCCAGGAGCGCCGGCCGCGCCCCCTCAGCTCCGGGTGGGAGTCGGGGCTGTGGCTGCTGGACTACATCGGCTCGTGGGAGTGGACGATCCCCGGCGGCACCAGCGAGATCCAGCGCAACATCATCGGCGAACGCGGGCTCGGCCTGCCGAGGGAGGCCCTGTCGTGACGCTCGACGAGGCGGACCGTGCGGCGCTGCGGGAGCTGGCCGGAACGCTCGCCGCCGCGCTCGCCACCCCGGCCCGGGTGCGCGCCGCCATGGACGCCGGCGGCCGGCCGGACCGCGAGCTGGACGCCGAGCTCGCGTCCACCGGGCTGTGGGGGCTGGAGGCGCCGGAGGAGTACGGCGGCGGCGGGGCGAGCTTCCACGAGCTGGCCACCGTGCTCCAGGAGCTGGGCGCGCGGGCGGCGCCGTCGCGGCTCACCACGAGCGCCGTGCTCTGCGCCGGCGCCGTGCTACTGGGCGGCACCGCCGCGCAGCGCGAACGGTGGCTGCCGGCCCTGGCGGCCGGGCAGGCGTACGGCACGGCCGCGCTCACCGAGTGGTGCGCCACCACCCCACCGACCGGTCGGGTACAGGCGGAGCGGCACGGCAGCGGTTGGGTCCTGCGCGGGGCGGCCGCACACGTCCTCGACGCGCGGGTGAGCGACCTGCTCGTGGTGCCGGCGGTGGCCGGCCCGGACAGCCTCGTCGCGGTCGTGCCGAGCCGGGCCGGCGGGGTGGCGACCCGGCCGGTCGCGATGACCGACGGGACGCGCTGCGCCGACCACGTCACGCTCGACGGCGTGTCCGTGCCCGACGCCGACGTGCTGGCCGTCGGCAGCGACGCGGACCGGCTGATCGCGGCGCTGGTCAACCGCGCCGCCGCCGCGATCGCCGCCGACTCGGCGGGCAACGCCCAGCGGGTGCTGGCGATGACGGTCGGGTACGCCGGCGAGCGCCAGCAGTTCGGCCGGCCGATCGGCTCCTTCCAGGCGGTCAAGCACCAGGCCGCGGACATGCTCGTCAACGCCGAGACCGCCGCCGCCCTGCTGGACGCCGCCGTCCGCGAGGCGGCGGCGGAGCCGGCGGAGTGCGAGGTCGCGGTGTCGATGGCCAAGGAGTACGGGTGCGAGCGCGCGGCCGCCAACGCCGGCACGGCGCTGCAGCTGCACGGCGGGATCGGCTACACCTGGGAGCACGACCTGCACATCTACCTCAAGCGCGCGAAGCTCAACGAGTTCCTCTTCGGCGACGGTCGATGGCACCGCGCCCGCGTCGCCCGGTCCCTGGTGCGGCGCGCCGGACCGCCGGCTGGCCTATCATCATCAGGTCCCGGCGAAAGGAACAATGGTGCCTCGGCCATCACGACGCGCTGAAGTGCGGACCACAGCGGCACGCCTCATCCGCGAGCACGGCTACGACGCGGCGACCATGGATCTGCTGGCCGACGAGCTTGGCCTCAACAAGGGCACGCTGTACCACTACTACCCGTCCAAGAGCGCCATCCTCTACGAGCTGCTCTCCGACCAGGTCGACGCCACGCTGGAGCTGGTCGGCCGGGTGCCCCGCGACGGGAGCGCCACCGACCGGATGCGGTCGCTCATCAGGCTCCAGGTCGAGCACGTGGCGACCAAGCAGGACGAGCTGGTGGTCTTCTTCCAGGAGCTGCCCTGGATCGAGCAGCACCTGGACGAGGAGCAGGCGACCGACCTGCGGCGGCGCATCGACCGGTACGAGCGCTTCACCCGGCAGCTGATCACGGCTGGCGTACGGGCGGGGGAGTTCCGCGAGCTCAACGTCAACATGATCATGTACTCGGTCATCGGCATCCTGGCGTACGTGCCGAACTGGTTCCGCGGCACCGCCCGCAAGGCCCAGGAGTCGCTCGTCGACGAGCTGTCGGAGTTCGTCGTCAACGGGATCCTGCGGCGCTGACGGCCCCGGCGGCGTAGATTACCAACCAGTTGGTTGGTCTGGGAGGAGTCGCCGTGCCGGAACGTACGCTGATCGTGGAAGAGCCGGCGCCCGGCGTCGTGCTCGTCCGGCTCAACCGTCCGGACCGGCTGAACGCGTTGAGCGCCGACCTGATGGCGGCGCTGGAAGAGCTGTGGACCCGGTTGCGGCGGGGTTCCGGCGTGCGCTGCGTGGTCCTCACCGGCAACGGCCGCGGCTTCTGCTCCGGGGCGGACGCCGGCTTCCTCGCCGCCGACCGGGCCCCGCGCGGCGCGGGCCTCGACGGCGAGCTGTCGTTCGTGCCCGGCCGGATCCTCGACGTGCCCGTCGTCGTCGCGGTCAACGGCGTCTGCGCGGGCGGCGGCCTGCACTTCGTCGCCGACGCCGACATCGTCATCGCCGCGGAAACTGCCACCTTCCTCGACCCGCACGTGTCGGTCGGCCAGGTCAGCGGGATCGAGCCGCCGTCGCTGGCGCTGCGCCTGCCGCTGCCGGTGATCTCCCGGATGGCCCTCATGGGGCGCGACGAGCGGCTGACCGCCCGCCGGCTGTACGAGCTGGGGCTCGTCACCGAGCTCGTCGACGAGGCCGGCCTCGTCGACCGGGCGGTGGAGATCGCCCGCGTGGTCGCGTCGGCGTCACCGGCCGCGGTCCGCGCCACCCGCCGCTCCTGGCGGCGGCTCAGCGACGGCCTCGTCGAGCCGGCGATGCGCGAGGGCTGGGACGACGTCCAGAAGCACTGGCCACACCCCGACGCCGCCGAGGGACCGGCCGCCCTGCGCGACAAGCGCCCTCCGGTGTGGACGGACTGACCCCGGGACAGATGTTTGCCCCGGCCCGCGTCACCTGCGGACCGCACGCGCGGGGCCCCCGGGGAAACGTGGAGCGCAGCGGAGCGTTTTTGGGGTGCTTTCCCGCGGGCACCGCAGAGGCCGGCGGCTCGCGGGGCTCGCCGAGATCCCCGGCCTCCGCTGCCGGGTCCGCGGGGTCAAGCCCACCGTCGCCGCGTGGTAAGCGCGAAACCGTGACCAACGGCGGCGGGTGAGGCCGCGGGAGCAACGGTCCGGACCACGGCGGACGTCGCGGTAGCCCGGATCTGCCTCTGGAAGTTGGTCCAATGTGGCCGGAGGGAGCCCGGCTAGAGGAAGAAGTCCGGCTCGAGGTCCGCGCCCGGCACGGTGGCGTAGGTGTCGAGGTCGGTGACCCCGGCGGCGCGCAGCACGTCGTCGTCGACGAGCGTCCGGCCGGTGAGCGCGGCGGCCGGCGCCGTCAGGATCACGTGGGCCGCGTCCGCCATGATCTGCGGGCTGCGCGTGCGGGCCAGGGCGTCGCCGCCGCCGAGGAGGTTGGCGACCGCGTCGGTGGCGATGGTCGTGCGGGGCCACAGGCAGTTGGCGGCGACCGGCACGCCGGCGAACTCGGCGGCGAAGCCAAGCGTGGCCAGCGTCATGCCGTACTTGGCGAGCATGTAGGCCGGATGGGCGCCGAGCCACCGCGGCTCCAGGTTGAGCGGCGGGCTCAGCGTGAGCACGTGCGGGTTTCCGGCCTTGACGAGTTCGGGCAGGCACGCCTTGGTCAGCATGAACGTGCCGCGCGTGTTGACGTCCTGCATGAGGTCGTAGCGGCGCGGCGCGATCCGCGCGGTGCCCGACAGGTCCAGCACGCTGGCGTTGTTGACGCAGATGTCCACGCCGCCGAACTCGTCGACCGCGGCGCGTACCGCCCGCTCGATCGTCTCGTCGGAGCGCACGTCGCCGACGACCGGCACCGCCCGCCCACCCGCGGCGCGGATCTGCTCCGCCGCCGTGTGGATGGTGCCGCGCAGCTTGGGATGCGGGGTGTCGGTCTTGGCGATCAGCACGATGTTGGCGCCGTCCCGCGCCGCCCGCAGCGCGATGGCCAGGCCGATGCCGCGGCTGCCGCCGGACATGACGATCGTGCGGCCGGCGAGCGTGCCGCCGCCTCCGTGCGGGTTCACCGGATCTCCTCGGGGATCGGCACCGGGCGCCGGCCCAGCACGTCGGGGATGGTGCGCAGGTCGGCGGCGGGGTACGCGAAGCCCGGCGCCAGCAGGATGCCCGGTGGCGCCGCGACGACGGCCGGGATCGTCTGCACCAGCTGGACCGCGGTCGCGAGGTTGGCGGCCGACTGGCGGTCGTCGACGCCGAACACGTCGCGGGCGTCGCTGGTCGTCAGGTCGGCGCGGGTGCGCACGTCGACGGGCAGGCCCTTGACCTCCACCTCGTACATGTCGCCGGAGACGAGGTCCACCGCGCCGTCCACGAGGTCCCGGTCCAGGTACCACAGCTCCCGGATGGTCACGACGGGCGAGTCGCCGGCGTACCCGGTCCAGGTGCCGTCCAGCGCGCCCACGGTGCCCGCCCGCACGGTCACGGCGGCGCCGTCGACGTCGCGCTCGCTCGTCAGGTAGCGGACGTCCGCCGCCATCCGGTCCACCTGCAGGCCGAGGTGGTGCGCCAGGCCGGCGATGCACTCGAAGTAGTACCGGCTCAGCAGCGTCTTGCGGGTCCTGGTACCCAACCGTTCGGGCGGTTGGCCGAAGCCGATGGCGGCGATCGTCTCGCCGGCGTGGTGGCTGAGGTCGCAGATCTCCCGCAGGTGTACGGCGTGCACGACGGTGCACAGGCTCGTCGCGGTGAGCGCGAACCGTTCCACGAACCAGCCCGGGTGGATGCCCGTGCCGTGCAGCGTGGTGCCGCCCTCCGCGCAGGCGGCTTCGAGCGGCGCCACGTACTCCTCGCCGCGCTGCCACGGGAAGAAGTAGGCGGTGGAGGTGACGACGTTCTTGCCGCCGCGCAGCAGGGTGGTGATCTCCTCGTGCCGCGACGACTCGTCCGGCAGCGCGCGCCCGGCGTAGAGCACCACGTCCGCGTCGAGGTCGTAGATGGCGCGCGGGTCGTCGACGACCGCGACCCCGGCCGGCGCCTCGCCGACCAGCTCCATGGCGTCCCGCCCGACCTTCGCCGGGCTGTACGCCAGGCAGCCCACGAGCCGCAGCTCCGGCCGCCGGGCGATCTCGCGCAGCGCCTGCGAGCCGGTGTAGCCGGGCCCCCAGACGACCACCCGGTACGGCTCGGTCCGCGCCGTCATCCCGCCACCCTCCCGCCCGCCACGAGCGCGCCGCCGTCCACCACGAGCACGTGTCCGGTCAGCCAGCCGGCCCGGTCGGACAGCAGGAAGCTCGCCGCGGCGGCGATGTCCGCGGGCGTGCCGAAGCGCCCCATCGGGATGCCGGCCAGCAGCGCGGCCCGCTCCGCGTCCGGTATCGCCGCGGCCATGTCGGTGTCGACGAGGCCGGGCGCCACCGCGTTGACCCGTGCCGCCGGTGCCAGCTCGGCGGCCAGCTGCCGGGTGAGGTAGTCCAGGGCCGCCTTGGTGGCGTTGTAAAAGCCGGTCTTCGGGGTGGGTGCGGCGGCGCCGATCGACGTGACGTTGACGACCGCACCGCCGTGCACACGCATGCCGGCCCGCCACACCAGCTGCGTCCACAGCAGCGGAGCCCACTGGTTCACCTCCGTCAGCTTCGTGGCCAGCGGCGCCGCCAGGTCGATCGTGGGTCCCCACTGCGGGTTGGTGCCGGCGTTGTTGACCAGATAGTCGATCCGGCCGAACGCCTCCATCGCGTACGCCACGCACCGCTCGGCGGCCGGCGCGTCGGCGGCATGGCAGGCGCGCCAGAGGCAGGCCGGCCCGAGCGCGGCCGCGGTGGCCTCCAGCGCGGCCCGCCTGCGCCCGGTGATGAGCACGCGGGCGCCGGCCGCGACCAGCTCGCGCGCCACCTCCCGGCCGATCCCCCGGGACCCGCCGGTGACGATCGCGGTCCTGCCGTCGTGGTCGATCCGCACTGGCCACCTTCCGCCGCCTGGGAAGGCGAACGTACCAAACCAACCAGTGGGTTGGCTACGAGGTGCGGTTGCCATATGCTCGCCGGGTGGAAGGTGTCGAGCTCTCGGTCGGTGTGCGAAACTTCGCCGCCCGCCCGCCGGCGGACTGGCGCCACATCCTCGACCAGGCGCGCGCCGCCGACGACGCCGGCGTCGACCGGGTATTCGTCGCCGACCACCTCGTCTTCGGGCGCGACCTGACCGCGTACGGCGACCCGGCCGCCGGGGGAGTGGCCGGCGGCGTCCAGCCGACCGGGCCGGACGGCGAGTGGCTGGAGCCGCTGGCGGCCCTGTCCGCGATGGCCGCGGTGACCACCCGGGTCAGGCTCGCGACCAACGTGCTCGTCGCGCCGCTGCGCCAGGCGGTGCTCCTGGCGAAGATGGCATCCACTGTGGACGCCCTGTCGCACGGGCGGCTGGAGCTCGGCGCCGGCGTCGGCTGGCAGCGGGCGGAGTACCGCGCGGTGGGCGTGCCCTTCGCCGAACGCGGCCGCGTGCTCGACGAGACCCTCGACGTGTGCCGTGCACTGTGGACACGCGACGAGGTGACGTACGCGGGGCGCGGCTTCGACCTCGACGCCGTGCACATGATGCCGAAGCCGTTGCACCCGGGCGGCGTGCCGATCTGGCTCGGCGGGCGGGCCATCCCGGCCGCCGCCCGCCGGCTCGCCCGGCACGGCACCGGCTGGATCCCGTGGGGCGTCACGCCGGAAAACCTCGCCGCCGTGCTCGGGCGGATGCGGTCGCTGGTGGCGGAGCACGGGCGGGACTTCGCCACGATCCGCGTCTCGTACGCGCTGCCGACGGCCGTCAAGGACGGCGCCCTCGACTTCCCGCGCATGTTCGCCGGCATCCCCGAAGCCCTCGCGCTCGGGGTGACCGACTTCCGGACGCTGGCCCGGATACCGCCCGACTACGCCGGCGCGCGCGCCTTCCTCGACGAGCTGCACGGGCGCTTCCGGGAAGCCGCGCGCGGATGAGGGTCGGACTGGCACTCGGCCCGGCCGCCTCGGTGGTCGCCGACGCGCGGCGGGCCGAAAAGTGGGGCTTCGACTACCTGGCCTGCGGCGAGCACCTGTTCTTCCAGGTCGCACCGAACCCGTTCGTCCAGCTCGCCGCGGCCGCCGCCGTGACGTCCCGGATCCGGCTGGTCAGCACGGTCAGCCTGCTGCCGCTCTACCCGGCCGCGCTGGCCGCCAAGCTCGCCGCGGAGCTGGACCAGGTCTCGGGCGGGCGGTTCGAGCTCGGCGTCGGCGCGGGCGGCGAGGCGCCGGACGAGTTCGCCGCGGCGGGCGTGGACCCGGCCGACCGCTTCCGCCGGCTGGACGAGGGACTCGACGTGGTGCGCCTGCTCTTCGGCGGCGGGCCGGTGTCGTACGAGGGGCGCTTCACGCGGCTGCGCGGGGTCGCCCTGGACCCGCCGCCGGTACAGCCGGGCGGGCCGCCGATCTGGATGGGCGGACGCAAGGACGGCGCGATCCGCCGCGCCGGCCGGTACGCCCACCGGTGGATGCCGTACATGGTGACGCCGGAGGCGCTCCACGCGGGCCTGCGCGGGGTCCGCGCGGCGGCCGCCGCGCACGGCCGCGACCCGGCGGGGGTCGGCGGCGCGCTGTTCGCCTTCGCCTGCGCCGACCGGGACGGCGACTGGGCCCGGCGCACCGGCACGGCGGCGGTCAGCGCCACCTACCGGCAGGACTTCGCGCCGCTGGCCGGCCGTTACCTGCTGCTCGGCACGCCGGCGCAGGTGGTGCGCCGCGTGCGCGAGTTCGCCGGCGCCGGGCCGGAGCGGTCATCCTGCAGGTCGCCGCCGGCCCCGAGGAACGCGACCGGGTGCTGCGCACCATCGCCGAAGACGTACTGCCCGAGCTGCGGGTCGAAGGAGGGCGGCAATGACCGAGCGGGTACGCCTGGACCGGCGGGGCCGGATCGCGGAGCTGGTCCTGAACCGGCCGGACAAGCTCAACGCCATCGACCACGACACCCTGGTACAGCTCGAGGGCGCGCTCACGGCCGCGGAGGCCGACCGCGAGATACGGGTACTCGTCGTGCGGGGCGAGGGGCGGGCGTTCTGTGCCGGCGCGGACCTCGGCGCCGTCGACGACAAGGTGGGCGACGCCGGCCGCCTCGCCGCGCACCTCGACCTGTGGCACCGCGCCTTCGGGCACCTCACCGACTCACCGCTGCCGTCGATCGCCGCGGTACACGGCGTCGCGTTCGCCGGCGGCTTCGAGCTGATGCAGGCGTGCGACTTCGTGGTCGTCGCGGACGACGCCAGGATCGGCGACCAGCACGCCACCTACGGGCTGTTTCCCGGCGGCGGAGGCTCCCAGCGGCTGCCCCGGATCATCGGCGAGCGGCGGGCCAAGTGGCTGATGTGCAGCGGCGCCACTATCGACCCGCGGGACGCGCTGGCCGCCGGGCTCGTCAACGCGGTACGGCCGGCCGGCGAGGTGCTCGACCACGCGCGCGAGATGGCCGGCGTGCTCGCCCGGCGCAGCCCCGTCGTGACGGCGCGGGTCAAGCGCGCGGTCCGCCTCGGCATGGCCAGCGGGCTGGCCGGCGGGCTGGAGATCGAGCGCCTGCTCGCGCTGGAGCACATGACGTCAAAGGACTCCCGGATCGGGCTGGCCGCGTTCGCGAGCCGCACGGTGCCGGAGTTCGTCGGGGAGTGAGCCGGATGCCGGCGGCCACCGGCGGTCCGCTCACCGGCCTGCGGGTCGTGGAGCTGGCGAGCATCGGGCCCGGGCCGCACGCCGCGATGATCCTCGCCGACCTCGGCGCCGACGTCGTGCGGATCCCGCGGCCGGGAGGCTCCCTCACCCTCGGCGCGCCGAATTCCCCGGCGAGCGGAGCGACCGCGGCCCGGGACGTGCCGGATCCTTTGCTGCGTGGGCGGCGCAACGTGCCGGCGGACCTGAAGCGGGACGCCGGCCGGGAGGCGGTGCTGCGCCTGGTGGACCACGCCGACGTGCTGCTGGAGGGCTTCCGGCCGGGCGTCACCGAGCGGCTCGGCGTCGGTCCCGACCACTGCCACGCCCGCAACCCGCGGCTCGTCTACGCGCGGATGACCGGGTGGGGGCAGGACGGCCCGCTCGCACCGACCGCGGGGCACGACATCAACTACATCGCGCTGACCGGCGCGCTGCACGCGACCGGGCGGGCGGGGCAGCGGCCGGTGCCGCCGCTGAACCTGGTGGGCGACTTCGGCGGCGGGTCGATGCTGCTCGTCATCGGGGTGCTCGCGGCGGTGTGGGACGCGCGCCGCACCGGCCTCGGGCAGGTCGTCGACGCCGCGATGGTCGACGGTGCCTCGACGCTGGTGCAGCTGGTGTGGGCCTGCTGCACGCCGGGGCGTGGCGGGACGCGCCCGAGCAGAACATCATCGACGGCGCCGCGCCGTTCTACGACACGTACACCTGCGCGGACGGCCGGCACGTCGCGGTCGGCGCGATCGAGCCCCGCTTCTACGCCGCGCTGCTGGCCGGCCTCGGCCTGCGCGCCGGCGAGCTGCCCGACCAGCACGACCGGGCCCGGTGGCCGGTGACGAAGGCGCGGCTGGCCGGCGTGTTCGCCACCCGCACGCGGGACGAGTGGGTCGAGGTGTTCGCCGGTACCGACGCCTGCGTGACGCCGGTGCTGTCGTTCGCGGAGGCGGCGCGGCACCCGCACATGACCGCCCGGGGCACGGTCGTGCGGCACGGCGGCATGCTCCAGGCGGCGCCGGCGCCCCGGTTCTCCCGCTTCGCCGCCGCCGTGCCGGACATCGACGACACGGTGTACGACGCCGAGGCGATCGTGGGGGAGTGGGCCGGTCAGAGCGGCCGCTGAGCCAGCTCGATCCAGGCGTCGCAGGCCACCACGAACCGGGTGGTGTCGACGTCGTCGTTCATCACGCCGGAGCGGTACCGGTTGAGCGCCCGCAGCGCGGTGCCCGCCACCCGCCAGCACGCCATCCGGTAGTGGAAGTCGAAGTCGGAGAGGTCCTCCCCGGTGAGTGCGGCGTAGTGCGCGACCGCCTCGTCGAGGCTCGCGGCGCCCGGCGCGGACGTGGCCAGCCGGACGCCGAGCATCGCCTCGGCCGGCGGGTCCCAGAACGCGGCCAGCAGCCCCAGGTCGGCAAGCGGCTCGCCGAGCGTCACCAGCTCCCAGTCCAGCACCGCGCGGATGCCGCCGCCGGCGTCGACGATCGCGTTGCCGAGCCGGTAGTCGCCGTGCACGACGCGGCTGCGGTCGTCCCGCGGCATCCGCCGCTCCAGCCGCGCGGCCATCGCCTCCAGCCGCGCGGCCCGGGGCGCCGCCTCGCCGGCGGACGAGCGGGCGATCACCGAACGCCAGCGGTGCAGCTGGCGCCGCAGGTAGGCGCCGCGCGGACCGAGGTCGCCGAGCCCGACCTCGTCGGGGTCCACGGCGTGCAGGGCGGCCAGGGTGGCCACGACCGACAGCGAGGCGTGGCGCAGCGCCGCCGGGTCGAGCAGCGTGGCCGCCGCGTCCGCGTCGGCGAGCACGTGGCCGTCCAC
Source organism: Phytohabitans houttuyneae (assembly GCF_011764425.1). Taxonomy (NCBI): domain Bacteria; kingdom Bacillati; phylum Actinomycetota; class Actinomycetes; order Micromonosporales; family Micromonosporaceae; genus Phytohabitans; species Phytohabitans houttuyneae. The sequence continues at coordinate 1,851,998 of NZ_BLPF01000002.1, forward strand.
GAAGTCGGTCACGTGGCAGGGCAGGCCGAGCGGGTCTCCCGCCGTGCCGACGAGCCGGACCCGCGGCACCGGTACGGCCGTCGGGTGCAGCGCCGACATGGCCCGCGCCTCGCGGCCGGTGTCGTGCGCGCCGCCGTCGTGGCGCCCGGCCGGCCGGTGGCGCAGCACCCACGCGTGGCCGGCCACGTCGGTGACCCGGTAGGTGAGCATGCTGTAGCCGCCGGCGATCCGCTCGGCGCGGAACGGCGGCACGGACTCGGGCAGTCCCCGGGCGAGCCACCCGCCGACCGCCGCGGGCACTCCCGTGGCCAGCGGCGCGGCCGATGTCGCGGTCACGCCCGGGGCAGCGGTCCGGCCGCCGCCGTCGCCGCCATCCCGATGGGCCGGCCGTCCACCATCTGGTCGAGCATCTCCACGACGCCCAGGCCGCGCCGCCCGTCGCTGGTGACGAACTCGTACGCCGAGTAGCCGATCCGGGTGACCAGCTCCGTGCCGTCCTCGGTGGTGCGCCGGTGCCGCAGCGGCACGAACCGCTCCGGCGCCCGGGCGGTGCCGGTCAGGGTCACCGGCCCGCCGGCGGTGCCGACCTCGCACACGGCGCGGCGGCAGAAGCCGTCGGCGGTCCACTCGACCGACAGGTCGGTCAGCTCGGCCTGGGTCGCGACACCGCCGCTGACGGCGGCGGCGCGGCGGGTCCGCACACCGTCGCGGCGCAGGACGTCCAGGGTCATGACGGCCGAGCCGTCGTCGAACGCCGCGGTGATCCAGCGGTACAGCACCGGCCCGGCCCAGTCGCGCGGTCCCCAGGAGTGGTCCCGCAGGCCGCCGCCGCGCAGCCGCAGCGACAGGTCGCCCGCGGCCAGCTCGCCGTCGACGTGGATGAACTGCTCGTAGTGGCCGATCGCCAGCGAGTCCTCCAGGACGTTCTCCGGCGTCTCGCCGTTGGTGCCGAACGAGGCGCCGTTGCCGGTGACCGAGAGCCGGATGCGGGTCTCGCGCTTCGGCGCCTCCCGGAAGGCGGTGCCGGGTGTGGCCAGCACGGTCGGGTCGGCGAAGGAGGACAGCGGCCCGTCGAACGACAGCCGCTGCCGGCGGTGTGGTTCGAGGATGTCGAACGCGAGCCCGCCCACGGCGAGCCCGGCGGCGGGGACCGAGGTGGTCCGCTCGTAGCCGAACAGCGTCTCGCCGTCCGGCAGGAACACCAGGACGCCGGCCTGGCCGGCCGGTTGGTTGGGCTGCATCGCCACCCGCATCCAGCCGACCACGCCCGCCTCCGGGCAGCAGAAGTTGTAGTACGTGCTCTCGTTGTAGGCGGGCTGGTCGTCGGGGACGTGCCGGTACTCGTGCTCGGGTGCGATCGTCTCGGCGAACATCGACATGGCGCCTCCTCAGCGCGTGTTACCAACCATCCGTTTGGTTAAGAACGTACCACCACCGGCAGCCACCGGGATGGCGGCGGCCAGCGCGGTGGCGAGCGCCATCGAGACGGCCAGCACCACGAAGCCGGCGGTGTAGCCGGACGCGAGCGGTACGCCGCCGCCGTCGAGGTGGGCGGTGACGACCGTGGCCGTCACCGCGGTGCCCACGGCGCCACCGATGTTGCGGGCGTTGAAGTTGACCGCTCCCGCGACCGCGGTCTGCGACGCCGGTACCGACACGACGACCAGGGTCGCCAGCGACGCGAGCGCGACGCCGAGCGCCAGACCGTAGACGCCGAGGGCGGTCACGAGCTGCCACGCGGTGGCGTACCGCCAGGCGACGGCGGCCAGGCAGACCGCGATGACGGCGCAGGCCGCCACGACCACGCGCCGGGAGCCGGCCCGCCGTACCAGCCGGGCGGCGGCCAGCCCGCCCAGGAAGACCGCGCTCGCCAGCGGCAGCATCAGCAGCCCGGAGCCGGTCACGCTGGTACCCGCGCCGTACCCGGTCGAAGCCGGCGCCTGCAGGATCTGCGGCACGAACGCGTACACGGCGAACATCGCGAACCCCAGCAGGAACGACACGATGTTGCCGGAGCGGACCGCCGGGATCGCCATCATCCGCAGGTCGATCAGCGGGTGCGCGGCGCGGGACTCCAGCCGGTACCACAGCAGGCCGAGCAGCGCGGACAGGGCGTACAGGCCGGCCGTGCGCCGGTCCGTCCAGCCCCATCCGGAGGCGTTGGTGGTGGCGAGCACGAACGTCGCCAGCGCCCCGGCGAGAAACGGCGCCGGCGCCCAGGAGATCGGCTCGGCGCGGGTGGCCGACGGGCGGACGACGGCGGCGGCCGCGGCCGCGGTCACCACGAGCACCACCATCGGCAGCAGGAACAGCCAGCGGTAGCCCCACAGCGCGACGAGCGGGCCGGCCAGCACCAGGCCGGCGCTCGCCCCGATCCCGCCCAGGGCGGCCAGCACGCCGATCGCGAACGGGACGCGGTCGCCGGGAAACTCGTCCCGCACGATGCCGAAGGCCAGCGGCATCACCGCGCCGCCGATCCCCTGCAGCGCCCGCGCCGCGGTCATCACCCGGATGTCCGGCGCGAACGCGGCGCCGAGCGAGCCGGCCGCCAGCAGGAGCAGCGCGGTGACCAGCATCGGTTTCTTGCCGACCGCGTCGCCGAGCCGCCCGACGACCGGCGTCGCGACCGCGGCGGAGAGCAGGTAGGCGCTGACCACCCAGGTCACGCTGCGCGCGTCGGTGTCCAGCGCGCGCTGGATCTGCGGCAGCACGGGAATCACCATCGCCTGGAGCAGGGCGAAGGCGGTCGCGGCGACGACCAGCACGCCGAACGTCGCGGTGGTGCGCCGGCTCATCCGTGCTCCGTCCTGTCGACGCCCGCCGGCCGGCGGGCACGCGGCTGGGCACCCGTCACGGGTGCCCAGCCAGGTGTGTCATCTCGCGGTCGCGGTCACGTGCTCGGGACGCTGAGCCCCTTGTCGACCGGGCCGTAGGTGGTGAAGACGAAGTCCTCCGGGCCGAAGGTGGGGAAGTGGTTGTCGGCGGAGAACGTCACCGGGTTCACGTAGAGCGGCATGTCCGCCGCCTTGGCGCCCTCCAGCGCCTTGGCCATCTTCTCGGCGTCGAGGCTCTTGGCGAGGTTGGCCGCCGACGCGGCGAGCACCACGTCGTGGTACGCGACAAGGTAGGTGTTGATCGGGAACGGCAGCTTGCCGCCCGCCTTGGCCAGCAGCGCGTCGTAGAACTTCTTGAACGCGGCGCTGTCGGTCTGCGGTGTGCCCTTCACGCTGGTCGCCAGCTGCTGGAAGGTGATGCCGGCGTAGTCGCTCTCGGCGGCCAGGTCGGCGAGGTTGTTGGCGGAGAAGGTCTGCGCGCCGAGCGTCGGCAGCTTGACGCCCAGCTTGGTACGGGCCTTGGCCATCGCGCCGGCGGCCGGGCTGTAGCCGGCGAAGACGAGCGCCTGCGGGTTGCCGGAGAGGACCTGCTGCAGCTGCGGCGTGGCGTCGATCGACTCCGGCGGCACCTGGGCGAACGTCACCGAGATGCCGGCCTCGCCGAACGCCGGCTTGGCGACCGCCTCGAACGCCTCACCCGAGGCGTCGTCGATGTCGAGGACGCCGATGCTCTTGTAGCCCTGCTTCTTCGCCTCGTCGACGAGGCTGCCGACGTAGTCCGGGATGGTGTGCGCGTTGCCGAACGAGAGCGGGTACTTCTTGGGGTCGTTGAACGTGGCCGAGGTGAAGTGCTGCGAGGTGAAGATGCCGGCCTGGGCGAGGATCGGGATGCCGGCCGGGATCTCGGAGGCGCTGCCCGGGATCACCGCGTGCGGCTTGCCGCCGCTGAGCAGCTCCTGCAGCTTCGCGGCCGACTGGTCCGCGCTGCCGCCGTTGTCGATGTAGGCGATCTCCAGGGGCTTGCCCAGGACACCGCCGCTTTCGTTGACGAGCTGGACCGCGACGTCCATGCCCTGCTGCATCGCCGCGCCCACCACGGCGATCGGGCCGCTGAGCGCCACAAGTGCCTGGATCTTCATGGGGCCTTCGGACGAACCGCCGCCCGATGACCCGTCTGTGCCCGAATCGGAGTCTCCTCCACACGAGCTGACCGCCAGTACAGACGCCGCGAACGCCGCGACGAGCGCGGCCCGCCTGGATCTCATGACCTCAGCCCCAATCCAAATCATTAATTTCGTTTAGATGATTAGCGGGACCCTAGCTGTCAGGATCGCGTGTCGTCAAGGTCACAACGGGGTTACCAGACGCTCATGGAGAGGCCGCTTACTCGTAGGTGAACGAGGGGGATCGATGCTCCCGGAAGGCATCCCGGGCCTCGCGGCTGTCGGCCGTCCGGGCGCTCAGCACCTGCTGCCGGTTTTCCAGCTCGATGGCCGCGTCCAGCGACGGCAGCTCCAGGCCGAGCCACATGGCCTGCTTGGTCAGGTCCAGCGACATCGGCGCGGCGGCTAGCAGGCCGTCGACCACACCGTCCACTCTGGATCCGAGGTCGGCGGGGGCCACGGCATCGGCGAGCAGCCCGATCCGCAGCGCCTCGGCGGCGTCGAAGCGGCGGGCGGTGAGCATCAGCTCGTGCGCCCGGCCGGCGCCCACCAGGCGTGGCAGCAGCCAGCTCACGCCGAGGTCGCAGCCGCTGGCGCCGACCCGGATGAACGAGGTCGCGAAGACGGCCGTCGTGGCGGCGACGCGGACGTCGCAGGCGCACACCAGCGCCAGCCCGAAGCCCGCGGCCGGGCCGTTGACCTGGGCGATCACCGGCTTGGGGAGCCGGCGCACGCGCTGGATGAGCGACGCGACAAGCCGCTGGAACGCGAGGTCCCGGTACACCTGGCCCATGCCCGAGGTGCCCGGCGCGTCACCGTACCCGTTGAGGTCGAGGCCCGCGCTGAAGCCGCGGCCGGCGCCGGTGATGACCACGACCCGGCACAGCGGGTCGCTCTCGGCCTCGGCGAGCGCGTCGTGCAGCCGCAGGGCGAGCGCGTCGTTGACGGCGTTGAGCGAGGCCGGCCGGTTCAGCGCGATGCGCCGCACGGACGGCCGGGGCTCGGTGACCAGGACGGCGTCCCCGGCGCCCATCAGCCCGGGCCGCCCACCGCGAAGGGGAAGTTGCCGGCCTGGGTGCCCCACTCGTGGACCGCCTCGCCGGAGAGCTTGGTGACGCGGCCCCAGTGGTACAGCTCGGCGTCGACCGCGCCGACCTGGCGGCAGTAGTACGCCCCGGGGGTGCCGTTGAGCTCGAACTGGTCGCTGACCTGGCCGCCGGTGAGCCGGGCGAAGAACTCCAGGTCGCCGGCCGCCGCCTTGAGCGTGACGACCTCCGGCCTCGGCAGCCCGGTGGCGGGTTCGAGGCAGAACCGCTCGACGTACGAGGCGAAGGCGAACGTGCTCAGGATCGGCTCGCCGCCCCGGTACAGGACGAACGGCGTGAAGTGCCGGAAGCCGAGCTGCTCCGAGGCGGCCGAGTCGGTCCACACCCCCGTGTAGTCGCCGCAGCTGAAGTGCCCCCAGGTCCAGACCGACTGCGCGGACCGGGACCGGCTCGCACCGGCCAGCGGGAGCGAGGAGAGCTGCTTCTCGGCGTGCATCCGGCCGCGCACGTCCACGACGCTGTCGTCGACCCAGATGCGGCCCGAGACGTCGGTGCGCGGCGCGACCGGCCACCAGCCGACGGCGGTGCCGCTGTCCGGCCGGTAGTGGGTGAAACCGGGGGAGGCGGTGGTGAACTTGACGCCGGCGCACACGACGCTGCCGCTCAGGCGCAGCCGGACACCGCCGACCTCCAGGCGGACGCGGAACGAGACGGGGTCGCCGGCGGCGGACACCTCGCCTTCCAGCTCGTTTCCGGTGCCCCACCGCCCGCCGAACGGCAGCGGCTCGAACTCCTCCGGCTCGAAGGTGGTGTGCAGCTCCAGGTACTTGTGGCCGGGGCGGAGCAGGTTGACGGTGATCGCGGGGCGCCCGCCGTCGTACGGGCGGGAACGGTACAGGCCGATGCCCAGCTGCCATCCGTTGTCGAGGGCGGCGTCCAGCCACCACAGCTCGACGTAGTCGGGGTCGCCGGCGCCCAGGTCGGTCTGCCAGGCCAGCTCGGCCGGCGTGATCGGGCGGAAAGCTCGGACACCGTGCATAGCCTCGCCTCCGGGCTGGTAGCTCAGAGCAGCGAGGCTATCAAACCGACCAGATGGTTGGCTACAAGGTTGGTTGTCGCGCGGCCGCTCCTCTGCTGTACTGGCCCGAACGGGTAGCCAACCTATCGGTCGGTCAGGGAGCACGCCAGGTGGACTTCGGCGAGTCGAGCGAGCACCTCGCGCTGCGCGAGGCGGTGAGCGGGATCGCGGCCGGCTACGGCCACGACTACTTCGCGCGGTGCGCGGCGCAGGACCGGTTCACCGGCGAGCTCTGGTCGGCCATCTTCGACAGCGGCTTCGGCGGGGTGAACCTGCCCGAGGAGTACGGCGGCGGGGGCGGCGGGCTGCTGGAGATGGCGATCGTCATCGAGGAGCTGGCCGCGCAGGGCTGCCCGCTGCTGTTCCTCATCGTCGCCGGGATGTGCGGCCCGATCATCAACGAGTTCGGCACACCCGAGCAGAAGGAGCGGTGGCTGCCGCCGCTGGCCGCCGGGCGGACCAAGATGGCCTTCGCGGTCACCGAGTCCGGCGCCGGCTCGAACGCGCCCAACATCTCCACCGCGGCGGCGCGCGACGGCGACACGTGGGTGATCAAGGGCGCGAAGCAGTACATCACCGGCATGGACGTGGCCGACGCCGTCCTCGTCGTCACCCGCACCGGCACCGACGCGCGCGGCCGCGGGATATTGACGCTGTTCATCGTGGACACCGGCGCGCCGGGCCTCGCGTTCACCCCGATCCCGATGGAGATCAAGGCGCCGGACCGGCAGTTCACGGTCTTCTTCGACGACGTCGTGGTGCCCGCCGACCGGCTGATCGGCGGCGCCGCGGACCAGGGGCTGCGGCAGATCTTCTCCGGCCTCAACCCCGAGCGGGTCAACGTCGCCGCGCAGGCCGTCGGGCTCGGCCGGTACTTCGTCGGCAAGGCCGTGGCGTACGCCCGCGACCGCGCGGTGTGGGGCGTGCCGATCGGCGCGCACCAGGGCGTGGCGCACCCGCTCGCCGAGGCGAAGATCGAGCTGGAGCTCGCCCGCCTGATGACCTACAAGGCGGCCTGGCTCTTCGACCGCGGGCTCGACGGTGTGGGGGAGGCGGCCGCCGTCGCGAAGCTGGCCGCCGCCGACGCCGCGCTGCACGCCTTCGACCAGACCGTGCAGGTGCACGGGGGCAACGCGTTCGCGACCGAGTACGGCATCGGCGACCTGTGGGGCCTGACCCGGCTCATGCGGTCGGCACCGGTGAGCCGCGAGATGGTGCTGAACTACGTCGCGCAGCACTCGCTGGGCCTGCCGCGCTCGTACTGAGCACGCCCGGCGCCGCTTCGTCCAAATCATTTAGTTGATTTCCACGATATTACGGCTTAGGGTCGTTGGACAGCGCGGCTGGCGAGCCGCGCCAAGGACTGCGTAGGGGCTGCCGTGACGATTGTCTGGGCTGGGCTGTCGGTCGGCGCGGTCTATGCGCTGACCGCCATCGGCTACAACATCACGATGACGTTCGGCGGAGTGTTCAACTTCGCCCACGGGGCGTTCGTCATCCTCAGTGCCTTCTTCTCCTGGTTCATCATGGTCGACCTGGGGTGGCCCTGGTGGTCCGCGGCGCTCTTCGGTGCGGTCCTCGGCGCGCTGGTCGGCGCCGCCGAGGAGCTCATCGCCGTGCGCCCGGTCGTGCGCCGCACCGACACGCGGGCGCTGCTGGTGACCACCGTCGGCGCGTTCGTCGTCATCGAGGGCGTGCTCGGCGCCACGTGGGGCGCGACGCCCAAGTCGGTCGAGTTCTTCGGCGGATCGGATCCCTTCACGCTTCTCGGCGGCCGCATGGCACCGGTGGACGTGTGGCTCATCGCCGTCGCCATCGTCATCGGCGGCGGCCTGCACGTCTTCTCCCGCCGCAGCCTCTGGGGCCTGGCCGCCCGCGGCGCCACGAGCGACCCGGACGCCGCCAGGACGCGCGGCATCAACGTCGGCGCGCTGCGCACCGGCGGGTTCGCGCTCGCCGGCGCGCTCGCCGGACTACTCGGCCCGCTCGTGGCACCGAAGACCGGCGCGAGCGTCGGCATCGCGGTCAGCGTCACCATCTTCGGCTTCGTGGCGCTCGCGGTCGGCGGCTTCGGCAGCTTCGTCGGCTGCGTCGTCGGCGGCATGGCGATCGGGCTCATCCAGGCGTACGGCGGCCGCTACCTCGGCGTCGAGTACCCGCCCGTGCTGCTGTTCGCCGTGCTGCTCGCCGTGCTGCTGCTCAAACCCTCCGGCCTGCTGGGCCGGCACGGCGTGCGGGCGGTGTGACGATGACCGCCAGGCTCCGCTCCGTCCTGCTGGACACCCCGCTGTTCGTGTTCGTCGGCTTCGTGGTCGTCGCCGCCCTGCCGTACCTCGGGCTCGACTTCTACTGGCAGCGCCAGGTCATGCTGATCGCCGTCTACACGTTGCTGTGCAGCGGCCTCAACCTCAGCTTCGGCTACGCCGGTGAGCTGGCCCTCGGGCAGGTCGCGGTCTTCGCCTCCGGCGCCTACGCCGCCGCGATCCTGTTCAACCACGGGCACACCGACATCCTGCTCGCCTTCGCCGTCGCCACCGTGCTGGCCGGCGTCGCCGGGCTCGTCTCGGGCGTACCCGGACTGCGGCTGAGCCACTGGTCGCTCGCCCTCGTCTCGTTCTTCTTCGTGCTGCTCATCCCGAGCCTGGTCACGATCCTCAAGGAGTACACCGGCGGCAACGCGGGCCTGCCCGGCGTGCTCGGACCGACGCTGTTCGGCCGGCCGCTGTTCGGCAAGGAGTTCTACCTCGTCGCGATCGCCGTCACCCTGCTGTGGATGCTGGTCATGCGCAACATGGTCGTCTCCCGCTTCGGCGCGTTCCTGCGGGTCATGGCGGAGAGCCCCACCCTCGCCGAGTCGCTGGGCGGGTCGGTCTACCTGCTGCGCGTGCAGGCGTACGTGATCGGCGCGCTGCCCGCCGGGATCGCCGGCGTGCTGTTCACGTACATGACCGGGTTCATCAGCCCCACCGCGTTCACGCTCACCCTGCTCATCGCGCTGCTCGCGGCGACCGTGCTGGGCGGCGCGGACAGCGTGTGGGGTGCGCCGGTGGGCGCGGCGATCCTGGTGCTGGGCCCGCTGCAGGCCGCCTCGTTCCAGAAGTACTCGACCGCGGTGTACGGCGCGTTCCTGATCTTCGTCGGCGTCGCGTTCTCGATGGGCCTGGCGGGCCTGGCCCGAATCCTGCGGCGCCGCCTGCTCGAACGGCGCCTCGCCGCCCCCGCCGCGGCGGCGGAGGGCGGGGCCGAGCCGGCCGCGCTGTCGATACCGGGGCAGCGGCTGGAGGTCACCGGCGTCGCCAAGGCGTTCGCCGGGCTCAAGGCGCTCAACGGGGTCGACCTCGTGGTCGAGCCGGGCACGATCACCGCGATCATCGGGGCCAACGGGGCGGGCAAGACCACCCTGCTGAACCTGATCTCCGGCGTCCTGCGCGCCGACGAGGGCACCGTCACCCTCGCCGGCCGCCAGATCACCGGGCTGCGCGCCCACCGGGTCAGCCGGCTCGGCGTCGGGCGCACCTTCCAGACCCCGTTGATCCCGCCCCGCATGACGGTCCTGGAGGTGGTCGAGTCCGGCCGGCTCCGGGACGGCGAGGTCGGGCTGCTCAAGGCCATCGTCCGGCTGCCCGCCCACTACCGGGTGCGCCGGCAGGACCGGGAGGCGGCGCTGGCCGCGCTCTCCTTCGCCGGCCTCGGCCACCTGGCCGACCAGCCGGCCGGGTCGCTCCCGCTGGGCACCCGCCGGCTCCTGGAGGTGGTACGCGCCGTCGCCGGCAAGCCGCACGTGCTGCTGCTGGACGAGCCCGCCGCGGGACTCGACGACGACGGCCTGCGCGAGCTGGAGATGCTCATGCGGCGTACCCGCGAGGCCGGCGGCACGGTGGTCCTCGTCGAGCACAACGTCCCGTTCGTGATGGACGTCGCGGACCAGGTCTTCGCGATGGAGCTCGGCCGGGTCATCGCCTCCGGGCCGCCGGAGGCCGTCCGCCGCGACCAGCGGGTCATCGACAGCTACCTCGGCCGGCGCGGCCAGGTGGCGGAGGAATCGGGGGTGGCGTGATGCCCGACTCGTACCCGGACCGGGGCGCACCGCTGCTGGACGTGACCGACGTCCGCGTCGCCTACGGCGACCTGGTCGCCGTCTGGGAGGTCTCGCTCCAGCTGCGGCCCGGTGGCATCACCGCCCTGGTCGGCCGCAACGGCGCCGGCAAGACCACCTTGATCAACGGGCTGTGCGGGCTGCTCCCGGTGCGCTCCGGCACGGTGCTGCTCGACGGCCGGGACATCACCGCCCTGCCGCCGTGGGCCCGGGTGTCCCGCGGCCTCACCGTGGTACAGGAGGGCAAGCGCGTCTTCCGCGAGCTGACCGTGCGGGACAACCTCGTCCTCGGCCTGCGCGGCGGCGGAGTGAAGCGCGGCGAGCGGGAGAGCGAGCTGGAGCGGCTCTACGCGCGCTTCCCGATCCTCGGCGACCGCCAGCGCCAGCGCGCGGCCGACCTGTCCGGCGGCCAGCAGCAGATGCTGGCCATCGCCACCGCGCTCGCCACCCGGCCGCGCGTGCTGCTCGTCGACGAGCCGTCGTCCGGCCTGGCACCGGTCTTCGTCGACCTGGTGTTCGAAGCGCTGGCCGCCCTGCGCGACGAAGGGCTCGCCATCCTGCTGGTGGAACAGCTGGTCGACGAGGTGCTCGGGGGCATCGCCGAGGACGTGATCGTGCTCGACCGGGGACGCGTCGTGGTCCGTGACCGGGCGTCCAACCTGTCGGTCGAGGACGTGGCGACTAGCATCTACTCGTCCTTGTGACCAGACGAGACGGGGGACTGTCGATGGTGAGTGCGGGCCGGGAGCGGCGTGCGGTGCCCAATGTCCCGCCGCGGCTCAACACCAGGAGCGTGGCGGAGGCGGTCGCGTCCCAGCTGCGCACCCGCATCCTGGACGGCGACCTCGTCGACGGCTCCGAGCTGCCGCCGGAGGCGGTGCTGCTGGAGCAGTTCCCGGTCAGCCGGCCGAGCCTGCGGGAGGCGTTCCGGATCCTGGAGACCGAGGGCCTGCTGACCGTGCGGCGCGGCAAGCGGGGCGGGACGATCATCAAGCATCCGACGCCGGACACGGCCGCGTACCACGTGGGGCTGCTGCTGCACGCCCGGCGCACCTCGCTGGAAGACCTCGCCACCGCCCGCAACCTCGTCGAGCCGCTGTCGGCCGAGCAGGCGGCCCGGCGACGCGACCACCGCCGGATCGGCCGCAAGCTCGCCGCCCTGTCGGCCGAGGCCGAGTCCTACCTGGAGGACGGCGTCGCCTTCACCGAGCTGGCCGCCGACTTCCACCAGGAGCTGGTCAACGCCGCCGGCAACCAGACCCTCCAGCTGCTCGTCGGCGTCATCGAGAGCATCTGGGACACGCAGGAGCTGACCTGGGCCAAGTCGGCCGTCGACGAGGGGCAGTACCCGGAGGTCAACCTGCGCCGCGAGGTGCTGCGCGCGCACGTGCGGATCAGCGAGGCGATCGAAAACGGCGACGCCGCCGAGGCGGTCCGGCTGACCCGCGGGCATCTGAAGGCCACGTCCCAGTTCGTGTCCGCCGCCGGGGGACAGGTGCGGGTGCTCGACGACTACGGCAGCCGCCGCCAGTCGCGGCTGTCCTGACCGCGTACGGCTGAAAAAGCACCGTCCACAGCGCCGCTCGCGGGTCTTCGCGTTAAATCATCTAGATGATAGGCTCCGAGGCGTGGACATGGATCTCGGTGAGTGGGCGGACGCCTTGCGGTTGCGTCTCAGGGAAATGCTCGCGGAGCTTCTCCCCACCGACTGGTCGGGATCCTTCTCCGACGATCCGCGCGTCACCAGCGTCACCCGCCAGGTGCTCGATCGCCTCGCCCAGGAAGGGCTGCTGACGATCGACTGGCCGCCGGAGTACGGCGGAGCCGGCGCGACCCTGTGGGAGCAGGCGGTCGTCCGCGAGGAGATGTGGGCACACCTGGAGCCGCGCGGCCCGCAGTACATGGGGTTGAGCTGGGTCGGCCCGACCGTTATGGCCTTCGGCACGCAGGCGCAGCGCGCGGCGCACCTGCCGCGGATCGCCAGGGGCGAAGCCGTCTGGTGCCAGGGCTTCAGCGAGCCCGAGGCGGGCAGCGACCTCGGCGCGCTGTCGCTGGCGGCGACCGCCGACGCCGACGGCTGGACGCTGCGCGGGCAGAAGATCTGGACGTCGTACGCGACGATCGCCGACTGGTGCTTCCTGGCCGCGCGAACCAGCCGCCACCCGGACGCCCGAAACCACGGCATCACGATCTTCCTGCTGCCGATGGACCGCGCGGGCGTGAGCGTGCGCCCGATCGCCTCGATGATGGGACCGCACCACCTCAACGAGGTCTTCTTCGACGACGCGCGGGTGACCGCCGCCGACGTGCTCGGCACCGTCGACGAGGGCTGGCAGGTGATCAAGTTCGTGCTCGGCCACGAGCGGATCGGCATCCCGAGGTACGCCCGGGACGAGCGGGTCCTGGCCGAGCTGGGCACCGCACCGCAGACCGCGGCGGGTGCGGCCGGCATCGGCTTCGTCCGGGCGCTCGTGCACGCCCGCACCGCGCGGCTGCTCAACCACCGCGCCATCGCGCACCGGGAGGCCGGCCGGCTGACCGACCGGGTCGCCTCCGGCGCGCGGATCGCCTCGATCCAGCTCGACCAGGAGGTCGCCGACCTCGCGCTCGACGCCCTCGGGCCGGCCGGGATCGCGCCCGGTGACGGCGACGGCATCCTCGCGCACGCGGAAGACGTGTACCGGTACGCCAAGTCCGCCACGATCGCGTCCGGGACCATCGAGATACAACGGCTCCTCGTCGCCCGCTCGCTGATGAGCGAGGCGGCGCAGTGAGCCGGCGGGCGTGGCCGCAGGAGGCGGTCGACCTCCAGCGGACCGTGCGCGGCGTCCTCGCCGACCTCGGCGGCGTCGAGCTCGCCCGGTCCGCCGAGGAGAAGCTGCAAGTGCGTGGCGAGGCGGTGGCGCCGGCGCTGGCCGCCGTCGGCGTGCTCGACCTCGACCCCTACGGCGCCGAGGAGGAGTCGGCCGCCGCCGCCCTCGCGGTGCGGGCGTGCGGCGAGTTCGTCGCGCCGTGGCCGCTGGCCCGAAGCCTGTCCGTCCCGGCCGCGCTGCGCGCCGAGGTGGACGCCTGCTACGTCGTCGACGGCGCGGTCACCCACCTCGAGCACGCCGACATCTTCCAGCGGGCCGTCGCGGTGCGGCTCGGCGCCGGCGCCGGTGCCTTCCCGGTCACGGCCGGCGGGGCGCGGCGCGCGCCGCTCGACCCGTTCGGCATGAGCGTGACGCTCGGCCCGGAGGAGGGCCCGCGGCTGCCGGAGCGCGCGGTCCTCATGTCGTTCGTCCTGGATGGATTCTGGGTCGCCGGCGCGCTCGCCGCGGCGACCGGGCACGCGGCGCGGTACGCCACCACGCGACGCCAGTTCGGCAAGCCGATCGGCCGGTTCGGTGAGATCCGGTGGCGGCTGGCCGACATGGCCGTGGCGGCCGACGGCGCGGACGAGCTCGCGGCCTACACGTGGTTTCTGGTCCGCCGCGGCCGGGCGACGATGGCCGACGCGCTCGCGCTGCGCGTCGGCGTGCTGGAGGCGGCCGGCACCGTCCTGCGCAACGCGCATCAGGTGCTCGGCGCGGTGGGGCTCTGCGAGGAGCACGACCTGACCGTGCTCGACCGTCACCTGACCCCGGCGCTGCTGCGCCCGACCGCACCGGCCAGGTCGGCAAACCTGTTGCTGGAGGCGGTCAACCGGCTCGGGTTCGCCGGCACCTTCGACGTCCCTCCCCGCCGCGACCTGTCGCAACGACCGAGTAAGTCACCGGTGGATCTGTCCACGGTGGACGGGCACGAAAGGCACAACCCATGAGCGCACCAGAGGAGTTCGACTGGAACCTGGCCACGGTCTGGGAGACGGTCGCGGAGGAGCTGCCGGACGCTCCCGCGCAGATCCAGGGTGAGCGCACCTTCACGTGGGCCGAGTTCGACCGGCGTGCCGACGGCATCGCGCGGACCCTGCTCGACGGCGCCGCGACCCGCGACGACCGCGTGGCGCAGTACCTGCGGAACAGCCCCGAGTACCTGGAGGTCTCGCACGCCGCGTTCAAAATCGGGATACCCGCGGTCAACTCCAACTACCGGTACCGGGACGAGGAGCTGCGCTACCTGTGGGACGACGCGGACGTCACCAGCGTGGTGTTCCACGGCTCGTTCACCCCGACCGTCGGCGCGCTGCGCGGCCGGGTGCCGCGCGTGCGGCAGTGGATCCACGTCGACGACGGCACCGAGCCCTGCCCCGACTGGGCGATCCCGTACGAGCAGGCCGCCGCTGCCTCGCCCGGGCGCGTCAGGTCCGCGTGGGGCCGGGGGCCGGACGACCTGTTCCTGCTCTACACCGGCGGCACCACCGGCATGCCCAAGGGCGTGATGTGGCGCGCCGTCGACATGCTCCAGCAGATCAACGACGTCTCCACCACCCACTACGACCTGGAGCGGGGCGTCGCCGGCATCCGCCGCGACCTGACGGCGCCCGGACAGGCGCACATCTCGGGAAGCCCGTACATGCACGGCACCGGCTACTTCGGCGCCACCATGGCCATGCACGGCGGCGGCTGCGCCATCTCGCTGGCCGCGCCCGGCTTCGACGCGGTCGAGCTGCTGGACGCCATCGACCGGTACAAGGTCGCCAGCCTCGCGATCAGCGGGGAGGTCTTCGCCAAGCGGATCGTGGACGCCCTCGCCGCCGAGCCCGAGCGGTGGGACAGCTCCACCATCCGCAACGTGCTCACCTCCGGCGGCATGCTGGGCGAGCAGAGCAAGCGCGCGCTGCTGGAGCACTGGCCGGAGGCGGCGATCCTCGACGGGTTCTCCTCCTCGGAGGGCTTCGGCATGGGCTGGTCACTCGCCACGAAGGGCAACATCCCGGAGACCGGCCGCTTCTCTCCCGGGCCTAACGTGTGGGTGCTGGACGAGAACGACGAGCCGGTCGCGGCCGGCTCCGAGGTGATCGGCAAGCTCGTGGTCCGCAACCGGCTGCCGATGGGCTACTACAAGGACCCGGCAAAGACCGCGAGCACGTTCCGCGAGATCAACGGCGTGCGCACGTCGGTGCCGGGCGACCACGGCGTGGTGCACGCCGACGGCACGATCCAGCTGATGGGGCGCGACTCGCTGTGCATCACCTCGGGCGGGGAGAAGATCTTCACCGAGGAGGTCGAGGGTGTCATCCTCGACCACGAGGCGGTGACCGACGTGCTCGTCGTCGGCGTACCCGACCCGGAGTGGGGCCAGTCGGTGGTCGCGGTGGTCAGCGTCGAGCCCGGACTCCAGCCGGCGCCGGAGGAGCTGATCGGCCACGTCAAGCGGCGGCTGGCCGGGTACAAGGCGCCCAAGCGCGTGGTCTTCGTCGACACGGTGCCGCGCTCGCCCAACGGCAAGGCCGACTACCCCGGTGCCCGGGCCCTGGCCGTCACGGTGTGAGCACGAGCCGGCCGCGCGCGGAGCGCTCCTCCAGCAGGGTGAGTGCCTCCGCCGCGGCCTCCAGCGGCAGCACCCGGTCGATCGGCGGCTTGGCCACGCCGCACTCGACGAGCGGCAGCAGCCGTTTCCACTCGGCCGCCATCTGCTCGGGCGCGACCGCGAGGAACGCGCCCCACCCGACGCCGACGACGTCGACGTTGCGCGCGAACAGCTGGTCGGTGCGGAGCGTCGGGATGGTACCGCCGGCGAAGCCCAGCACGAGCGCGCGCCCGAGCGGCGCCAGGCAGCGCAACGAGCGCTCCAGCCGGTCGTTGCCCACCGGGTCCACGACCAGGTCGGCGCCGCGCCCGCCGGTCAGCTCCGCGACCGCCTCGGGAAAGCCGTCCTCGGGCACGACGTGGTCGGGCGCGTAGCCGACCGGCGCGAGAATCCGGTCCAGCGGCGCCGAGGTCACCGCGATGACCCGCCCGCCGAACGCCGAGGCGAGCTGCATCGCGGCGATGCCGAGCCCGCCGGACGCGCCGTGCACCAGCACCGTGTCGCCGCGCCGCATCCGGCCGCGCCGCAGCAGGCCGAACGTCATCGTGAGGTAGTTGGAGGGCAGGCACGCCGCGTGCGGGAAGTCCACGTCCGGGGGAGCGGCAGCACGTGCCGGACGGGTACCGCCGCGAACTCGGCGAAGCCGCGGAACGGGCTGGAGCAGACCACCGGGTCGCCCACCGCGAACGGTGAACCGGGCGGCGCCTCGACGACCGAGCCCGCGAACTCCCCGCCCAGCCCGAAGGGCAGCGCGGGCGTCTCCTGGTACCGGCCGTGCGACAGCAGCAGGTCGGGAAACGTCACGCCGGCGGCGCGCACCGCCACGAGCACCTCGCCGCCGCCGCGGCGCGGCACCGGGACCTCGTGTACCCGCACGCCGGAGGGCCCGGTGCGATGGATGACCCGCGCCGCTCGCATCGTCCGCCGCCCTCCAGACGTGCTAGACCCGCTCGATGACGGTGGCGGTGGCCATGCCGCCGCCGGTGCACATCGTGACGAGGCCGGTGTTCAGGTCGCGGCGCTCCAGCTCGTCCAGGAGCGTGGCGAGCAGGATGGGGCCGCTGGCGCCGATCGGGTGGCCCAGCGCGATGGCACCGCCGTTGACGTTGACCCGGTCCAGGTCCACCCCGGTCTCCTCGGCGAACCGCAGCACCACGGAGGCGAACGCCTCGTTCACCTCGAACAGGTCGATGTCCTTCATGGACATTCCGGCGCGCGCGACGCAGAGCTTGGCGGCCGGCCCCGGCGCGGTGAGCATGATGACCGGCTCGGCGCCGGCGGTGGCGGTGGCGACGACCCGGGCCCGGGCGCGCCAGCCGCGCTCGCGGGCCACGTCCGAGCGCGCGACGAGGACGGCGGCGGCCCCGTCGGCGAGGCCGGAGGAGTTGCCCGCGTGGTGCACGTGCGCGATCCGGTCGACCCGCGGGTACGCCTCGCGCGCCATCGCGTCGAAGCTGCGGTCGTAGCCCTCCCACACCTGCGTCCCGAGCTTCTCGAACGACGGCTTCAACGCGGCGAGCGCGTCGAGCGTCGTCGGCCGGGGCAGCTCGTCGCGGTCGAGCAGCACGGTGCCGCCGGCGTCGGTGACCGGCACCAGCGAGCCGTCGAAGCGGCCCTCCCCGATCGCGTCGGCCGCGCGCCGCTGCGAGAGCGCGGCGAACGCGTCCACGTCGGCGCGGCTGAACCCGCCGACGGTGGCGATCAGGTCCGCCGAGATGCCCTGCGGGATCAGCGGGTACAGCCCTCGCAGCCGCTCGTTGCCGCCGTCCAGGGTCGGTCGGGTGGCGGCCGGGTAGCGGGACATCATCTCCACCCCGGACGCGACGACCAGCTCCGCCTGCCGCGAGACGACCATCGTCGCGGCGGTGTTCAGCGCCTGCTGCCCGGAGCCGCAGGCCCGGTTCATCGTCAGGCCGGGCACGGAGGCGGGCCAGCCGGCCGCCAGCGCGGACAGGCGGGCGATGTTGTCCGCGTGGTCGCCGATCGCGTTCGCGCAGCCGGTCAGCACGTCGTCGACGTCGGCGGGGCTGAACCCGACCCGCTTCTGCAGCTCGGCGAGCACGGTGGCGAGCAGCTCCTGGGGATGCACGCCGGACAGGGCGCCACCGGGCTTGCCCTTGCCACGCGGGGTCCGGACGGCGTCGACGATCGTTGCTTCACGCACGGGCCGACACTAGCAGCCCAACCATTTGGTTGGCTACATTGTCTGCACCCAACCGACTGGTTGGCGAAGGAGGCGGGAGCGGATGGCGGGTTCATCGGGGCGGAGCCGGGTCGGTCCGCTCTCGCAGTGGAAGGCCACCCCGGCGGGCGAGACCGTCGAGGAGCCGGTGGGGCAGGTGCTGGCCCGCCAGGTCGCGGCCGGCCCGGACCGGCCGGCGCTGTACTGGCCGGAGGCCGGCGCTCTGGCCAGCATGACGTACGCGGAGCTCGGCGAGGCGGCGCACCGGCTCGGCCGCGCGATGGCCGGGCAGGCCAGGCCCGGCGAGCGGGTCGCGGTCTGGTCCCGCAACTCGGTGCCGTACGTGCTGCTGGAGTACGCCTCCGCGCTCGCCGGCCTGGTGTTCGTACCCTTCAACACCGCCTGGACCGACGCCGAGGCCGCGCACGCCGTGCGCCTCACCCGCCCGGCCCTGCTGTTCGCCGGACCGTCGTACGCCGGCGACAGCCTCGCACCGCGCGCCGGCGCGCTGGACGGCGGCACCCCGGTCGTGGACATCGAGGCGCTGGAGCAATGGGCCGCCACCGCCGCGCCGGGCGAGCTTCCCGAGGTGGCGCCCGACCAACCGTTCCTGATCCAGTTCACCTCGGGCACGACGGGCCGTTCCAAGGGCGCGGTCATCTCCCACCGCGCCGCCCTCAACGGCGCCCTGCAGCGAAACCGGCACGACGTGATCGGCGACGACGACGTCTGGCTGAACCCGGTGCCCTACCACCACATCGGCGGCTCCTGCTTCGTGATCCTCGGCGGCGTGCTCGACGGCGGCGCCTTCGTGGTCATGCAGCGGTGGGACCCGGCCGAGGTGCTGCGCCTGCTCGGCCTCGGCGTCATCAACCGCATCGGCGGGGTACCCACGATGCTCGTCGACATCCTCGCCAAGCTCGGCGACGCCGCGCGGGACGCCGGCCTGCGGTCGGTCGCGCTCGGCGGCGCCACGGTCACCCAGCCGCTGGTCGACCTCGTCGGCAAGGCGCTCGGCGTGCCGGTGCTCATCGGGTACGGGCAGTCGGAGTGCCCGCTGATCACCTCGACGCACATCGCCGACGACCCCGCGACGATCGGCGGCACCCTCGGCCGCCCGCTGCCGGCCGCCGACATCCGCATCGCCGACCCCGAGTCCGGCGCGGTGCTGCCGGTCGGCACGCCCGGCGAGATCCTCGTGCGCGCGCCCTACATGATGAGCGGCTACTGGGACATGCCGGAGCAGACGGCGGCCACGATCACGCCGGACGGGTACCTGCGCACTGGCGACCTCGGCGAGATGGACGGGTCCGGGTTCCTGACCTTCCGCGGCCGCTCGCGCGACGTCATCATCCGCGGCGGCGAGAACGTGTACCCGGCCGAGGTCGAGGAGATCCTGCTCGAACACCCCGGCGTGGCCGGCGCGGTGCTCGTCGGTGTCGAGGACGCCCGGCTCGGCGAGCGGGTGGCCGGCGTGGTGGTGCGCCAGCCGGGCAGCGAGGTGAGCGGCGCGGAGCTGGCCGCCTTCCTCGCCGGCCGGGTCGCCAAGTACAAGATCCCGGTGGCCTGGCGGTTTGTGGAGTCCTTCCCGATGACCGCGTCCGGCAAGGTGCGCCGCTTCGTGGTGCGCGACGAGACGAACGAGGAGCTGCGGTGAGCGACCTTCTGGCGGAGCGGCACGGCGGCGTGCTGCTGCTGCGGTTCAACCGCCCCGAGCGGCACAACGCGATCGGCGGCACGCTGCTGCGCGAGCTGGCCGAGGCGTTCGACGAGGCGGGGCGGGACGACAGCGTCCGGGTCGTGGTGACCACCGGGGTCGGTGACAGCTACTCGGTCGGCGCCGACGCGGCCGTCCTCGCCCCCAGGGCTGGCGGGATCCGGTCCGAGGAGCGAAGCGACGAGGCCGGATGGCGCCAGCCTCTCGGAGCGCCCAGCGAGCGAAGCGAGCGCGACCAGCGGAGCCCGGGGGACCGGCCGCCGGCCCGGGAGTTCCTCGCCAGCGAGGAGATCGGCGGCGAGAAGGGCCTGCCACCGTTGTCCCCGGGGCAGGTCAGCCTCGACGACCTCGGCAACGCCGGCCGCTGGACGCTGCGGATGTGGGAGCTGGACAAGCCGACCATCGCCGCGGTGAACGGCGTCGCCGTCGGCGGCGGCTTCGGGATAGCGCTGCTGCACGACCTGCTCGTCGCGGGCACGTCCGCGCGGCTCGGCCCCGGCTTCGCGCCGATCGGCATCGCGCCGGAGATGGGCATCAGCCTCCTGCTGCCGCACGTGGTGGGCGCGCAGCGGGCCGCCGAGCTGCTCTACAGCGGCCGCCTGGTCGGCGCCGCGGAAGCCCGGGACCTCGGCCTCGTCGTCGAGACGGTCGACGACCACCTGCTGCTGGAACACGCGCTGGAGCGCGCGGCGCGGATCGCCGCCATGCCGCCGCTGGGGACACGCGCGACCAAACGCCTGCTGCGCAAGGCGACCTACGCCGCGATGGCCGAGCAGCTGCGCGCCGAGTACACCGCCCAGGTCCTGCTCTTCGACCACCCGGACACCCTCGCGGCGATGGACCGGCTGGTGCGGCGGCTGCGCGCCAAGGCCGAGGCGTCCGGAGCCGGCTGATGGGCGGCGAGGTCACCATCCGGGTACGGGCGGCCGGGCTGTCGCACCTGACGCTCAGCCGCGGCCGCGCCGAGCCGCCGCTGGTGCCCGGCGCGGAGGTGGCCGGCACCGTGCTCGCCGCGCCGAGGGAAAGCGGCTTCGCCGCCGGCGACCGGGTGCTCGCGCTCTGCCGCCGCGGCGGGCTCGCCGAGGTGGCGGTCGCGGACACCGAGGACACGTTCGCGCTGCCGGCGGCGCTCAGCTTCGAGCGCGGCGCCGCGGTCCTCGTGGACTACCTGACCGCGCACTTCGCCGTCGTCGAGCGCGGCGGGCTGGCGGTCGGCGAGTCGGTGCTCGTGCGTGGCGCCGAGCGCGGCGCCGGCATCGCCACGGTGCAGGTGGCCCGCGCGTTCGGTGCCGGGCGGGTGGCCGCCGTGGAGGGCGGCGAGGACTTCCGCGCGGCGGTGCGCGCGGGCGGGCTGATCGACCTGGCCGTGGACCTGGTGGGCGGCGACAGTTTCGTGGACGTGCTGCGCTGCCTGGGCCCCGAGGGGCGGGCGGTGGCGGTACCGGCCGCCGGCGCCGATCCGGCCGGCTTCCGGGTCAACCGGCTGCTGCTGAACAACATCGACGTCGTCGCCGCGGACTGGGCCGGCTGGGCGCTGGGCGGGTCCGGGCGCCTGGCGAACGCGTGGGCGGAGCTCGCGCCGCACCTGAACCGCGGCGCGCTGGACCCGGTCGTGGAACGCGTGCACGGCCTCGAGCGCCTCCCGCACGCCCTCGCCGCCTTCGCGGAGGGGACCGCGCGCGGCAAGCTCGTCGTCCGCCTCTGAGAATAACCGACCGCTTGGTTGGTTGTTGGGCGCTCGGAGGGTGGTCTATCGTTACCCACCATCTGGTTGGGATGGAGGCTGGCGTGTCGATAGACAACCTGACGACGGTCGCGGGACACCTGCGGGCCCGGCTGGAAAAGGACCCCGAGCGCGACATCGCCGCGTGCGGTGGGCCGTGGCGTTCGGTCGGTACCGTGCACGACCGCGCGGCACGCCTCGCCGCCGGCCTGTACGAGAGCGGCGTGCGCCCCGGCGACCGGGTCGCGTCGATGATGCCCAACCGGGACGAGGCGGTGGACCTGTTCTTCGCCTGCGCGCTGCTCGGCGCGATCCAGGTGCCGCTGAACGTCTTCCTCAAAGGCGAGTTCCTGCGCTACCAGCTCGCCGACGCGGAGCCGGCGGTCGTCGTCGCCGACGCTGCCGCCCTGCCGCTGATGGCCGAGGCGGTCAAGGCGCCCGAGCTGTCCGGTGCCCGGCTCGTCGCGCTCGACCCGCTGGAGGAGTCGGACACCGGCGCGGTGCCGTTCGCGGACCTCCTCGTCGACCCGGTGCGGACCTGGCCGGACCCCGGACCCGACGACCTCGTCGCCGTGCTCTACACCTCCGGCACCACGGGCATGCCCAAGGGCTGCATGATCAACAACGGGTACTTCACGCACATGCCCAAAGCGCACATGATGCACGGCTGGTTCACCGCCGGCGACACGTCGATGTGCCCGCTGCCGCTGTACCACGGCTTCGCGCTCAGCGCCCTCATGGACGGGCTCGTGGCCGGCTGCCGGGTGGCGTTCGACCCGGTGTACAGCGCGTCGATGTTCCTGCGGCGGGCCCGCGAGATCGGCGCGACCCAGTTCTTCGGCGTCGGGGCGATGGCCGCGGCCCTGCTCGCCACGCCGCCGGCGCCCGACGACACCGAGCACGCCATCGAGCGGGCGATCTTCATCCCGCTCGCGCCGGCGGTCAAGCGGCAGTTCGAGGAGCGCTTCGGCACGCGGGCGATCTGCGAGGGGTACGGCCAGACCGAGGTGCTGCCCGCCACCATGGGCGACGGCACGTCGACCGGCCGCCCCGACCGGGCCAGTGCCGGGCGCGCCCTGCCGTGGCTGGACGTGCGCGTGGTGGACGACGCCGACCGGGTGCTCCCGCAGGGGGAGACCGGCGAGGTCGTGGTCCGGCCGCTGGAGCCGTACTCGATGTTCGCGGGGTACTGGCGCAAGGACGCGGCCACCCTCGACGCCTGGAAGAACCTGTGGCACCACACCGGAGACCTCGGCTTCTTCGACGGCGACGGCTCGCTCTACTTCGTCGACCGCAAGAAGGACGCGCTGCGCCGCCGCGGCGAGAACGTCTCCTCGGTCGAGCTGGAACTGGCCATCCTCAAGCACCCCGCGATCGCCGAGGTCGCCATCCACGCCGTGCCGGCCGGCGTGCGGGAGGACGAGATCAAGGCGTGCCTCGTCCTCGAACGCGGCGCGCGGCTCGAACCCGCCGAGCTGTTCGCCTACCTCCGGGAGAACCTGCCCTACTTCGCCGTCCCCCGGTACGTCGAGTTCCTCGACGAGCTGCCGAAGAACGCCGTCGCCCGGGTGCTCAAGCACAAGCTCCGCGACGGGTGGGACACCCCGGGCACCGTCGACTTCCAGGCACTCGGCCTCGTCATCGACCGCAGCGAGCGGCGGTGAGCGCGCGCGGCGGCCCGCTGGCCGGGCTGAAAGTCGTCGAGCTGCAGGGCCTGGGACCGGGCCCGTTCTGCGCGATGCTGCTCAGCGACTTCGGCGCCGACGTCGTGCGGGTCGAGCGCACGCAGGCCGTCGCCGCCGCGGACGGGCCGCCACCACCGGACGTGCTCGCCCGGGGCCGCCGCTCGATCGGCGTCAACCTGAAGTCCCCCGACGGGGTCGAGGCGCTGCTGCGGCTCGTCGACCGGGCGGACGTGCTCATCGAGGGCTTCCGGCCGGGCGTCACCGAGCGGCTCGGCGCCGGGCCGGACACCTGCCTGGCCCGCAACCCCCGGCTGGTCTACGGCCGGGTCACCGGGTGGGGTCGCACCGGCCCGTACGCGCCGTACGCCGGGCACGACATCAACTACCTCGCCCTCTCCGGCGCGCTGTGGTCGATCGGCCGCGGCGGGGAGGCGCCGGTGGCGCCGCTGACGTACGTGGGTGACTTCGGCGGCGGCGGGATGCTGCTCACGATCGGGATCTGCGCCGCGCTCGCCGAGCGGGCCTCCTCCGGCCGCGGCCAGGTCGTGGACGCCGCGATGGTCGACGGCGCGGCGCTGCTCAACAGCTTCCTGTACGGCATGCGCGCGATGGGCATGTGGGGCCAGGAGCGCGGCCGCAACCTGCTGGACACCGGCGCCCCGTTCTACGACACGTACGAGACCGCCGACGGCGGGTGGATCGCGATCGGCGCGCTCGAGCCGCAGTTCTACCGCAACCTCGTCGGCGCGCTCGGCGTGCCGGACCTGCCGGCCACGCAGCCGGACCCCGCGGGCTGGCCCGCGCTGCGCGCGCGGTTCGCCGAGGTGTTCCGGACCAGGACGCGGGACGAGTGGTGTGCGGTGCTGGAGGCGGCCGAGGCGTGTTTCGCGCCGGTGCTCTCGCCGTGGGAGGCGCCCGAGCACCCGCACAACGCGGCCCGCGGGACGTTCGTGGCGCACGAAGGGCTCGTGCAGCCCGCGCCGGCGCCGCGCTTCAGCCGCACCCCCGCGCGGATCGCCGGGCCGGTGGCCCGGCCCGGCCAGCACACCGACGAGGTCCTCACCGAGTGGGGCTTCGCGCCCGACGAGATCGAGAAGCTGCGCGCCGGCGGTGGTGTCGCGTGAAAGGAACCAGGATGACCACTGTGGACGGTGTATTCCGGGAGCGGCTGGCGGCGGAGCCGGACACGCCGTTCGTCACCTGCGGCGGGCAGTGGCTCACCTTCGCGGAGCTGGACGAGCGCACCGACCGGCTGGCCACCGGCCTGTCCCGGCTCGGCGTGCGGCGCGGCGACCACATCGCCTCGATCATGCCCAACCGCATCGAGACCGTCGAGCTGCTGCTCGCCGTCGCGAAGCTGGGCGCCGTGCAGGTGCCGCTCAACTACTTCCTCAAGGGCGACTTCCTCGGGTACCAGCTCAGCGACTGCGGCGCGAAGTATCTTATCGCCGACGGGCCCGGCTACGACGCGGCGGCCGGCCTGCTCGGCGGCACCTCGATCGCCGAGACGGTGCAGGTCGACGCCGGCGCGGGCGGCACGGTCGCCTACCCGGAGCTGTTCGCGGAGCGGTCCACGTTCGCGCCGGCCTCCCGGCCCAGCGACCTGCTGACCATCATGTACACCTCGGGCACCACGGCGGTCGCGAAGGGCTGCATGCTCAGCACCGGCTACTTCGTGGCCGTCGGCCGGGCGTACGGGATGCGCAACTGGGTGGTCCCCGGCGACCGCGTGTACACCGGCTTCCCGATGTTCCACACCAGCGGGCAGATGGTCGCGTTCATGAGCGCGCTGGTCAACGGCGCGTCGATCGGCATCGCGCCGGAGTTCCACGCGTCGTCGTTCATGCGCGAGGCCGCCGACCTCGGCGCGACGATGCTGGTCGGCGTCGGCGTGATGGCCAACATGATCCTGGAGCAGCCGCCGCGCCCGGACGACGGCGCGCACCCCTTCCGGCTCGCCTCCTGGGTGCCGCTGCCCGAGGAGCGCCAGCGCGAGTTCGAGGAACGGTTCCACACCCCGGTCATGTCCGAGGGGTACGGGCAGACCGAGTGCGTGCCGGTCACCAACAGCGACCCGTACGGCACCCGCGAGCGCTCGTCGTCGGGGCAGGTGTCGCCGCTGCTGGAGGCGCGGATCGTCGACGAGGACGACAACGAGGTGCCGGCCGGCGAGCCCGGCGAGATCGTCGTGCGGCCGAAGGTCGCCAACGCCATGTACAGCGGCTACTGGAACAAGCCCGACAGCTCTGTCGAGGCGTGGCGGAACCTGTGGCACCACACCGGTGACTTCGGGCGGATGGACGAGGACGGCATCATCACGTTCGTCGACCGCAAGAAGGACGTGCTGCGCCGGCGCGGCGAGAACGTCTCCTCGCTGGCCCTCGAAGCCGTCATCCGGCAGCACCCGGCCATCGCGGACGCGGCCGTGTGCGCGCTGCCCGCGACGATCGGTGACGACGACATCAAGGCGAGCGTGGTCCTCGAAGCGGGCGCGACCCTGACCGCCCACGAGTTCTTCGACTTCATCCGCGACCGGGTGCCGTACTTCGCGGTCCCGCGCTACGTCGACGTGCGCGAGGCCTTGCCCGTCAACGCGCTGGGCCGGGTGATGAAGCACGTGCTGCGCGACGAGGGCGTCAAGGCCGGCACCTGGGACCTGGACGGCATGGGCCTCGTGGTACCGCGCGCGCAGCGGCGCGGCGTGTCCACGGCGAAGTGAGACCCGTTACCGACCAACCGGTTGACTACGATCGGTGGCCGGCATAGCGTCGGAGTCGTGGATGGAGGTACCCGACCGTGAAGACCGTGCTCGGTGACGAGCAGCTGACGTTCCTGGCCGAGCTGCGCACCTACCTCGACGGCCTGGATCCCGCGCTGGTCGAGGCGACCCGCGCGGAGAACATCGAGGACCCCATGCAGCCGCGCGCGCACGGCCGCCGCTTCCTCAAGCGGCTCGGCGCCGACGGGTGGCTGGGTGTGGCGTGGCCGCGGGAGTACGGCGGGCAGGGCCGCACGGCCATCGAGAGCTGGCTGATGGCCGAGGAGCTGTACAACCGCCGCCTGCCCAACGGCCTGCTGACGCTCAACGCGATCGGGCCGACGCTGATGCTCGTCGGCACCGCGGAGCAGAAAGCCGAGTACCTGCCCCGTATCCGGGCCGGCGAGCTGGAGTTCGCGATCGGGTACAGCGAGCCGGACGCGGGCAGCGACCTGGCCTCGCTGCGCACCCGGGCGGTCCGCGACGGCGATGGGTACCTCGTCAACGGCCAGAAGATCTGGACCACCGGCGCCTCGGTGGCCACGCACCTCTGGCTGGCGGTCCGCACCGGCCGGCCGGAGCAGCGGCACCGCGGCGTCAGCCTGTTCATCACGCCGATGGACGCGCCCGGCATCACGATCACGCCGATCATCACGCAGGGCGGCGAGCGGACCAACGCGGTCTTCTTCGACAACCTGCGGATACCGGCGAGCCAGCGGATCGGCGCGGAGAACGAGGGCTGGTCCGGCATCGTCACCGCGCTCAACTTCGAGCGGATGTTCTACCACAACGAGCCGCGCTGGGAGCTGCGGCAGCTGACCGACTGGGCCGCCGGCGCGGGGCTGCTGGACGGCGACACGGCCGAGGCGCACGAGCTGCAGGCGGTGGTCGGCGAGCACGCGGTGGACGTGGAGATCTGCCGCCTGTTCGCGCTGCGCGGCGCGCGGATGCTCGCCGAGGGGCACGTGCCGCACGCGGAGGCGTCGGTCAACAAGATCTGGTGGGGCGAGCTGCGCCAGCGCATCTGCGACACCGGCCTCGACCTCGTCGGCGAGGAGGGCACGATCGCCACCGGCTCGGCGTACGCGCCCGCGCACGGCCACCTGGAGCACGGGCTGCGCTCGTCGCCGGTGTGGCGGTTCGGCGGCGGTACGAACGAGATCCAGCTCGACATCATCGCCACGCGCGGTCTGGGGATGCCACGATGACCGACACCGACCTGACCGACGAGGAGGCGCTGCTGGCCAAGACGGCCCGCGCCTACTTCGCCGACTTCGTCGACAACACCTACCTCAACGCGCAGCAGGCGTCCCCGCTCGGCTACGAGCCGCGGCGCTGGGCGCAGATGTGCGAGCTGGGCTGGACCGCCGTCAACCTGCCCGAACGGGTCGGCGGCGCCGGCGGCACCCTCGCCGAGGCCGGGGTGGTCGCGCGCGAGTACGGCCGGGCGGCCTTCGCCTCGCCGCTGCTGCAGACGCTGCGCGCCGGCACCGCCCTGGCCACGCTCGGCGGCGGCGCGTTCGACGGGACGCTCGCCCGGATCGCCGGCGGCGGCAGCGCGGCCCTCGTCGCGCCGCCGGACCGCACGGTGCGCGCGGAGCAGGCCGGCGGCGGCTACCGGCTGACCGGCTCCGCGGTGGTCGAGTGGGTCGAGCAGTGCGACGACGTGGTCCTGCTGCTGCCGGCCGCGGGGCACTGGGTGTGCGCCACGCTGCCCGCCGCCGACCTGCGCGACCGGATCACCGCCGTGCCGAGCGTCGACAACGAGCGGATCGGTCGGCTGGGACTTGACGGCCTGCGCCTGGTGGCGAGCCCCATCGCCCCGGAGGCGGCGCGGTACGCGCTGGCCCGGGCCAACCTGCTGCGGGCAAGCGCGATGGTCGGCGGCTGCGAGGCGGTGGTCGAGCAGAGCGCGCGGTACGCCAAGGAGCGGGTCCAGTTCGGGCAGGCCATCGGCGCCTTCCAGGCGGTGCGGCACCACCTCGCGCGCATGGTCATCGCGGCGGACGCGGCGCGGCTGGCGTGCAACGAGGCGCTGACCCGGGCGGTGCCGGACGCGGACGAGAGCGCCATCGCCGCGGTCGCGGTGTTCGCCGCCGGCCGCTCGTACGTCCAGATCGTGCTCACCGCCGCGCAGGTGCACGGCGGCGTCGGCACGACGGTCGAGCACATCCTGCACCACCACTACCTGCGGGCCAAGGCGATGCAGCTGCGCGGCGGGCGGCGGGCCAGCCGGCTCCGCGAAATCCACCAGGCGCTCGTGGTACGCCGGGAGGGACGCCTGTGGTGAGCGCCGGGGTGCGGACGTGACCGTTCGCGGGCGGGTCGCCGTCGTCACCGGCGGCGGCCGCGGCCTGGGCCGCGCCGCCGCGCTGCGCTTCGCGGCCGGCGGCGCCGACGTCGCGGTCCTGGCCCGCTCCACCGCCGAGGTGGAGGCGGTCGCCGAGGAGCTGCGCGCGGCGGGGGTGCGGGCGCTGGGGCTGAGCGTGGACGTCACCTGCACCGCCGAGGTCGACCGGGCCCGCGAGGAGATCCTGGAGTCGTTCGGCCGGGTGGACATCGTCGTCAACAACGCCGGGACGTTGCTGTACAAGCCGTTCGTGCCGCTGCCCGGCAGGGAGCACGCCTATCCGGGCTTCGACACGCCGGTCTCCGACGAGGAGTGGGACGGCGTCATGGAGGTGCACCTCGGCGGCGCGGTGCGGATGCTGCGGGCGTTCGGGCCCGGCCTGCTCGACCAGCGGTACGGCCGGGTGGTCAACGTGGTCTCCAACGTGGTCCGGCGCACGGTGCCGTACACGAGCGGGTACGACACCGCGAAGGGGGCGCTGGTCCAGCTGACGCGGTCGCTGGCGCGCGAGTGGGCGCCGTACGGGGTGACCGTCAACGCGGTCGCCGCCGGCCACTTCGAGACCGCGATGAGCCGGGCCCAGTTCGAGGACGAGGAGACGCTTCGCAAGCTGCTGCGTCGGGTACCGGCGCGGCGCGCGGGCGAGCTGTCCGAGTTCGCCTCGCTGGTGGTGCACCTGTGCGGTGAGGAGAGCGGCTTCGTGACCGGCGAGACGATCGGTGTCGACGGCGGTGAGACGCTGTGACGGGGCAGCGCCGCGAGCTGGTGTTCATGTGCGCGGACACGGGTGCCGTCGTCCTCGTGGCGCAGGCGGGCGCGGCGGCGCGGGTCGCCGTGTTCCTGGCCAGCGGCGAGACGCTGCTGGGCGAGGCCGACACCACCCTGCCCGCCGCCGGTCGCGGGCGTTCCACGGTCCGGCTGTCGACGACGGCGGCGCTGTTCACCGCGCCGGCCCGCGCCGTGCGGGACGAGCCGTCCACCGCCCGCCGGGTGCCGGTGAGCATCGCGGTGACGGTCGAGCCGGCCGGCGTGGAGGTGACGCTTCCGGGCGAGGTGCCCGAGACGGTCGTGGTCGCGGGCGTCGAAGGCGAGCTCGGCGCCGGCAGCGTGCTGTTCCGGCTGCGCGCCGCGGGGTGGGCCAGCGCGGCCCCGCTCGGCGGCGCCGGCGAGCCGCACACCCGCGCCCGCGCGGTCTTCCAGGACCGTTCCGCGGCGTTCCTCACCGGCGCGGCCGCCGCGTTGATGCGGCACACCGACATCCGCCCGGCGCCGGTGGACGACCTCGTCCTGGGCGGCCCGGAGCGCGGCCCGGCGCACACGTTGCGCTGCGCGGTCGGCGGCCGGTCACCCGCGCTGATCGCCGGCGAGCTGCGCGACACCGAGCAGTCACTGACCTTTGTGGAGCCCGACCCGGGCGGCGGCGGCTGGCTGTGGTGGAGCGCGACCCCGTTCGTCTTCGTCCGCTCGGGCGTGACCGGCCTCGGGCTGGTGGAGAAAACGTTCCGGGCACCCTCGGCGTCCGCCTCGCCGAAGGTGCCCGACCTTCCCGACCCTTACTAGGGACCGTCCAGACGCGGCCTCACCCTCCGCGGTCACCCAGCTCACCAGAGAGCCCGCTCCCGCAGATCTTGGTAAGTTGGCGCTGAAATAGCGCGCCAACTCACCACGGGCTCGCAGGTCATGCCGCCCGCGTCCGCCTCGGGTTTGCAGGCGCACCCTGACCGCGAAGGTCCGTACTAGGCGGCCGCGATCTGGGCGTTCGCCGTGTACGGCTGGTCCGAGTAGAACTGCTTGGACCAGCGGCGGAAGCGCGCGTAGTGCTCCTCCTCGCCGCCGGCGAACGGCGGGTGCTCGACGTAGCGCTGGTTTTCCCAGATCGCGAAGTCGCGCCGGATCTGGCCCTTCTGGAACTCGATCATGCGGGCGGCCCGCCCGGTCGGCTCCGGCTCGCCGGGCTGGCGGTTCACGGTGATCGTCTCGAAGAGCTGCGAGTGCTCGCGGTCGACGGGCGTGGCGGCGGTGAGCTGGTTGGTGATGAAGTTTTCCAGCACGAACCGCGCGTTGGACAGCCCCAGTCCCCACGCCTCGGTCTCGATCTCGCCGAACACCGGGCCGTTCGGTGTCATCCATGTCGCCTTCTTGCCGTGGCCGTAGACGAAGCCGACCCGCGTGTGCAGGTAGTGCTGGTCTTCCTTCCACAGCAACGGCTTGCCGGGCTGGCCGGCGCCGTGCACCCACATGAAGTGGTAGTAGTCCGGGGTGTTCTCGACCGGCGACTGTGGAATGATCTTCCGGACGCCGACGTGGTCGAGGGTGATCGGGTAGTTGTTCTCCTCGTCCAGAAACTCGGGATGCCCGGCCACTCCCAGAACGGCTCGCGGCCGAACGAGTCGTACCACGCCAGGATCAGGCCGGCGACCTCGCGGGTCTGCAGGCGGTCGATGCTGACCCGGCGCTGCTCGCCCGGCGCGTAGGGGATCTCGGAGAGCCCGCCGCCGGCGGTCCAGAGCCAGCCGTGGAACGGGCACTCGATGCACTCGCCCTTGACCTTCCCGCCGTACCCGAGGTGCGCCCCGAGGTGCCGGCAGTAGGCGTCCAGCAGCGACACCTCACCCGACTCGGTGCGAAACAGCACGAGGTCCTGGTCGAAGTACTTCACGGGCCTGACGTCCCCGGGCTGCAACTCGGAGGAGTACCCGACCTGGTACCAGCCCGTGGGGAACACCGAATAGGGCCAGTCCTTCATGTCGTCTCCAATTCGACGTGGATAACCAACTACTTGGTTGGTATAAAACCATCCGTGCCCGGGTTCGTCAACGTGCGGCGGGTTACTGCTGACCCTCGCGCAGGGCCACGAAAAGGCCGTCCGCCTCGGCGCACAGCCGGTCGCCGTCCTCGAGCCTCGCGTGCAGGCGCCGCTTGCGCCCGGCCTCCTCGACGAGCGCCACGCGCACGGTCAGCGGCCGCCCGACCGGGGTGACGCTGCGGAAGTCGACGTCCAGCGCGGCGGTGCGGGAGCGCGAGCGCCCGCCGAGGTCGGACAGGCGCCCGATCGCCTCGTCGAAGAACAGCGCGACGGCGCCGCCGTGCACCGCGCCGTTGCTGCCGGCGTGGAACGCGCCGAAGACGACCTCGCCGAGCAGCTCGGTCGCCGTGCAGCGGACCAGCCGCAGCGGTGGGCAGAGCGCCTGCCCGCGTCCCGGTACCGCGAGGAACCGCCCGTAGATCTGCTCGTCCTCGCCGGCGGCGTACGGCTCCAGCAACCGTTCGGCCTCGCCCAGCAGGGCCGTCGCCCGCGCCACGGCGTCGGCGGGCGGCGTGCTCGCGGCCACCGCGTCCTGCAGCCGCCGCAGCCGCTCGACCATCTCCAGCCAGCCCGGCGCGGCCCGCCGGGCCGCCTCCTCGCTCCACCGCCGCCAGAACGGTGCCAGGGGTACGCCGCCCCGATCGGTGTCGGCCACGCGTGGCCCGCTCAGAGCAGTTCGAGGATCGTCGCGTTGGCCTGGCCGCCGCCCTCGCACATCGTCTGCAGCCCGTACCGGATCCCGTTGTCGCGCATGTGATGCACCAGGGTGGTCATCAGGCGCGCGCCGGAGCCGCCGAGGGGGTGGCCGAGCGCGATCGCGCCGCCGTTGGGGTTCAGCGCCTTGGCGTCCGCGCCGATGTCGGCCAGCCACGCGAGCGGTACGGGGGCGAACGCCTCGTTCACCTCGAACGCGCCGATCTCGTCGAGGCGCAGCCCGGAGCGGTCCAGCGCCTTGCGGGTGGCCGGGATCGGCGCGGTCAGCATGATGACGGGGTCGCTGGCGGCCACCACCGCGGTGTGCACCCGGGCCAGTGGCGCCAGGCCGAGCCGGCGGGCCGTCTCGCCGGTCGTCATCAGCAGCGCGGCGGAGCCGTCGGAGATCTGCGAGGAGTTGGCCGCGGTGATGACGCCGTCGGGCGTGAACGCGGTCCTGAGCTTGGCGAGGCCCTCCACGGTGCCGCCGCGCCGCACCCCCTCGTCCCGCTCGACCACGGTGCCGTCGGCCAGCGTGACGGGCGCGATCTGCGCGTCGAACCGCCCGCCGTCCTGCGCCGCGGCCGCCTTCTCGTGGCTGCCCAGGGAGAACTCGTCGCACCGGGTGCGCGACAGCCCCCACCGCTGCGCGATCATCTCGGCGCCCACGCCCTGGTTCGGCGCCACACCGTAGCGGGCGGTGAACCGCGGCCCGTACGGGTCCGCGCCGATCGACGCGCTGCCGATCGGCACCCGGGACATCGACTCGACGCCGCCGGCGACCACGACGTCGTACTGCCCGGCGACGAGGCCGGCCGCGGCGAAGTGGACGGACTGCTGGCTCGAACCGCACTGGCGGTCCAGGGTCACGCCGGGCACGGTCTCCGGCCAGCCGGCCGCGAGCACGGCCGTGCGCGCGATGTCGAACGTCTGCTCGCCCACCTGGTCGACGCAGCCCCACACGACGTCGTCCACCAGCGCGGGGTCGATCCCGCTCCGCGCGGCCAGCGCCTCCAGCACGTGCGCCGACAGGTCCGCCGGGTGCACCCCGGCCAGCGCGCCGTCGCGCTTGCCCACCGGCGTCCGCACCGCCTCCACGATCACCGCATCCCGCACGTCCCGACCCCTTCCCCGGTTAATCAACCAAAAGGTTGGTTAACGCTAGGCGCGGGCGGCGAGACGCGTCAAGGCGGTGTGGCGT
This sequence comes from Phytohabitans houttuyneae, assembly GCF_011764425.1. Taxonomy (NCBI): domain Bacteria; kingdom Bacillati; phylum Actinomycetota; class Actinomycetes; order Micromonosporales; family Micromonosporaceae; genus Phytohabitans; species Phytohabitans houttuyneae. The sequence continues at coordinate 1,884,781 of NZ_BLPF01000002.1, forward strand.
CAGCGACTCGCGGCGCCGGCCGTGCTCGCGCGGCGCACGCCGCGCCGGCGGTGCACACCCTCGCCGCCGGTCTCCTCTCCGCGGGCGGGACCGGTGGTGGGGGCGCTGATGCCGTGCATCACGAAGTCGGTCACCTCGTCGATCAGCCAGCCGTCGGTGCCGGCCGACGCGGGGCGGCGGTACCAGTTCGGCAGGTAGGCGAGCAGCCCGATGATCGAGTACAGGACGGTGGCGGGTGTGAAGTCCCGGAACTCGCCGGTGCGCGTCCCCTCGGCCAGCAGCGCCTTGACGAACTCCTCGTACCGGTAGATCCGCTGGTGGATCGAGCGCGCCTGCGCTTGCGGCAGCCGCTGGTCGATCCACGGCACCTCCTGGAAGAACACGACGAGCTCGTCCTGCTTGGTGGCGACGAGGGCGACCTGCTCGCGGACGAAGAAGCGCATCCGGTCGTACCCGCTGCCGGTCAGCGGGACGCGGGCCAGCAGCTCCAGCGTCCCGTCGACCTGCTCGGAGAGCAGCTCGTAGAGGATGGCGCTCTTGGCGGGGTAGTAGTGGTACAGGGTTCCCTTGTTGAGCCCGACCTCCTCGGCGATGAGGTCCATGGTGGCCGCGAGATAGCCCTGCTGGCGGAAGATGCGAGCGGCCGTCGTGCGGACGTCCTCCCGCCGTGACGGCCTAGGCATGCGGCGAGTGTAACCGACCAACAAGTCGGTTTCGTTCCAGACCTGTGAACGCGCCGCGCACGTCGCTTGCATACCAACCGACCGGTTGGTTATAAAGGAGTCCTCGAAAGGGGACGACGTGATGGACCTGGAGCTGACCGCGGACCAGCGGGACGTCGCCGAGGCGTTCGCGCGCGTCTTCGCCCGCGACTCCTCCGCCGAACGGGTGCGCGCCGCCGAGGCGTCGGGGTTCGACCCCGCGCTCTGGAAGGCGCTCGCCGGGATGGGCGCGGTCGGGCTCACCGTCCCGGCCGGCGCGGGCGGCAGCGGCGGCGGCTTCGTCGAGCTGGCGCTCGTCGCCGAGGCGGCCGGTCGGCGGCTCGCGTGCGTACCCCTCGTCGAAGCGGCGGTGGCGGCCCGGCTGCTGGCCGACGCCGGCGTGGCGGACGTGGCCGCGGAGGCAGCCGGTGGGGAGCGCGTCGTCGTCTTCGCGGCCCGTCCGGCCGTGGCGGGGGTGGCGCGGCTGGTGCCGGCCGGCGCCGTGGCCGACGCGGTGCTCGCGCTCGACGGCGACGACCTCGTGCTCGCCGCCGGCGCGCCCGGGCAGCCCGTGCGCGACCTCGGCTTCCAGGCCGCCGCGGACCGCCCCCTGCGCGGCGACGGCGTCGAGAGCCGGGTCGTCGCCAGCGGCGCCGAGGCAGGCGAGCTGTGGACCCGGTCCCGGGACCGCTGGCGGCTCGCCACGGCCGCGGCGTGCGCCGGGATGGCCGCCGAGGCGCTGGACGTCGCCGTGCGGTACGCGGCGCAGCGCGAGCAGTTCGGCGTGCCGATCGGCTCGTTCCAGGCGCTCCAGCAGCCCCTTGCCGACGCCGCCATGGCCGCGGACGGCGCGGTGCTGGTCGCCCGGGAGGCCGCGTGGCGGCACGACAACGGGCTCGACTCGTGGCCGGCGGCGGCCGCGGTGGCCTTCGCGCACGCCGCCGAGTCGGCCGTGCGCTGCGCCGAGCTGTGCCTGCACGTGCACGGCGGCTACGGCTACACCCTCGAGTACGACGCCCAGCTGTACCTGCGCCGCGCCAAGGCGACCCGGCTGGGCGCCGGCGACCCGGACCTGCTCTGGGAGCAGATCGGGGCCACCGCGATCGGGAAGGGCGCGCCCTGATGGACTTCTCGCTGGACGAACGGGCCGAGGCCTTCCGCGCCGAGGTGCGCGAGTTCCTGCGCGCGCACCTGACGGACGAGGTGCGCGCCCGCGTCGCCGCGTCCGGCACGTACCACGACGCGGAGTTCCACCGCGCGGTCGCGGACCGGGGCTGGATCGGCGCGGCCTGGCCGGTCGAGGACGGCGGGCAAGGGCGCGACCGGGCCGACATGGACATCCTCTACGAGGAGATGGCGGCCGCCGGCGCGCCCGTCGAAGGGCTGTCGGTCACGCTCATCATCGCCGAGACGATCCGGCGGGCCGGCACGCCCGCGCAGAAGGAGCGGATCCTGCGCCCGGTGCGGGAGGGGCGGCTGCTGCTCAGCCTCGGGTACACCGAGCCGGACGCCGGATCGGACCTCGCCGCCGCCCGCACCCGCGCGGTGCGCGACGGCGACGGCTGGCGCATCGACGGGCAGAAGAACTTCACCACCCACGCGCACGAGGCCGACTACGTCTTCCTGCTGGCCCGCACCGACCCCCAGGCCGCGAAGCACGCCGGGCTCACCATGTTTCTGGTACCGACGTCGGCACCCGGCTTCTCGTACGCCCCCGTGCACACGCTCAGCGGCGAACGCACGAACATCACCTACTACTCCGGCGTGCGGGTCGGCGACGATGCCCGGGTCGGCGCGGAGGGCCAGGGCTGGGAGATCGTCAGCCTGGCGCTCGCGTTCGAACGGGGCGGCGAGTTCGCCGCGCAGCTGCGCCGCCTGGTGCACGCCACCGTGGGGTGGGCGCACGCGGCCGGGCGTACCGAAGACACGCGCCTGCTGCGCCGCCTCGGCCGGGTCGTCGCCGCTACCGAGGTCTCCCGCCTGCTCGGCGCGCGGGCCACCTGGCTGCGTTCCACGGCCATGGCCGGTGCGGTGGAGGGCGCCATGGCGAAGGTGTACGCCACCGAGGCGCTCCTGCGCGGGTCGGGTGAGCTGCTCGACGCCACCGGCGCCGACGGCCTGCTCGGGCCGGACTCGCCCGGCGCGGCGGCCGACGGCGAGCTGCAGCACCTGTACCGGGAGGCGCAGATCTCCACCCTCTACGGCGGCACCAGCGAGGTCCTCCGCGGCGTCGTCGCGGAGCGGCGGCTGGGCCTGCCCCGCAGCCGGCGGCGCTGAGAACGCCAACCACGATGGGAGAACGCACCTTGACGGAACAACTGCGCTTCGACGGCCGGGTGGCCATCGTCACCGGCGGGGGAGGCGGGCTGGGCCGCTCCTACGCGCGCCTGCTGGCCGCCCGCGGCGCGCACGTGGTCGTCAACGACATCGACCGCAAGGACGGCGGCGGGCTGACCCCGGCCGGGGCGGTCGCGGCCGAGATCGCCGCGCGGGGCGGCTCGGCGGTCGCGCACGACGGCTCCATCGCCGAGCCCTCGGCCGGGCCCGCCGTGGTGGGCACCGCGCTGGAGGCCTTCGGCCGGGTGGACATCGTGGTGAACAACGCCGGCATCGTGCGCGACCGCACGTTCGGGAAGATGTCCGACGAGGAGGTCGCCGAGGTCCTCGACGTACACCTGCACGGCACCATCGGGCTGACCCGCGCCGCCTGGGGCGTGATGCGCGAGCGGCGGTACGGGCGGGTCGTCATGACCACCTCCGTCGCCGGCCTGTGGGGCAACCTCGGCCAGGCCAACTACTCCGCCGCCAAGGCCGGGCTCGTTGGGCTCGGCCGGACCCTCGCCATCGAGGGCGCCCGCTTCGGCATCCAGGTCAACCTCATCTCGCCCGGCGCCGCCACGAGCATGACCGCCGCGATGCTCCCCGAAGACCTGCACGCGCGCATGTCGCCGGAGCGGGTGGCGCCGATGGTCGCGTACCTGTGCCACGAGTCGTGCCCGCTCACCGGCGAGATCCTCTTCGCGGCCGCGGGGCGCTACGCCCGAAACCTCATCATCGAGACGGCCGGCTACGAAAACGACGAAGCCACCGTCGAGGACATCGCCGCGCACCTTCCCGACATCCTCGACACGACGTCGTGGACGGTCCCCGCGCAGGCGGTGCAGCTTCCGCCCCGGTGACGGTAATCTCAACCAACTGGTCGGTATCGAGTCTTTGGAGCGCGCCATGCCAACGACAACGCAGTCACGGCGGCGGATCGGTCCGCTCGCGGAGTGGACCGCCGAGGGCGGTGACGAGCTGCTGACCGACTCGGTGCCGCGGCTTCTGGCCCGCCAGGCGGAGGCGTTCGGCGCCCGCCCGGCGCTGTACTGGCCCGACGGCGACGCGCTGTCCCGGATGACGTACGCCGAGCTTGCCTCCGCCGCCGAGAGCGTGGCGCGGGCGCTCGCCGGCCGCGTCGCACCGGGCGAGCGGGTCGCGGTCTGGTCGCGCAACAGCGTGGAGTGGGTGGTGCTGGAGTACGGCTGCGCGCTCGCCGGCCTCGTGCTCACCCCGTTCAACACCGCGTGGACCGACGCGGAGGTCGCGCACGCCACCGCGCTGACCACACCGGCGCTGGTCTTCGCCGGTACCGGCCCGACCGGTGACAGCCTCGTCCCGCGGGCGGCGGGCGTGTGCGGCGCCGGCGCGGTGCTGGACCTCGCCGGCCTGCGCGAGTGGGCGGCGACGGCACCGGCCGGCCAGCTGCCGGTGGTCAGCGCGGAGGACGCGTTCCTCATCCAGTTCACCTCCGGCACCACCGGCCGCTCCAAGGGCGCGGTGCTCACCCACAAGGCCGTGCTGAACGCCGCGCGCGAGCGCAACCGCCGCGACGTGATCGGGCCCAACGACACCTGGCTCAACCCCGTCCCGTACCACCACATCGGCGGGTCCTGCTTCGTCATCCTCGGCGGCCTCGTGGACGCCGGCGCGTTCGTGGTCGTCGAGAAGTACGTGCCGGCCGAGACGATGGGCCTGCTCGACCACGGCGTGGTCACCCGCATCGGCGGCGTACCCACGATGATCATCGACGCGCTCAACCACCTCGGCGACCACGCCGGCGCGGCCGGCCTGCGGTCGGTGGCGGTGGGCGGCGCCACGATGACGCAGCACCTGGTGGAGCGGATCCGGACCACGCTCGGCGCACCGGTCATCAACACCTACGCCCAGTCCGAGTGCCCGGCCATCACCTCGACCGACATCCACGACGACTCGGCGACGATCGCCGGCACCGTGGGGCGCCCGGTGGCCGGCGTGCACATGAAGGTGATCGACCCGGCGACCGGTGAGACGGTACCGGTCGGCGCCGTCGGCGAGATCGTGACCAGTTCGCCGTACGTCATGCGCGGGTACTGGGGCATGGCGGAGCAGTCCGCCGAGGTGCTCACCGCCGACGGCTTCCTGCGCACCGGCGACCTGGCCTCGATGGACGAGTACGGCAACGTGACGTTCCAGGGCCGCGTCCGGGACGTGATCATCCGGGGCGGCGAGAACGTGTACCCGGCGGAGGTCGAGGAGCTGCTCGCCGCCCACCCCGGCATCGCCGCGGCGGTCCTCGTCGGCCTCGACGACGAGCGGCTCGGCGAGCGGGTGGCCGGCGTGGTGGTCCGCGCGCCGGGCAGCGAGGTGACCGGGCCGGAGCTCACCGAGTACCTGCGGGACTCGGTCGCCCGGTTCAAGATTCCCGAGCTGTGGCGTTTCGTCGACGCGCTGCCCATGACGGCGTCCGGCAAGATCCGCCGCTTCGTGGTCCGCGACGACACCAACGAGTTCGCGACGGCGACCCGCCAGCCCGGCGAGTAGCCGCGAGAGGAGAACCGGATGCCGATCGACCCCACCATCGCCCTGGCGGCACCACCCACGGTCGAGCAGATCGCCTGGGACACCGCCGACGTGCTGCTCTACCACCTCGCGCTGGGTGCCGGAGGCGACCCGGTCGACCCGGGAGAGCTGCGCTACGCGACGGAGTCGGGCTCGGTCGTCCTGCCCACGTTCGCGGTCGTCGCGCCGACACTGCGCGCGACCCGGCCGCCCCGCGTGTCGTACCCCGGCGTCGAGGTCGACCTGCGCACGATCCTGCACGGCAGCCAGCGGATCGATGTGCACGCCCCGATCCCGCGGGACGGCAAGGCCACGGCGAGCACCCGCGTGGCCGACCTGTACGACAAGGGGTCCGCCGCGGTCATCGTGGTGGACACCGAGGCGAAGAGCGCCGACGGCACTCCACTGTGGACATCGAGCATGCGCATGTTCTCCCGCGGCGAGGGCGGGTTCGGCGGCGACCGCGGACCGTCCGGCCCACCCGACCCGCCGGCCCGCGAGCCGGACCACACGGTCTTCACGCCCACGCTGCCGCAGCAGGCGCTGTGGTACCGCCTCCTCGGCGACCGCAACCCGCTGCACTGCGACCCCGAGGTGGCGAAGGCGGCCGGCTTCCCGCGCCCGATCCTGCACGGGCTCTGCTCGTACGGCCTGGTGTGCCGCGCCCTCGTCGACGAGGTGCTCGGCGGCCGGGCGCAGGACGTCCGCAGCTTCGAGGCGCGGTTCACCGGAGTGGTCTTCCCCGGCGAGACGCTGCGCACGTCGGTGTGGCGCGCCGGCGACCGCCTGCTGTTCGCGACCACCGTCGAGGAGCGGGACGGCGCCCCGGCGCTGGCCGGCGGAGAGCTCGTCACGGCGGGAGGGGGTCCGGCATGAGCATCGTCGTGGAGCGCGACGCCGGCCTCGTCCGGGTGACGCTCGACCGGCCCGAGCGGCGCAACGCCCTGACCGTCGACGGCTTCGTCGAGCTGGGACGGGTCCTCACGCAGATCGCCGCCACGCCGACCGACCGGGCCGTCCTGATCACCGGGGCGGGCGGCTCGTTCTGCTCCGGCGCCGACCTGTCCGGCGGCGTGCCGCAGGAGTCGCCGCTGCGCCTGATGGGCTGGATCCACGACGCCGCCCGCGCGCTGCACCGGCTGCCCCAGCCGTGCGTGGCCGCGGTCGACGGACCGGCGTTCGGCGCGGGGATGAGCCTTGCCCTCGGCTGCGACCTGGTCGTCGCGTCGACCTCGGCCACGTTCTGCCAGGTCTTCGTCAAGCGCGGCCTCTCACCGGACTTCGGCAGCACCTGGCTGCTTCCCCGGCTGGTCGGGCTGCACACCGCCAAGCGCCTGGCGATGCTCGGCGACACGGTGACCGCCGAGCAGGCCCGGAACCTCGGGCTCGTCGCCGAGGTGACCGCGCCCGAGGACCTGCTGCGGACCGCCACCGGGACCGCGCGGCGCCTCGCCGACGGGCCGCCGCTCGCGCTGGCCCTGACCAAGCGCCTGCTGAACGCCTCGTTCTCCACCGGCTTCGACGACGCCCTCGACGCCGAGGCCGCGGCGTCCGCGGCCAACACCGCCAGCGAGGACGTGGCGGAGGCCTTCGCGGCCTTCGCCGCCAAGCGACCGGCCGTCTTCCGTGGCCGCTGACCGGCCGGCGCCGACCCCGCCACCGCGCGCCGTCCCCGACGACCCCGAGCGGGACTGGACCGCACCCGGCGTCTACGAGGTACGGCCCGGGCTGTACCGCATCCCGCTGCCCCTGCCGCAGGACGGCCTGCGGGCGGTCAACGTCTACGCGGTACGGGACGGCGACGCGATCGTGCTCGTCGACTCCGGATGGGCGGTGCCGGCCGCGCACGACCAGCTCCGCCGCGCGCTGCGGGCACTGGACGCAGGCGAAGACCGGATCAGCCGGATCCTCGTCACCCACGTCCACCGCGACCACTACAACCTGGCGGTCCGGTTGCGCCGCGGCAACCCGCACATCCGGGTCGGTCTCGGCCGCGGCGAGCAGCCGGCGCTGCGCGTCGCGCAGGGCCCGGTGACCGAGCCCTGGGGCGTGCTCGCCGACCAGCTGCGCCGCGAAGGCGCCCCCGGGCTGGCCAAGGAGCTGGTGACGAGCGTGCCGGTCGACCACGACCCGGCCGACTGGGCCGACCCCGACGTGTGGATCGACGCGCCGCGGGACATCGCGCTGCGGACCGCCACCTGGCGGGCGTACCCGACACCCGGGCACACGCGCGGACACGTCGTGTTCGACGACGCCGCCCGCGGCGTGATGTTCTGCGGCGACCACGTCCTGCCGCACATCACGCCGTCCATCGGCTTCGAGCCGTGCCCGGCCGTATCCCCGCTGCGGGACTACCTCCACTCGCTGCGGCTGGTCCGCGACCTGCCCGACCGGATGATGCTGCCCGCGCACGGCCCGACCGGTCCCAGCGTGCACGCCCGCGTCGACGAGCTCGTGCGGCACCACGACGTGCGGCTGCGCCAGTCCGCCGAGGCGGTCGCCGCCGGTGCCGTCACCGCGTACGAGGTGGCGCGGCTCCTGCGGTGGACCCGCCGGGAACGCCACTTCGACGACCTCGACGTGATGAGCCGCTGCCTCGCGGTGACCGAGACGGCCGCGCACCTCGACGTCCTCGCCGGCACCGGCCAGCTGCGGGCAACCGCGCACGACGGCGTCCGGGCCTTCGAGGCGGTGTAGCGGCCGATGAGGGACAAGGTCGTGTCGGCCGCACAGGCCGCCGCGCTCGTCGCCGACGGCGACGTGGTGGGCCTGCAGGCCGGACCCACCCAGTGCGCGCCGATGGTGCTGGTGCGCGAGCTCATCCGCGCCGGCCGCCGCGACCTCGAGCTGGTCTGCGTCAGCGGCGGGCTGCCGGTGGACTGGCTCGCCGCGGCCGGCTGCCTGGCGCGGTGCACGTTCGCCGCCGTCACCATGGAGCACTTCGGGCTGTGCCAGCGGTTCCGGCGCGCGGTCGAGGCCGGCGCCATCGCGGTCGAGGAGCTGTCCGAGACCGCCCTGTACGCGCGGCTCGGCGCGGCCGCCCGTAACCTGCCCTTCCTGCCCACCCGCGGCCTGATCGGCACCGACCTGCTGAACGTGGGCAACGACGCGCTCGCGGTGATCCCGGACCCGTTCGGCGGGCCGCCCGTCGTGGCCTGCCGCGCGCTGCCGCTGGACGTGGCGCTGCTGCACGCGCACCGCGCCGACCGCTCCGGCAACGTCGCGATGGAGCCGGGTGTACGACTGCCGACGACCGGCACCATGCCCCGCGCCGCGCGGCGGGTGGTCGTCTCGGTGGAGCGGGTGGTCGGCACCGACGAGCTGCGGAAGGCGCCGGACCGCACGATCCTGCCCGGGTTCGCTGTCGACGCCGTCGTCGAGGCGCCCCACGGCGCGCATCCCACCTCGCTGTTCCCGTCGTACGACTACGACGCCGCCTTCTTCGCCTCGTGGGTCGACGCGGCCGCCGGCGAGCAGAGCAGCGGCGACTTCCTGGACCGGTACGTGCGCGGGCCGGGCAGCCACGAGGAGTACCTGCGCCTGGTCGGGGCGGCGCGATGACCGCGTCCACCGACTACACGGTCGACGAGCTGATGGTCGCGGTCCTCGCCGCCCGCTTCGACAACGACGACCAGGTGTGCAACGGGATCTCCTCGTTCCTGCCGGTCTGCGCCATCCAGCTGGCCCGCATGACACACGCGCCCGACCTGGTGTGGATCGCGGGAGCGTCCGGTGTGGACCCGGTCGACGTGGAGCTGACCGCGTCCACGTTCGAAGCGCCGCTGTGGCGCGACTCGGTCATGTACCTCGAGCACTACGCCGAGTTCTGGGACTACGCGGCCAGCGACCGCTTCCTGCTCAAGTTCTGCGCCGGCGCGGCACAGATCGACGCGTACGGCAACACCAACAACTCGGTCATCGGCCGCTACGACCGCCCGAAGGTACGGCTGCCCGGCACCGCGGGGATCGGCGACATGGGCTCGCTCGGCAAGAGCCTCATCTTCTGGGTCACCGACCACAGCCCGCGCACACTGGTGGAACGCGTCGACTTCCGCTCGGGGATCGGCTATCTGGACGGCGGCGGCGAACGCGCCCGGCTGGGCCTGCGCGGCGGCCCCGCGCTCGTCGTGACCAACCTGGCCGTCTTCGACTTCGAGCCGGGCTCGCAGCGCATGCGCCTGGTGTCCGTACACGACGGGGTGAGCGTGGCCGACGTGCTGGCCGCGACCGGTTTCCGGCCCGTCGTACCGCCGCGCGTGCCGCGCACCCCACCGCCCACAGTGGAGCAGGTGCGGCTGGTCCGCGAGCGGATCGACCCGCGAGACTTCCGCAAGCGCGGCTTCCCGACACGGAGGGTTGGCTCAGAGAGATGAACATCGTGGTGCTCGTCAAGCAGGTGCCGGATTCGAGCGCGGAGCGTTCGTTGCGGGCTGGTGATAATACGGTCGACCGTGGGTCGGCGAGCAATGTCATCAATGAGATGGATGAGTATGCCATTGAGGAGGCGTTGCGGGTTCAGGCGGCGCATGGTGGTGAGGTCACGATCTTGACGATGGGACCGCAGGGTGCTTCGGAGTCGATTCGTAAGGCGTTGTCGATGGGTCCGGACCGGGCGGTGCATGTGCTGGACGAGGCGTTGCACGGCTCGTGCGCGGTAGCCACCTCCAAGGTGCTGGCGGCGGCGTTGGGCACTCTCAATCCCGACTTGGTGCTGTGCGGTGCGGAGGCGACCGATGGGCGGGTGCAGGTGATGGCGCACATGTTGGCTGAGCGGCTGGGGATCGCCGCGTTGACCGGTGCGCGGAAGCTGACCGTGGACGGTGCGTCGTTGACGATCGAGCGGCAGACCGAGGAAGGCTTCGAGGTGGTGGCCGCTTCGACGCCGGCGGTGGTGTCGGTGTGGGACACGATCAACGAGCCGCGGTATCCGTCGTTCAAGGGGATCATGGCGGCGAAGAAGAAGCCGGTGCAGACGCTGTCGGTGGCCGATCTGGGGATCGCCGCGTCTGAGGTGGGGTTTGCGGGTGCGTCGTCGGTGGTGGTGCAGCACAGTAAGCGGCCGCCGCGTTCGGGTGGGCGGAAGGTCGCTGATGAGGGCGATGGTGGCGTGAAGCTGGTCGAGTTCCTGGCCTCCGAGAAGTTTGTGTAAAAGGGGAGGGGTTTCGATGGCTGAGGTTTTGGTTGTCGTGGAGCATTCCGGTGGTGAGGTTAAGAAGGTCACCCTGGAGATGCTCACGTTGGCCCGTGAGCTGGGCACCCCGGCGGCGGTGGTGCTCGGCGGCCCGGGCGTGGCCGCTCCTCTGACCGAAAAGCTGGGCGAGTTCGGCGCGGCGACGGTGTATGCCGCCGAGAGTGAGGATCTGGACGGGTTCCTGGTCGCGCCGAAGGCCGCCGTGCTGGCCGGGCTGGTCCGGTCGGTGCAGCCGGCCGCGGTGCTGCTCGGCTCGACCCAGGAGGGTAAGGAGATCGCCGGCCGGCTCGCGGTCAAGCTCGACAACGGTCTGCTGACCGACGTTAGTGGGCTGGACGCGGACGGGGTGGCGACGCAGGTGGTGTTCGCCGGCTCCACGATCGTCAAGTCGCGGGTGACTCGCGGGTTGCCGCTGGTCACTGTCCGCCCCAACTCGCTGACCCCGACCCCGGCGCCGGCCAGCGTGCGGGTGTCGGCGGTGGATGTGGTGGTGGAGCAGTCGGCGAAGCTGGCCCGGGTGCTCGAGCGCAAGGTCGAGCCGAAGGGTGCCCGGCCGGAGCTGACCGAGGCGTCCGTGGTCGTCTCCGGCGGCCGTGGCGTGGGCAGCGGCGACAACTTCAAACTCGTCGAGGAGCTCGCCGACCTGCTCGGCGGTGCGGTCGGCGCGTCCCGGGCCGCGGTCGACTCCGGTTTCTACCCGCACCAGTTCCAGGTCGGGCAGACCGGTAAGACCGTCTCCCCCCAGCTGTACGTGGCGTTGGGTATCTCCGGCGCGATCCAGCACCGGGCCGGGATGCAAACCTCCAAGACCATCGTCGCGGTCAACAAAGACGCCGAAGCACCCATCTTCGAACTCGCCGACTACGGCGTCGTCGGCGACCTGTTCAAAGTCGTCCCACAAGCCACCGAAGAAATCCGCAAACGTAAATAGGCTACGTCGACGGCAGGGCGCGGCGGCCCGGGATCAGCAGCGCGCCCAGCCCGGCGACCAGCGCGGTACACGCCATGAAGGCGAAACCCAGCATGTAGCCGCGCTCGGTGGGATACCCCGACGGCAGCAGGTCGGCCGTCACGATCGTCACGGAGACGGCCGCTCCGATCGCGCCGCCGACGATCCGGATGTTGGCGTTCATGCCGATCGCGGTGCCGGTCTGCTCGGCCGGCACCGCGTCGACGATCGCGTTGGCCAGGTTGGCGAACACGAGGCCGGTGCCCACCCCGGACAGGCAGCTGGCCAGGATGACCTCCCACATCCGCTCGTGCGCGAACGTCGTCATCGCCAGCGCGACCGCCGTGGCCACCGAGCCGAGCACGATGGTCAGCCGCACGCCCATCCACGCGGCGAGGCGGGCGGCGGCCAGGCCGCACAGAAACGAGGCCACCGACGACGGCAGCATCATGTGCCCGGCCGTCGTCACCGACGCGCCGAAGCCGTAGCCGTTGTCGCTCGGCGTCTGGTTGAACTGCGGCAGGAAGGCGAACGAGCCGTACATGGCCACGCCGATCATCAGCGCCACGAGGTTGGCGGACCAGACGCCGCGCAGCGCCATCAGGCGCAGGTTGATCAGCGGGCTCCTGACCTTCGACTCGGCGTAGAGCCAGGCGGCGGCCAGCAGCGCCGACGAGGCCAGCAGGCCGGCGACCGTGGGGGAGGACCACCCGTCGTGCGGGCCGCGGCCGATGCCGAGCAGCAGCGTGACCAACCATCCGGCCAGCAACAGCGCCGGGCTGAACGAGATGGACTCCCGCGACCGCACGGGCGACTCGGGAATGAGCACCAGCGCCGACACCGCGCCGGCCGCCGCGCCGATCGCCGGCAGCAGGAAGAGCCAGTGGTACCCGAGCAGGTCGAGGATCGGGCCGGCCACCACGATGCCGGCGGCGAAACCCACCGACAGCAGCGAAGAGGTGACCGCGATCGCGCCCCGGACCCGCTCCGGCGGCACGTGGTCGCGCAGCACCGCGAACGAGAGGGGTACCGCCCCGCCGCCCAGCCCCTGCACCGCGCGGGCCGCGATCAGGACCCAGATGTCCGTGGCCAGCGCCGCGATCAGCGAGCCCAGCGCGAGCAGCCCGAGGGAGATGGCGAACACGCGGGTCTTGCCGAACGCGTCCCCGATGCGGCCGCCCACCGGCGTGGCGACGGAAGCGGCCAGCAGGAACGCGGTGAGCACCCACGACGCGGTCGTCTGGTCCGTGCCGAACCGCTGCTGGATGTCCGGCAGCGCCGGCACCGTCATCGCCTGGAGCAAGGGTTGCGAGACGACGCCGAACGCCAGGACCACATAGATCAGCCGGTAGTGTCGGCCGGTCGGCGCCAAGTCAGTCGTGCGTCGGGAAGGCCAGCGCCAGCCTGCTCGACGGCGACCGCGCCGGGTCGACCCACCGGCTGGTCACGACCTTGCCACGGGTGAAGAAGTGGACCCCTTCCACGCCGTGCGCGTGGGTGTCGCCGAACAGCGACGCCTTCCAGCCGCCGAACGAGTAGTAGGCCATCGGCACCGGGATCGGCACGTTGACGCCGATCATCCCGACCTGGACGTCCTGCTCGAAGTCGCGGGCCACGCCGCCGTCGCGGGTGAACACGGCGACGCCGTTGCCGTACGGGTTGGCGTTCACCAGGTCCAGGGCCTCCTGGTACGTGTCCACGCGCACCACGTTCAGCACCGGACCGAAGATCTCCTCGGTGTAGATGCTCATCTCCGGCGTGACGTTGTCGAACAGCGTCGGCCCGAGCCAGAACCCGTCCGGCCGGTCCTCGACCCGCAGGTCCCGCCCGTCCACGACGAGCTTCGCGCCGGCCGCGACACCGGCGTCCACAAAGGACGCGACCCGGTCGCGGTGTGCCCTGGTGACCAGCGGCCCCATGTCGCAGCCCTGCGTGCCGTCGCCGACGCGCAGCTTCGCCATCCGCGAGGTGATGCGCGCGACCGCGTCGTCGGCGACCGGCCCCACCGTGACCAGCACGCTGACCGCCATGCACCGCTCTCCGGCCGAGCCGAACCCCGCGTTGACGGCGGCGTCGGCCACCACGTCGAGGTCGGCGTCCGGCAGCACCACCATGTGGTTCTTCGCGCCGCCGAGGGCCTGCACGCGCTTGCCGTTCGCGGTCGCCCGCTCGTACACGTACCGGGCGATCGGCGTCGAGCCGACGAAGCTGATCGCCGCGACGTCGGGGGAGTCCAGCAGCGCGTCCACGGCCACCTTGTCGCCCTGCAGGACGTTGAACACCCCGTCGGGCAGCCCCGCCTCCTTCCAGAGCTCGGCGACCCAGATGAGCGCCGTGGGGTCCTTCTCGCTGGGCTTGACCACGACGGTGTTTCCCGCCGCGATCGCGACCGGGTAGAACCACATCGGCACCATCGCCGGGAAGTTGAACGGGCTGATGATGCCCACCACCCCGAGCGGCTGCCGCTTGGAGTGGACGTTCACGCCGGTCGACACGCCTTCGGAGAAGGAACCCTTGAGCAGGTGCGGCATCCCGCAGGCGAACTCGACGACCTCCAGCCCGCGGGTCACCTCGCCGACCGCGTCCTCCAGCACCTTGCCGTGCTCGGCGGTGATGATGGCGGCCAGCTCCCGCTTGCGCGCGTTGAGCAGCTCCCGGAAGCGGAAGACGATGCGGGTGCGCGAGGACAGCGAGCTGCGGCCCCACGACGTGGCGGCGCGCGCCGCGGCGGCGATGACGTGCTGCGCGTCCGCCTCGTCCGCGAAGCAGACCGACGACGTGACCGCTCCGGTCGCGGGGTTGGTCACCTCTCCCCGCCGGGTCGACGTGCCGGTGTATTTCGCGTTGTCCACCCAGTGTTCGACGAGCGCCTCAGTCATGGCGCCAATCGTTCGGCACGTGCCACCGGCGGGACAATGGACACACTGTCAGAGCGGGCGCGGGGATCGCGGACAGCATGTCAACGGCCGTGTTCAGCCCGTGAACGTCAGGTACAGCAGCACGAGGTTGAGCGAGATGACACACGCCGCGACCGCCGAAGCGGCGGCGGTGGTCAGCGGATGGTTGGTGTGCGCACCCATCACCGCCCGCCGGCTGGTGAGAACCACCAGTGGGACGAGCGCGAACGGGATGCCCATCGAGAGCACCACCTGGGAGACCACGAGCGCGGCGCTGGGCTCGGCGCCCAGCGCCAGCACCACGATCGCCGGTATCACCGTGAGCGTCCGCCGCAGCGGCAACGGGATCCGCCGGCGCAGCAGGCCGTCCATCACCTCCGCGCCGGCCGCGCTGCCCACCGCCGTGGAGGCCAGCCCCGAGCCGAGCAGCGCCACCGCGAAGAGCAGCGCGACGCCGGCGCCGACCTCGGAGGAGAGCAGGGCGTGCACGCCGTGCAGCGTGTCGGTGCCGGGCAGCCGGTGCAGGCTCGACGCGGCGACGAGCAGCAGGGAGAGGTTGAGCAGGCCGGCGACCAGGAGCGCGGCGACGACGTCCGCGCGGGTCGCGGCGAGCGTGCGCCGGACGTCCAACCCGGCGCCGGGCGTGCGGAACCGCCCCGCGGTCAGGCCGGAGTGAAGGTAGATGACGTGCGGCATCACGGTGGCGCCGACGATGCCCGAGGCGAGCAGCACGCTGTCGGTGCCGGCGAAGGAGGGGACGAGGCCGCCGGCCATCGCGGCGCCCGGCGGGTCCACCACGAGCCCCGCCACGAAACCCGCGGCGATCAGCGCGAGAAAGCCCATGATGACGCGCTCCAGGGCGGGCTGGCCGTGCGCGTCGCCGACCCGGAGGATGAGCAGCGAGACCGCCGCCGTGCACAGCGCGCCCGCGACGAGCGGGAGGTCGAAAAGCAGCGCGAGCGCGATGGCGCCGCCGATGACCTCGGCCATGTCGGTGGCGACCGCGATCGCCTCGGCCTGCAGCCAGTACGCCACGCGGGTCTTCGTGCCGAGCCGGGTGCCGAGCTGGCCGGCGAGCGAGCGGTCGGTGACGACGCCGAGCTTGGCGGACAGGTACTGGACCAGGACCGCCATGACGTTGGCGAGCACGACGACCCAGACCAGCGTGTACCCGTAGCGGGCGCCCGCCGTGACGTTGGTGGCGACGTTGCCCGGGTCGACGTACGCGACCGCGGCGATGAACGCCGGACCGAGCAGCGTCAGTCCGCGCGCGGGTTTGGCTCTCAGCACGAGGACTCCGGGCGTGGATGTGGAGCAGGAATTTGCTCCGATTGGCTCGGGAGTCTAGGGCCGGGCGGGCGCCGATGCTAGCGTGATCGGCATGCGCACAGCCGTCGTCCGGGTGGTCATCGATCGGGACGGGGTCCTGTCCCCGGCGGACTACGAGGCGGGGCTGCGGCGGCTGCGCGAGCGGGGCACGGAGGTCGTGGCCTCGCCGGCCGGCCGCCTGCCCGACCGAAACCGCGAGGTCGAGCTGATCGTGCCGGGCCTGGACCCGGCCGACGTCGACAAGCACGCGACCGCCTGCGCCGAGGCGTTCGGCGTTCCGGCGGCGGCCGGCGTCGTCACGTACATCAGCCGGGGGACCGACGACGACGCCCACGGGGTGCTCGCCGCCTTCAAGGTCGACGGCACGGTGGAGCGGACGTTCGACGGCGACGGCGAGGTCGTCACGGTCACCCTCGATCCGGCCGGCATGCGGCGGGTGCCGGAGAGCCGGCTGCACACGGCCCTCGAGGCGGCGCTCAACTGCGAGGTGCGGATCCGGGCCACCCCGTCAGCGCGGTGACAGCACACCGCGCAGCAGGCTCTCCCGCAGGAAGGCGTGCGCCCGCGCCTCGCTGGTGCGCGCGTGCTCCTGGTACGGCACCCACAGCAGCGACCGGAAGTGCAGGGCGGTCTCCACCGGGTCGGCGACCTTGCGCAGCTGGCCCGCGCCGGTGCCGCGCCGCATGATCCTGCGCAGCTCGGCGAAGCGCTGCTCGGTCGCGATGAAGTAGTCGTGCAGCGGGCCGGTCGTCGTCTCCCGCCGGCTCCACCCGTACGAGACGATCCGCCCTTCCTCCGGGTAGCGGCGGTTCATGTACACGAACACCCGCGAGATGGCGTCCAGCGACTGCGGCACCGGCGAACCCGCGGTCACGATCGCCCGGAACGCCTTGTCGAACCGGTCGCCGTAGCTGCCGAGGATCTCCCCGAGCAGCGCCTCCTTGGACTCGATCCGGCGGTACAGCGTGCCCATCCGCACGCCGGCCGCGTTTGCCACGTCGCGGATCGTCGTGGCCTCGTAGCCGTGCCGGGCGAACTCCGCCCGGGCCGCCGCGACGATCGCCTCCCGGTCGCCGGGCGCGGCGGCGCGGCCGCTCCTGCGCCAGCCGGCCATGGTGTCGGTGGCCGCCTTCAGCGCCGCCGAGCCGTCCAGCTCGCGGTCGTCCGGGCAGTCGACGACGAGGCCGTGCAGCAGCAGGTCGCACAGGTGCGCCGCGAGCGTCCGCGGGCTCGTCACGCTCGGGTAGAACGAGGCGGCGTAGAAGGACAGGTGCTGCAGCGCGAAGCGCAGGACGCCGAGGTCGACGGCGGGAGCGGCGCCGGACGTGGCCAGCGCGCCCACCGCCTGGCGCCAGGCCCGCTCCAGCGCCGGTGACTGCAGCCGCATGGCGTCCCGGAACCGGTCCGTCGACACCGTCGGCGGGGCCTCGTGCGCGCGGAGCCGGACGGCGGCGGCGTGCTGGAAGCTGAGCGCGACGACATCGGCCGTCAGCCGCTGGATCGTGGCCTCCGGGTCGGCCTCGGGCCGGCGGACCGCCCCCGCGCTGAGGTCGTCGAGCGCGTGGCCGAGCGACGTCAACAGGTCCACCGCGATGTCTTCCTTGGACCGGAAGTGGTGGTACAGGCTTCCCGGGAGCACGCCCACCGCGTCGGCGATGTCGTTCATCGTCGTGGCCGCGTAGCCCGACGCCTCGAACAGCCGCGCCGCCGTCTGCCGCACCGCGTCGGCCCGGCTGCCGGTGACCGCGACGTCCGGCACCCGCGAGAGGGAAGCTGTCATGCGCACCAGTATGCCGGTTGGCGGCGGGCGGCCGGGGTACCACCCGGACTGAAGATCGAATCAAATATTCGCTCCGCAAGACTCCCTGCTGGACGCGGTGCGTGTAATACTCCCGTCGTACGTGGGTCACTTGATCGAAACACCCGCGACCGGCACGGACTCGCCGCGACGGAGGAAACCAGAGTGGGCGAACGAGCGAACCTCACCGCTGAGCCGTCCCGGCCGCGCCTTCGAGCAGTCCGGGACGTTCCGGCGGACACCGCCGAGCTCGGCGGCCTCAGCACGTTCACGATCGAAGACTTTCTCGCCATGCCCGTCACCCAGCAGGGCGCGCCCGTCGTGGTCGCCGGCAAGCAGCACCTGGACAGGCGGGTCCGCTGGCTGCACGTCATCGAGCTGGTGGACACCCAGGGACTGCTTCAGGGCGGGGAGCTGATACTTGCTACGGGCATCGCGTTTCCGCAGGCGCCCGAGGAGATCGCGCAGTACGTCGACGCGCTGGCCGACCAGGGCATCGCCGGCCTCGCGATCGAGCTGGGCCGCCGCTTCGCCACCGTGCCGCCGGCCATGGTCCGGGCCTGCAACCGCCGGCACGTCCCGCTCATCGCCTTCCACCGCGAGGTCCCGTTCGTCAAGATGACCGAGGCGGCCCACTCGATCATCCTGATGGGCCAGCGCCGCCTGCTGCAGGTCACGGCGGCCGCGCACGAGCGGTTCACCGAGCTCACCTCGGCCGAGGCCCCGATGGAGGACCTGGTCACCGCCGCGGCCGAGCTCGCCGGCGGCCAGGTCGTCTTCGCCAACCTCATGCACCAGGTCCTCGCCCTGCACGAGCCCGATGGCGAGACCGAGCAGCTGCTCAACCGCTGGAACCGCAAGGCGTTCACGCTGACGAAGGCGTTCGGCACCCAGGTCGACAAGGCCGACCACACCGTCGTCACGCCGGTCGAGGTCCGCGGCCGCCAGCGCGGGCGGCTCGTGCTGTTTTCCACCGGCCCGCCCGACCGGGCACAGGTCACCGTCATCGAGCGGGCGGCCGTGGCGCTCGGGATGCTCCTGCTGCTGCAGGACGACGACGTCGTCGTCGCGAACGCGCACCGGACCGTGCTGGAAAGCATCATCTCCGGCCGGTCCGGCGGCGTGGAGGCGATGCACGCGCGCGCCGCCGCCCTGGGCCGCCCCACCCGCGGTCGCTACTACCTGCCGGTCGTCGTGGTCTCGGCCGGCCGCGACCTGCGCTGGGTGGTCAACCGGGCACTGGACGAGACGCGCCTGGACGGCCTGGCCGCGCAGGTCGGTCCGGACCGCTGGGGAGCGCTGCTGCTGTTGAAGACCGAGCAGTTCGAGCAGGCGGTGTCGGCGTTCGCCGCCTGCGTCCTCGAACTGTGCCGGGGTGTGGGCATCGACCGCCCCGTCGTCGCGCGCGGCGGCCTGGTCTCGGCGCTGGCCGACGTGCGCCACTCGGTCGCCGAGGCGGTCGACGTGGCGCTGGCCTCGCGCGTGGCCGGCAGCCCGCGCAACCGCAAGGACGTGTACGCCATCGAGGACGTGAAGCTGCGCGGACTGCTGTACACGCTGCGCAACGACTCCCGGCTGCAGGCCTTCGTCGAGCGGATGCTCGGGCCGCTGCTGCATCGGGACACATTGGACGGTGGCGGTGACTGGGTGCGCACCCTCGGTGTCTACCTGCGCTTCCAGGGCAACAAGTCGCTGACCGCGCAGGAGCTGGGCGTCTCGCGGCCGACGCTGTACGAGCGCCTCGGCCGCATCCAGCGCCTGCTGCGGGTCGACCTGGACGATCCAGAGTGGAGCACCTCGCTGTACGCCGCCATCATGGTCGTGGAGGCGACCGCGGCGGACTCACCGGCGTTGCCGCAGAAGCGGCGCGAGAGTCTTTGACAAGTCGTCAGGAAGCCGTCGAGCCGCTTTGACAGAGTGCGACTGGCTACCACGACCGGTCTTACCGATGCTGTTGGACAGGCGCCTGTGTGGCGGCCGTCACGAAGCATCTACGCGGGGTCGGTGCGAGACCCCGGAGAATACCGACCAAATGGTCGGTTTCAAATGAGATCAACCCCCAGGCCGGCGACGAGCGGTTCGCGCAGTCGCCGCGTGGCGACCACGTGTCGCAACGAGATGGTCGCACCAAAGACGGGAGCAACAAAGCATGAAGGGTTGGCGTAAGGCAGCGCGGTCGGCGGCCGCGGTGCTCGCTGTGGCGGTCGCCGCGACAGGCTGCGGCTCCGGTGACGACGGCGGTGGCGGCGCATCGGGCGAACCGAAGCGCGGCGGCCGTCTCACGTACGCGATCAACGTCGAGACGCCCTCGTTGGACCCGGCGTTCTGCGGTGTGCAGTCGTTCGACAGGTGCGCGCCGATCTTCGGCACGCTGCTGCGGTACGACCTGGACAAGAAGGAGTTCACCGGCCAGATGGCCGAGTCGTTCGAGAGCACGGACGGCAAGACGTGGACGCTGAAGCTGCGCTCCGGCGTGAAGTTCAGCGACGGCACCCCGTTCGACGCCGAGGCCGTGGTCTTCAACTGGGACCGCATCAAGGACCCGAAGACGCTCTCGCCGTCGGCGCGGGTCACCCAGGGCATGACCTGGCAGGCGACCGACGCCCAGACCGTCACGGTGACGCTGGCCAAGCCCAACTACCAGCTGCCGTGGGCGCTGGTACGCGGCCTGAGCGCGATCGGCTCGCCGGCAGCCATCCAGAAGGCCGGCGCCGACGTGAGCAACTCGCCGGTGGGCGCCGGGCCGTTCACGCTCAAGAAGTGGACCCGCAACTCCCAGCTGGAGCTGGCCCGCAACCCCACCTACTTCGAGTCCGGCCTGCCGTACCTGGACGAGCTCGTCATCAAGGTGATCGGCGCCGACGACCAGCGCCTCAACGCGCTGCGCAGCGGCGAGATCGATGTGGACTGGTCGCTGCTGACAAAGGACGCCAAGGCGATCGAGTCCGAGGGCGGGTACGAGGTGTTCCGCGTGCCGCTGGTCGGCGGCACCGGACTGCAGTTCAACCTCAAGGACCCCGTCGTGCGGGACGAGGGGCTGCGCAAGGCGATGCTGTCCGCGTTCGACAGCGCACAGATCAACAACGCGGTGTACGGCGGTGACCCCGCTGTCGACGCCTTCCTGCGGCCGGACGCGCCGGAACGGGACGACTCGTTCGGCACGTTCCCGAAGAAGGACCTCGCCGAGGCGCAGCGCCTCTTCGACGACTACCTCGCCCGCACCGGCAAGTCGAGCGAGACCGTCACGTTCACCTGCTACGCCGGCGTGCCGGCGCTGGAGCAGGTGGCCCAGCTCATCCAGTCGCAGATGCAGCAGATCAAGGGCCTGACGTTCAAAATCAACGCGGTCGACGGCGCGTCGCTGTCGGTGGCCTCCAACAAGCGGGAGTTCCAGACCATCATGGGCGCCACGCTGTCGCAGGAGATGGACCGGCTCTACGACGTCTTCCACACCGAGGGCGCGCTCAACGTGATGAGCTACTCCAACTCCACAGTGGACGAGGCGCTGGAGGTCACCCGCTCCTCGGACGACAAGGCCGCGGTGGAGGCCGCGTACAAGAAGGTCGTCGGCGAGCTGTCCAAGGACGGGCCGCTGCGCAACTGGCGGTACCAGACCGGCCACCTCTATGTGAACGAGGACGTCAAGGGAATCGTGGTCGCCGGCACGAACTCGGGTGCCAGCGCCTACTTCCAGTACGCCTGGAAGGACTGAGCGGTCATGGTGGGCGCCCTGAGTCGCTACGCGAGCTCGGTGGCCAGGTTCTTCCTGTTGCTGTTCCTGGTCACCGTGGCGGTCTTCCTCCTGCTCGAACTCATCCCGGGCAGTCCGGTCGACGCGATCCTGCCGCAGGACGCGACGGCGGAGCAGATCGCCGCCGCCCGGGAGCAGTACGGCCTGGACCAGCCGATCTGGGAGCGGTACCTCTCCTGGATCGGCGGGGTCGTCCAGGGCGACTTCGGGCGCTCCTACCAGACCGGGCTCAGCGTCGCCGAGACGATCGCGGAACGCGCGCCCGTCTCCCTGGAGCTGGCCTTCCTGTCCATCCTGGTGGCGCTGGCCATCTCGATCCCGGTCGGCGTGTGGTCGGCGTACCGGCCGGGCGGCCTGCTGGACCGGGTCTCCACCTTCCTCATCTCGGCGACCCTGGCCACGCCGGCGTTCGTCCTCGGCATCCTGCTGGTGTACCTGTTCGGCGTCCAGCTCGGCGTGCTGCCGATCCTCGGCTGGACGCCGTTCTCCGAGGATCCGGTCGAGCACGTCCAGCGGCTGATCCTGCCCGTGCTCACGCTGGCCGCCGGCGAGTGCGTGCTGTTCACCCGCCTGCTCAAGGGCGACATGATGGCGACCCTCCAGCAGGACCACGTCCTGTCGGCCCGCGCCCGCGGCCTGCCCACCTGGCGGATCCTGCTGCGGCACGCGCTGCGCCAGTCCTCGTTCTCGCTGGTGACCGTCTCCGGCGTGGTGATCGGCCGGCTGATCGGCGGCACGGTCCTGGTGGAGGCGATCTTCTCGCTGCCCGGCATGGGCACGATGGTGATCACCGCCATCCACTCCCGGGACTACATCGTCGTGCAGGCCATGGTGCTGCTCACCGCGGTGATCTACCTGCTCATCAACACCGCGGTCGACCTGACGTATCCGCTGCTCGACCCCCGGGTGAGGAAGGTGCGGACCTCATGACCGAGATCATCCAGCAACGCGTCAGCCCGGACACCCCACCGGAACCGGCGGCGCCCGCCGCCGCGGAAACGCCACCGGTACGCCGGCGCCGCCGCCGGCGGGACATCGGCGCCGCGTTCGGCGTCGTCTGGATCGGCCTGGTCGTGCTCGCCGCGATCACGGCGGACTGGCTGCCGCTGCGCGACCCCAACGAGGTCACCAACGTGTTCAGCGGGCCGCCGGGCGGGGACTACCTGCTCGGCACCGACGCGATCGGCCGCGACGTGCTGTCCCGCATCGTCCACGGCGCCCGGATCTCGATGGCCGTGGCGATCGGCGCGACGAGCATCGCGCTGGTCATCGGCGTCTCGCTCGGCATGGTCGCCGGCTACTTCCGCGGCGTCGTCGACTCGATCATCAGCATGTTCGTGAACTTCATGCTCGCGTTCCCGCCGCTGATCTTCCTGATCGCCCTGGTCACCGCGCTCCAGCCGGGCCTGGTGACGCTCGTGGTGGCGCTCGCGCTGCTCGGCGTGCCCAACTTCGCCCGGGTGGCGCGGGCCAACACGATCGCGTTCGCCGACCGCGAGTTCGTCACCGCGGCCAAGGCGCTGGGCGCCGGACCGCTGCGCATCCTGACCCGGGAGCTGCTGGTGAACGTGATGCTCCCGGTGATGTCGCTCGCCCTCGTCGTGATGGCGACGCTGGTCGTGGCCGAGGGCAGTCTCAGCTTCCTCGGCGTCGGCATCCCACCACCCGCACCGAGCTGGGGCGGCATGCTGGCCGCCGGCCGCGAGTCGCTCAGCGAGCACCCGCTGCTGGTGCTGGTCCCCGCGCTGTTCTTCTTCCTCACGGTGTTCGCGTTCAACCGGCTCGGCGACTGGGCGCGGGGCCGCGTCGGCAGGGAGTCCTCGATATGAGCACCGACGCGCGACCGAAGGTCGGCGTAGCGCCCACCGCGCCGGCCGGCAACCTCCTCGAGGTGGAGAGCCTGCGGGTCTGGTTCGACACCCCGCGCGGGCTCGTACGCGCCGTCGACGGCGTCGACCTGACCCTGCGCCGGGGCGAGACGCTCGGCATCGTCGGCGAGTCCGGCTCCGGCAAGTCCGTGCTGTCCCGGGCGATCATGAAGATCCTGGCGCCCAACGCGCAGGTGCTGCCCGGCAGCCACATCCGGCTCAACGACGTCGACCTCGCCACGGTCAACCCCAAGCGGAACAGGCACCTGTGGGGCGTGGACCTCGCCATGGTCTTCCAGGACCCGATGACCTCGCTCACGCCGGTGCTCCCGGTGGGCAAGCAGCTGACCGAGACGCTGCGGTACCACCTGAAGCTCGACAAGGGCGCGGCGTACGCCGAAGCCGTCCGCCTGCTCACGCTCGTCGGCATCCCCGAGCCGGAGAAGCGGTTCCACCAGTACCCGCACAACCTCTCCGGCGGGATGCGGCAGCGCGTCACGATCGCCCTGGCCATCTCCTGCTCGCCCAAGCTGCTGATCGCCGACGAGCCGACGACCGCGCTCGACGTGACCGTCCAGCACCAGATCCTCAACCTGCTGGCGGACCTGCAGGAGAAGTCGCACATGTCGATGATCCTGATCACCCACGACCTCGGCGTGGTGGCCGGCCGCACCGACGCGATCGCGGTGATGTACGCCGGCCGTGTCGTGGAGACCGCGCCGACCCCGCGGCTGTTCGCCAACATGCGGCACCCGTACACGCGGGCGCTGATCGACGCGATCCCCAAGGTGACGCTGCCCAGCCACACCCGCCTCGCGTCCATCCCCGGGCGGCCGCCGGTGGTCGTCGACCCGCCGCCCGGCTGCAGCTTCGCCCCGCGCTGCCCCTCGGCGCAGCAACGGTGCCTGGAGCAGACGCCCGCGCTCGAACCGGACCCCGACGCGCCGGTCCACTCGGCCGCCTGCTTCTTCCCGCTCGGCACACCGGCCGGGGTGGCGGCCCGCGAACGCAACATCGCCGCGGGCGTCACCGCGGCGGGTACACCTGTCGCTTCTGAGGTGGTGGTCTGATGGCCGGCAGCGGAACCGCGCACCTGCGCGACGCGGACGACGTGGTCCTGTCCGTCCGCAACCTGATCGTCGAGTACGCCGGCCGCCGCGGCGAGCGGGTCTTCGCCGTCTCGGACGTCAGCTTCGACGCGCGGCGGGGCGAGACGATCGGCCTGGTGGGGGAGTCCGGCTGCGGCAAGTCCAGCGTCGCCCGCGCCATCATGCAGCTTCCGGCGCCCACCTCGGGCTCGGTGCGGCTGGACGGCGTCGAGGTCGCCGGCCTCACCGGCGCGACGCTGCGGCGGCAGCGGCGCAAGCTTCAGATGATCTTCCAGGACCCGATCTCGTCGCTCAACCCGCTGCGCAAGGTGAAGGACATCGTCGCCGAGGGCCTGCGCATCCACGGCGGGCTGACCCGCGCGGACATCGAGTCGCGCACCCACACCATGATCGAGCGGGTCGGGCTCGACCCCTCGACCGCCGCCGAACGCCGGCCGCACGAGTTCTCCGGCGGCCAGTGCCAGCGCATCTCGATCGCGCGGGCCATGGTGCTCGACCCCGAGGTGCTCATCTGCGACGAGCCGGTCTCCGCGCTCGACGTCTCCGTGCAGGCGCAGATCATGAACCTGCTGGAGGAGATGAAGGAGCGCTACCGGCTCACGATGCTGTTCATCGCACACGACCTCGCCGTCGTGAAGAACCTCAGCGACCGCATCGTCGTGATGTACCTCGGCAAGGTGTGCGAGGTCGGCACCTCGGACGACCTGTTCGCCTCGCCCGCGCACCCGTACACGCGGGCGCTGGCCCAGTCGATCCCGGAGCCGGACCCCGAGGCGCCGATCCAGGAGGCGGCGCTCTCCGGAGACCTGCCCTCGCCGCTGAACCCGCCGACCGGCTGCCGCTTCCGCACCCGGTGCCCGCTGGCCCAGGAGGTCTGCGAGGCGGAGGAGCCGCAGGTGCGGGAGGTGCGGCCGGGCCGGTTCGCCGCGTGCCACTTCCCGCTCGACGCGTCCTCGGGGTACCGCACCTGGCCGAGCACGCGGCCGTCTGACAACAGTCCAAAGTGTACTCCGAGAAGAACGGAGAAGGTTTCGTGGCGGATCAAGAAGTCGAGGTCAACGGCGGGATCGTCGTGTACGAGCTGATCGGTCCCGAGGACGGCGAGGTGGTCGTCGTGACGCCGGGCGGCCGCTTCAGCAAGGACTACGGCGGCGTGCACGAGCTGGCGAACGCGCTCGCCGAGGGCGGCAAGCGGGTCCTGCTCTGGGACCGGCCCAACTGCGGCCGCTCCGACGTGCAGGTGTTCGGCCGGTCGGAGTCGCACATGCGGGCCCAGACGCTCGGGCAGCTGCTGGAGAAGATCGGGATCGACCGGGTGGTCGCGGCCGGCGGGTCCGGCGGCGCCCGCGACATGATCGTCTTCACCCAGCTGTACCCGGAGAAGGTGCGCAAGCTGCTCACCTGGTGCATCGTCGGCGGCACCTACAGCACGATGAGCCTCGCCGGCGTCTACATCATGAACGAGCTGCGCACCGTCCGGTCGCAGGGCATCGAGGGCGTCATCAACCTCGGCGGCGTCGCGGGCGGCGGCTGGGCGGCGCTGTGCGAGGCCAACCCGCGCAACGCCGACCGGCTGCGGGCCATCGGCGCGGAGGAGTTCGAGCGGGTGATGACGCGCTGGCTCGACGCGTTCATCCCGAAGCCGAACGAGTCGATCCCCGGCGTACCCGACTGGGAGTTCGACCTCATCGACGTGCCCACGCTGGTGGTCCGCGGCGGCGAGCGGGACTACGACCACCCCAAGCGCACCTCGTTCGAGGTACACGCGCTGATCAAGGGTTCGCGGCTGGTCGAGCCGCCGTGGCCGGAGGACGCGTGGGAGCAGGCGGCCGCCGCGACCGGGCAGGGGAGGGGTGCGCTCTTCGACTTCTGGCAGCTCGGTGCACCCGAGTTCCTGAAGTTCATCGACGAGTGAGAGCGTCCCGGCAGCGCCAGGACCAGCGCAAACGGCCCTCACGCTAGCGGCGGAACGGGCCTCAGGTTTACCATCATGCGGAGCAATAATTTGCTTCGAGAGCGACCAGCGAGGGAAGAGAGGGAACGATGACCGTTCCGGCTGGACCTCTTATCGACGCCAGCGTGCACGTCTTCTTCACGTCCGACGCGGACCTGCGGACCTACCTGCGGGAGCCGTTCAAGAGCCGCGGCTACCCGCACGTGGACGTGCCCTGGTTCGCCCCGCCCGGCCCGCGCTACGTCGAGGGCTCCCAGGGCGCCGGGGGCGCGCACCCCGGCTCCGACCCCGACGCCACCGGCCGGGTGATCCTGGACGAGCGCGGGTTCGACTTCGCGGTGCTGCACCCGATGACCGCCGCCTCGATCCTGCCCGACTGGCACCTCGGCTCGGCGATCCTGGCGGCCACCAACCAGATGCTCGTCGAGCGCTGGCTCGACTCCGGCGACTACCGCGACCGCTTCCGCGGCACCATCCGGGTCAACCCGCGGGACATCGACAGCGCGGTCAAGGAGATCGGGCGCTGGAAGGACCACCCGCGCGTGGTGCAGATCGGCCTGCCGATGCAGACCGAGGTGCCGTACGGGCGCCCCCAGTTCAAGCCGCTGTGGCGGGCCGCCTGCGACGCCGGCCTGCCGGTGGCCGTGCACCTGGAGATGGGCGTGGGCATCACCCACCCGCCGACGCCCTCGGGCATCACCCGGACCTTCTCGCACCTGGCCGCGTACCAGCCGATGACGTTCGTCTGGCACCTGCTGAACATGATCGCCGAGGGCGTGTTCCACGAGTTCCCCGACCTCAAGGTGGTGTGGTCGGACGGCGCCGCGGACATGCTCACCCCGTTCATCTGGCGGATGGACACGTTCGGCCGCCCGCACCTGGAACAGACGCCGTGGTCGCCGAACATCCCCAGCTCGTACCTGCCCGGCCACACGTACTTCGTGCACGGCCTGCTCGACGGCCCTGGTGACGCGGAGTTCGCCGGGCAGTGGCTCGGGTTCACCGGCAAGGAGGACATGCTCCTGTTCGGTTCGAGCTATCCACAGTGGCTGGCGGCGGGGCCGGACGACCTGCCGGCGGCCTGGTCGCCCGCGCAGCGCGCCAAGGTGCTCGGCGCGAACGCGGCGCGGCTGTACGGCATCCGGGCCGCCGAGCCGGCCACCACCTGACCGTCGAAAGGAGACGCTCGTGACTACCGAGATCCAGGAAAAGCACCAGGCCGGTGCCGAACAGGTACAGGTCCGGGTGGTCGACAGCGACGTGCACCCCACGCCGCGCTACGGCGAGCTCGACCCGTTCATCCCCGAGCCGTACCGCACGCTCTTCAACCAGCGCAAGGCGATGGCCGGCAACCCGGTGTACTACGACGCGCCGGACTACAACCACGCGTTCGCGATGCGCACCGACTCCTTCCCGGACGACGGCAACTTCGCCGGCTCCGACCCGGCCCTGACGTTCCGCCAGCTCATCCTGGAGGCGGGCTCGGACATCGCGATCCTCGGCCCGCTCAACGGGGGCGGCCAGACCGACGAGGAGGAGCACGCCCTCGCCGTGGCGACCAACCTGTGGCAGGACGCGTGCTGGCTGGACAGCGAGAACAACTGGCACAAGCGGTACTACGGCTCGATCGCCGCCGCGATCCAGCTGCCCGGCGAGGCCGCCCGCGAGATCGAGAAGTGGGCCGGCCACCCCTACATGGCGCAGGTCCTCATCAACGCCGAGCCCCGCCCGTCGTGGGGGCACCCGATGTACGACCCGGTGTGGGCAGCCGCGACCCGCCACGACATCCCGGTCGCCTGCCACCTCGGGCGCGGGCAGCACAACGAGCTGCCGATGTCACCGGTCGGGTTCATGACGTACAACCACGACCTGATGGTGTCGTACTCGATGCTGGCCGCCAACCAGGTGGCGAGCCTCGTCTTCGACGGCGTGTTCGACCGCTTCCCGACGCTGCGGATCGTGCTCATCGAGCACGCGTTCAACTGGATCCTGCCGCTGATGTGGCGGATGGACGCGGTGTACAAGGCCCGCGGCCCGGAAAACGGCCTGAAGCGCAAGCCTTCCGACTACGTCAAGGACCACATCTGGTTCACCACGCAGCCGCTGGACTACCCGGAGGACAAGACCGAGCTCACCAGCGCTCTCGAGTGGATGGAGGCGGACAAGCTGCTGCTGTTCTCCTCGGACTATCCGCATTGGACGTTCGACGACCCGCAGTGGGTGGCCAAGCACATGCCCGACAAGTGGCGCGAGAAGATCATGTTCCAGAACGCGCTGGACGTCTTCCACCTGCCCAGCACCGTCCCGGCCCTCGCCGGGCAGAAGAGGCCGTTCTAGATGCGCGAGCGGGAGACGGTGCGGGCGCCGCTGGCCCGCGGGCGCGAGCACGTCGTGGCGACCGTGGACGAGATCGCACCCGGCCAGTCCAAAGTGGTGCCGATCGGCCGGTACGGCGTCGGCGTGTACAACGTGGACGGCCGGTTCTACGCGATCGCCAACTACTGCCCGCACGAGGGCGGGCCGCTGTGCCAGGGGCGTACCCACGGGCAGACGGTCGTCGACGAGGAGCGCCCGGGCGGCGCCGCCGAGATCAGGGATGGCGAGTTCATCTACTGCCCCTGGCACCAGTGGGGGTTCGAGCTCGCCACCGGCACCACCGCCGTGAAGCCGGAGTGGAGCATCCGCACCTACCCCGTACGGGTCGAGGGCGAAAACATCATCGTCACCGCGTGAGGTCTGCGAAGGAGTCCCATGAGTCTCACGACCGCGGTCACCGCCCACCCCGCCGCCGGCGACCGGCTGATCGGCGGCGTCGGGGAGCGGGAAGGGCTGCAGCGGTACCTGTCGACCGGCGGGTACGCGCCGGCCGGCGACGTCGAGGCGCTGCTGGAGTCGGTCGACCAGGCCGGGCTGCGCGGGCGCGGCGGCGCGGCGTTTCCGACCAGCCGCAAGCTGCAGACCGTCCGGGCCGGGCGGGAGACGCCCGTCGTGGTCGCCAACGGCGAGGAGGGCGAGCCGGCCTCGGTCAAGGACCGCTGGCTGCTGCGCCACCGGCCGCATCTCGTGCTCGACGGGCTGCGGCTGGCCGCGCTGACCGTCGGCTCCGAGGACGTGCACGTCTACGTCTCCGACCCGGCGGGCGAGCGCAGCGTCCGCGAGGCCCTGCGCGAGCTGGCCGGCGCGGGGACCTGGGACGCGGCGGTCACGGTCACCCTCGTCGAACCGACCTATGTGGCCGGTGAGGAGACCGCGGTGGTACGGGCCCTCAACGGCGGGCCGGCGCTGCCCACGGACAAGCCGCCGCGCCCCTTCGAGTCCGGTGTCGCCGGCCGGCCGACCCTCGTCAGCAACGTGGAGACGCTGGCCAACCTGCCCCTCGTCCAGCGCCTCGGCGCGGCGGGGTACCGCGCGGCCGGCACCGCCGCCTCACCCGGCACGTTCCTGCTGACGCTGACCGGCTGCGCCGCCACCGGCCTGTACGAGATCCCCTTTGGACAGACGCCGCGCGAGGTGCTCGGCTGGCTCGGCGAGGACCCCGACGATGTCCGTGCACTGCTGATGGGCGGTTACTTCTCCGGGGTGCTCGGCCCGCACGCGCTCGACCTCCCGCTGGACTACGACTCGCTGAAGGCGGTCGGCAGCGGCCTCGGCTGCGGCGCCATCGGGGTCGTCTCGCGGCGCTCCTGCCCGGTCGCCGTGTGCGCGGCGGTGATGTCGTACTTCGCCCGGGAGAACGCCGCGCAGTGCGGCTCCTGCTTCAACGGCACCGCGGCGATGAGCGCGGTGCTGGAAGCCCTCGTCGAGTACAAGGCGGGCGCGGACGACCTGGAACGGCTGGCCCACTGGTCCACGTTTCTGCGCGGGCGGGGAGCGTGCGGAACCCTCGACGGCGCGACGAACGTGGCGACGAGCCTGCTGCGCGAGTTTCCCACCCTCGTGTCCACGCACCTCGACGGCGGCTGCGAGACCTGCGACGCGGGCGTGCGTTCCCTGGACCCGCCGTTCGCCGTCGGACTTCCTTGAGGCGAGGAGAGAGACAACCCGTGAAGATCAAGCTTGACCGCACCGTCTGCGACGGCTTCGGGCTGTGCGCCGTGCACGCCCCGGAGACGTTCTCGCTCGACGAGTGGGGCTACGTGTCGCTCGTCGGCGGCGGCAGCGTCGCACCCGAACACGAACGCGGCGTGCGGCGCGCCCTGCTCGACTGCCCCGTGCACGCCATCGTCGAACTGCGACCAGCCGAAGACGCCCCGCGCGAGCTGGCGCGGTAGACACCCCCCGTCCATCCGATGCCCGCGCGCTTGCGGCGGCTGGTCCCGCTCGGCTGGCGAGCCGCCGTCCTGCTCGCCCTCGCCGCCGCCGGCTACGCCACCGGGCAGGTACTCGCGCCGTCCGCGCTCGTCGCCGGCGTCGTGGCACACACCGTCGTGGCGAGGCTGCTCGCCCGCGATGAACAGGAGACCCACGTGGAGAACGCCATCCTGGTGGTCCGGAGCAACCCCGCGCCCGGACGCGAGGACGAGTACAACGAGTGGTACGACGGCGAGCACGTGCCGCAGATGCTCGCGGTCCCCGGCTTCGTGCGCGCCCGGCGCTACGTCGTGCACGGCACGCCGGACGCGCCGCCCGAGTTCCGCTACCTCGCCATCTACGAGATCGAAGGCCCGGTGGACGAGGCGCTCGCCGCGCTCGGCGCCGCGAAGGTGTCGCCCAGCGCGAGCCTGGACCCCCGCGTCTCCGTCACGCCCTACGTCCCGCACACCCCGGAGAGCTAAAAGCCAAAACACGCCTCTGGCCCAACCTGGCATGAACCGGCACCGACCGACCCCGTGCGTGATCTCCATGGGCCGCCACCAGCGCAACTGTGGTGGCGGCGGCAGTTGCACGCGTTGACAGTGCCACCCGGCCGTGTGAGCCTCCGGAACTATTCCCATTTACGCCGACGGATGAGGCGAGGGAGTGGAGAACCATGGCTCTGGCCTGGATAGCGTCGTACCCACGGTCCGGCAACACCTGGACCCGCATCCTGCTTGCCAACTACCTGCAGGACGAGCAGGTGGAGCTGGAGATGAACCGGCTCCGCGCAATGCACCCCGGCGTCCCCGACCTGTTCCACGTCTTCTCGCAGGGAAGGCTGCTGCCGCTTGACGATCCGCGCCCGCGGGCCGTCAAGACGCACTTCCTGCCCGGCGTGGACGTGCTGCGGCCGTACCGCGACGCCACCCGCAAGGTCCTCTACCTCGTGCGCAACCCGCGGGACGTGATCCTCAGCGTGGAGCGCTTCCTGCATGTCAGCCCGGCCCGCAAGGCGGACTTCGCGAGGAACTTCATCGCCCATCGCGGGCTCTCGATCTGGCGGCGCACCGGATTCGGCTCCTGGCCGCAGTCCCTGCGCGAGTGGACCTCGCCGGAGCGGCTGCGCCAGCATTTCCCGAACGCCGACGTCTGCGTCGTGCGCTACGAGGACATGAAGCAGGACACGGTCGCGGCGCTGCGGAAGATGGTCGACTTCCTGGGCTTCGACACACCCGCCGACCCGGAGCGGGTCCGGCGGGCGGTGGCGCATTCGGCGCTGGACAAGCTGCGCGCGGCCGAGCGGCGCGTCGAGCCGCCGGCGGCCGAGCGGTTCCCGTTCTTCGGGCCGGGGCTGAGCGGGCAGTCCCTCGCCGGCTACGGCGCGGACGTCGAGGAGGCGTACCGGCGCCTGCTGAAACAGGACGAGGAGTTCAGCGCCCTCGTCGAGAAGTACGGGTACGCGGGAGGTGAGGACCGATGCGTCCCCTCACCTGGATAGCCTCCCGCCCGCAGTCCGGCAGCACGCCGGTACTCGGCCTCGTGGCCGGCTACCTCCTGGACGCGCCACCGGCCGAGGTCTCCCCGGAGGACCTGCTCGCCGCGGCGCCCGACCTGGTCACCCTGTTCAGCTGGGGGCGCACCGTTCCGCTCGACGAAGCCCGGCCGTCCGTCGTGAAGACCACCTTCCCGCCGGCCGCGGAGGTGCTGGACCCGTACCGGGAGGCGACCGGCAGGATCGTCTACGTGGTGCGCGACCCGCGCGACCTGATCGCCCGCCTCGGCGCGCGCAGCGGGTCGGCCGGCGAGACCTGGACCTCCCACGTGCGCGAGTGGACCGTGCCGGAGCGGGTCGCGCGCCACTTCCCGAACGTCGACGCCATCTGCGCGGTCCGGTTCGAGGACGCCAACCGCGACCCGGTCGCCACGCTCTCCGAGATCGTCCGGTTCCTCGGCGTGGCGGACGAGGTGGACGGCGACCGCGTGAGGCGGGCGGTCGAAAACTGGACCCGGGAGACGCTGCGCCCGACGGTGCTGGGCGAGGCGCCGGCCCTGCCGGGAATCTGGGCCTTCCGCGACCTCGCCCCACCACGACCCGCCGCCCCGAAAGGCGACCCGCCCTCACGGCGCGACGTCGAGGCCGAGTACCAGCGCTGCGTGCGGGACGACGAGGAGTTCGGCACGCTCGCCCGGCGGTTCGGCTATTAGAGACCCGACCCCAACCCCGATCCGAGCTACCGCGACGTCCGCGGTGGTCCGGACCGTCGCTCCCGCCTGTACCGGGTTCGATGTGGACGGTGCGATCACGTCCGTCGTGCCGACGCTCTCGGGCAGCGACCCTCTGCGGTGACCGGGTTTGCCGGAGCCTGCCGGCCGGGTATCCGGCCGGTATGGCGGAACCGCACGTATCGATCGACCAGCCCGACATCAGCCCGGCGCCGGAGAAGCTGCGCGGGGCGCTGGAGGAGCAGCTGAGCTCGGCCCTGCAGCACGCGACCGACGTGGTGTCCGGCGACTACCGCGGCGAGGGGGTCGACGAGGTCGCCGCCCGCCTCGTCGACGAGACCCGCGCGGCCCTGCACCCGGACATCGCCGAGGCCTTCCAGCCGGACATGGTCCAGATCCGGGAGGTCGCCGCGGTGATCGTGGGCCGCGGCTGAGTACCCGTACCCGGGTCGGCTGGGCGCCGCGGCACAGGCGCGAGGTGGCCGCGGGGCCTAGCGTCGGCACATGACCGTCCGGAGGGTGGCCCCGCCGTCGCCGCCGACCGCCGTCGTCCTGCTGACGGTGGCGTGGCTGCTCCTGCTGCTGGGGCTCGGCTACGCGTGGTTCGGCACCGGGATGGAGAGCTGGGCCGACCACCACAGCAACAGCGGCGCCAGGCAGGACGAGATCGCCAAGAAGGCCAACCAGCTGTTGCTGGGCCTGGCGCTGACCGGCGTAGGCGGACCGGTGCTGATCGCGGTGGTGGCCTTCGCGGGACGGCTGCGGTGGACCGGGGTGGTCTTCACCGTCCTGGCGATCGTCTTCTGCGGGCTCTCGGTGCCCCTTGCCGGCGCCACCTGGCGCGAGCTGAACCCGCCGCAGCCGGTGCCCACCACATACGTATGCCAGGAGCGCAGCGGCGGCGACACCCGCTGTCCCGGCGGCTGAGTGCGGGCATGTGGCAAAATGCGGCGGGTGCCGCGCCTCCATCACCTGCGCAGCGCTGTCGCGCCCTACCGGTTCCGGCTCTTCGCTGTGCTCGTGGTCGCCGCCGTCGCTGTCAACCTCGCCCAGTTCCGGGGCATCGACCGCGAGCGGTTCCGCGAGTTCGAGGCCGTCGGGCGGTACGAGACGTCCGACGTCGCCCGCATCGCCTACGAAAACGGCGGGTGGCACCGCCAGCGCTACGGGCTGTACCTGGGGCTCGGCACGCTGGCACCGGGCGCGACCGTGTACATCCCGACGCCCAGCGGGTTTGCGGACGACCGCAAGATCGCTGACGAGACCGAGTCCCGGCTGCGCGTCTTCGGCCGCGCCGGGCGCGTCGAGTGGGTCCCCGCGCCGGCGGTCGCGGCGGGCACCGGCTTCGACCCCAGGCCGTTCGTGGTGGCCAGCGGCGTGGGCGGCGCGCGCGGGGCACCCTGGGCGCTCGCGGTCGACCCCGCGCTGCCCCGGCCGGCCGGCCCGGCCAACCCGGACGACTACCTCAAGCGGATCGTCACCGGCGAGGGCGCGCGCGGCACCGCCGGCGCCCGGACGTTCGCGCTGATCCGCTGGCCGGTGGCACGCGATGGTGAGGACCACGACTACCAGGAGCTGCTGGTCGAGACCGCGCTGCTCCCGGCGAGCCTGCGCGCGGAGCTGCCCCGATGATCGCCGAGCTGGTCGTGGTGCTGGCGGCCCTCGGCGGCGGCTGCGCCCTGCTGCGCACGGCCGGGATCCGCGACTGGGGCCTGCTCCCGCTCGGCTTCCTCGCCGGGGTCTGCCTGATGATCGGTGTCGGGTTCGTCCAGGTGGCGACGGGGCTGCCGACCGCACCGGAGATCACCCTGGCGGTGGTGCTCGGCGCGCCGGTCGCCTGGTGGATCGCCGCCTGGCGCAGGGGGCGCGATGTCCGCGTCTGGCCCCCGGCGGCGGTGGCGAGCGTGCTCGCGGTCGCCGCGGCCGTCGCGGTGCTGCGCGAGGCCCGGATGCTCAAGTGGCACTCCGACTCCCTCACGTACCTGATGGCGGGCCGGCTGATCGCCGAGGGTGACTACCGGTCCACCGCGTCGACCGAGCTGCTGACCACGCGGGTGCTCGGCGTACCGCTGCTGCACGCCCCCGCCGACCTGGGCGGGGCCCTCTACCTGCGCTCCGTCACGCCGCTGCTGGCCGCCGCCACGCTCGCCGCCGTCGTGTGGTTCGTCCGGCGCGCCGGCCTCGGGACCGGCCGGTTCGCGGCGGTCGCCGCCCTCGCCGGGCTGCTGCTGCTGACCAACAACCGGGTCGTCTTCAGCTTCTTCTACCTCAACGGGCATCTTCTGGTCGCCGCCTGCGTGCTGCTCGTGGCCGGCAGCGGGTGGCTGCTCGCGAACGGCGACACCCGCCGCCCGGCTCTGATGATCATGCAGATCATCGCCGTACCGGTCATCGTCATCACCCGCCCCGAAGGCTTCCTGCTGGCCGCGCTCGTCCTGCTGCCGACGGCCGTGTCCGCGCACCTGCCGCGCCGCCACCGCGCGGCCGTGCTGGCGTCCTTCGGCGGCGCCTGCCTGCTGTTCGCCGCGCTGCAGCTCTGGGTCTTCCTCGACCGCGACACGAGCGTCCCGCCGGTCGTCGTGGGCGGCGCCGTGGTCGGCGCGGGCGCGCTCGCGGCCATCCCGCTGCTGCCCCGGCTGGGCCGCGGCCCGCGCCTGCTCGCGCTCGCGGAGGCGGGTCTCTGGCTCGGCCTGGTGGCCCTGGCGGTGCGCGAGCCGGACACGCTGCGGACCAGCCTGCGGGCCACCTACCGCAACCTGTTCGAGGGCTTCGGCGGGTACGGGCTGTCGATCGTCGTGCTGGTCGGGCTGCTCCTGCTGGCGTGGCTGCTGTCGCCGCCCCTGCGGCACGCCGCGCACCTGCGGTTCCCGCTGACCACCTTCCTGCCGCTCTGCCTGGTGCTGGCGTACCTGCGCGAGGGCGCGTACCGGGCCGCCGACGCCGACTCGATGAACCGCATGCTCATGCACGTCGTACCGCTCGCGGTGCTGTTCCTGTTCGCGCTGCTCACCGGCGCGGGACGGGACGTGGAGGCGGCGCCGCGGGAGCCGGCCGCCGACGACCTCGCGCCGGCCGCCGAGCCGCAGCCGGCCGCGGTGCCCTGACGGCCGCTTCTACCCGCGAGGGAACTGGTTCGCGGCGGCACCGCGCGCAGAGTCGAGTGGCCGAGGCGCTGGGCTGACCTGGGCTGTGATCGTGGTCATGCGTGCGGCCCGGCCCCGCGCGGGGTTGGATGGAGCCATGACGACGACTACCGCTCCCACCGTCACGCTGCTGCACGGTGCGCAGATGCCGCGCCTGGGGCTGGGCACCTGGCCGATGGACGACGCCGCCGCGGAGGTGACCGTGGCCACCGCGATCGAGCTGGGCTACCGGCTCGTGGACACGGCGGAAAACTACGGCAACGAGCGCGGTGTCGGTCGCGGGCTCAAGGCCTCCGGCCTGCCCCGGGATGAGCTGTTCGTCACGACCAAGTTCAACAAGCGCTGGCACGGGGTCGAGCTGGCCGCCGAGGCGTACGAGCGCAGCCTGGACCGGCTGGGGCTGGAGTACATCGACCTGCTGCTCATCCACTGGCCCAACCCGGGGCAGGACCGTTACGTGGAGGCGGTCCAGGGGCTGGCGCGGCTGCTGGAGCAGGGCCGGCTGCGGGCGATCGGCACCTCCAACTTCAAACCCGCCCATCTGGAACGCGTCATCGCCGAGACCGGCGTCGTGCCGGACGTCAACCAGATCCAGCTCAGCCCGACCGTGACCCGCGAGTCCACCCGCGCCTACCACGCCGAGCACGGCATCGTGACCCAGTCGTGGTCGCCGATCGGCGGGCAGAGCAACGACGTGCTCCGCGAGCCGGTCGTGGTCGAGGTGGCGGCGCGGCACGGCCGGACGCCCGCGCAGGTGGTGCTGCGCTGGCACATGGAGCTGGGGCTGGCGACCGTGCCCAAGTCCAGCGACCCCGAGCGGCTGCGGCAGAACCTCGACATCTTCGACTTCTCGCTCACCGCCGACGAGGTCGCCGCGATCTCCGCGCTGGACCAGGGCGACGCGGCGGGCGCCGACTCCGACGCGTTCGGCCACTGACGCTCAGGCGACGCGGGCGCGCGCCGCTGCCACGACGATGAACGCGGCGACGGCCTCCGGGTCGTCGGGCATCGGCACGTGCCCGCAGCCGGGGAGCGTGGCGATATGCGCGCCGGGCGGCAGCTGCTCGACGCGGCGGGACAGGGACGCCAGCAGGATGCGGTCCCGCGCGCCGAACGCCACGCTGACCGGTGTGTCCACAGGGGACTGAGCCCGGTAGTGGAGGGGGCGCGCCGCCTTCATGGTGGCCTCGAAACCGGGGCAGGTGCCCATGCCGCGGATCTCCATCCGGGCGTACTCCGGGTCGACGCGGGCGGGCCGGCCGTGGATCTGGCCGAGGACGAGCGCGCGGCCGAGCCGGAAGGACACCAGGCGGGAGCCGAGGCCGCCGGCGTGTCGGGCGGACCACCGGATCGCGCGCAGGCTGACCCGGTTGAACAGCGGCGTGCGCCCCGGCCACAGCCCGGCCGGCGACAGCAGGGCGAGCGAGGCCAGCCGCCGCAGGGTGGCCAGCTCCAGCGCGATCCAGCCGCCCAGCGAGGTGCCGGCCACGTGCGGTGCGGTGATGTCGTGGCGGTCGAGGAAGGCCGCCACGCTGTTGGCGAGGGCGGCCGGCGTCGGCGTGAGGTACGGCGGCAGGGGCGCAGACTCGCCGAAGCCGGGCAGGTCCACGGCGATGACCTCGAACCGCTCGGCGAGGGCCGGCACGACCGGCGCCCAGGCCTGGCGCAGCGACCCGATGCCGTGCAGCAGTACCAGCGGCGCGCCGCTGCCGGTGCGGGTGAAGGCGAGTTCGGACATGGCTGTCTCCCGTAGGGCATAGGGGTTTGAAGGACCGCGACCAACCGCGGACGGTGAGGCCGCGGGAGCGACGGTCTGGACCACGACGGACGTCGCGGTAGCTCACATCTCTGTGGGTATCCGGGTGAGCTTGTCCGGGTTCACCACGAAGTCGATCCCGGTGATGAGGTCGCCGGCGACGCTGAAGGCCATGACGCCGACGACCCGGCCGCCGGCCTCGAAGACGAGCCCGGGGGCGCCGTTCACGGAGCGGATGTCGGGGCGGGCGTTGCCGCGCGCGGCGACGGCGACCAGCAGCCGGGCGACGCGGTCGGCACCGACCACCGGGCGGCGGGCGACGCCGGCGACCTGCCCGCCGCCGTCGGAGCGCAGGACGACGTCCGGGTCGAGCACCCGCACGAGCGCGTCCATCCGGCCGCCCGCGCAGGCCGCGAGGAACGCGCGGACCGCGCCGGCGTGCTGGTCCTGGTCGACGGTGAAGCGCGGCGCGTTGCGGCGCACGTGGGCCCGCGCCCGCGCGACGAGCTGCCGGCAGGCCGCCTCCGCCCGGCCCACGGTGAGCGCCACCTCGGGGTACGGCAGGCCCATCACCTCACGCAGGATGAACGCGGTCCGCTCGGCGGGACTCAGCGACTCCAGGAGCACGAGCATCGCCATGCTCACCGAGTCGTCCAGCGTGACCCGGTCCTCCGGGCCGAGCGCGGCCGCGTCGACGACCGGCTCGGGCAGCCACGGGCCGACGTAGCTTTCCCGCCGCGCGCGGGCCGAGCCGAGCTCGTCGAGGCAGATCCGGGCGACGGTGGTGGTCAGCCAGGCCCGCACGTCCCGCAGGCGCGCGATGTCGGTGCGGGCGAAGCGCAGGTACGCCTCCTGCACGGCGTCCTCGGCGTCGGCCAGCGTGCCGAGCATCCGGTACGCGACACCGGTGAGGTGGGCGCGGTGCTCCTCGAACGCGCCGGCCGCCTGCTCGTCGTCCATCCCCGTGCCCCCATCCGAACGCCCCGACACTGTTAGGACGACGCGGTCCTGCCGCCTGTGACAAGGACCCGGCTGAACCCGGTGCCCGGCGCGGTCGTATGGGGGTGGCGCGGGCGCCGTGGGAGCCCGCGCCACGCTCAGCCCGCGAGGGGGAGCACGCGGGCCACGCGGATCGAGGTGCCGCCGCCGCCGGCCGCGGGGTAGGCGACGCTGCCGTCCGGGTACGCCTTGAACGCCTGGTAGTTGTGGTCCCGCACGGTGAGCGTGAACCGGCCGCCGACGGTCTTGCCGCTGCCGGCGTCGTACACCTGGGCGGCCGTCGCGGAGCCGGATCCCCACGCCAGCAGCATCCGGCCGGTGCCGTAGCCGACCAGGTGCGGGTGGCTCGACCGGGCGGACGTGTCGACGGTGGAGCCGGCGGGGCCGTCCGTGAAGCGGGCCAGGCGCACCCGGCCGCCCTGGCTCCACGCGGTCCAGTAGCCGCGCCCCTCGGCCAGCACGACGTCGCCGCCGAAGAGCGTGCCGTCGCAGGTGCCGGCGGCCACGGTCCGGTACGGGGCGGGGCGCGCGATGCGGCACGCGTTGTCGGTCGCGCAGACGGTCACGTAGTGGCGGGTCCGCGGGTCCCACACGACACGCGCCGTCCAGCTGTGGCTGCATCCGACGTCGAAGCTGTCGCGGTGCCGCGTGACGAGGGCGCCTTTGGCGTCGACGACCTGCATCCGGTCGCCTTCGTGGACGTCGACACAGTTTCCATTTTGGACGGTGATGGCCACGCCGAAGTACGCCGCCCAGGTCGTGCCGTCCGACGCGAGCCGGCCGTGGTGCTGGTACCACCAGACGAAGCGGGCGCCGTCGTCGTACCCGTCGCGCCCGCCGCCGAGGTTGGTGACCTGCCGCTCCCAGACCAGCTTGCCCGCGTTGTCGAAGCGGACCATGTGCATGGTGTTGCACGGGCTCGACGAGCCGCCGCACAGCGGCCCGCTGCCGCAGCTGCCCCGCCGGGTGAGCAGCAGCACGCCGCCGCCGCTGTCGGCCTGAACGTCCTGCAGGTCGATGCCGGCGAAGCTGGTCGCCGTGCCGACCAGGCGGTCGTCGCAGCCGAGCCGGCCCAGGTGCACCCGGCCGTCGGTGCCCAGCCACGCCAGCCAGGAGCCGCCGTCCGGCCGGGCCGCGATCGCCATGGGCAGCGCGTCCGTGTCGCCCTCCTGCCCGTAGCCGGTGACCCGCGTACCGACCTTGACCTCGGTGACCTTCACGACCGGCTCGGCACCGGCCGGGCGCCCGCACGGTCCGGTCGCCGGCGGCGCGGGGGAGGTGCGCGTGGCGGTGGCGGTGGGCGTCTGCGCCGGGGCGGGCGTGCCGGACCGCTGCGCTGCGGCGGGAAGGCTCGCACCGGTCTCGCCGGGCGCCTGTCCCGGCGCGGCGGCGGACAGGGCCGCGACCGTGCCGAGGGCGGTGACGGCGGCGAGGCCGGTGACGGCGGCGAGCGCGAGCCGCCGCCGACCCGTGAAGCGCGGCCGGCGGCGGTGCGAGGGATATTGGTCGACGTCACTCATAGCCGGCTCAGACTAAGTGCCGAAACGCTTTCGGGCGTCCCGCGAACCTGTCCGGACGCTTAAGTTCAGCGGGGGCGTGGGCGCGTTACGCGGCGGGGTGCGCGGTCGCCAGGCGGACCGCGAAGGCGACCAGCAGCACGCCGGTGACCCGCTCGATCGCGGCCTTGACGCGCGGGCGGCGCAGCAGCTGGCCGAGGCCGTCGACGGCGGTGACGTAGAGGCCGAACCAGGCCAGGTACAGCGCGGCGAAGATCGCGGACAGCAGCAGCGCCTGGGCGCGGGTGCCGCCGGCGGTCGCCTCCGTCGACAGGAACTGCGGCAGGAACGTCACGAAGAACAGCGCGACCTTGGGGTTGAGCGCGTTGCTCAGGAAGCCCTGCCGCACGGACGTCGCGGGCCGGGGCCGGCTGCGCGGCACGGCCGCCTCCGCCGGTCCGCGCCGGGAACGGGCCGCCGCGCGGAGGGTCTGCACGCCCATCCAGAGCAGGTAGGCCGCACCGACGATCTTCAGGGCGGTGAACGCCTTCGCCGAGGCGAGCAGCAGCGCGGACAGCCCGACGGCGGCGGCGCCGGCGTGGACGGCGAGGCCGAGCACGCCGCCGAGCATGGTCAGCAGGCCGGCGGTCCGCCCGCCGACCAGCGCGCTGCGGGTGATGAGGGCCTGGTCCGGCCCGGGGATCATGACGAGTACCAGAGCGGCGAGCGCGAAGGTCAGCATGTGGACAGCCTGCGCCCGCAGACTCATAAACACTAATGCCGATTGTCGTGGCACCTCATAGACACGGTCTATGCGTGGGCCCCTTGCGCCAAACCTACGCACCCCCGCGGTGGCGGAGATTGCGATCTCGGTTAGGTGGCGGATCTCTCGGACGGCCCGTGCGACAAGCCTGTGTCCATGAGCGTTATGCATCGTGGCGACGAGCACCTGCACTACAGCGACCACTCGCACCGGTGGATAGCCCCACCGGACGTGGAGCAGGCGATCTGGGAGGCCGGCCTGCGGGCGCACATGGCGCAGCACCGCGCGACCATGGGCGGCCCCTTCAACATCGACGAGCTGATCGAGGTGCCCCGGGCCCGCGTGCCGCAGCAGCACCGACCGGTCCCGCAACAGCAGCGCCGCCGCGCCGCCTAGGCCGGCTCTCCGGGCCGGGATCGCAGGCGGGCGATCTCGGCCCGGGCGTGTACCACCTCCGCGGTGTCGCGGCCGCCGCCCCGGGCCAGCGCCTGGGCCAGGTCGTGGGCGGCGGCCAGGACGTGCCGGGCGCTCCTGCGGGCGGCGCGGCCGCGCACCGAGCGGCGGTACGCCCGGCGGGTCCGGCGGTCGCCGCCCGCGGCCCGCACCTCCTCGTCGGTGAGCACGCCGGTCCGCGCCTCGGACGCCAGGATCGCGCGGATCCAGCCCTGTTCCTGCGGCGCGGCGAGCCGGAAGGTCAGCCACAGCAGGACGAGCTCGGCGGCGGCGATCACGATCATCAGCAGGATCGTGCCGGCGCCGCCGTCGAGGGCGTTGCCGTAGGCGGCCATGTTGTCCCAGCTGCTGTGCGCGAGCACGGCGGCGGCCATGAGCAGCAGGCCGCGGGCGACGCGGCGCGGGCCGGCGCGGCCGAGCAGCCACATCAGGCCGGAGCAGAAGACCGCGCTGAACAGGGCGTGGCTGACGATGCCGGCGGCCGCGCGGCCGACGAAGATGCCCCACGCGGAGCCGACCTGGTCGGCGCCGAAGTTGCTGGTCGTGGCGTTGAACGCGTACAGGACGTCCTCGGAGAGCTGCAGGCCGAGGCCGGTGAACGCACCGATGACCAGGCCGTCGTACGGGCTGCGGACCAGGCGCGGCGCCATCCCGATCAGCAACACGAGGGCGAGCGCCTTCGCGGTCTCCTCGGTGAACGGCGCGGTGAGGCCGGCGCCCCAGTCGTGCACCCAGGCGTTGCCGAACAGCTTGCCGTACAGCGACAGCGCCGCCGTGTTCGCGCGCAGCGCGATCCAGTACGTGGCCGGGACGGCGCCCCACAGGAACGCGACCAGCAGCATCGCCGGCGGCAGCGACGTGTACCGGTTGTGGTGGCTGAGCAGGAGCAGCCACGGGATCGCGTACAGCGAGAACAGCAGGACGCCGCTGCCGAGGCCGACGCCGTAGACGCCGGTGCCGGGCCCGTAGAACCGGACCAGGCTGACGGCGCCGGCGACCATCGCGAAGAGGTAGACCCAGAACGCCGCGTTGCGCCACTGCACGAACCGGAACGGCCGGCCCCAGCCGGAGGCCTCGATGGCGGCGTCCCGGCCCCGCGTGTCCGCCGGCAGCGACCCGGTGGCGGCGCTCACGCCCGCTCCGCCCGGGTGACGCTGCGCAGCATCGCGTCGATCTGCGCCAGGTGCGCGGGCAGCAGGCCGGCGGTGCCGTCGGCGATCACGCTCAGGCCGGTGCCGTCGATCACGTACGCGGCGACGAGGCCCTGGGTCGAGGCGCTGGTGTACTGCTCGGCC
Source organism: Phytohabitans houttuyneae (assembly GCF_011764425.1). NCBI lineage: Bacteria > Bacillati > Actinomycetota > Actinomycetes > Micromonosporales > Micromonosporaceae > Phytohabitans > Phytohabitans houttuyneae. The sequence continues at coordinate 1,927,612 of NZ_BLPF01000002.1, forward strand.
AGGCCCGTGATCCCGTCCTCGGCCGTCACCGACGTGCGCTGGCCCGTGACGGTGAAGCCGTGCCGCGAGTCGATCCTCTCGACCTGGTCGAGCAGCGCGGCCGCGTCACCGGTGAACGGCGCCAGGTGGATACCCACCGACAGGCCGCCCCGGGTCAGCGAGGCGTCGCCGCCGCCGACCTCGACCGGCGACGTGATGGTGTCGCTGACCAGGATGCCGTCGTCGAGCTGCCAGCCCACGGGCGGCGCGATCGTGATCCCGCCGCCGAGGTCCAGCCGGTCGCCTGGCTCGATCACCCGCACGTCGGCCGGCACGGCCCGATCGACCAGCGGGATGCCCACCGACAGCAGCAGCGCGATCGCGGCGACCACGATCGCCGGCACGAGACCGCGGCGGTCCAGCCCGAGCCACCGCCGCTCCACCGGTATCCAGGTGTCCGGGACGGAAGCGGCCATGTTCTCACTTTCGCACCCGAACGACCCGATCGTGACCGGTTCGCCGGCGAAGGGCGCACCTGCCGGCGCGGGCGTCGAACGGGTGCTCAGGACCGTCATCGGCGAGGATCGGGGCCCCGCACGACCGCGCTCGGCGTGCCGGCGCGGATCCGGGACACGCCACCGGACCCCGGGAGGATCCGGACCAACGCCGAACGCTACGTCGAGAAGGCCCGGCGGTACCGGGCCGCGCTGACGGTCGTCGTCCCCGGACCGCCCGCGCCGTGATCTGGTGATGACGCCACGCTGACGGCCTCCCGTGACCCTGAGCGGGCGAGGCACCCCGGCCTCGCCCACCGCGAAGGGACACCCATGACCCGCACCTCCACGCGCTCGCGGCGCCTCCTGGCCGGCACGAGCGGGCTCGCGGCCGCCATCCTGACCACCACGCTGATGGCCGCCCCGGCGCACGCCGTGCCCGGCATCACCGACGTCACCGACGACACGCTGTCCTTCAACTTCGGGCCGGCCACCAGCAAGACCGAGACGGCCACCTGCCCGGCCGGCACCCGCGTCATCGGCGGCGGTGGCGGCATCCTCGGCGGCCAGGTGGGGGACGGCCTGGTCGTCACCCAGATGCAGGCGGTCCGGCCGTTCCTCGGGCAGGAGGACTTCTACCAGGTCACGGTCAACGACCCGACCGGCACCGTCGACGACTGGGGCGTCCGCGCCACCGCGATCTGCGCACCGGCCCTGTCCAACATGTCGATCGCGTACGGCTACACGGTGTCGTCGAGCACGGCGAGCCAGCTGGCGACCGCCACCTGCCCGACCGGCCGCAAGGTCGTCGGCAGCGGCGGGACCGTCTACAACGCGTACGGGCACGCCGGCCTGCAGGTCGTCCGCGCCTCCACCGACGGCGCCCGGGTCTACGCGCAGGCGCACGAGGAGGCCGGCGGGTACACCGGCGACTGGAGCGTCTGGGCGTGGGCCGTGTGCGCGACGGCGCCGGCCGGCTACGAGATCGTGATGGTCGAGAGCCAGCAGAGCGACTCGGAGCGGACGAAGAACGCGTGGGCCGAGTGCCCCGGCGACAAGACCGTGCTGGGCGGGGGCGCCGCGACGAGCTTCTCGGCACCCGGCGAGGTCGCGTTGCAGTACGTGGACGTGCACGGCGGACCGACCTCGGGCACCGTCAACGTGCTGGCCGCGGAGAACGACACGACCTCCACCGACTGGGACTTCATCGTCGCCCAGGCCATCTGCGCCACCTGAGCGGACAAACGATTTGCGCGACCCGTCACGGCGCCGAAACACGACGCCGACACAGTGGACCAACCCCTTGATCATCAGATGGGAGTTGGGCATGTCCACGAAGCACTGGAGCTCGGCGAGCCGGCGGAGCGTACTGGCCGCCGGCTTGGCGGCGACGTTCGCGGCGGGAGCGGCCGCCGCCCCCGCCCAGGCGTCGGCGGGTCAGCGGGGCGGCGGATCCAAGCGCGCCAGGTGGCACCACCACCTCAAGTCCACCCCGGACAAGCTGCACTGGGGCGGCTTTCCGATCGGCTGGGCGCCCGGCCTCACCATGCGGTCCGGGCAGACCGTCCGCGTCGACACCCTCTCCCACCAGGGCTTCACCAACCCCGCCGTCCACCCCCGCGACTACTTCGGCGCGTTCGGCGTCAAGCCGCACGAGATCCTCGACGACGGGATCGGCTTCTGGGAGACGCTGCCCGAGCGGCAGGCCACCAACCGGCAGTACGGCGGGCACGTCCTGACCGGCCCGATCTACGTCGAGGGCGCCGAGCCGGGCGACACCGTCGCGATCGACATCCTGGACATCGACACCCGCGTGCCGTACGGGTTCAACAACACCGCACCGACCGGCGGCGTGATGGCCACGTTCTACCCGGGGTGGCGCGAAGGCGACGTGGGGCTCGACATCCCCGCCGAGATACCGCCCGGCCTGCCCGCCGGCGTCTGGCCCGACGTCCGCACCCACCTCTACCGCACCGGCATGTACCGGGGTGAGGAGGTCGTCTTCTTCGCGGACGGCATCCGCATCCCGACCCAGAAGTTCATGGGGATCATCGCGGTGGCCTCGCCGGCCGGCGAGTTCATCGGCAACACCGAGAACGCACCGCCGCCGGCCACCGGCGTACAGAACTCGACGCCACCGGGCAAGTTCGGCGGCAACATGGACGTCCGCGACCTCAACGTCGGCACCACGCTCTACCTGCCGGTCTTCCAGCCCGGCGCGCAGATCTTCGTCGGCGACCCGCACAGCTGCCAGGGCGACGGCGAGGTCAGCGGCACCGCCGTCGAACACTCGCTGTCCGGCACGTTCCGGATCACCGTGATGAAGAACGTCGAGACCGAGCTGCCCTGGGCCGAGACCGACGACCACTGGATGATGATGGGCATCCACTGGGACCTCGACCGCGCGATGCGGATCGCCGTCGAGAAGACCGTCGACTTCCTCGTCACCACGCAGGGCCTGACCGTGCCCAAGGCGTACTCGTTCGCCTCGATCGCCGTCAACTACCACAACGCCGAGGTCGTCGACCGAACACAGGTGGTGACCGGCTACATACCGAAGAACGTCTTCAAGAGCCGCCGCTGACCGGCGGCCCGACGCCGTGTGCCGGACCGCACCCCGATCGGTGGGAGCGGTCCGGTGCGGCATCGGCTAGTCTGCTCGCGGCTTCGCCGTCCACGAGAGGATGTCCACCAGCCATGTCCGATGTCGAGCTTCCGCGCGAGCTGAACACCAACGTGCCGCACTCGGCACGGGTGTACGACTGGTGGCTTGGTGGCAAGGACAACTACGCCGCCGACCGCGTCCTGGGGCAGAAGGTCGTCGACCTCGTGCCGATGACCCCGGACAGCGCGCGGGCCAACCGCGCCTTCCTCCACCGGGCCGCCCGCACCGTCGCCGACCTGGGCATCACCCAGTTTCTCGACCTGGGCGCGGGTCTGCCCACCGTGGACAACACGCATACAGTCGTGCAGCAGGTCAACTCGGACAACCGCGTGGTGTACGTCGACTACGACCCGATCGTGCTCGTGCACGGCCGCGCCCTGCTGGAGGGCTCCGGCCCGACCCGCGTGGTGCAGGCGGACATCCGCGACCCGCAGGCGATCATCGAGCATCCCGAGGTCACCGAGCTCATCGACTTCTCCCAGCCGGTGTGCGTGCTCGGCGTGGCCGTCATGCACTTCTTCAGCGACGAGGAGGACCCGCACTCCGTCGTGGCCCGCCTGCGCGACGCGATGGCGCCGGGCAGCTACCTCGTGCTGTCGCACATCACCGGTGAGGGCACCAGCGAGTCCGACAAGGTCCTCGACGTGATGCAGCAGATGATGAAGGACCCGCCGACGTTCCGCCCGCACCGCGAGGTGGTGCGGTTCTTCGACGGCTTCGAGCTGCTCGAGCCCGGCGTCGTGCCGGTGCACCTGTGGCGCCCGGAGGACCCGCCGGCCGACCGTCCACAGTGGCGCGAGCTGGGCGACGAGGACCAGCCGTTCTGGATCTACGCCGGGCTGGGGCGCAAGGCCTGAGGTCCGTCACGGCGACACGGCGGCGACCGCGGCCCGCAGCCGCACCGCGGCGGCGCCGGCCAGCAGGGCGAGACCGGCGACCAGCAGGCAGCGGATCGCATGTCCGGGCAGGAACCCGCCGGGCAGAAACGGCAGCGGGACAATGCCGGCGGCGGCCACTGTGGACACCGCGAGCCAGAAGGTGCCCGGCAGGTGGGGCGCCGCCCGCGGCGGTCCGTGCCAGCGGCGCAGCAGCCGCGCGCTGCCCAGGTGCAGCGCGAGCCCGGCGCCGACCGCGAAGCCGGCCACGTCGGACACGATGACCAGCACCTCCCACCACGACATCCCGGGCACCGCCCACTCGTGCAGCCACGGAAACAGCAGCCGACCGCCGTCGACGTACGGGTGGGTGAAGGCGTCCCACACGATGTGGCTGGCCGCCCCGAGCACGGCCGACCAGGCGGTGACCCACCACGGGTGGCGCACGCCGCCGAGCACGCCGTAGTCCCGCAACGCCAGCGGGCCGCCCGCGGGCAGGTGCGCCGCCACCACCGGTGCCGCCCACCGCACCACCCGCGCGCCGACCAGCACGACCGGCAGCGCCCACCACAGCGGCGCGTGCCAGGCGTGGCTGTGGATGGTCACCCCGTAGCCCTCGACGGCGTAGGGGAGGTCGGGCGCGACGGCGCCGAGCACCAGGGCCACGCCGTCGAACCAGCGCGGCCGCCAGAGCTTCAGGGGCAGGACGGCGACGGGGTGCGTCGGTAGCGTCAGAGGCATGCCCGGGACCGTACGGACCGGTCGGGGGGCGACGGTGGCGGGTCGGTAAAGGAACCGTGCGGGCCTCGGGTCCAAGCTGTGGTGATGGAGTTCCTCGGCTGCCACCGCGACCGGCGCGGGTCCGCTGGCGTTGGACCTGACGTGCGGCCGGGCCTCCGCGAAAAGGTTTTCAGGGGCGGTACTGTCGTAGGAAGTGATCGGGGAGGCGCTACCGGGAGTGGCCGGATTCGGTCGCTGAGAGGGAGCGTCACATGAGCACTGAGCCAGAGGTCCCCGCCAACCGGGCGCCGACCCTGACCGATGTCGCGAAGCTCGCCGGGGTCTCCGTGGCGACCGCCTCCAAGGCCATCAACGGCCGCGACGAGGTCAAGGCGGCGACCCGCGCGCGCGTGCTCAAGGCCGCCGAGCTGCTCTCCTTCGCGCCGAACGCGCTGGCCAGGGCGCTGCTCGGCGGCCGCACCGGCACGGTCGGGCTGCTGACCAGCGACCTCGAAGGCCGGTTCTCGATCCCGATCCTGATGGGCGCGGAGGACGCGTTCGGCGCCGGTGAGGTCTCGGTCTTTCTCTGCGACGCGCGCGGTGACGCGATCCGCGAGGCGTACCACGTCCGGGCGCTGCTGTCCCGGCGGGTCGACGGCCTGATCGTGGTCGGGTCCAGCACCGACCCCCGGCCGCCGCTGGCCGGCGCGATCCCGGTCCCGGTCGTGTACGCGTACGCGCCCTCCACCGACCCGAAGGACATCTCCATCACGGTCGACAACGTCGGCGGCGGCCGGCTCGCCGTCGAGCACCTGCTGGCGTGCGGGCGGCGCAACATCGCCCACGTCACCGGCGAGCCGGGCTTCGCGGCGGCCCGCGACCGCGCCGAGGGTGCGGCCGCGGCGCTCGCCGACGCGGGCCTCGCCATGCTCGGCGGCCAGCCGTACTACGGGTCGTGGGACGAGACCTGGGGCCGGGCGGCGGCGCACATCGTGGTCGAGCAGCACCCCGAGGTCGACGCGATTTTCTGCGGCTCCGACCAGATCGCGCGGGGCGTGCTGGAGACCCTGCGGGACCTCGGGCGCGACGTGCCCCATGCGATCTCCGTGATCGGGTTCGACAACTGGGACGCCATCGCGGCACACTCCCGGCCCCGCCTCACGAGCATCGACATGAATCTCGAACGCCTCGGCGCGGTCGCCGGCCGGCGCCTGTTCGCGGCCATCGACGGCGGGGATCCGCCCACGTCGGAGCAGTACCCGGGCCGCCTCGTGATGCGCGACTCGACGGCGCCGAGCAGCTGACGCCCGCGCGGCGCGGCGGCCGCGCGGCTCTGGACAGCGGTTCTGACTGTCCGTGACCGTCGAAAAGATTTCGACGTTTCGGCACGGAGCACGCGGGATGTCGATTGCCGCTCAAGCGGGTCGATGAGTCGCGCCCAGGGTCTGGAAATCAACTGTTGACACGACCGAAACAGGCGGCCAGAATCCTCCGAAAAGGTTTTCGGAATGAGAAGAGGCGGGTGGGCCGTCGTGGGCATCGCGAAAGAGCCGGCGGAGATCTGGTTCCTGACCGGAAGCCAGTCGCTGTACGGGGAGAAGGTGCTCGAGCAGGTCGCCGAGCAGTCGCGCGAGGTGTGCCGCACCGTCGCCGGCGGACTGCCGGATGGCCCGCGGGTCGTGTGGAAGCCGGTGCTCACCACGGCCGACGCGATCCGCCGCACGCTGCTGGACGCCACGTCGGACGACGCCGTGGTCGGCGTCATCGCCTGGATGCACACGTTCTCGCCGGCGAAGGCGTGGATCGCCGGCCTGTCCGCGCTCGGCAAGCCGCTGCTGCACCTGCACACGCAGGCCAACCGCTCGCTGCCCTGGTCCGAGCTGGACATGGACTTCATGAACCTCAACCAGGCCGCGCACGGCGACCGCGAGTTCGGCTACGTGCAGTCCCGGCTCGGCGTGGCCCGCAAGACCGTCGTGGGCTTCGCCGGCGACGCGGCCGTGCGCGACCGGATCGGCACCTGGGCGCGGGCGGCCACGGGCTGGCAGGCGGCCCGGTCGCTGCGGCTGGCGCGGTTCGGCGACAACATGCGCGACGTGGCGGTGACCGAGGGGGACAAGGTCGGCGCGCAGGCGACGCTCGGCGTCTCGGTCAACGCGTACGGCGTGAACGCGCTGGTGGAGAGCGTCGACGAGGTTGCGGACGTTAACGTGAACAAGCTGGTCGATGAGTACGAGGACCGCTTCGACGTCGCACCGGAGCTGCGCCGCGGCGGCGAGCGGCACGAGTCCCTGCGCTACGGGGCCCGCATCGAGCTGGGCCTGCGCCAGTTCCTCGAGGACGGCGGCTTCGGCGCCTTCACCACCAACTTCGAGGACCTCGGCGGGCTCAAGCAGCTGCCCGGCCTCGCCGTGCAGAACCTCATGGCCGACGGCTACGGGTTCGGCGGCGAGGGCGACTGGAAGACGGCCGCCCTGCTGCGCATCCTCAAGGTCGTCGCCGGCGACCAGCCCGGCGGCACCTCGTTCATGGAGGACTACACGTACCACTTCGGGCCCGGCGAGCCGAAGATCCTCGGCGCGCACATGCTCGAGGTCTGCCCCAGCATCGCGCGGGACCGGCCGGCCCTGGAAATCCACCCGCTGTCGATCGGCGACCGCGAAGACCCGGTCCGCCTCGTCTTCACCGCCGCGCCGGGGCCGGGCATCGTCGTCGGCCTCGCCGACCTCGGCGGCCGCCTGCGCCTGACCGCCAACGAGATCGACCTGGTCGACCCCGACGAGCCGCTGCCGCGGCTGCCGGTCGCCCGGGCGGTCTGGAAGCCCCGCCCCGACCTCGCCACCTCGGCCGAGTGCTGGCTGCTCGCGGGCGGACCGCACCACACCGTGCTGAGCACCGCGGTCGGCCGCGAGGCGCTCGCCGACTTCGCCGAGATGGCGGGGATCGAGCTCGCCCTGATCGACGCGACGACCGAGCACCGGTCGTTCGCCGACCACCTCCGCTGGAACAACGCCTACCACCGGCTGGCACAGCGGCTGTAGGCCCCAACCCATCGAGAACTGACCTATGACCCCATAAATCGAGGAGGACGACCAGATGAAACGAACCTTGGGCCGGCGGACCGCCCTGCGGTCACTGGCCGGGGCCCTCGCGGCGACGCTGGTGCTCGCCGTGGCGGCGTGCGGTGGCGACGACGGTGGTGGCGGTACGGACGCGGCCGAAGCCGGGCCCAACGGCGTCGACGACGGCAGCGAGCTCACCCTCTGGACCCGCGCGCCGCTGGAGAAGCAGGCGAAGCTGCTCGTCGACGCGTACAACGCCAGCCACCAGAACAAGGTCAGCCTGACCGTGGTACCCAACGACGACTACGTGGCGAAGGTGGGCGCGGCGGCCGGCTCCGGCGGGCTGCCGGACCTGTTCGCGGCGGACATCGTCTACGTGCCGAACTGGGTGAGCCAGGGCCTGTTCCAGGACCTCAGCGCGAACATCAACGGCCTGGCGTTCAAGGACCAGATCAACAAGGGTCACCTGTCGGCCGGCACGCTCGACGGCAAGCCGCACGTGCTGCCGTTCGTCCTGGACCTGTCGATGCTGTTCTGGAACAAGCAGCTGTTCAAGGACGCCGGGCTGGACCCGGAGAAGGCGCCCGCGACGCTCGCCGAGTACGCGGACGCCGCCAAGAAGATCCAGGGCCTGAAGAAGGACGGCGTCTACGGCACGGCGACCGGCCTCAACTGCGGCGGATGCCTGGTCTTCACCTGGTTCCCCTCGATCTGGGCCAGCGGCGGCGAGGTCATGAGCGAGGACGGCAAGGAGTCCAAGCTCGCCGACGACGCCGCCAAGCAGGTGTACAGCACCTGGGCGGACCTGTGGAAGTCCGGCGCGGTGCTGCCGTCCTCGGCGGGCGAGACCGGCCCGACCTGGACGGCGGGCTTCACCGAGGGCAAGGTCGGCCTGATGTTCTACCCGGCCACGCTGCTGTCCTCGACCCCGTTCGACGTCGGCGTCGCGGGCATCCCCGGCCCGTCCGGCGGCGCGTCCACCTTCGTCGGCGGCGACGGCATCGGCGTCTCCAAGGACTCCAAGAAGGCCGCGCAGGCCTGGAACTTCTTGAGCTGGATGATGTCCGAGGACGCCCAGGTCGAGGTGCTGGCGAAGAACAAGGACGTGGTCGCGCGCGCCGACCTCGCCAACAACAGGTACGCCGCGACCGACCCGCGCCTGGTCACCATCAACGAGGTGGCCGGCAAGGGGGACACCCCGGTCGCGCTGAACTTCCAGCAGGCGTTCAACGCGCCGAACAGCCCGTGGCTGACACTGGTGCGCAACCAGGTGCTCAACGCCAAGGGTGACGTCACGAAGGACAACGGCGAGATCACCGCCGTGCTCCAGCAGTAGGTTCCGCGCGGGCGGGTCCCTGCCGGGCGCCCGCCCGCACCGGAAAGCTACCGACGGTACGACGAAACGAGGGTTTCCATGAGCGTCACTGCGCCGACGCGGCCGCCGCAGACGCCGCCGCGGGGCCGCGCGCGCCCCAGAGGCCGGCACGGCCTGCTCGGCTGGCTCTACGCGACACCGACCGCGGTGTTCGTGGTGGCACTGTTCGTGGTGCCGCTGGGGCTGGTCGTCAAGATGTCCGTGTCGAGGTGGCCGCTGCTCACCGGCGACCAAGGGTTCAACGCTCCGGACAACTTCGACAAGGCGGTCAACCACCGCTTCTTCACCGACTCGGTGGTCTTCACCGTCAAGTACACGGTGCTGGCGACGGTACTGCTGCTGGTCCTGGGTCTGGGTCTGGCCCTGCTGGTGCAGGAGTCGAGCCGGTGGAACAACCTGCTGCGCGCCTCGTTCCTCATCCCCAGCGCGCTCGGCCTGGCCTCGGCGTCGCTGCTGTTCTACGTGTTCTACTCGCCGTTCGCCAGCCCGCTGAAGCCGCTGATGGACAGCTGGGGCTTCACCTTCCTCGGCTCGCCGACCGCGGCGCTGCTGTCCACGACGTTCCTGATCGTCTGGCGGTACGCCGGCTTCTACATGGTCCTCATGCTCGTCGGTCTGCAGGGCATCCCGGCCGACGTGTTCGAGGCGGCCCGCTCGGACGGCGCCACCCGCTGGCAGACCTTCTGGCGGGTCACGCTGCCGCTGCTGCGCCCCACGCTGGCGCTGACCACCGTGCTGTGCGTGACCGGCTCGCTGCTGGCGTTCGAGCAGTTCTACATCCTGACCAAGGGCGGCCCGGACAACAGCACGATCACGGTCGTCCAGCTCATCTACTCGGTGGCGTTCCAGGGCCAGAACGACCTCGGCGTCGCCGCGGCCATCTCCGTCATCGTGCTGCTCGCCCTGATCCTCATCAACGCGTTGCAACTGCGCGCCTTCCGGTCCGAGGAGAGCTGACGCATGGCCGTCATGTCGCATTCGACCTCGACCACCGGCGAAGGCACCCGGCCGCCCGCCGGCGCACCGGCCGGCCGCCGCAAGCCGCGGGGCGTCACGGTCTACGGCGTCGCGCTGCGCATGCCGTACTGGGTCTTCACCGGCGCGGTCGCGCTGATCTTCCTGGCCCCGCTCGTCTGGACCGCGGTCGCCTCCGTCTCCCCGCAGGCCGGCACCAACCAGACCGAGGGCTGGGGCTTCGGCAACTACGAGACGCTCGCCAACTACCAGGCCGGCATCTGGCGGTACCTGTTCAACTCGGCGTTCGTCTCGCTGCTCACCGTGCTGCTGACGCTGGTCATCTCGCTGCTGGGCGGCTACGCCTTCGCGCGGTTCCGCTTCCCCGGGCGCAACTTCCTGTTCCTGCTCACGCTCGCGATCCTCATGGTCCCGTACGCGACCCTGCTGATCCCGCTCTACGTCCTGCTCAACGAGGTGGGGCTGGAAAACTCGCTGGTCGGCGTCGCGCTCGTGCTCACGATGTTCCAGCTGCCCTTCTCCACGTTCCTGATGCGCATCTCCTTCGAGGCGGTGCCGCGCGAGCTCGACGAGGCCGCGACGGTCGACGGCTGCTCGACGTGGGGCGCGTTGTGGCGGGTGCTGCTGCCGGCGGTGAAGCCGGGCCTGATCACCGTCGGGCTGTTCTCGTTCCTCGCCGCGTGGAACGACTTCATGGCACCGCTGATCCTCATCAACGACTCGGAGCGCATGACGCTCCCGCTCGCGGTGTCCAACCTGCGTGGCCAGGTGCAAGGTGTCGTCGACTACGGAGCGACCGAAGCGGGCGTCGTCATCCTCGCCCTGCCGTGCATCGTCCTGTTCCTCCTGCTTCAACGACACTACGTGCGCGGCTTCATGTCCGGCGCGCTGAAAGGCTGAGCATGAAAGCCACCGCATCCGCGGCCGCACCCGTCCTGCCGGCCCGTGGCCGGCTCCGGCCGCTCGGACTCGGCGACGTCCGGATCACCGGCGGGTTCTGGGCCGAGCGGCAGTCGGTCAACGCCGAAGCGAGCCTCGCGCACATCGAGCACTGGCTGGAACGCGAAGGCTGGATCCGCAACTTCGACCTCGCCGCGGGCGGGGGCGACCTCGCCGCCGACCGGCGCGGGCGCGAGTTCTCCGACTCCGAGGTCTACAAGTACCTCGAAGCGGTCGCGTGGGAGATCGGCCGCAGCGGCGACGAGCGGCTCGAGTCGCGGTTCCGGGCGATCGTGGCCCGGGTGGGGGCGGCGCAGGAGGCCGACGGCTACCTGAACACCAAGTTCGGCCGGGCGGGGCAGGCGGCGCGCTGGACCGACCTGGAGTGGGGTCACGAGATCTACTGCGTCGGGCACCTGCTCCACGCCGCCGTCGCCCGCGCCCGCACCCGGCCCGGCGCCGACGACGGCCTGCTGGAGATCGCCCGCCGGGCCGCCGACAACATCTGCGACACGTTCGGCCCGGACGGCATCGACGGCGTCTGCGGCCACCCCGGGATCGAGACCGCGCTGGTCGAGCTCGGCCGGGTCACCGAGGACGACCGGTACCTCGCGCAGGCCGCGCTCTTCGTCGACCGCCGCGGCCACGGGCGGCTCAGCGACGTGGAGTACGGCCGGGAGTACTTCCAGGACGAGACACCGGTGCGCGAGGCGACCGTCCTGCGTGGACACGCGGTGCGCGCCAACTACCTCGCCGCCGGCGCGGTGGACGTCGCCGTCGAGCTGAAGGACGCCAGCCTGCTGGACGCCGTCCGTACACAGTGGACCAACGCGGTCACGCGGCGCACGTACGTCACCGGCGGGCAGGGCTCGCGCCACCAGGACGAGGCGTTCGGCGGCGACTGGATGCTGCCGCCGGACCGGGCGTACTCGGAGACCTGCGCGGGCATCGGCTCGGTGATGCTGGCGTGGCGGCTGCTGCTGGCCGACGGCGACCCGCGCTACGCCGACCTCATCGAGCGGACGCTCTTCAACGTGGTCTCGACCTCGCCCGCGGCCGACGGGCGCAGCTTCTTCTACGCCAACACGCTGCACCGCCGCGAGCTCGGCACCCTGCCCGACGCGGACCGGCCCAGCCTGCGCGCGGCGGCCTCGCTGCGCGCCCCCTGGTTCGAGGTCTCCTGCTGCCCGACCAACGTGGCCCGCACCCTGGCCAGCCTGACCGCGTACGTGGCGACGGCCGACGACGAGGGCCTGCAGCTGCACCAGTACGTCCCCGGAGCGGTCCGGCACCGCCGCGCCGACGGGCGCGAGCTGTGCGTGACGATCGAGACCGACTACCCGCGCGACGGCGAGATCCGGGTGCGTGTCGACAGTGACGACGACCAGCCGTGGGCGCTGTCGCTGCGGGTGCCCGGCTGGGCGGGCAAGGGCGCGACCATCATCGTCGACGGGCAGACCCGGCCGGTCGCACCGGGCGTCGTGACCGAGCGGCGCACCTGGCGGCGCGGCGACGAGGTGGTGCTGTGCCTGCCGATGGCCCCCCGTTTCACGTACCCGGACCCGCGCATCGACGCGGTCCGCGGCTGCGTGGCGGTCGAGCGGGGTCCGGTCGTCTTCGCCCTGGAGTCCGTCGACGTGCCGGGCGTGGGGACCGTCGACGAGCTAAGGGTCGACACCAGCGAGCCGCCCCGCCTCGCGGACGGCCGGGTCACCGTGCGCTGTCACCAGGTGCGCCCGCACGACCACACCTGGCCGTACCGGACCGACCCGGCCGAGGCCAGGCCCGCGGCGGGCGCGGAGCTCGACGCGGTGCCCCTCGTGGAGTACCACGCCTGGGCCAACCGCGGCCCTTCCACGATGCGCGTCTGGATCCCCACCACCCATGAGGCGCGACACCCGTGTTAGCGCTCACACGCGAAAATCCTCATCGATGACTTACACGCCACCACCAATATGAGGAAGGAAACGCCATGAGTCGGAGACGCGTGAGGAGAGCGCCCATCTGGGCCGCTCTAACCGCGCTGGTCGTGGGAGGAGCTGTCGGTGTGCCGTCCCCCGCGAACGCCGCCAGCCCCATCCTCCCCGGCAACGAGGGCGACGTCGGGGTATACACCGACGGCCTCAGCCACGTGATGGAAATCGGAGACCCGGCGTACAGCAACACCGGCGACGTCGTCAACCAGCTCAACCCCGGCGTACCCTTCACGGCCGGCAGCATGCACCAGTCCATCTTCGACAAGGACCTGGCGGCCGGCGGCACCGACTACTACCTCGACCGGATCCTGGGCGTGCCGGGCACCATCGGCTCGGCCGTCCTGATGACCCGCGGGCGCTCCCTCTACATGCGCGGCGCGAGCAACAGCAACTTCACCGTCATGGGCTTCGCGGGCAGCGCCTACGTGGGCGGCCCCAACAACCTCGGCAACCTCTACACGGTGACCGTTCCTGGGCAGACGGTCACCGAAGTGAACGCCAACCGCTTCAACGCACCGAGCCACGCCAAGAGCCGCTACACGATCGGCACCACCGGCGTCACCGCGGACCAGACGAAGTTCATCACGTACGACAACGTCGCGGTCACCGCGATCACCTTCAACAACCCCGGCGGCTCCGCGGCCACCTTCACCGTGCGCGCCGCCTCGCCGCTGGCCACCCAGGCCGGCGAGGGCGGCGCCGAGCTGACCGGCACCCGGGTCATCACCAGCGGCGCCAACAACGGCCTCGTCGACACCGCGTGGGACACCATCCGGACCAGCCTGACCGGCAGCGGGTTCACCCGCAGCGGCACCAACCTCGACCGCGAGGTCACCGTGCCGGCCGGCGGCTCGCTCGCGCTGTCGGTCGTGGGCGCGGTCTCCTCGGCCACGCTGCCCAGGACCGTCGAGGCGTACCACCGGTACGCCGCGCTGCCGCCCGCCGAGGCGGTGCGCACCGGCATCACGGCGTTCAACCGCCAGTGGGCGCAGGACGTGCCGTACATCGACGTGCCCGACCCGGCGCTGGAGAAGGCGATCGTCTACCGCTGGTGGGGCGAGCGCTACAACAGCCTCGACGCCAACGCCTCCGGCTACGCCTACCAGTACCCCACGACGATCGAGGGGGTGAACCTCTACCAGAACTCCGTGGCGCTGACCCAGCCGATGCACCTGCAGGACACCAAGTGGCTGCGCACGCCGTACCTGCCGTACGGGCAGATCCTCAACATCGGCGAGCTCTCCGGCTCCTCGGCGTTCCTGGACAGCCCCGGCCACACCAGCTGGAACAACCACTACTCGCAGTACATCGGCACGGCCGGGCTCGAGGCGTACAACGTGCACGGCGGCGGCAAGGACGTCGCCAGCAAGTTCGCCCACTACTTCGAGGGCGACGGCGCCGGCCAGCTCGAGCACTACGACGGCAACAACGACAAGCTCATCGCGTACGACACCAACTACATGCCGGGCAACGACGCCGACGCCATCACCTTCGGCTTCCCGAAGGCCAACGCCGGCGCGCCCGGCGCGCGGACCATCGAGCGCCCGGAGTCGGCGTACGTGTGGGGCGCGTTCGACGCCGCCCGCCAGCTGTACCAGATCGGCGGCGCCGAGCAGGCCAAGGTGGACCAGATGGCCGCCAGCGCCAACGGCATCCGCGACGCGGTCCTCGGCCGCCTGTGGAGCCCGGACACGCGGATGTTCCTCGCCGGCACCTCGCACGGCGCCACCAGCGCGGCGACCTCCAACGGCCGGGCCAACCCGCTGCCGGAGTCGGCCCGCACGCTGATCCCGTCGAAGGAGTCGAACCTCTACGACGTCTACGCCCAGAACCTCATCCCGTTCGACCAGTGGCAGACGTACGTCGACGGCTTCCGCTTCCTGACCTACGGCGACAACTTCCCGATCTTCCCGTTCTACACGGCCAACCAGTACGACCGGGCCGCCTACGGGATCGGCGGGTCGAACAACTTCTCGAACATCAACTTCACCGTGCAGTACCGCGGTGTCCGCTCGGCGCTGCGCCACTACGACCCCGAGCAGAAGTACATCAACCCGGCCTACGCCAAGCGCCTGCTGGACTGGATGGCCTGGAGCATCTACCCGAACGCGGACCTGCGCGCGCCGAACCAGGCGGAGTACTACTCCAACTGGAACCCGACGGCGAAGACCTACAACCGCAACAACCCGAACCACGTGATGCTCGGCAACATGAACTACATCTTCATCGAGGACATGGCCGGCATCCAGCCGCGTTCCGATGACAAGATCGAGCTCTGGCCGATCACGTTCGGGTACGACCACTTCATGGCCAACAACCTGCGCTACCACGGCCAGGACGTGACCATCGTCTGGGACCCGGACGGCACGAAGTACGGCCTCGGCGCGGGCTACAGCCTGTTCGTCAACGGCCAGAAGAAGGTCACCACCGACAAGCTCGGCAAGCTCACCTACGACCCGAAGACCAACCAGGTCCAGGCCGAGAGCGGGCTCACCGTCACCTTCACCGCCGCGACCGGCAGCGACTTCCCGAGCGCGGTGGACACCCCGATCCAGGACGACCGCGTCGTGTCGTACCTCAAGACGGCCGGCATCGACCTGACCGAGGACGCGCCGAACCTGGCCAAGGGCGCCGCCCTCAGCTCGTCCTACACCCAGCAGGGCGTGCGGCCGACGCCGTGGCGGCTGTTCCACACGCCGGGCAACAGCAGCACCGCGATGAACTACACGCCGGGCGCCATCAAGGAGACCGAACGCCCGGTCGCGCTGGCCGCCGTGACCGACGGCGTCACCGCCAACGAGCCCTACTGGGGCAACTACGGCACCGCGGACAAGAACGGCTACGTCGAGCTCGACCTGGGCTCGGCCAGGTCCTTCGACAACGTGAAGGTGACGTTCGTCAGCGACCGGCAGGCCGGCGGCTACCGCGAGCCGGCGCGCTGGTGGATCCAGGTGCCGGACGGCAGCGGCGGCTGGAAGGAGGTGCCGGGCCAGTTCAAGAACCCGACCGTTCCGGCGGCGAAGTTCAACGAGGCGCTCTTCGGGCCGGTCACCTCGAACAAGGTGCGCGTCGCGTTCACGAACAACCCGACGTTCTTCACCGCGATCTCCGAGATCCAGGTGTTCAACTCGGGTCGCGACGTACCGCCGGTCTCCAACCAGGCGCCGGTCGTCACCGCCGTCCGCGACGGCTCGCAGGACGGCAACCTGTCCACCCGGCTGGTCGGCACGGCCGCCGACGACGGCGTGCCGTACGACAGCGAGCTCACCTACGGCTGGGAGACCGTCTCCAAGCCGGCGAACGCGGGCGTCATCTTCGCCGACCAGGACGCGCTCACGACCCGGGTGACCGGCACGGTCGCCGGCGACTACGTGTTCCGGTTCTTCGCAAACGACGGCGAGAAGCGGACCGAGGCGACGGTGTCCGTGACGCTCGCCGAGAAGGAGGTCACGGCCGAGTTCGGCTCGTCCGCGGCGATCAGCACCAGCGGCACCGTGGCGTGGGAAAACCACCAGCGGGTCAGCGAGCCGACGACGCCGAGCAGCTCCAACCCGGGGGCCGGCAACGGCTGGGGCAACTGGAACCTGCCGCAGAACGGCAGCAGCCTCGAGCGGCAGGCGTGGATCCAGTACAGGTGGACCGCGCCGGTGCGGCTGTCGTCGACGGACATCTACTGGTACGACGACAACGGCGGCACCCGGCGGCCCACGGCCACGACGTACGTGATCGAGTCCTCGAACGACGGCACCACCTGGACCCCGGTCACCCTCGCCGGCGGCTCGACGTACGCCGACGGCCTCGCCACCAACGCGTACAACCGCCTCACCTTCGAACCGATCACGACCACGCACCTGCGCGTCCGCATCTTCGGCCTGATGGCCGGCGGCGCGGGCACGGGCGTGCTGCGCTGGCGGGCCAACGGCGAGACCGTCGACTCGGTCCGCTCGCCGGTGCTGATCCGGACCACGGTCGGCGAGGTGCCGGCGCTGCCGGCCGAGCTCGACGGCGTCTACGCCAGCGGCGAGCGGGGCAAGGTCGCGTTCAACTGGCAGCAGATCACGCCGGAGATGGTGGCCGAGGTCAACACCGACCCGTTCGTGGTCTACGGCACGAACGACGCGTACGGGCTGATCGCCGAGGCGCGCGTCTACGTGCGGCCGGAGACGGCGCAGGACGGCATCTCCATCCAGGGCGCCGAGAGCTTCACGCAGAAGGTCGAGGTCGGCGAGCTGCCGTACCTGCCGGACAGGGTGGAGGTCTCGTACAACGACGGGTCGCGGGACAACCAGGCCATCGGCGTCGACTGGCAGTTCGACGAGAGCGTCGTGGACACCGAAGGCCGGTACACCGTCATCGGCAACCTCATCCTGCCCGACTACGTCAGCGAGGCCGGCACCACGCAGACCACGCTGACGCTCACCGTGGGCGACCCGCCGGAGACCCCGGCGTGGGACGTCACGGTCACGGCGCGCACCCAGTGCACGGGCACGAACGTGTACCTCGCGGTCAACGCCCGCAACGACGAGACCGTCCCGCTCACGATCGAGCTGGTCACGCCGTACGGCACCCGCAAGGTGGACAACGTCGCCCCGGGCAAGTCCGCCTACCAGGCGTTCAACACCCGGCTCAGGACGGTGCCGGCCGGTACCGCGACGGTGAAGGTCACCGGAACCGTCAACGGCCAGCCGGTCACGGCGCAGATCCCCGCGCAGTTCGGCGCACTCAACTGCGGCTGACCCTTTCGGGGGTGGCGGCGCCGGCGACGGCGCCGCCACCTTCCCCACCCCGAAGGCAGGAGACTGCACCGTGAAGACCTTTGTGAGCCGCGTGGCGGCCGCCGGGCTCCTCGCCGGCGCGCTGGTCGGGCTCCCGGCACCGGCCTACGCCGCGGACCCGTACACGTTCACGAACACCACGAACCCGATCCTCGGCGACGGCAGCTACTACTCGGCCGACCCGGCGCCGCTGGTCGTGCCGGCCGGCGCGCCCGGCAACCCGGGCGACAAGGACGAGCTCTACATCTACACCGGCCACGACGAGGCCGGACCCTCCACAAACGACTTCATCATGAACGAGTGGGGCGCGTTCCGCACCACCGACGTCCAGGCTGGACAGTGGACGCACCATCCCTCGCTGATGCGCCCGGAGCAGGTCTTCGCCTGGGCCACGGCGGGACGCGCGTACGCCGGCCAGGTGGTCCGCGGCGTCGACGGGCGCTACTACTGGTACGTACCGATCAACGAGCGGGAGAGCCCGGCCTCGGACAAGTTCGCCATCGGGGTCGCCGTCTCGGACAGCCCGACCGGCCCGTGGACCGACCACGCCGGCGGACCGGTCATCTCCCAGCGGGTGCCGGCGACCAACACCATCCACAACATCGACCCGACGATCCTCGTCGAGGGGCAGCGGGTCTTCGTGTGGTGGGGCTCGTTCGGCAACCTGCGGATGCTGGAGTTCCAGGCCGACATGAAGACCCCGGTGGGCACCCAGCGCACCGTCACCGGGCTGACCGGCTTCTTCGAGGCGGCCTGGATCTTCAAGCGGGGCGCCACCTACTACATGGCGTACGCCGGCAACAACGCCGGACCGACCTCGCAGTGCACACCGGCGAACTACCACGCGTGCATCGCGTACGCGACGGCGGCGGCGCCCGAGGGACCGTGGACCTACCGGGGCACGATCCTGCGGCCGGTCTCCTCGACGACGAGCCACCCGGGCATCCTTCCGTTCAACGGCCAGTGGTACATCGCGTACCACACGGCCGACGCGGTGGGCGGGGGCCACTTCCGCCGTTCCGTGGCGATCGACAAGGTCGAGTGGGACGACACCCTGACGCCGCCGCGGATCAAGCTCGTCACGCCGACGCCGGCCAAGGGGCGCGACCTCACGCCGCGGCCGAACATCGCCCAGGAGGCCAGGGCCACCGTCTCCAACGAGCCGGTGCCCACGCAGTACTGGATCAAGGCGCTGAACGACGAGATCGTCCGGTCCAACCCGCTCCCGCCCGACATGTGGGGCACCTGGACCGGCAGCAACCCGCCGCAGCAGTGGGCGCAGTACACGTGGGACCAGCCGATGCGGGTCTCCGGTTCGCAGATCGAGTTCTGGAACGACCAGCCGCAGGGCACCGGCGTCGGCGTCGCGGCACCGGCCCGCTGGAGGATCCAGTACTGGAACCTCGACAGTGGACAGTGGGTCGACGTGCCCAACGCCAGCGGGTACCCGACGGGCACGCAGGGCTTCCAGAACACCACGTTCGACCCGGTGACCACGACGCAGGTGCGGGCGACATTCGACGCCTCCACCAACGGCAGCACGTACTCGGCGGTGGCGGTCGAGGAGTGGAAGGTCCTCGCGGCGCAGCCGGACGCGGTCACCCCGCCGGCCATGACGGTCGAGGTGGGGGAGCGGGAGCTGCCCGGCACCGTCGCCGCGACGTTCGGCGGGCAGACCCTGCAGGTGCCGGTCTTCTGGGACCCGGTGACCGAGGAGCAGGTCGCCGCACCCGGCACGTTCACGGTGCGGGGCACCGTGCTCGGGTACGCCGCGGGCCGCGTCTCGGCGGAGGTCCGGGTCATCTCGCCCGGCGACACCGAGGGCGACGTGACCGCGCCGGTGCTGACGCTCACGCCGAGCGGCAGCGCGGGCAGCGCCGGCTGGTACCGGTCCGCGGTGCGGGTGCGCGCCGCGGGCGTCGACGACCGCGGCGGCCGGCTGAGGATCGAGTCCACGGTGGACGGCGGTCAGCCGGTGGTGGCGACCGACGTGCGGTACACCGACGTCACCGTCACCGGCGACGGCCAGCACGCCGTCACCGCGACCGCGACCGACCGCGCGGGCAACGTCTCCGTGCCGGCGAGCCTCGCCGTGCGGATCGACGCCACCGCGCCGGCCAGCACGGCGGCCGTCGACGGCACCACCCGCGCGGTCACGGTGACCTCGACCGACGCGACCTCCGGGGTGGCGCGGATCGAGTACGCGATCGACACGGGCGCGTGGACCGCGTACACCGGCCCGGTCGCGGCGCCCGACGCCAACCGGCACACGGTGTCGTTCCGCGCGACCGACACCGCCGGTAACTCCGAGACCGCCAGGTCGGCGACCATCCCGGCGGACCTGTCCGGCCCGCTCACCGGCAACATCGGGCCGATCGGCACGCCGACGGCGTCGTACACGGCCGGCTGGAACAGCGTCACCGCGCTCAACGACGGTGCCGACCCGGCCAGCCCGAGCCAGGCGCAGATCTGGGGCACCTGGTCCGGCAGCCGCCCGGAGAGCCAGTGGGTCCAGTACGACTGGTCCCGCCCGGTGCGGATCACGGGTACGGAGCTGAAGTTCTGGCGCGACTCCAACCAGGGCACCGGTGACGGCGTCGCCGAGCCCGACTCCTGGGTGCTGCAGTACTGGGACGAGGCCGCCTCGGCGTGGCGTGACGTGCCGGGCGCGTCCCCGTACGGCACGAGCACGACCGCGTTCAACACCGTCACCTTCACGCCGGTCACCACGCCGCGCGTGCGGGCGACGATCCAGGCGAACGGCAACGGCACCACCAACTCGGCGGTCGCGATCACCGAATGGCGGGTCTTCGCCGCCGACCCGGGCACCCAGCCCGTGGTCGTGCCGGTCACGGTCACCGTCCAGGCGCGATGCGTCGCCGGCAAGGCGTACGTCGCCGTGCATGCTCGCAACGACCACGACGCGCCGGTGAAGATCATCTTCGAGACGGCGTACGGCGACCGCACGTTCGCGAGCGTCGCGCCGGGCGCCAACGCCTACCAGTCGTTCGCCACGCGCACCGCATCGGTCGCGGCCGGCCCGGTCACCGTCCGGGCCACCGGGACCGTGGACGACAGAGAACGCTTGCCTGGTCCCATTCCGACGGGCTTCATGGGATGGGAGGTGACGACTGTCCACACCGAAGAACACGCCGGCGTGGCCTGCGCCTGATCGCACCAAACCCACCAAACGAAAGGCAACGGAGCATCACATGAGCAGAAGACGCAGAAGGCTCGTCGCGGCGGGTGCCGCGGCGGCGGTACTGGCCGGGCCGCTCGCGCTGGCGTCGCCGGCGGTGGCGGCGCCGGGGACAGTGACGATGTGCGGGTCACGGTGGACATCGAGGAGATCCGGGAGCCGGGTGTGCTGGCGATGTCGATCGCGGGTGACTCGGTGGCGTTGGCCGAGGATGGTTCGACGCTGCTGGTCCGGCAGTTCGTCGGTACGTTGCCGACGGTCACGGTCACCGACACGCGGATCGCGGAGGAGGTGCCGGAGGGTGCGGCGTGGGCCGTGCTGGGCAGTGCGACGGACTTCGCGGGTGATGGGGGCAGCCGGCGATCAGTGCTGGTCATCTGGGTTGGGCGCCGAACCTGATCGATGGCGGTGACACCGGGTTGGTGACCGAGGGTGAGGAGGTGGTGACGGTTCTCGACGAGCCGACGCAGCCGGGGAACAATGTCGGTCTGGTCGATCAGGAGTTGCTGGTGTCGACGTTCGACTCCGAGGCTGTCGCCGGTGACTCGTACTCGGTCAACGCCAACCTGTTCCTGCGGGCTCCGGCGGATGTCGCGGCGGGCTCGTACACGTCGACGCTGACCCTGTCCCTGTTCGAATGACGCACCGGTGGAGGGCCGCGGCGACGCGGCCCTCCACCACCCCCGGCACGGAGGACCCGCCATGAACCGAAGCCTGCTGCCCCGGCTGGCCGCCGCGCTGGCCGCGGTGCTCGTCGCCGTGCCGCTCGCACCCGGTGTCGCCACGGCGGAGCCGACGCCGGGCACGCCCGCGGTGACCTGGGCAGTGCAGCCGGCCGACGAGCGCGGCCCGGACGGCCGCCGCTGGATCGAGCGCACGCTCGACCCCGGCCAGGTCGTCACCGAGCGCCTGGCGGTGCGCAACTTCAGCGACCGGCCCACGGTCTTCGCGCTCAAGGCGGCCGACGGCTACCTGACCGACAAGGGCCGCTTCAACATGCTCCCGTCCAACCAGAAGTCGGTGGACGGCGGCACCTGGATCGAGGTCCGCGACACGGTGACGGTGCCCGCGAAGGGCACGGCGGTCGTGCCGTTCACCATCACCGTGCCGCGGGACGCCCGGCCCGGCGACCACCCCGCCGGCATCGCGGCCACGGTCACCGCGACCGGAGGCACGGTCGCGGTCGAGAGCCGGGTCGGCTTCCGGGTCATGATGCGGGTCAGCGGCACGATCACGGCCTCGCTGGCGGTCGACGGGCTCACCACCACGTACCGGCGCTCCTGGAACCCGTTCTCGGCCGGCAGCGTCCGGGTCCGCTACACGGCGACCAACGACGGCAGCGTCGGCGCGACCGGCGCCGCGACGGTGACCACCGGCGAGCTTTTCGGCGCGGTCGAGCACCGCACCGGCGCGGAGGTCGCGCAGAGCCTGCCGGGCGGCAGCCGGGAGGTCGACGTCACGGTCGACGGGGTGTGGGCGCTGGGACCGCTCAGGACGACAGTGGTGCTGACCCCGGCCGTCCTCGACGGCGACACCAGCGGCGCGCAGATCCGGCCGGCCGAGGCGACCGTGACGGTGTGGACGCTGCCCGGGCCGCAGCTCGTCCTGCTCGCGCTGCTCGCCGCGCTCGCCCTGACCGCCCGGGCCGCGGTGCGGCGCCGCCGGCGCAGGCTCGCCGCGCTGCTCGCCCGCGCCCGCGACGAGGGCCGGGCCGAGGCCCGCGAGTCCACCCTCGCCGAACGCTGATCACGCTAGGGTGGCGGCGTGGACGTAGGCATCCATTTCCTGAACTTCACCAACCCCGGCGGCGACGCGGTCATCGCACCGCTGCTGGCGCAGACCGCCAAGGCGGCCGACGAGGGCGGGTTCGCGCTCTTCACGGTCATGGACCACTTCTTCCAGATGGAACAGGTGTGGCCGGCCGAAAACCCCATGCTCGAGGGGTACTCCGCGCTCGCCTTCGTCGCCGCGCACACCTCGCGCGTCGAGCTGGCCACGCTGGTGACCGGCGTGACGTACCGCCATCCGGGCCTGCTCGCCAAGACCGTGACCACCCTCGACGCGCTCTCCGGCGGCCGGGCGATCCTCGGCATCGGCGCCGCCTGGTACGAGCGCGAGCACCTCGGTCTCGGCGTGCCGTACCCGCCGCTGGCCGAGCGCTTCGAGCGGCTCGAGGAGGCGATCCAGATCTGCCTGCAGATGTGGAGCGACAACGACGGCGCGTACCAGGGGCGGCACTACACGCTCGCCGAGACCCTCAACCGTCCCCGGCCGCTGCGCCGCCCCCGCCCGCCGATCCTCATCGGCGGCAACGGCGAGAAGAAGACGCTGCGGCTGGTGGCGAGGTACGCGGACGCCTGCAACCTGACCACCGCCGAGGTCGACGAGGTCCGCCACAAGATTGAGGTGCTGCGCCGCCACTGCGACCGCGAAGGCCGCGACATCGGCGACATCCGCATCACCGTGCAGAACCGCGTCGACCCGATCGAGGACCGCGACGGCTTCCTGCGCCGGGCCGAGGCCCTGGCCGCGCTCGGCGTGCGCCACCTGCACATGCGCGCACCCCAGCCCGACCCGGTCGGCTTCGTGGCCCGCGTGGTGGAGACGGTGAAGGAGCCGCTGTCGCAGATCGAGCCGGCCAAGCTCTGAGGCCGGCGGGTCAGCGCTCCGGCAGCAGCGGCCGCATGAACGTGCGCTCGTAGCGCAGCACGCAGCCGCTGTCCTCCCGGATCCGGTCCGCGGCGACGAAGTCCGGGTCCACGCCGAACCGCGTCCGGTACACCTCGTAGGCCGCGAGGCTGGGGAAGCTGAACAGGGCCAGCGCCTTGTCGCTGGCCCCTTCGGACGGCAGGAAGTACCCGTGGTGGGTCCCGCCGTGCCGGTCGACAAGCTCCATCCACCGCCGGGCGAACCGCTCGAAGTCGGCCGTCTTCGCCGGGTCGATGACGTACTCCACGACGCAGGTGATCACCACGCCACCCTACTGTCGGGTATCGGCGCGCGTGGTTGTCTGTCCGGTATTGGGCTGGTTCCGGTCGCCTACGGTGCCGTCCATGAAACGACCGCTCGCGCTCTGCCTCGTCACGCTGGCCGTCCTGGCCGCGCTTCCGGCCGCCCCGGCATCGGCGGCGTTTCCAGGCCGCAACGGCCTGATCGCCTTCGAGCGCTTCGACGCCGTCAACCCGCTCGGCGAGATCCGCTCCATGACCCGCACGGGCGCCGCCGACACCAACCTGACCGCCTCGCCGCTGGTCGAGGACCGCGACCCGGCCTGGTCGCCGGACGGCAGCCGGATCGCGTTCCGCCGCGCCAACGCCGGCCCGGACCAGCTCTGGATCATGAAGGCGAACGGCGCCGGCCTCGCGGTGGTGCCCGGCAGCGGGACCGCGGGCCGGCCCGACTGGTCGCCGGACGGCAAGTGGCTGGTCTACGAATGCTGGGTGCCGCTGACCACCGAGACCGACATCTGCGTACGCACCGACGCCGGCGGCGGCTTCGCGGCCCTCACGGCGACGGCGGGCATCAGCGAGCGCCGGCCCGTGTGGTCGCCGGACGGCACCCGCATCGTCTTCAGCCGCGAGCTCCCGGCCGGTGCCGGCAGCTTCCTCGTCTCGCTGGACCTCAAGTCCCTGGTTCTGACCGCGATCACCCCGCAGGTCGCCGGCACGTACGACGGGTGGCCGGACTGGTCGCCGGACAGCGGCCAGCTCGCCTTCAGCCGCTTCGTGGTCGGCAGCGGCAGCGGCGGCGCCATTCACCGCGTGGACGCCACGGGCGCCGGCCTGACGCTGGTGACAGCGCCGATGCCCGGCACCGACGCCCACCACACGATGCCGGCCTGGTCACCGGACGGCAAGCGGATCGCTTACGTCCACCTCGACGACGACGAGGCGTGGGGCCACATCTACATCATCAAGCCCGACGGCACGCTCAACACCCAGATCACCTTCGGCGCGGCCACCGACGAGTCCCCCGACTGGCAACGAACCTGACCCCCGGCGTCCCCCTCCGCGCGAACCCCCAGACCGATCCGGTCAACGCCGGGATCTGCGGGAGGCTTCCCCAGTCTCACCGTCCGCGCGGAACCAACAGATCGTGGTACGGATCCGCCGCTGTCGGGGCGGGTGCGTACCACGATCTGCCGCCAAGTCGAGCCCGTCACCCCGCCGGCTCGGTGCTGCCGCGACGTCCGCCGTGGTCCGGACCGTTGCCCGGGCTGCTCCCGATCGACAGTCACGCACCGCGGCGCCGAGTCCGCCCACGATGCGGCGCCGTCGTGGAGGGCTCTACCACCGTCAGTGACCATCCGGCGGACGCAAGTGGCGCCGCAGTCGAGATCTTGGTGAGTTAGCGCGATATTTCGACGCTAACTTGCCAAGATCTGCCGGAGCGGGCTCCCGGGCTGAGTTGGCCGACCGCGGACGGTGAGGCCGCGGGAGCAACGGTCCGGACCACGGCGGACGTCGCGGTAGCTCAAAAAAGGGAACGTGAAGGCTCGCCCCGGACAAGTAGGAATGGAGTGTTGTCGAAATCGGGGAGAGTCGATGAGAAGACGTGCGTACGTCGCGGGCGTGCTGAGCGCGGTGCTGGCGGCCGCCGGTGCGGTGGTGGCCGTGGCGCCGGCCGGCCATGCCGGGTCCACATCGTACGGTCGGAGCGGGCCGGGCGGGGCGTGGGTCACGCTGGTCACCGGCGACCGGGTGCTGGTGCCGGCTGCCGGTGGCCGGGCGGACGTGCGGGTGGAGCCGGCGCCGCGGGCGCGGGCGGCGCAGTTTCAGCAGTTCACGCGGCGCGGCGACCGGTATGTGCTGCCTTCCGACGCGGCCGCGGCGGTGCGGGCGGGCACGCTTGACTGGCAGCTGTTCAACGTGACCGGGTTGGTGCGTCAGGGTTTTGACGACGCGCGGGTGGCCAGCCTGCCGCTGCTCGTCGAGTACACGGACGGGGCCGCGGCGCGGCGGGCGGCGCCGGACGGGGTGGCGGTGCGCCGCAGCCTGCCCGGCGTGCGGATGGCGGCGCTGGACGCGGGCAAGGCCGGCGTGGGCGGCGTGTGGCGAGATCTGTCTGGGGGCGGCGTGCGGCGGGTGTGGCTGAACGCGAGGGCGGCGGCCACATTGGACGAGAGCGTCGCGCGGATCGGGGCGCCGGCCGCCTGGCAGCGCGGGCTGACCGGCAAGGGTGTGCGGGTCGCGGTGCTGGACACCGGCGTCGACACCGATCACCCGGACCTGGCGGGGAAGGTGGCCGTCTCCCGCGACTTCTCCGGCAAGGGCAGTGTCGAGGACGGCAACGGGCACGGCACCCACGTCGCGTCGACCGTCGCGGGGTCGGGTGCCGCGTCCGGCGGGCGGTACAGGGGCGTGGCGCCGGACGCGACGCTCGCGGTGGGCAAGGTGCTCG
This sequence comes from Phytohabitans houttuyneae, assembly GCF_011764425.1. Taxonomy (NCBI): domain Bacteria; kingdom Bacillati; phylum Actinomycetota; class Actinomycetes; order Micromonosporales; family Micromonosporaceae; genus Phytohabitans; species Phytohabitans houttuyneae. Next base: position 1,954,046 of record NZ_BLPF01000002.1, read on the forward strand.
ACGACGACGGCAACGGGTCGTTCGACGCGATCATCGCGGGCATGCAGTGGGCGGCCGCCGAAGCCGGCGCCGACGTGGTCAACATGAGCCTGGGCGGGTACGGCAGTGACGGCACCGACCCCCTCTCGGTGGCGGTCGGCGCGCTCACCCGCGCGCACGGCACGCTCTTCGTGGCCGCGGCGGGCAACGACGGCGCGGACGAGTGGGTCTCCACGCCCGCGGTCGCCACGGAGGCCCTCGCCGTCGGCAGCGTGAGCAAGGCCGACGTGCGGAGCGACTTCTCCAACCGCGGCCCGCGCCCCGGCGACGGCGCGGTCAAGCCGGACCTGGCGGCGCCGGGCGAGGGGATCGTCGCGGCCGCGCCGGCGGGCGTGCCGCCGCTGGGGGAGCCGGTGGGCGAGGCGTACCAGCGGGTGGACGGCACCTCGATGGCCGCGCCGCACGTCGCCGGCTCGGCCGCCCTGCTGGCCCAGCTCCATCCCCAGTGGACACCGGCCGAGCTGAAGGACGGGCTGATGAGCACCGCCGTCGAGGTGGCGGGCGCCGGCCCGTACGCGGTCGGCACCGGGCGGGTGGACGCCGGCCGGGCGACCGGGCAGGCGGTCACCGCGACCGGCAGCCTCTCCACCTACCTGCGGTGGCCCAACCAGGGCGCGGCCCGCACGCAGGCCATCACCTGGCGCAACACCGGCGCGAGCCCGGTCACGCTGGCGCTGTCCGGCGCGCTCACCCGCCGCGACGGCGAGCCGGCGCCGGAAGGGATGCTCGCGCTGTCGGCGCACAGCGTGACGGTGCCGGCCGGCGGTACCGCCACAGTGGACGTGACGATGTCCGCTGTGGACGGTGCGCCGGGCACGTACGGCGGGGTCATCGAGGCCACCGGCGCGGCGGTCGCCACCCGCACCGCCGTCTCGGTGTCGCAGGAGGACCGCATGTTCGACCTCACGGTCGCGCTCCTGGACCGCGACGGGCGGGCGCCGCGGGAAGGCGACTACCCCAGCGTCACCATCTACAACCTCGACGACAGCGACTTCTTCTACTGGGGGCTGTCCGGGACGGTGCGCCTGCCCGCCGGGCGGTACGCGGTGCACACGACGATCGAGACGCCGCGGGCGGGGCAGGAGCCGGAGTACAGCTTCATCAGCCACCCCGAGCTGCACCTCGACCGGGACGTCGCGCAGACCTTCGACGCCCGGCTCGGCCAGCCGGTGTCGGTCACCGTGGACAACCCGGCCGCGCGCGGCGGCGACCACTACGTGCAGGTCATGAGCCGGATCGCCGACTGCGCCTGCACGTTCGGCATCCAGAGCGGGCTGGACCCGCGCTTCCACCCGGCGTACGCCGCGACGGTGCCGGGCACCAGCTCCACGACGTTCGCCTTTGGACAGTCCCGGCGGGCGACGGCACCGGAGCTGGAGCTGTTCGCCGACGACGGCCAGTCCTTCGAGGTCGCCACCGGGTGGCTGAGCGGGTCACCCACCCCGCGGGAGTCGGCCACCCTGCCGGTCGTCTTCGGCGGACAGGGCACACCCGAGGACCTGGCGAAAGTCGACGCGAAGGGCAAGCTGGTGCTGTTCGAACTCTCCGGCGACACCTCGTACGAGGAGGTGTACCGGCGCACCGGGTACATCCGGGACGCCGGTGCGCGGATGGCCATGGTCAACGTGCTGGAGGAGACCGCCCCGGCCGCCCTCGCCCGGCGCGCGGACGAGGAGCCGGCGCCGGCACTGCCCACGCTGCGCGGCTTCGGCCCGACCGCCGCACGGCTCGCCGCGCTGGCCAAGGCCGGCGGCGCCACGGTGCGGTACGCCAGCCGCCCGATGCCCGAGCACCGCTACGAGCTGGCCTACGGGGTGCTGGGACAGGTGACCGGCGCGCAGGTGCACCGCCCGCGCACGCGGGACCTGGCCGCGGTGCGGACGGCGTACCACGACAACGTCGCCGACTCGGTGCGCTACGTGGCGGCGAGGGTCGACTTCTTCGGCACGAGCCTCGGCGGCGGCTGGTCGATGCCGGTGCGGGCGCCGCAGGAGCGGGTCGAGTACTTCAGCCCCGGCACCTGGCACCTCGACGCGCACGGCTACTGGGGCCCGCGCGACTCGCTGGACGACACGCTGGAGCTGGCGGCCGGCCGTACGTACCGCCTCGCCTGGAACAAGGCGGTGGCCGGACCCACGTTCGCCGGCGCCACGGCGACCCGGGAGGACGGGGCGCGGCCGTGGGCGTGGCGTGACGGCGGCGCGATCGACGTGGTCCTGCCGCTGTACGGCGACGGCGCCGGGCGGCCACGCGTGCCGTTCGGCGAGGACGGCACCGACACCGGGTCGATCAGCCTCTACCGCGACGGCACGCTCGTGTCGACCGCGCCGGTGCCGGACCGGGCGAGGTTCGAGGTGCCCGCGGGGCCGGCCAGGTACCGGCTCGTGGCGCACACCGAACGGTCGGTTGACTGGTGGCCGCAGTGGACGAGCGTGACGGCGGCGTGGACGTTCCGCTCCTCGGCGGCCGGTGAGGGCGAGAAGCTGCCGCTGCTGGCCGCCCGCTTCGCCCCCGCGGTCGACCTGCGCAACCGCGCGCCCGGCGGCCGGTCGTTCACGATCCCGGTGTACGTCGAGCGGCAGGACACGGAGCGGGTTTCGGTGCGGCGGCTCACCGTGGACGTGTCCTACGACGACGGGCGCACCTGGCACGAGGCGACGGTGCGGCGCTCCGGTCCACGGTGGACGGCCACGGTGCACCACCCGGCGGGCGGGCACGCCGCGCTCCGGGCGTCGGTCACCGACGCGGACGGCAACACCGTCGTGCAGACCGTGCTGCGGGCGTACGCGATCGGGTCGTAGCGTCCGGCTCTCCCGGCGGCGCCCCGGCGCCGCCGGGAGAGCCGCGGGCGGCGGTCTGCCACCATGGCGGCGTGGACGAGGGACCCGATCGCAGCAGGTTTCGCCGGCTGCCGCCGCGGGTGCGGCCGACCGGCACCGAGCACGACGTCACGCCGCCGCCCGCGGCGCCGGAAGTGAAGTACACGAGCCCGTTTTCGCCGGCGGGCAACGTCCAGGCGTACGAGCAGCTGGCCGACTACATGACCACCGAGCCGCGCCGCAGCGTCCGCCGGATCGTCGCGCTCGCCATCATCGGCGCCGGCCTGCTCATGGTCGTCCTGATCCAGGTCTTCTGAGGGACCGGTGCGGTCGCCCGGCCCAGCCGGTGGCCGGGCCGGACGGCCTTCGCTACGACGAGGTCTTGACCGGCTTGGGTCCCGAGCTGGCCGAGGCGACCGCGGCCGGGCTCGAGTGCCGGCCACCGCGGCGGCTGGCCAGCACGATCGCGATCGCGATGAGGATCAGGCCGAGCACCGCGAGGCCGATCGGGGCCCACAGCGTGACGATCTGCAGCAGCTGCCGGTTGGACGAGGCGCGGTCGGCGCTGCTGGCGACGGTGTCGTCGGTGTACGTGAACGTCGCGTCCAGGATCCGCACGGACTGGCCGCTGTCGGCGACGAGGTTCTTCTCCTGCTTTTCCTGGACCTTGATGTACTGCCCGGTCGTCGGCTCCACCCACACCGTGCGGGTGTTGTTGTAGACGATCTGGCCGGACGTGGCGCCGGGAATCAGCTGGCCCAGCAGGATCTGCAGCCGGTCGGCCGGCACCTCCTGGCGTCCACCGCGGATCTCCTGGGTGAACTGGTAGGTCGAAAGGCCCTCGATCTCCTCGGTCTTGACGAAGACGGCCGGCTGGGTGGCGAGGATGTCACGGTCGAAGATCTGGTAGGTCTTCTTCTCCGTGCCGAACGGGAACTTGTAGATCTGGCCCGAGTAGTCGACCTCCTGGCGGTCGCTGCCCGTGTCCAGCCACTGCTTGTCCCACGGAAGGGCCGCGCCGGTCTTGCGGTCCAGCGCCAGCGCCGTGCTGTACGCGCTGACCAGATCGTTGGTGTCGGTGCGGACGACCTCCTGGCCGACCACCCACACGACCGCCTTGCCGTCGAGGTCGCCCTCGAGGTCGGCGGTCTGCGCCCGGTCGGGCGAGACGGTGATGGTCGAGCGCAGCGTGCCCGTGTTGACCGCCACCTGGCCGTTCGTTATCTGCATGAAGGTCGCGTTGGGTGCCTCCGCGACCGTCTGTGTGCGCTCCAGATCGTAAGGAAGCTGGTTTACCCGGGGCCCGACGACGAAGGCCAATCCCGCGGCGAAAACTAGCGCGAGGGCACCAAGGCCGAGTAGCACGGCATGGGTCACGCGGGACCTCATTGCGCCTCCACATTGTAAGGACGGACAGGTGGGGGGTGTGTCCGCCGGCTGGCGAGCAGGTTACTACTGAGTCACATCTGTGGCGACCCCTGGGATCGGTGGTGTCGCAGAATCATCGTGAAGTTCCACGTCAGCACCTCCCGGAGGACGGGGATCCGGGCCACCCAACATGCCCATCGAGGGTGGTAACGGGGCAGAACGTCCACGATCTCGACGCGCCCTTCCCGGCGGGCTTGGCGTGCCCAGCGCATCGCCCGCGCGGCGCTGACCGGAAAGAGCGTGTGCCGGTACCGGTTCTTGGGCTCCCGGCCCATGCGCCGCACGTACCGCCGCCGGGCCCGCTCGCCGCCGAGGTAGTGCCACGGCGCGGTCTCGTGCCCGCCCCACGGCGACAGCCACGGCGTGAACGACACGTAGACAGTGCCGCCGGGCCTTGTCACCCGCAGCATCTCGTCGAGCATCTCCTCGGGCGTGGCGACGTGCTCCAGCACGTTGGAGGAGTAGCAGACGTCGACCGCGCCGGACCGGACGGGCAGCGCGGTGCCGGCGCCGCGGATCATGCCGGAGACCGGCGCGCCGCCGGCGGCGAAGTCGCCCACGGCCGGGTCGAGTCCCACGTACGCCGCGCCGGCCTGCCGGAACGCCGCGGAGAAGTAGCCGGGGCCGCCGCCGACGTCCAGTACCACGGCGCCGTCCAGGTCCACATAGGAGCCCAGCTGGCGCGCGGAGTCGTCGGCGAGCATCGAGTAGAACCTGTCCGGGTCGCTCTGCTCGTGCAGGAAGCCGCGGAAGAGCCGGATCGAACGGCCGACGGTGGCGCGGTGCGGGTCGGGCGGCTCCGGCGGTACGAGCGGCTCGGCTTCGGGCTCGGCGCGGGCCGACGGGGTGAGCGTCGCGGCCACGGCGGCCACCGCCACGAGCATCGCGGCCTGCACGAGCCCGCCGTACGCCCAGTCCTGGCCGTGTCCCTGCACCCGGCCGACCACCGCGACGGCCGCGGCGGTCGCGCCCGCCACCGCGGCGATCCCGGGCAGCGCGCCCGGCCGCAGCTGGCGCACCAGCATCGCGGCGATGAGCAGGACGGCCGCGGCGACGCCGCCGAGGGCGACGGCGAGCGCCATCAGCGGCACGGCGACCCACCAGGTGGCCGTCCGTCCGGGCCGCACGGCCGTGCGGCGGCGCCGGGCCGGCACCAGCGCCAGCAGCCCGACGAGCAGGACCGCGCCGGCGCCGGCCGCCAGGCCCGTCCGGTACGGGCGGTCCGGGGTGAACGTCAGCGTCACCGTCCCGCCGGCACCGGCCGGCAGCGTGAACGCCTGCTGCCACCCGTCGACCCGCACCGCGGGCAGCCGGCGGCCGTCCAGCGTGGCCGTCCAGCCGGCGTTGAAGTTTTCCGGTACGACCAGCAGCGCGGCCTCGCCGCCCGCCACGGTGAGCGTGCGGGCGGTGGGATGCCACTCGACCGCCTCGACGGCGCGCTGGACCGGTGCCGGCGCGGCGCCCGTCCCGCCCGGCAGGAGCGCGGCGGAGTCGACGACGAACGACGCGGACGGCGTGGTGTGCAGCCGGTGCTCGCCGGCGGGCAGCTCCACTCTGCCCTCGCTGAAGTCGTCGCAGATCGCCAGCGGCAGCGAACGCCCGGCGCGCACGTCGGCGAGCGTGCCGGTGACCGAGGTCGGGTAGGCCACGCCGTCCAGCTCGACGGTCGGCCCGCTGCCGCACGCCGCGGTGACCGGCGTGTCCGCGCCCGCCGGGCGGAGCAGGGACGACAGCGCCGGCACCTCGACCTCCGCCACGCCGACCGGTGCCGGCCATCCCGCGCCGCGGGTGTCGGCCAGGCGCGCGTCGTACCCGGTGACCTCGATCTCCAGCCGGTCGGTGGTCACCCGCGGGAAGCTGACCCAGCCGTCCGCGTCGACGCTCGCCGCGCTCTGGCCGGCGGGGGTGCGCACCAGCACCGCGCGGGGCGTGGCGGCCACCGGCGTGGACGCCGGCACCAGCCGCAGCCGGTCGACCGCCCGCGGCGTGTCCCAGGCGAGGCGCAGCGTCGGCGCCTGGTCGACCGGCTCGGCGAGCCACGCGGTGGCCGGGTCGCCGTCGACGGCGGCGTACGCGGCGACCGCGGCGTCACCGGTCAGCACCGACGACGCCGTCGCGGTCACCGGCAGCCGCACGGGCACCGGGCCGCCCGGCCGCGGACGCGCGGTCAGGCGCAGGTCGTACGTGGCGGGGACCGGCGTGCTGAAGAACCGGTCCAGCCCCAGCGGCTCCTCGCCCTCGCGGGCCAGGAACTGGTCGCACCGGGTCTGCCCGCCCGAGGCGTAGCAGGCGCCACGGTCCTGCGGCGCGCGGCTGAACGCGTAGACGGGCGCGCGCCCGCCGGCGGCGTCGTCCGGCGCGCGCAGGCCACGCTGGGCGGCCAGGCCAGGGACCCCGAGCTCGCGCAGGGCCACCGCGCCGCCCTCGTGGCCGGGCCGCAGCGCGAGCACCGTCACGCGCACCTTGGCGGTCAGGCCGGGCAGCGTGGAGAGCCGGTGCGGCCCCGGGGTCTCGGGCAGCTCCCGGTCGACGGCGCCCTGGTCGGTGGTGATCCGTACGAAGCCGACCGGCGAGCCCACCCGCAGGTCGTCCACCCAGTCGACGGTCAGCTCGTCCACCCGGCGCGGCGTGTCGAACGAGACCTCCAGCCACTGCCCGACCGGCGCGCCGAACGGGTCGGAGCGCCAGATCGTGCGGCGGTCGCCGTCCAGGGCGGCGAACGGCAGGTACGACGGGTCGGTGGCGCCGATCGTGTCGGCGTACCCGCCGCTGCTGGACGCGTCCACCGAACGGATGCCCTGGTAGGCCGCGACCGTCTGGTGCCCGTCCGCGGGGAACGGGATGAGGTCGTCGCGCTGGCGGCGCTGGCGGGTCTGCTCGTCCTCGGTCAGCGTGTAGCTCACGTTGTCGCGCATGCGGCCGACGTTGAGCTCGCGCCGGCGCAGCCCGTCGGTGACGAGCCACGGCCGCCCGGCCACGTCGAGGTCGCCCGCGTCGCCGGCCAGCACCACCGGCTGCCGGCCGTCGACGAGCCCCTGCTCCAGCAGGCCCAGCAGCGACTCCGGCCCGCCGCTGACCACCGGCACGCCGGCGAGCGCGGTCGCCGAGGCCACCGGCGCGGCGGGGCCTGCTGCGCTCGCGTTGCTCGCTGTGGGCCCTGGGAGGCCGGCGCCATCCGGCCTCGTCGCTTCGCTCCTCGGACTGGATCCCGCCAGCCCCAGGGCCGGGCGCACCTGGAAGATCTCGATCGCCGGTACGGCGGTGCCCGCGTCGACCGGGCTGCCGCCGGTGCTCACCTCGGGGCCGAACGACGCCGCCGGGGTCAGGCCCGGCGAGCCGGCGATGGCGGCCCGGATGACCGCGGCGGGCGGCGCACCGGTCGCCGCGCGGTCGACGTCGTGGCGCACCAGCAGGTACCGGTATCCGGAGCGGGCCAGGAAGTCGGCGAGCCCGGGCGAGCCGCGCCCCTGGGCGAGCACCGCCTCGACCGCGTCCATCACGCGGATGTTGCCCTCCGAGCCGAGCGGGATCTGGTGCCGCGTCGACCACGGCGCCCCGGCCAGCGGCTGGATCGCCTCGTCGACGGTGCGACCCCACGTGTTCAGCGCGAAGCCGGAGCCGGGCACGACGAGCGTGCGCGCCGTGGAGTCCTGTGTGGACAGCCAGCCCGCCGCCTGCCGCCAGTACGGCGGCACGTCCGTCCAGCCCGGCCCGGGCCGCAGCAGGAACAGCCACGCCGGTGCCGCCGCCGCGATCAGCAGGCAGGCCACTACCGGCGCGGCCGGCGCCCGCAGGCGGCGCAGGCCGAAGCGGCGGCTCGCCGCGTACGCGAGGCCCAGCACCACCGGCAGGCGCAGCACCGGCTCGAACTTGTGCACGTTGCGCAGCGGCGCGAGGGGGCCGTCGAGCAGGTCGCGGGCCGTGGCGGCGAGCGGGCTGTCCAGCGTGCCGAGGTAGCCGATCGTGAGCAGGGTCAGCCCGGTCGTCATGCCGAGCACGAGGAAGCGCCGCTCGGGCAGGCCGGGCAGGGTGAGCCCCACGAGCCCAGTGACCGCGACGAGCGCGGTGGCGGCCATCAGCACCGGGTTGTCGACCAGGATCCAGCCGGCCGGCCACCACGGCTCGCCCTGCACGATGTAGCCCACCCACTGGTTGGTGCCGCGGGTGGCCTGGAACAGCGACGTGACCGCGGTCGTCGTCGCCGAGGTCTCGATGTAGTCCAGGAACGGCAGGCTGTACTGGCCGAACAGCAGCAGCGGCGCGATCCACCACAGCGTGGCGCCGGCGACGCACGCGCACCACCAGGCGGCGAGCCGCAGCAGCTCCCGGTCCCACCGCCGGGTGGCCAGCCACAGCCCGGGCAGCACCAGGGCCATCACGACCGCGGCGGCGTTGATGCCGCCCATGCAGAGCACCGCGAGGCCGGACAGGGCCGCCGCGCGCCGGGGTGAGCCGATCCGGCGTACCGCCACCAGCGGCAGCAGCACCCACGGCAGCATGACCACGGGAAGGATCTCCGACGACAGCGGCCCGATCTCGGTGAGCATCCGGGGCGCGAGCGCGTAGGCGAGCGCGGCCAGCAGCCGGCCGGACGGCGTCCCGATCCGCAGCGCGCCGGCCAGCAGCAGCACGCCGAGGTACGCCGTGCACAGCAGCAGCGCGCACCACGCCCGCTGGGTGATCCACGGCGGTACGCCGAGCAGGTCGCCGGCGGCGAAGAACGGCCCGATCGGGAACAGGTAGCCGTACGCCTGGTTCTGCAGCTCGCCGGAGGTGGCCTCCGGGTTCCACAGGTGCAGCGCGCGGCCCATGAAGGCCAGCGGGTCGACCGCCAGGTCGAGCTTGGTGTCGAACGTGACCTCGCCCGGCCGCTGCAGCGCCGCGATCACGACGAGCAGCAGGGCACCGGCGAGCGCGCCGAGCCGCCGGCCGGCCAGACCGCCGCCGGTCTCGGCCGGCGCGGGCGCGGGGACCGCGGCGGCCACCCGTTCCTCCGTCGCGGCGGTCATCGGCGGCACTTCGGGGGCAGGCAGCTGAACTCGGACAGCGCGGTGAAGAAGATCTCCCGGATGCCGGCCGGGTTCGGGGTCAGCGCGACCCGGCCGCCGGTGGCCTTGGCGATCTGGTCCAGCTCCTCCCGGTCGATGTCCGGGCCCACGCCGATGAACAGGATCGGCAGCGGCCGGCGCTTGTCCTGCAACGCGCCCAGCTCGCGCAGCAGCCGCGGGCGGCTGATCCCGCTGGCGTTGTCGTCGGTGCCGTCGGTGAGCACGAGCAGCAGGTTGATCCGCCCGGGGGTCCAGTTGCGGGCGCTGTCGCGGTACGCGGCGAGCGTCGTGTCGTACAACCCGGTGCCGCCGTTGGGCTTGACCCGCACCTCGCCGAGCCGCTCGACGATCTGCGCGCGCCTCGGCCCGACCGGGCCGACCGGCACGATCTCCCGGTAGTCGCGCTGCCCGTCAAGGTCGGTGGAGAACGTCCACAGGCCGATCTCGGTCGCGTCGAGCAGCAGCCGCACGCCGCCCTGCGCGGCCTTGACGGTCGCCGACAGGCGGGTCTCCCGCGCCCCGGGGATCTGCGCCGCCATCGAGCCGGACACGTCCAGCACGGCCAGGAGACGCGCGGTCAGGTGCACCCCGCCCCAGGCGTTGAGCAGCTCGGCGGCCTCCGTGGCCGCGGGCACCGGCACCGGCCGGTACGCCGCCTCGCGGATCTGTCCGGGGGTGGCCGCACCGGCCGGCGGCTTCCCGGCGGGGGTGCGCAGGCCGTGCCGGGCGAGCGTGGCGGCGCCCTCGTCGGCCAGCAGCGCGCGCAGGAACGCGGCGGCTCCCTCGCGGGACGCGGCCGAGGAGAGCACGGCGTACGGGTAGTCGGGGCCGGGCACCGGTGACGGCGGGTAGACGGCGACCCGCTCGCCGCCGCCGCGCAGCACCTCCTGCTCGGTGCTGACGACCGCGGACTCGGCCTTGCCGGGGCCGACCGGGGCGGGAGGGGCCTCTCCGGCCACCGCGGCGGTACGCGGCGCGAGGCGGCGCATGATCGCGGCGGCCGCGCCGGGGGTGTCGCCGGCGACCGCGCGGATGCCGACCAGCGCGCCGAAGCCGAGCGGGCTGACCGCCGGGTCCGGCACGACGACCGGCACCGCCGGGCGCTCGGCGCGCAGCAGGGCGGGCCAGGTCGGCGCCCGCCCGGGCCAGCCGAGCCGGGTGGCGGTGCGCCGGTCGAGGGCCAGGACGACGGGGGTGCTCGCGACGGGCACGCCGGTCTCGGGCACCGCGAACGCGCCGGCGTCGCGGGCCCGCCGCAGCCACAGCGTGGACTCCGGCAGCCAGACGTCGGGCGGTGGTGCGGCCGCGGCCGTCGGCGGCGCGGCGCTGGGGGAGGAGGCGACCGGCACCGCGCCGGTCAGGTCGCGCAGCACCTGCACCGACTCCCGGGCCTCGACCACCAGGTCCAGGCAGCGCTCGCGCTCGGCGAGCCGCCCGGCCACCTCCTGGGCCGCCCCGGTCACGCTCGGCGCGACCACGACGCGCAGCGCGGTGCGCTTGGTGCAGGCCGGGTCGTTGCGGGTGCGGTCGAGGTAGCTGACCGCGGTCCAGCCGCCCAGCACGGCGACGAGAGCGGCGCTCAGCACGACGACAGGCCAGAACTCCGGCCGGCGTCGCACGCCGCTGTCCGTCACGAATCCTCCTGTGCGTCGCGTTGGCTCCGATCCGCAGGGGGCGTTGCGGATCGTGCGGTGAGCGCCCTAGTGTGACGCGACCGCATATCGTACTCGCGAGTAGGGGTGACGAGGGGACCATGACGGACGCCCTGAGTCGCCACGTACTGTTCCTGAACTGGCGGGACACGCGCCACCCCGAGGGCGGCGGCTCGGAGGTCTACATCGAGCGGGTGGCCGCCGAGATGGCCGCGCGCGGGTACACCTCGACGATCTTCTGCCAGGCGTACGCCGGCGCGCCGGCCGAGGAGACCAAAGCCGACGGGGTACGCGTCGTGCGGCGCGGTGGCCGGCACACGGTGTACCTCTTCGCGGCGCTGGTCTACCTGGCCGGGGCGCTCGGGTTCGGCCCGCTGTCCGGCCGCCGCCTCGGCCGCCCCGACCTGATCGTCGACGTGTGCAACGGGCTGCCGTTCCTCAGCCGGCTCTACGCCCGGCGGCCGGTGGTCGCGCTGGTACACCACGTGCACCGCGAGCAGTGGCGGGTCATCTTCGGGCCGGTACCGGCGCGGATCGGCTGGTGGATCGAGTCGCGCCTGGCGATCCGGGTCTACCGCGGCTGCCGGTACGTGACGGTCTCCGAGTCCAGCCGCGACGAGCTCGTCGGGCTCGGCGTTGATGCCGATCGCATAACGATCATCCGCAACGGCACGCCGGCCGCGGTCGGGCCGCCGGTCGCGCGCACCGATCACCCGAGCCTGCTCGTGCTCGGCCGCCTCGTGCCGCACAAGCGGGTGGAGCTCGCGCTGCGCGCGACCGCCCTGCTCTCGCTGGAGATGCCAACCCTCCAGCTGGTGGTGGCCGGCCAGGGGTGGTGGGAGGCGCCGCTGCGCCGGCTGGCCGCCGACCTCGGTATCGAGGACCGCGTCCGGTTCACCGGCTTCGTGTCCGAAGAGGACAAACACGCGCTGCTGTGCCGTTCCTGGCTCGCGGTGACGCCCTCGATCAAGGAGGGCTGGGGGCTGACGATCGTGGAGGCCGCGGCGCACGGGACGCCCTCGGTCGCCTTCCGCTCGGCGGGCGGCGTCTGCGAGGCGATCGTCGACGGCCGCACGGGCCTGCTGGTCGACGACGAGCTCGAGTTTCTCAAGGCGGTGCGCCGCCTCCTGCGCGACGCGGACCGCCGGGCCGGGATGGGTGGCGCGGCGCGAAACTACGCCCGGCGCTTCACCTGGGACGTGTCCGCGGCGGCCTTCGCCGGCGTTGTCGCCGACCAGCTACCGCGGACCTCCACTACGCAGGATCAGCGGGTGCCGTAGACCGTCTCTACGGGGTTTTCGGTGGTCTCGTCGGCGACGTGGTCGGCCGACGGGCTCACCGCTCCGACGGTGGCGTAGACGCCGATGATGCCCAGCGCCGCACCGAGGACGGCCGCGACGACGAACGTGGCCAGCTTGGCCATTGTGACCCCTCCTCGGATTCACGAGTGTCGGGACGGTACCACGCCCTGCGCCGTGTGCGCAGCAGGGAGATCGCCGCGACGACGACCACGAGGGCGGCGAGCAGGTGCGCGGCGGCCGCCGGCCACCGCCGGGGCGGATCCGCGCCGGCCGGCGCCGCCGCCGGGTTCTCCCAGAGCGCCAGGTACCGGCCGTCGTAGGCGGGGCGCAGCCCGGCCAGCGCCGAGGCCGCAACATCCAGGCCGGGCTCCTTGCGGACCAGCACCCACCGCACGCCGAGCGGCGCCACCGGCTCGCCCGCGGCCAGCGCCGCCCGCACCCGGGCCGCCCTGGGGCTCTCGCCGTCGACGGTCACGTCGCCGACCTGGAGCGCGTCGTTCATCAGCACCGGCGCGTCGAGGAAGCGCGGCGCCGGGTCGCGGACCACCTCGCCGCGGTTCCACCGGTAGCCCTGGTAGCCGTGGAACGGCAGGGACAGCACCTCGCCCGGCGCGGCGGAGACCCGCGCCGACACCGCCGCCCAGTCGGCCGGGTAGCGCACCGGGCGCAGCTCGCCGCCGACGCCGAACGCGAGGTCGGGCAGGATCGCCACCGGCAGCAGGGCCGCCGCCACCAGTACGACCCGCCCGGCGGTGCGGTCGAGCCGGCCGGACAGCCACCGCGCGAGCACCTCGGCGCCGACGCTGAACGTGACCGCCATCAGCAGCGCGTACGGGATCAGGAACTTCTGGCCGTCGCGCAGCAGGCCGGCACCGGCCACGTTCGCCACGAGCCACCGCAGGACGGGCGCGGCCGGCGGGGTGCCGGCGACGGCCAGCAGCAGCGCGCCGGCGGCGAGCACGGCCAGCCGCACGGCACCGCCCGGCCACCGGCGGCGCAGCTCGACGAAGCCGGTCGCGCAGACCGCGAGCAGCGCCAGCGTGGCCAGCGGCACCAGCGCCGACGCCCTGCTGGCGGGCACGGTCTGCGCGTTCCAGATCCCGCCGGTGCCGGCCGCCGCGCCCCAGGCGCCGCTCCAGTTTTCGGCGCGCGCGGCGAACGCGTCCACGCCCGCCGGGTCGGACCGGCCACCGGCCGTGCTGGTCAACGCGGCGACCACCCACGGCAGGCACAGGGCGGCCACGGCACCGGCGGCGACGGCCTGGCGCGCCAGGTCCGTCGTGGCTGCCAGCAGCACCACGACCGTGGCCAGCGCGATCAGCCCACCGGTCGGCGTCACGGCGGCCGGCGCCGCGGCCAGGACCAGCCGGGCCAGCGCGCCGGGCCGGCCAGCCCGCAGGTCGCGCGCCGCCGCCACCAGCCAGGGCAGCGCGGCGTACGCCAGCAGCAGCCCCCACTGGCCGAGCAGCAGGCGCTCGGCGAGGAAGGGCGTCCAGGCGTAGGCGACCGCGCCGACGACCTTGGGCAGCGTGCGGCCGGACGGTACGAGCCGCGCCATGCCGAGCGCCGCGAGGTAGACGATGGCGGCCAGCGCGAGCCGCTGCAGCAGCCAGCCCGGCACGGCGAGGTTCGCGACCGAGACCAGCGCGTCCAGCGGTACCGCCCGGGGCAGCGCGTCGGCCGGCGCGACCATCTCCCAGGTCAGCCGCTGCCGGGGCACGAAGACCATGTCGTACCGCAGCACGTAGCCGGGCGCCGCGAGCGGGGCGAGCACGACCATCGTGATCACCGCGGCGGTGGCGTGCGGGACGAGCGCGCGGAGGCGCACCGCTATCCGATCGGTTGCGGCACGAGCTCGCCGATCTCGATCTCGTTGGTGCAGAAGCTGGCTTCTGGGTCGGCGACGGTCAGCTCGACCTGGCTGCCGCCGCCGTAGAGGAGCAGGAAGATCGCGTTCAGCCCGCGGCGCACCTCGAACGTCTTCGTCTCGCCGGTGCTGATCCGGAACGTGGCCGTGGTGTCCCGGTCGACGAGGTACGCCATCCGCACCGCCTGCCAGTACTCGACCACGGTGCCGTCGAGCGGTACCGCGACCGGCTGCCCGCCGGTGACCTGGTAGCCGCAGCCGGGCGCCGGCCCCGGGCGGGCCTTGACGCCCTTGACCCACGCCGGGCGGACCTTGCCGGAGGAGTCGAAGACCCACAGCTGCCGCGCCTGCGTCACGAACACCGGGTCCTCGTCGAGCGGGGAGAAGAACCGGGACTGCATGTTCCACGGCGCGGAGAGCCGGGCGACCACCGCCTCCGGCACCGGCTGGTCCATGAACACGGTGCCGGGCTCGGCCGCATCGAGGCCCGCCCGTGCGGTGTTCAGGTAGTCGCGGCCCTGCTTGGATGCCCAGTCGGTGCCGAAGTCGACGCCGCTGTAGAGGCTGCTGCCGACCAGCAGCACCGTGGCGGCCGCCAGCGCCGCGGCGAACGGTCGCGGGTGCGCCCGCACGGCGGCCGGCGCCGGCTCGTCCTTCCCGCCGCCCTCGTCGCCCTCGTCGCCGTCCCGGCGCAGCCCGCACAGCGCCACCCCGACGCAGATCGCCGCGACCACGAGGACGTCGCCGATGTAGCGCGGCACGAGGCCGGCAACGCCGCTGAACACCGAGCCGAGGCGGGTGGCGCCGATGATCCCCGCGGACAGCGAGGAGTAGAGCAGCAGCAGGACCCACGCGCGCAGGGCCACGCCGCGGCGCAGCCACAGCGTCACGGCGACCAGCGCGAGAACGAGCACCCAGGAGATCCGCTGGGCGGTGATCGTGGGGGCGGCGACGGCCGGGCCGTCCGAGGCGTCGAGCCAGCTCCACGGGCCGCCGAGGAAGCCCGAGCTGAGCGACTGCCCGAAGAACTGCTGCAGGAAGGTGCCCACCTCGCCGCTGGAGGTCGGCTCGCGCAGCGACGAGGTCGACAGCGACAGGTAGCCGGCGAGGAAGGCCGCCGAGATGACGGTGAGCACCAGCCACGACAGCGGCCACCGGCGGATCGCCGTCACGACCGCCCGCACCGGGCCGCCGGGCGAGTACAGGCAGACCGTGACGAGGAAGACGAGGGCGACGACGAGCAGCGACTTTTCGAAGAAGACGAGCCCGAACACGACCCACCCGGCCAGCGAGGCCAGGTGGCGGCGCCGGCGCGTCCGGATGTACCGCACCTGTGCCGCGAGCGCCATGATCATCGCGAGCTGCATCGGCAGCAGGTTCATGCCGACCGCCCACCACGCGCTGATCTCCAGGGTGAGCGGGCAGAACAGGAACAGGCACAGCGGCACCAGCAGCGCCCACGTCGCCGGCAGCATGAGCCGCAGCAGGCGGTAGAACGCCACCGCCACCGCGAGCTGGCCGATGATCATGAGTGTCGCGTACGGCCAGTAGTCGAACCCGGTCAGCCGGTGGGTCACCCAGAGGACCAGCCGCCCGGCCGGCATGAGGTGGTTGTTGTACAGCTCGAAGAGGTGGTCGAGGCTGAGGCCGGCCTCGTCCGCCTGCGCGATGAGCGGGAAGTCGTCCGCCGTCAGGTACCCGCGGGTGGTGATCGTGGCCCGCCACACCACGCTCGCGGCGATCAGCACCGCCGCCACCACGTGCAGCGGGTCGCGGGCGATCCAGGCGGGCACCGCGACGGTCGCGGTGGCCCGCGGCGCCGGCGCGGGCGCCGTGTCCACGCTCATGCGGTTTCCTCGGGGCGGGACTCGCTGCGCTCGCTGGGACGGAACAGCACCAGGTTGACGTACCTCGGCCAGGGCGCGACGACCCGCCGGGCGAAGCTGTGCCGCACCCGGCCGACCGCCGCGCGCTGGTGCGCCACGAGGTCGAACTCGGCCAGCGGCAGCCAGCGGTCGCGGGGCATCACGTACGCCCGGTAGCCCCAGCCGCCCAGCATGGCGAGGATCGGCTCGATCGGCTGGATCCGCTCCTCCACCTCGACGAGCAGCAGGGGCTTGTCCCGCCGGATCGTCCGCTCGGCGCCGCGCAGCGCCGGCAGCTCGTGCCCCTCGACGTCGATCTTCATGAACCGCACGTCGGTCAGCTCCAGGCTGTCCACGGTCGCGCGGGGCACCTCCACCGGCCGGCCCTCGCCATGCTCCACAGAGGACGTACCCACGCCGGGGCCGCCGTCGGGCAGGTAGAGCGTCGCCGTGCCCACGTGGTCGGAGGCGGCCGCCCGCACCACCCGCACGTCCGGGTAGGCGGCGGCGACCAGGCCGGCCAGCTCGGCGGCGGGCTCCAGCGCGACCACCTGGTCGGCGAGGCGGCGCAGCCCCGCGTCCACGGCCCGTACCACGCGCCGACATCGACGGCGGTCCCGCCGCGCGGCGCGTACGAGGCGAGGCGGGCGAGCTCGGGCTCCACCCGCGGGTAGACGGTCCGGATCGCCGAGCCCACCAGACCCGCCGGCATGCCCGCGGCGAATCGCGCGCTCAGCGTCGATGACAAGGTGCCGGCCATGGTGGGGAACACTAGCCGCCCCGCCGCCTTTTCAGCGACCGGGTGGACCGCCAAGTTTCTCATCAGTAACCTGCACTGGATCCGCGAGCGCGGCTGCGAGGTGACGATGGCACAGGCTGAGGCGATCCGGCGCCGCCGCGTGGGCGTGGCCGGTGCCGCCGTCGCCGTCGCCGGTGCCGTCTCCAGCGCGGCCGCGTACCTGGTGCCGGTGGTCGGCGCCCGCCAGCTGAGCGCCGGCGACCTCGGCGCGCTGGCCACCGTCGCGGCGATCGGCTCGATCGTCGGCGTGCCCGGCCTGGGGCTGCAGATCGCCGTCGCCGTCCACCGCGCCCGCCACCCGGACGCACCGGCCGGCCGGGTGGGCTGGCTGACCGCCGCGGCCTGCGCCGCCGTGGTGGTCGCGCTGACTCCGGTGGCGGGCGGGCTGCTCGACCTGCCGTTCGCCGTCATCCCGCTGCTGGCGGTCTACACCGGCGCGATCGTGGCCGCCGGCCGCTGGCTGGGCGAGATGCAGGGCGACGAGCGGTTCATGCGCCTCGCGGTCGGGATGGGCATCCTGTCCCTCGGCCGGTACGGCGGGCTGGTGGCCGGGCTCGCGCTGGGCGCCGGCCTGACCGGCTCCGTCCTGGCCGGCACCCTCACCGCGCTGCTGATCCCGCCCGCGCTCGCCCTCCTCGCCCGGACCCGTTCCCAAGGGTCGGCGGGCGGCGGGATCACCGTGCGGCAGGTGGTCACCGCCAGCTCGGCGACGCTGGCGATGCTCGTCGCCTCGTACGCCGACCTGCTGCTGGCCCGCCACCTGCTCCCGGCGGCGGCGTCCGGCGCCTACGCGGTCGGCACGGTGCTGACCAAGGGCGCGATCTGGGCGCCGCAGGTGGTGACCGTGATCGCGCTGCCCAGGCTCGCGCGCGGCAGCCGCCGCAGCCTGGTGGTGGCCACCGCACTCGTGGCCGCCTCCGGCCTGCTCCTGGTCACGGCCTCGGCGGTGGCCGGCGCGCTCGCCTTCCGCCTGGCCGGCGGGCCCGACTACGCCGACCTGGGCCGGTACGCGCCGGTGTTCGCGCTGACCGGCGCCCTGTACGCGCTGGTGTTCGTGGTGGTCAACGCACAGGTGGCGGCGGGCGCGCGCTGGCCGTCCGCCGGGCTCTGGGTGGCCTGCGCCGTCCTGGTGGTGACGACCGAGTGGGTGGCGCCGCGCACGTTCACCGCGATCATGTGGTGCTCGGCCGCGACGGCGGCGGTGGCGCTCGCCCTGTCCGCCCTGGCCCTGCGCCGCACGACCACCTCCTTCGCCCGCGCGAGTCCCGCACCGTAGACGCCCATCCGGCCCGTCGTGTCCCCCACCGCCGCGCGGGGTCCGTCCACCGTGCGATCGGGTGCGGGCGGGGTGAGCTTCGAGATTTCCCCTGGATTCGCGGGAGCGGGCACTTTGGGGTGAGCTGAGGGACCGCGGAGGGTGAGGCCGCGGGAGCAACGGTCTGCACCGCGGCGGGCATCGCGGTAGCCCGGATCTGTTTCGGGTTGGATCTTCTCCAGAAGGCTCACATCTCGTGCTGGATCCTCGTTTCGGCGGCGCGGATCACGCCGGGGACCAGGCGGCGGTGCAGGGCGGAGAGGACCGGCCACGCGACGCTGGCCGGCGGGCGGGCGTAGCGCACGTAGGTCACGAGCGACGCCTCCCCGCCCTCGGCCCGCACGACCATGTTGGCGGCCAGGAACCAGGAGGCGGCCTCCAGCCGGATCCAGCCGTCGCCGCGGCCGCCGATCCGCCAGCCGGCCACTGTGGACGGTGACCGGCCGGGGCTGAGGCGCAGGCCCAGGATGACGCGCCAGACCAGGATCTCGCCAGGGCTCGGCACGTCGCCGAACATCGCCCGCGCCCACCGCTCCGGCGTCGCCACCACGTCCGTGGCGAGGCTGAACCGGTCGCAGTAGTCGACGGCGGGCAACGCGCTGAGTGCGCGCACGGGCGCCGGCAGGTCGTGGGTCCAGACGGCGCTCTCTACTGTGCGGGTGGTCATGTCACAGCCTCCGCTCTTGTATACGCTGCCGTATAAGAAGCAGGCTAGACCGTTTATACGGTGGCGTATATGAGAGGTGGGGCACATCGTGGGCGCGACGCGCACGACGCGTGAGCGGTGGGTCGAGGAAGGGCTGCGGGCCCTGGCCGAGGGCGGGCCGGACGCCGTACGCGTGGAGGTGCTGGCCAAGAACCTCGGCGTCACGAAGGGCGGCTTCTACGGCTCCTTCGCCGACCGGGACGCGCTGCTCGAGGCGATGCTCGACACCTGGGAGCGGGAGAGCACCGACGAGGTGCTCGAACGCGTCGAGCGGGAGGGCGGCGACCCGCGTACGAAGATCAAGCGAGCGGGGCTGCTCACGTTCTCCAGCGACCGCCTCCTGCCGATCGACCTCGCGGTGCGCGACTGGGCCCGCCGCGACGAGGCGGTCGCCGCCCGCCTGCGCCGGGTGGACAACCGGCGCATGGGGCTGCTGCGCGAGATGATCGGCACCTTCTGCCCCGACCCCGACGAGGTCGAGGCCCGCAGCCTGATCGCCTTCTGCGTCGCGATCGGCGAGCACTTCCTCGCCGCCGACCACGGCGGCCGCACCCGCGCCCAGGTCCTGTCCCGCGCCGCCGACCTTCTGCTGGACCGTCCAAAGAAGACCTGAGCCCTATCGTTGGTGCGGTGACCCCTCGGTTCCGGCTCGGCATCGACTTCGGCACCTCGAACACGACGGCCGTCCTGGCGTGGCCGGACGGGCGGGCCCGGCCGCTGCTGTTCGAGGGTTCACCGGTGCTGCCGTCCGGGGTCTGCGCGGACCCGGGGGCGGGCCTGTCGACCGGCCGCGACGCGCGGCACACCGCGCGGAGCCGGCCGGATTGCTTCGAGCCCGCGCCCAAGCGGTTGGTGGGCGCCTCCACGCCGGTGCTGCTCGGCGACGTGGAGGTGCCGGTGGCCGACCTCGTGGCGGCGGTGTTCGCCCGGGTGCGGGACGAGGCCGGACGGGTCGCCGGCACACCGGTGACGGCCGCGGTGCTCACCTGCCCGGCCGGTTGGGGTCCGCCGCGGCGGGACCTGCTCGCGACCGCCGCGTCCCGCGCCGGGCTCGTGGTCGAAGAGGTGGTGCCGGAGCCGGTGGCGGCCGCCGGGTACTTCATCGGTACGCAGGGTGCGTGGCTGGCGGAGGGTGCGTGCGCGGTCGTGTACGACTTCGGCGCCGGCACCTTCGACGCATCGGTGGTGCGCCGCACGCGGGACGGGTTCGCGCTGCTGGCGGTCGAAGGGCTGGCCGAGACGGGTGGCGCCGACATCGACGCGGCGGTGGTCGCCGGGCTGGGCGAGTCGCTGGCCGCGCGGGACGCGGCGACCTGGCGGCGGCTGACCGTGCCGGCGTCATCGGCCGACCGGCGGGCCGCCTGGCAGCTGTGGGAGGACGTGCGCACCGCCAAGGAGATGCTGTCCCGCGCACCGCGCACCTCCGTGTACGTGCCGCTCTTCGAACAGGACCTCCCGCTGGGGCGCGAGGAGCTCGAGCGCCTCGCCACCCCGCTCGTGGCCCGCACCGTCGCCGCGGCCCGCGCCGCCGTGGACGCGGCCGGCGTGCCGGCGGGCGCGGTGGCGGCGGTCTTCCTGGTCGGTGGCGCGAGCCGGCTGCCGCTGGCGGCGACGCTGCTGCACCGCGAGTTCGGCGTCGCGCCCACCGTGGTCGAGCAGCCGGAGCTCGTGGTCGCCGAGGGTGCGCTCGGCCCCCTGCCCCGGATGCCGACCCCGGCCCCGGCCTCAGCCCCGCACCCCGTTCCAGCCCAGGACCCGGCACCGCACCCGCCGCCGGTCGACGAGGTCGCGCCGGAGCGGACCGCACCGCGGGTGCCGCGGCGCAGGCGGGCCTTGGCCGCGCTGGCGCTGGCCGGGCTCGTGGTCGCGGTCGCCGTGCTGGCCGTGCCCCGGTTGCTGCCGGCGCTCGGCATCGGCGGCGGCCCGGACACCTCCACCGTGCTCCGGCAGCACGTGCTCGCCACCGGCGGGCGGGTCGTGCGAGACGTGGAGTTCAGCCCGGACGGCAAACTGCTCGCGGTCAACGACGGCGACCAGACGGTGCAGATCTGGGACGTCGGGAAACGGCTCCAGCTGGGCAGCTCGCTGGTCGCCGGCGTCGGCACCGTCACGGCGGTGGCGTTCGTGGACGGCGCGCGGCTGGCCGTCGCCGGCGACCGGGGCGAGGTGCGGATCTGGAACGTCTCGGACCGCACCCAGTTCGCGCGGCCCCTGACCGTCGGCGCCAACCCGGGCGCGCTCGCGTCCACGGTGGACGGGCAGAGGCTCGCCGTGGCGGTGGGCGACGAGGTCCAGGTGTGGGATGTGGCGGCGGGCCTGCGGACCAGCAGGCTCGCGGCCGCCGGCGGCAAGAGCGTGCTGGCGGTCGACTTCAACCACGACGGTACGGCGCTGGCGGCGGCCGGCTTCGACGGGCTCTGGCTGTGGGACTCGTCCGCCGGCCGCGACCCGACCTTCACCGACCACAGTGGACCAGCACACGCGGTGGCGTTCAGCCCGGACGGCCGGACCGTCGTCACGGGCAGCGACACCGGCGGCGCCCTGCTGTGGGACACCCGAACCGGCCGGCGTCAGGCCACCCTCGCCGAGGCCCAGCCCGGCGAGGTGCCCGTCGTGGACTTCAGCCCCGACGGCGAGCGCGTGCTCACCGCCGGCTTCGGCCCGGTCTTCACCGCGTACCCCGTGCGGATCTGGGACCCCACCGCACCCGGCGCCGCCCAGCGGACGCTCGCCCTCACCTTCGAGCCGCGCTCGGCCCGGTTCAGCCCGGACGGCCGGTACATCGCGGTCGGCGGCAACGGCGTGGTGCTCTTCGAACAGGAGCCGGGATGACCGGTAGCCAGCTCGCCGAGAGCTACGACCCCGCTGGGCGCCCACCTCGACGACCCGTACCCGTTCTACGCGCTGGCGCGCTCCGGGCGTCGGTCAACGTGCGCGGTCCGCTCGGCCTCGAACTGCGCTGGTGACCGCGCCCGAGGCGAGCGCGATCACCGGGGCGGACGGCGCCCGGGTCAGCGTCACGGCGGGAGGATGCCGCCCAGGTCGCCGAGCTCGATCCGGCCGAGGAACACAAGCATGGCGACCCCGCCGAGAAGGAGCAGGATCAGGACCTTGTGCAGGGCCTCCGAGCCCTGCCCGACCCGGGTGAGGGCGGTCTCCAGCGACGGCCACCGGCGCCGTGGCATCGGCGCCGAACGCCCTTCGGCGTCGAACGCGCCGACCATCGTCGCCAGCTCCCGGTACGGCTCGCCCCGCGCGGGTCCGGCCAGCACGACCATCAGCGTGGTCACCAGCTCGCGGATGTCGTCCGGGAGCCGGTTCACGAGGGACTGCTCGCCGGTGGCGAAGTGGCGCAGTCGGGCGGCGCCGGCGCGCAGGATCGCGGCCACCGGATGCTGGCCCAGCCCGCGGGTGGCCGAATCCAGCCGCCTCGCCTCACGGTCGATGAGCACCCCGATGGCGAGTAGCCGCGGCCGGTACCAGGCCAGCGGATCGCCGTTGGCGGAAATCGGGCCAGGGCGCTGGGTCCGGCCCTTTGCCATGTGATCGATACCGCCCAACGCCACGAGCGCCGCCGCGGCGGGCAGCCGCCGGCTCGGCGGCGACAGAAAGACCTCGCACACCCCGATGGCCGTCACCGCGAGCGTGCCAACGACCATGCCGGTGAAGGTGTCCGGCGTGACCGGCCGGAGCGCGTTCGCCTTGCTCACCGCGGCGATCCAGACGAGCGGAGTGACGACGGTCGGCACAGCGGCCCACATCGAGCCCCAGTAAATCTGCAGCGCGACCCGCAGCCGCCCGCTCCGGTGCAGCTGGGCGAAGACCGCCGGCAGCCGGGCGTCGGCGAGCGTCAGCCGCCACGGCCGCGGTCGTGGGCGCGCGGCGAATGCCAAGCCGTCGATGAAGATCAGGATCGCGCCGGCGGCGCCGGCGGCCCCGACCACTCGGGCACCGGCGGCCGGAACCTCGAACCAGCGCGCCAGCTCTGACACCGCGAGATAGATGTACGCTCCCGGGAAGACGAGCGCCACGATGAGAACCAACCAACCCGTCACCGGCGTGCGCCGCCGTCCCCGGGCGCGGACGAAGACGGCTACCACCGCCGAGTAGCCGGTCATAAGGCGTTGGACGACGTAGCCGGCCGCGCCGAACGACAGCAGCCCGAGGTACAACAGCAGCGCCGCGGCCAGAGGGTAGGCGGCACCGTCGAGGAACTCACGCCACGACATGCACAGCGTTGTACCACCGTCCACGTCGGACGGGCGGTCGAAGCCCAGGCACACCCGGGCTTTGTCCTCGATCGGACAAAGCCCCGGGTGCCGGCGTCAGCCGATGGCGGTGGCGGGCTCCGCGGAGGGGAAGAGGCCGTCGAAGACGACGCCGCGGTCGAAGAGCATGGCGCGGGCCCGCGCCCGCACCTCCAGGTCGCGCTTCTCCGCCTCGGACATGTCGAGCACCACGCGGTCGACGGTCTCGGCCAGGGCGGCGATGTCGCCCGGCTCGACGATGACCGCCGTGTCGCCGACCGCCTCGCCGGTGCCGCCGGTCAGGGTGGTCACGATCGGACCGCCGCCGGCGAGCATCTTCTCGGCCAGCGCGATGCCGAACGTCTCCACGAAGTCGGGCTCCGGCTTGGTCGGCAGCACGTACGCGGCGCAGCCCGCCATCAGCAGCGGCTTCTCGACGTCGTCCACGTCGGTCAGGTACGTGATCCGCTCGTCCTCTTTGGACATCGCCTGCACGTGCTCCAGCGCCGGGCCCGTGCCGGCGACGATCAGGCGCACCTTGTCGCGGCAGCGCATCTGGCCGTACGCGATGATCAGGTCGTAGATGCCCTTGGCCCGGGCCACCCGGGACAGGAAGAGGATGTAGCCGCCGCGGGTCAGGCCGCGCCGGGCGAGCGCGGCGTCGACCTCGGCCGGGTCGAGGTTCAGGTACGCCGAGGCGTCGATCGGCGGGTAGCTGACCGTCACCCGGCGCCGGCACTCCTCGGCGAACGACGTGCCGCAGTGCGCGTCCACCTCCTGCGCCGAGGCGATGATCTCGTCCCGGGTGTACTCGGAGACCGCGACCAGCGCATCGCTGGCGAGGAACGTGGTGAACAGGACCGTGGCCGCGCCGAGGCGCCCCTCGCGCAGGCATGACCTGATCACGTTGGTGACGTCGGAGCCGACCGCCTTGGCGACGGTGCGCACGTCCGGCGCGAAGCCGGCCGCCCGCGCCGCCGTGACCGCGTCGTTGACCACCGTCGTGTGCGGTACGAGGTACATGGACAGGCAGGTGGTGGGCACGCGCTCGGCGAGCAGCTCGACCAGGCGGCCGGTGAGGCCGGCGATGTGCCGCCCGTCCGGCACCCGGTAGTCGCCCACCGGCTCCGGCCGCTCCACGGTGATCCCCGGGCTGTACGGCAGCAGGCGGTCCAGCGGCTTGAGCGGGAGCCCGGCCGCCTGGAGCGCCGGTATCGGCCAGGTCAGCAGGCGCACGTCGTCGAAGCCGCGGGTGAGCGCGACCTCGGCGAGGTTGCGTGCCTCGCCGGCGTGGCCGCAGATGACCGGGTCGGCTCTGACCACGATGACGAGGCGGCGGGAGGGTTGGTTCATGGCGCTTCCTCAGGGGGCGGGGAGTGGGAAGGTGGTCGGGTCTCGCATCCCCAGGACGACGGCTGGGTGCCCAGCCGCAGGTGCAGCCGCCCGCCGCGGTGGACGGCGGCGGCGCTGAGGTGGGTGGTGTGCAGCGGCTCGCCGTTGAGGGTGGCCGACTGGACGTACTGCGTCGGCGGCTCGTCGCCGATGCCGTCGGCACCGATGGGCGTCCCGCGGTGCCCGCTCGTCTCGATGACGAGCTCCTCGTCGCCCACCCGCAGGGTGGCGCGCTCGAACGCGGGCGCGTTGAGCAGGAAGAGGCTCTGCCCGGCCACCGGGAACAGGCCGATGGAGGCCCACACGTACCAGGAGCTGAGCGCGCCGGAGTCGTCGTTGCCGGGCAGCCCGCCGGGGCCGGTGCCGAACTGCCACGCCAGCGCCGCCTGCACCACCTCGGCGGTGCGGTCGGGGCGGCCGGCGTAGTGGTAGGCCCAGGGCACCTCCATGTCCGGCTCGTTGTTCAGCCCCTCGAAGCGGTTGAGCGCGAACCCGGCGGCCATCTCGACCGGCGAGGGGCGCAGGCCGGGCTGCTTGACCGGCGCGGCGCCGAAGCCGAAGAAGCGGTCGAGCATCTCGACGAACGCCGCGTCGCCGCCGGCCAGCGCGATCCGCCCGGCCATGTCGTGCAGCAGGCGGAACGAGTAGTTCCACTTGCCGCCCTCGTAGAAGTCCGAGTCGCGCAGCAGCCCGGTGTCCGGGTCGAAGGCGTTGGACCACTGCCAGCTGCGCCGTTCGAGGTCGTCGGCGAGGCGGCGGTCGTTGAGCGCGCGGGCCACCTGCGCGGTGCAGTAGTGCGCGTACGCCAGGTCGAGCGTGTGCGTGATCGGGTGCACCACGCCGTGCTCGAAGAAGTCCTCGCCGTACAGCCGGCGCAGGTCGTCGACCATGTGCACGAGCGCCCAGCTCCAGTCGACGCCGGGCCGGCCCAGCGCGTGGGCGTCGGCCAGCGCGGTGTGCGCGAGCGCGCTCGCCTGGCGGAAGAAGCGGTCGGCGCCGCGCGCCATCCGGTACCCGTTGGGGAAGTTGCCCTCCTCCTCGCACACCCGGATCAGCGACTCCAGCAGGTCCGTCGCGCGGTCCGGGACGATCGCCGCGAGCAGCGGCAGCTGCGTCTTGTAGATGTCCCACATCGTGCAGATGTCGAACGCGTACGGCCCGGCGGTGGGCCAGAACGGGCTCTCGTCGTCGGCGAAGCACGGCTTGATCAGCGAGTGGTACAGCGCGGTCGCCATCACCGTGCGCCGCGCGGGCGTGCCGCCCTCGACCCGGACCCGGTCGATGTGGTCGGCCCAGCGGGTGCGGGTGGCGGCGTGCACCGCCTCGAACGCGGGCTGCGTCGGCCAGCACTCGCGCTCGAGGTTTCGGCGGGCCTGGTCGCACCCGCGCAGCGAGAAGCCGAGCCGCACCTCGATGGTCTGGCCCGCGGTCGCCGGGCCCATGAAGAGCATGCCGAACGGGCGCAGCGTCGTGTGCCGGATGCTGTCGAAGTCCAGGCGGGTGCCGCCGTCGATGAGCCGCCGGTCGTACCAGAGCATCGGGCGCCAGCCGGGGCTGTCCACCTCCAGGTACACCGAAAGCGGCACGCCCTCCATCACGACCGTGCCCTGCGCGCGGCCCTGGCCCATGTTTTCCACCTGGGCGCGCAGCGGCACGGTGCGGCCGAGCTCGATGTCCAGCCCGCCGCAGGAGAGGTCGACCACGATGCGGGCGCTGCGCGCCTCGGGGAAGGTGTACCGGTGCACCGCCACCTTGGCGCCGACGGTCAGCTCGCAGCGCACCCCGGTGCCGAGCGTCGCCGCGTAGTACCCCGCCTCGGCGACCTCGTCGGACAGCCCCCACGCCTGCCCGAGCACGTCCAGCGGCTCCACCATCGGGGTGACCCGCACGTAGTTGTAGTACTTGCGGATCGCGCCGGTGCCGGACTGCTGGAAGTGGGTGAAGCCGGACGCCTGGAGCCGGTCGTACATCTCCTCGGGCAGGCCCTCGGTGTTCTTCGTGTACCGCCCGTACCCCGTCGGGTAGGCGCCCGAGTACGCGCACGCGGAGACCATCCCCAGCGGGGAGGTGGCGCCCGGGTGCGTGTTACCCACCTGGGGCTTGGGCCACCACCACGTGGAGGCGAGACCGCCGCCTCGGGGCAGGTCGGTCGCGGCTGTGCCGATGAACGGGTCGATGTCGTCGAGAATGCTGGGACGATACCCGGGCCACGATCATCCTGGGTTTCGTTCGGGTGAAATTCGCGCGCCGTGTTCGATTGCGAACGACTCGGTCCGCCTTGTGGCGGCCGGACACGCCCGGCGAGGAGCTGTGGGTTCACACCGAAACAGATCCGAGCTACCGCGACGCCCGCGGTGGTCCGGACCGCTGCTCCCGCGGCCTCACCCTCCGCGATCGCTTGGCCCACCCCAAGAGCCCGACACCGGTGGTTGATCAGGGAGTCGGTGGGCGTGTCGGCCGGCGTGTCCAACCCACGAGGTCCCTGATCGACCGGATCCCCTGCCGGCCGCGCACGAGGTCCCTGATCAACCGTGAGGTCGGGGTTGGCTCGAGACCGTGACCGGGCGCGGAGGGCGAGGCCGCGGGAGCGACGGTCCGGACCACGGCGGACGTCGCGGTAGCTCATCTCCGGGGTCTTCCGGATCCGGCCTGGCCCGGCTGGATCC